>CAIJZY010000028.1 GCA_903825285.1 uncultured Opitutia bacterium | reverse complement strand
GGCGTATTTCGCGGGCGTGCGGGCCGACGTGACCAAGCGCACGCGCGGCCGCGAGCCGGCGCCGCTGGCCGCGATCGCGGTGATCGAGCGCACGGCGGGCGCGCCCCTCGAGGCCGCGCTGGCCGAGGAGGCGCGCGTGTTCGGCGAGATCACCGCGGGCGAG
This sequence comes from uncultured Opitutia bacterium, assembly GCA_903825285.1. Taxonomy (GTDB): domain Bacteria; phylum Verrucomicrobiota; class Verrucomicrobiia; order Opitutales; family Opitutaceae; genus Opi-474. The sequence goes on along the minus strand of CAIJZY010000028.1, from coordinate 46,717 downwards.
GTCTGCCGGAACCTCATCCACGTCTTTTTCCTCCGGGAGGCCGTGAAGAAGCTCACGGTGGACGCCTGGTTTCCGCCGGCGGCGGGTGGCGCGGCCCCCGCGCCGTTCCGCAGGATCGGCGTCGTCGGCGCGGGTGTCATGGGCTCGGGCATCGCGCAATGGTGCGCGGCGCGCGGGCATGACGTCGTGCTCCGCGACGTGAAGCCCGAGTTCGTCGAGCGCGGCCTGGCCGTGATCCGCGGCGTGTTCGACGAGGCCGTGGCGCGCAAGAAGATGACCGCCGAGGCGGCGGCGGCGGGCCTGGCGCGCGTGCGGACCACGACGGCGTGGGACGGCTTCGCCGAGTGCGACCTCGTGATCGAGGCGATCGTGGAGAACGTGGCGGCGAAGCAGCAGCTCTTTGCCGAGCTCGGCGGCATCGTGCGGCCCGACTGCGTGCTGGCGTCGAACACCTCGGCGCTGCCGATCGAGGAGCTGACGGCGCCGGTGGCGCCGCCCGGGCGGACGATCGGGATCCACTTCTTCAACCCCGTCAGCCGCATGGCGCTGATCGAGCTCGTGCTCAGCCCGCACACGACCCGCGCAACGGCGGAGCGCACGCTCGCGTTCGCCAAGGCGCTGGGCAAGAGCCCGGTGATCTGCCGGTCGTCGCCGGGGTTCCTCGTGACGCGCGTGCTGTTCTTTTATCTCAACGCGGCCTGCCAGCTCTGGGAGGAAGGCGTGCCGACGGACACCCTCGACGCGGCGCTGCGCGACTGGGGCTGGCCGATGGGCCCGGCCCGGCTGATCGACGAGGTGGGCGTGGATGTCACCGACTTCATCTTCGGCGAGATGGCACATTATTTCCCCGGCCGCTTCCACGCCACGACCGTGTGCCGCCGGATGCTGGCCGCGGGCCTCAAGGGCCGGAAGAACGGCGCCAGCGCGGGCTTCTACATGTACGCCGGCGGCAAGGAGGCGCTGAACCCCGCGATGGCGGGCTTTGCGCCGGCGGCGCGCTCCCCGCTGACGGCGGCGGAGATCGAGCGGCGGCTGAACCGCGTGATGATCGACGAGACCCGGCGCGTGCTCGACGAGGGCGTGCTCAAGTCGGCGGACGACGCGGACTTCGCCCTGCTCATGGGCACGGGCTTCCCCGCCTTCCGCGGCGGCCTCATGCGCTACGCGAAAAGCCCCGGGGGGGCCTGAGGATTCCCGGCAAACGCGGCTTTGCCCGCGGCCGGACTTGGTTCCGTCCCCGCCAGCATTTTTTCGCCGGAAACGGCGGAAATTAGTCGGGATTCTAAGATGCCGGGACCGGGGGGTCTTGGACCGAAAACGCATTGATGCGGGCGCTCCGCCCGCCTCTATTCCCGCCATCCCAAACGACCCCGTCCCGACCACGGAGCCCCCATGCCTTCTGTCGCGTCCCGCCTGTCCACCCCGCTCAAGCACCGCCTGCTGTCGCTCCTCCTGGAGAGCCGCCACGGCGACCTGCGCGAGGAGAACCTCAACCGCCAGGGCAAGGGCCATTTCCACGTGTCCGGCCGCGGCCACGAGGCGCTCGCGGCGGTCGGCCTCCAGCTGCAGCCCGACGACTACGTCGTGCCGTACTACCGCGACCGCGGCCTCGTGCTCGGTCGAGGTGTGACCACGCGGCAGCTGGCGCTCGACTACATGGCGAAGCGCGACTCGTCCTCGGGCGGGCGGCAGATGCCCTCGCACTACAGCTACCGCGAGCAGAACATCTGGAGCGTGCCCACGCCGACCGCGGCGCAGCTGCTCCCGGCCTGCGGCATGGCGTGGGGCATGCAGCTCGACGCCAAGGCGAGCCTGGTGGTCACAACCGTCGGCGACGCCGCGACGCGCCAGGGGGACTTCTACGAGGCGGTGTGCTTCGCGCAGGAGCGGCACCTGCCGATGCTCTTCATCGTCGAGGACAACGGCTACGGCATCAGCACCCCGACCGCGAAGCAGACGCCGCGCGCGCTCGCCGTGCTGAACGAGGAGCAGTGGCGCGCGGTGGACGGCTGGGACGTCGAGGCCGTGCACGCCGCGGCCGAGACCGCGCTGGCGGAGATCCGCGCCGGCGGCGGGCCCGTGCTGCTCTGGGTGAAGCTGGAGCGGCTCTCGAGCCACACGAGCTCGGACGACCAGGCCATCTACCGCAGCAAGGCCGACCTCGCCACGCTGGCCGAGCGCGACCCGCTCATGACGCTCAAGGCGCAGCTCATCGCCGAGGGCGAGCTGACCGAGGCGGAGTACGAGCGGCTGGACAAGGAGACGAAGGAGCGGGTCCGCCTGGATTACGTGGCCGCCGAGCAGGCCGAGAACCCCGTGGCCAACGAGCTTGAGACCAACGTCTCCTCCGTGCCGGCCGAGCTCGACGAGCAGGTGCTGAAGCCGGGCACCTACCGCATGGGCGACGTCATCAACCTCACGCTGCGGGCCGGGCTCGACTCCGATCCCGGCCGGCTGATCTTCGGCGAGGACGTGGAGGACCCGAAGGGCGGGGTGTTCCGCCTCACGCAGAAGCTCTCGACGGATTTTCCCGGGCAGGTGTTCAACTCCCCGCTCGCGGAGAGCACGATCCTCGGCGTGGCCTGCGGGCTCGCCAGCTACGGCAAGCGTCCGGTGTTCGAGCTGCAGTTCATCGACTTCATCTACCCGGGCTGGAACCAGCTCGTGACCAACCTCGCGACGCTCCGCTGGCGCACCAACGGCCGCTGGTCCTGCCCGGTGGTGATCTACGCCCCCTACGGCGCCTACCTGCCCGGCGGCTCGCTCTGGCACTCGCAGGCAAACGAGTCGGCCATCGCGCATTTCCCCGGGCTCAGCGTCGTCATCCCGAGCACGCCCGAGGACGCGGCCGGGCTGTTCTGGACCGCGATGCACTCGGAGGACCCGGTCATCGTGCTCGTGCCGAAGCACCTGCTCTGGGCCGAGGGCACGACGACGGAGCCGGTGATGGCGGTGCCGATCGGCCAGGCGCGCTGCCGGACCGAGGGCAAGGACGTCACGGTCGTCGCCTGGGGCAACACCATGGAGAAATCGCTCGAGGCCGTCGCGGCCTTGGCCGGCCAGGTCAGCGTCGAGCTGATCGACCTGCGCTCGATCGTGCCCTGGGACCGCGAGCTCGTGGAGGAGTCGGTGCGCAAGACGGGCCGGCTGGTCGTCGTGCAGGAGGACACGGAGAACTGCTCCGTCGGCCAGATGATCATCTCCCATCTCGCGGGCCGGCCCGACGTCTGGAGCCGGATGGTCGCGCCCCCCGTGCTGGTCTCGAAGGGCAACGTCATGATCGGCTACAACCCGATCTACGAGTACGCCGCCCTGCCGGACACCCGCCGCATCGTCGAGGCGGTGCGCCGTGTGACCTCCGCCGCGGCGCCGCGCACCAGCCAGGCCCCGTTCCCCTCGGCGGTTTCGGCTTCCGACCCGTCCGCGCCCCCGCTAGAGAGCGTCGTGCCCGGAGCCAGCGAAATCATCGTGAAAGTCCCGATCATGGGCGAGGGCCTGCGCGCGGCGCGGGTGGTCGCCCTCCGCAAGCAGCCCGGCGACGCGGTCAGCCCCGACGACGTGCTCTGCGAGGTGGAGACGGACAAGGCCGTCTATCCCATCGAGGCCTCGTACCACGGCACCTTCAAGGCCTGGCACATCAAGCCCGACGACATGGTCGAGATCGGGCAGGAAATTGCGGTCGTGACGGCCGCGGCCGCCACGGCGGCCCCGACCCCGGTGCCGCCGGCCCATCCCAGCCTGCAGCAACTGCAGACGCCGCGGCCTGCGTCGGTCGCGGCCCAGCCCGCTCCCGCCGGCGAGCGCCGCGATCCCGCGCTGCCGGCGGCGATCACGCGCCGGCTCAGCCACGTCGTCCCCGCCAACATGGAGATGGACGCGCGCTACGCCGCCATCCGCGTCGCGCGCGAGCAGGCCAAGCGGGTGCTCGGCCCGGCGGCGCCGTCGCCGTCGGCGATGATGGGCTGGTGCGTGGTCCGCGCGATGGAGTCGCACGCCGCCTTCCGGTGCATCGTGACCAAGGACGGCGCGATCTATGAGCAGTCGGATTTCGACCTGGGCGTGGCGGTGGCCCTTGAGGGCGACCGGCTGGCCACGGCGGTGATCCGCCGCAGCAACCGCCTCTCGTGGCCGGAATTCGCCGCCGCCTACCAGGCCGCGGTCGAGGCCACGCGCGGCGGCAAGGTCGAGGACGTCCAGGCCCCGCTCAACCTGACCAGCCTCGGCGCGTTCGGCGTCGAGAAGGCCTGGCCGATCGTGGTGCCGCCCGCCATGGGCACGCTGTTCATCGGCACGGCGCACGAGCGGATGATCAACGCCGGCGGGGTCGTGCACCCGACGGAGGTGGTCACGCTCTCCCTCACCTTCGACCACAAGGTCGTGAACGGCGCGGGCGCCGCGGCGTTCCTCCGGGACCTGAAGGCGCGGCTCCAGGAGTTCCAGCTGCCGGGCTGATCCAGCCCGGTGGCGATCAGGGCGTCGGCGGCGGGGTGTCCGGGATCTCGGCGGCCTCCGCCCGATTCTTCAGAAACGCGACCCGGCGGGTGATCGGCAGCGAAATGTAGTAGACGGCCGTGATGTAGAAGGGGGCCACGACCGCCCAGGCCACGACGGCGTAGAGCATCGTGAGGCCAAACTGGCGGAAGAACAGGGTTGGGTCGCTCCACAGCAGGTCGTGCATGTGCCGGACCCCGAGCCGCACGTGCGGCGCGCCGAAGATCGCCTCGCCCAGCCGCACGCAGGCGAAGATCACCGGGAGGTGCAGCGGCCAGAGCGCCTGGTTGATGAGCTGCACGATCGGCTGGTTCAGCCGCAGCCCGATCGCCACGAGGAAGCACAGCAGCGTGGTGGTGCCGAGGATCGGGAAGAGGGCGAAGGCACTGCCGACCGCAAGCGTGAGCGCGATCTTCTCCGGGGTGATGCCCTGCGTCAGCTGCGCGACGATCGGATCGCGCACGCGGCGCTGCCAGAAGGTGCGCGGCGGGCTGGCGAGGTCGGTGAGGGGCGGGGCAGACACAGGTGAAACGCTAACGACAGAATTTTCCGGCACAAGCCGCGTTCATGCTCCACCGGCCGGGTCCGGGTGCCGGACGGAGGCCGCCCGCAGCGACGCCCGGCGGAACACCGCGGCGGCGGCCAGGCAGATGCCGCCGCAGGCGGCGATCGTGACGGGGGCGCCGAAGGCCGAGGCGGCGGCGCCCGCCAGCAGGCTGCCGACGGGAAACAGGCTCTGGCCGGTGGCAAAGAGGCTCATGATCCGCCCGCGCTTGTCGTGCTCCACCGCGGCCTGCAGCACGGTGTTGCTCGAGGCCATGACGAGCACGCCGCCCGCGCCCGCCGCCGCGAAGCAGGGCAGCGCCAGCAGGAAGTTCGGCGCGAGTGCCATGCCGGCCAGCCCGGCGCCGCCGATCGCCGCGCCGAGGGCGACGATGGCCTCCTGACCGGTCGGCGAGGTGCGGAGGGTCAGCGACACGCCGGCGACCAGCGCCCCGACGCCGGTCGCGGAGAGCAGGAAGCCAAGCGTGCGCGCGTCGCCGTGGTAGATCGTCCCCGCGAAGACGGGGGCGAGGATGCTGTGGGCGAAGCCCGCGAGGCCGATCACCGGCACCATCAGCAGCACGCGGCGGATCGTGGCGTGGCGGAGCGCGTAGCGGACGCCCTCGCGCAGGTCGGCGAGCGGATGGGCCTCGTGCCGGCGGGGCAGGTGCGGGGGCAACTGCACCCGCGCGAGCGCCACCAGCACCGCCACGTAGCTGAGCGCGTCGACCGCGAAGCAGATTCCCGGGCTGGTGGCGGCGATGACGAAGCCCGCGACGGCCGGGCCGATGAGGCGAGCGAGGTTGAACGTGATTGAGTTCAGGACGATGACGTTTTCCAGCAGCGCCGGATTGCCCGCGAGGGGGTAGGTCAGGGCCTGGCGCGCGGGCCAGTCGAGGGCGTTGATCAGGCCCTGCACCAGGCAGAGCGAGATGAGCCAGGGGACCGTCATGTGCCCGGACAGCGTGAGCACCGCCAGCGCGGCGGACTGGAGCATCGAGAGCACCTGTGTCACGCGCACCAGCCGGAGCGCGTCGAGGCGGTCCACCCAGACGCCGGCAAACGGGGCGAGCAGGAGCACGGGAATCTGGTTGGCGAAGCCCACGAGCCCGACGTGGAACGGGTCGCCGGAGAGCTTGTAGACGAGCCACAGCGCCGCCGTGGTCGTCATCCAGTTCCCCATCAGCGACACGCACTGCCCGGTGAAATACCGCCGGTAGTTCGGCGAGGACAGGGCGCGCAGGAAACGGGGCGGAGACACAGCCCTCAGCCTCCGCGAGGGCGGAGGCGGACGGCAAACGTCAAATCCCGGCGGTCAAGGGCCAAGCGACGTTGAGAACGGCCCGTTCGCCTTCGATCAATCAGTCCGCGCCGCCCCGGCCCGAAAAATCGGATTCGGTCGCCACGAGGGCGGTCAGGAGGGCGATGACGATGACGGACGTGAGCATGGCGGAAAAGATTGGGCGGAGGTCGAGACTTCCAAGGTAGTCATCTGCTGGGAAACGCAAACTGGGCCAAAGGTCCATGTTTCTGGTCCGAATGGGCCCCGGGCGATCGCCGGGCCCCAAAACTCGAGGCCGGAACCCGGGTGGGCTCCGGCCTCGGATCCTGGGCGGCGCTGGCGGGGCTTATTTCGCCTCGGACTTCCGGAGGGTGATGTCGCCGTTCATCGTGGTGATCCGGATCTCGGGACCGCCGCCGTTGAGCGTGCCGGTGACGATCTTGCCGCCGGTCATCGGGGGCAGGGGCGCCAGCGGCGCGAGCGGCGCGGGCGGAGATTCGCCGTCGCTTTCGGCGCGGGGCGTGCGCTCGGACTCGCGGGCCGCCTCGCGGGCGGCGTGGGCGGCTTCCTTGATGGCGTTGGCGGCCTCGTGCGCAGCCTCGGCCCCGGCGATGACAGCCTCATGGACGGCGGCCTCGACCTGGGCCTCGGTGGCGTCCTCGCCGTTGGTGTTGACGCGCTTTCCAACGCGGCTGCGGATGTGGAAGGGGGAGTGGACGGACTCGGTCTTGGTCACGAGGGCCTTGTCGTCAAAATCGGTGAGGATGGAACCGTTGTGGGAGCGGAGGCTCACGTTGGCCTTGGCGGTGGCGGGCAGGTGAAGCGTGACTTCGCCATTCATCGAGGTGAAGGAGAGCGGCTTGCCGTCGACGAGCTCCCGCACGTCGGCATGGATCTCGCCGTTGATCGTCTCGACGAGCGCGGCGCCGGAGATGTTGTTGAGCGTGACCTCGCCGTTGAGGCCCTTGACGTCGATGGAGCCGGTGATGTCCTCGATCCGCACGTCGCCCGCGTAGCTGCAGGTGACGATGACGGCGGTGCCGTGGGGCACGCTGATCTCGAAGCTGCCGCTGTTCGACCCGCCGCCCCAGCTCTCGGTGCCATAGCTGAGGGTGACCACGTTGTGGTTCTCGGTGAGGGAGTAGCTGGCGGCGGACGTCAGCACGCGCAGGCCGTCCTTGCGCTGGGCGGGGGCCTCGGGCTTGAGGTCGGTCTGGACGGTGACGTCGGTGGTGTCGGCGCCGTGGATCGTGACATCGCCGCTGGCGACGTTGACGCGGAGGAAGCCGGGCTTGGCCGGGTCCGAGAACTTGATGGTGGTGGTCTCGTTCTCGTCAGCGCGGGCGACGGTGAGCAGCAGGAGGCTCATGGCGGCGGCGATGAGAAGCGACGGGTAGAGGCGGGTGGTGTGTTGCATGGCGATAGGGGGGAGGGTTGAGGTGGGACGGGCGGTGGGACTCAGAGTTGGGCGAGGCCGCGCTTGGCCGCCTCGCGGACGGCGTGGTCGATGGTGTCATTGCGGGCGAGCTGCTCGAGCGCGGGCACGGCCTCGTGGCTGCGGGCGGCGACGAGGAAGTCGATCATCGCGACCTGGACGAGCGGGTTCTGCTCGCGGGGGAGCGTGGCGAGCACGCCGGAGCGGACGATCGGCTGGTTGGAGTGCGGGTAGAGGGCGTCGAGGGCGGAGAGCCGGACGTTGGTGCTCGGGTCGAGCGCGAGCGAGCCGATCAGGTCGGCGATGACCTTCTGGCCGGGGTTGCGCTGGTCGAGCGTGGCGAGGACGTTCTGGAGCCGCTCGCTGGTGGAGCGCTGCTGCAGGAGGGACATGCCGACGAGCTGGCCGACGGAGTCGACGCGGGCGCGGAGCTCGGCGAGCTCCTGCTTGGTCGCGGGGTCGAGGCCCGGGGCGGGGGCGGGCGGAGCGAAGCGCGTGCCGGCGAAGAAGCCGCCGCACACCAGGGCCGCGACGCCGGCGGGGGCGAGGATCCAGCGCAGGATGGAGAAGTGGGCGGGACGGGACGGGCGCGCGGCGGCGGCGCGGGTGGGGGCGAGGGAGCGCTTCTCGGCCTCGAGCATCGCGTAGCAGTTCCGGCGCAGCGCGGGGCTGGGCGAGGCGATGGGGAGCGTGTCGAGGGCGGAAAGCGTCTGGCCGAGGGCCGAGTGCTCGTGCCGGCACACGGGGCAGGCGGCGAGATGGGCGCGAACTTCGGCGGTCTCGGCCGGGTCGAGGCGGCCGGACAGCTCATCGGGCAGGCGTTCCTGGGTTTCGGTGCAGTTCATGGCAAAAGTTGGGTTGAAGGGCGGGCTGCGGGCTAGGAGAGCTTCTGTTTCTGGAGCTGGAAGTAGACGTCACGGAGCTCGCGGAGCGCGCGGTGGGCGCGGACCTTGGCCGCGCCGACGGAGCACTCGAGGATGCCGGCGATCTCGGCGAACGAGAGCTCCTGGAAGCGGCTGAGGAGGAGGACCTCGCGGTCGTCGCGGTCGAGCCGGTTCAGCGCGGTGTGAAGCAGCGCGTGGTCGTCGCGGACGGCGGCGTTTTCCCCGGCGTGCGGGGCCTCGTCGGGGTGGTCCTGCAGGTCGGCCGGATCGGTGGCCGCGGGCGTGGCCTGGTGGCGGCGGAAATAGTCGGCGGCGCACCGGCGGCCCAGGTGATACATCCAGGCCGTGAAGCTGCCTTCGTCGCGGTAGGTGTGCCGGTATTTCAGCATCCGCTGGAAGACGGTCTGCACGATGTCCTCCGCCGCGGTGCGCTGGCCGGTGAGTTTGACCAGGAAACCGAACAGCGGCCCGTGGTGCCGCTCAAAAAGCTCTCCCAAGGCATCCAGCTCGCCGTCGCGCACGGCGAGCATCAGCTCATGGTCGGAAAGAGTGTCGGTCGCGGGGTCCACGGCTTCGGACGGGGAGTTAACCACGAAGGACGGCGAGGTGACACGAATATCTGGATAGGAGGCAAGCACGGCGGGGAAGCGGCAACATGGCTGGTTGCCGGTAAAAACCTCCGGCGACCCGGAAGGTTACAGGGTTTTTCAGGTCCCCGCCCGCCCCGCCGGCCAATTCAGCGCGCCCCCTGGGGGTCGGACAGGTCGATCCGGTCGCGCGCCCCCGCCGGCTGCACCGTGAAAAAGCCGAAGTGCCACACCCCCTTGGTCTTCTCCGCCGCCACATAGACCGTGGCGGAGCCCTTCGGACCCTGGAGCGGGATTTCCAGCTGGGCCTGCCCGGAGGGGCCGCTGACGTGGACGTTGCCCTTGACCAGGAAGCCCTCGGTGAGCGGGGTGCCGAGCGCGACCGCCACGGCGGGCGACGCCTGCACGCGGGCCAGGGCCAGCTGGTGGACCTCCGAGGATTTCACGTTGCCGGTGACCACGACGAAGAACCCGAGGAGAAACACCGCGGCGGCGACCGCCATCGTGGGCACGAACCAGAGCCAGTGGCGGGACAGCCATGGGCGGGCAGGTTGGTTCGGGGCGGCGGAGGTGCTCATGGATTTGGGAAACCGCTAATGGACGCTGATGAACCCTCATTTCAGACCCAAAGCTCCTGCGGTTCCAAGCACAGTCGGCGGATGCCTGACTGGATCCAGCGCTGGCTTCAGCCGACGGGCATGACCGCGAGCTCGAGGCAGACGATCGTGACCGGCTGGGCGTGGCCGTTTTCGACCACAATCTCGTTCCAGCCGTCGCGGATCAGGGTGACGGGCAGCTCGTAGTTGTAGGCGACGTGGTCCGGCGCGTGGTGCGTGAACGGTCCGCTGGGATACAGCAGGCGGTCGGTCGCGGTGCGCTTGGCCTGGGGCCAGCAGGCGTTGAAGACCACCGGCAGCTCGCCGACGGGATCCGTTTTTTTCACCACGACCTGGACGACCAGCTTGAGTCCACGGTCGGCGGGCTCGGCGCACATCGGCAGGCGGAAGGACTGCCGCCAGTTGTGCTCGAGGATCACCGGCACCTGCGGCGGCGCCTCGAAGGGCGGCTGCGCGAGGCCGGTGAAGCCGCGGTCGGCGAAAGCGTAGTGCTTCGGCTGGCCGCGCAGCAGGTCGAGCCGGTGGATGTCGCGGAGGAGCGAATAGTCCGAGACCAGTCCCGGGATGCGGGCCTGGTCGGTGCAGTAGAAGTTGAACCACTCGATGCCGTCGGCGCCGAGCACGAGCTTCCCGGCGGCGTTGGCATGGAGCATCTCGCGGCTGGAGGAGATCAGGCGGATGTCGCGCGTGGCCTTCAGGGCCGGCGCGAGGGTGGGGATGGCGTTGGCGCCGTCCTCGATCACCCCGTAGATCGCCGGGTGCTCGCCCACCTGGCGGCGCAGGTCGTCGTGCGGCAGGTCCCAGGCCGTGCGCCAGAATCCCGAGGGGCAGAGGAAATCAACCGTGCCCTCGCGGCAGAGCGTCACCACGTCGATCCCGATGCTTCGCAGCGACTCCAGCCGGCCGGGCAGGCGCAGCCCGAAGTAATACGGCCGGCCGTTCCGGGCGGCGCGGCGCTGCGTCAGCGCGCGGATGCCACGGAACCAGTCGGTCATCATCGCCACGGTGGCCTCGGAGGCGTTCGGCTCGCAGCACAGCGGCTGGCGCCACCAGTCGAGCTCCAGCCCGTCGAAGTCGTAGTCCTCCACCACCTCGCGGATCTGGGCGAACATCAGGTCGCGCACCTCCGGGAGCTCGTAGTTCAGCCCCTCGCGATAGGTGGGGTCGCCCGCCATGCCGGGATACGTGCTGTGGTGCAGCCGCATCTCCGGGCGCTTGAGCAGCGGGTGGTTGAAGAAACTGCCGGTGAAATTCCGGTGGCCGTGCAGGTCGTTCATCCGGATGCTGACCCACGGCGCGACGTCCTCCGCGCGGCAGGCGCGGGCGGTCTCGGCGAGCCAGTCCACGCCCGCCTCGAGCAGGTCGAGGTAGCGGTTAAAAAAGACGACGGCGCCGTCCATGTACGTCTCGACCTCGTCCGGTTTCGTGAAGCCGCCGCAGACCGCGTGGCCGCGGAAGAACTCGCGGTCGCCGCGCCGGTAGCCGTCGAGGATCGAGGGGATGGCCTTGCTCGGGTACCAGGCCTTCGAGGCGTTGGCATTGATGATAAACGTGTCGATGCCGCACTGCCGGAGGTTCGCGACGTAGCGGTGGATCGCCCGCGCCGTGAACGGCCCGCCCTCGGGCTGCCAGCGCTCGGGATTGTAGAAATAGACGCAGGTGTCGCCGTTAAAGAGGTTGCGGTGTCCCGCGGTGAGCGCGCGGCGCGCGGCGGCGGGGTCGGGCGGCGCGGAGTCGCCGGCGCCGGGCAGCCGGGACGTGAGCGCCAGCGCGGTGGCGCCGAGCGCGGTGGTGCGGAGAAAGTCGCGGCGCGTGGACATGGGTGGGGTGGGCGGCCGCGGGCGGGGGCGCGGCGGCTGGGGCACCCCGGTGTGGTTCGTCGGGCGGGGCGCGGCGAGCAAAATTGCCGGGTAGGACGCGGGGACGGGCCGGACGAGCTTCACTGTCACGTCACCTGGCCGCCATGCGGCCGTAATAATCGCCCGCTAATTTTGACAGCGTGAACCTGACTTATCACCCACGCCCTCGTTTCGTTCTGCAAGCTCTCGCCGCGGCCACCCTGGCCGCCGCCCTCTTTCCCGCCGCCGCGCGGGCCGACGACCCCGTGACGAATGCCAAGGACCAGGCCGTGCGCCTCGAGGAGTTCGAGGTGCGCGAGAGCAAAACCTCGGCCTTGGTCCAGGCCCCGACCGACAGCGTCCTGGAGGCTCGCCAGCCAATGTCGGTCATTGGTCTGCAATATATATCCAACAATGTCGCGCCAACCGCGGACTTCGCGACCATCGCCAATATCGCTCCTAGCGTCTCGAACGTCGAGACGAACGGTCCCGGTCTGAGCGAGTCGAAGCACCTGACGATGCGCGGATTCGACGACGCTCAGTACAATGTCACCTTCGACGGCATCCCGTTCGGCGACCAGAACGACTATTCGCACCACACCACAAGTTACTTTCCGGCGAAACTGATCGGCCGGATGGTGGTCGACCGCGGGCCCGGGACCGCGAGCAACATCGGACAGGCCACTTTCGGCGGCACGATCGCCATGTACTCCAAGGATCCTCGCCTCCTGGCGTCGTTCGTGCCGACGCTGAGCCTTGGCAGCTGGAACACCCGGCTGGGACACTTCGAGGTCAACTCCGGCCTCCTGCCGGCCTGGAATGGGGCATCGGTCATCGCCAGCTATCAGCGCATGGAGACCGATGGGTATCGCACCAGTTCCGACATGCAGCGCGACACTTACTACATTAAATACCTCCAGCCGGTTGGGCGGAGCACGACGCTGACGTTCCTGAGCAGCTATAACCGGATTCACTTCAGCAATCCGGGCACGGTGACGCAGGCGCAAATTGACACGTTGGGCCGCAATTACGGCTTGTCCAACAATCCGAACGCAACCGATTACACGGGCTACAACTACCAGGACAAGCAGGCGGACTTCGAGTACATCGGCCTCAACAGTCGCGTGGGGGACTGGGAGATCGACAACAAAGTCTATACCTATTTCTACAACAACGAGAGTCACGAAAAGCCGAAGACCAAGACGGTTTCCAGCGTCGTCAATTTTCTCGGTTCATATAAGGTCAATAACTACCGCACTTACGGCGACGACTTCATCCTCAGCCACCAGGATGCGTTCGGCACCTTCAAGGCCGGCGTCTGGATCGAGTACAGCCGCAATCCGCGCTATCTCTACGGCCTTAATTATACGGCCACCGGCCCGGTCGCGGTGGATGTCAACCCGGCCACCGTCCAGTTCGCGCCCGTCGCCCTCAATCCGTCCACCGCCGTGGGCGCCGAGAACTACGACTTCAGCTATCGCATGGTGGCCTTCGCGAAGACGCTCCAGCCCTTCATTGAGTACGAGTGGCAGGCGACGAAGGCGCTGTCGCTCGATGCGGGCCTGAAGTATTACGATTACACCCGGGACATTGAGGCGGGGGTCAACGGCACCAAGGCGCGGTACCCGCTGTTCTACAAGCACACCGAGACCAAGACGCTGCCGTCGCTCACCACCAACTACCGGCTGGACAATGACTGGTCCGCCTACGCCCAGCTGGCGCAGGGCCTGCTCGCGCCGAATCTCAACCAGTTCTACGTCGATGTGCCGACGTCGAACACGATCAAGCCCGCGCAGACTTGGAACTACCAGTTGGGCACGGTGTACAAGCAGGACCGGTTCAACGCGGCGGCCGACGTCTACTATATCGACTTCAAGAATTACGCTTACAAGGGCCCGACGGATTCCTCCGGAGATCCGGCCTATATCGGGGTTGCGGCCGGGGCCTATTACAGTGGCGCGGAAGCTGAGGCCACCTATTACCTGGGCAATGGGCTCAGTTTGTACGGCAACGGCTCGATCAATCGGGCGAAATTCAAGGGTTCAAAGCTTGATGTGCCCACCGTGCCTGACGCCACGGCGGCGTTCGGCTTGGTCTATGATCATCGCAGCGGATTCTTCGGTTCATTCACCCAGAAGTACGTAGGCAGCTGGCTCGTGTACGACACGATTACGAATCCTGACGTGGCGGGTGGCGGAGCCTCGCGCTCGGTGCACAGCCAATCCTACTCGCTCGCCGACCTCTCGATCGGTTATGGCCGGAAAACCAACCTCGGGATGTTCCGCAGCTTCAAGGTCCGCCTGCAGGTGAGCAATGTCTTCAACCAGAAGGTGCAAGTGCTCGACGGCGTCGATGCCAACCCGGCGAACGCCTACACGAAGGACGTCTTCAACGTCCTGCCGGCCAGAAACTACTTCCTCACGCTCTCGGGTGAGTTCTGAGCGCGCGCCCGGTCCCTCAACACCTCACCGCATGAAACTCCACCGCCTGTCCGCCGTCTCCGTCGCCCTGTTTGCCCTGATGCTCGTCGTCGCGCCGCTGCGCGCCGCCGAGAAGCCGTCGCTGCCCTACCTGGGCGCGGCGGCGCCCGACGCCGTGGCGCTGCTGGCCCCGCCGCCGGTCCTCGGCTCGGCCGAGGCCGCGGCCGACCTCGAGGAGGCGTACCAGGTTTATCTGGCCCGCACGCCCGCCGAGCGCGCCCGCGCGCAGGACGAGGTGAAACACACCGTGTTCCACTTCGCCCCGGCCATCGGGCCGTGGTTGGTGCCGGGCAAGTTCCCCAAGACCGAGGCGATGTTCAAGGAGCTCGAGCGCGAGACGAAGGCCGTGACCAGCGTCGCCAAGAAGCACTGGCAGCGGATCCGTCCCTACCACCTCGATCCCGCCCGGTTCACGGATCCCGTCGAGCATGAGGAGCGCACCGACTACAGCTATCCCAGCGGCCACTCGACCCGGGCCACGCTGTACGCCCTGGTCCTGACGGAGCTGTTCCCGGCCCAGCGCGAGGCGATCCTGGCCAAGGGCCGCGAGAGCGGCTGGCTGCGCGTGCAGGGCGGCGTGCATTTCCCGACCGACATCTATGCCGGCCGCGTGCTGGGCCAGGAGCTGGCGCGGGATTTCCTGCACAGCGAGGCGTTCCAGCGGGACCTGGCGGCAGTGCGGGCGGAACTGGCCGCGCACTGAGCGGGTGGGCTACTGGCCGCCCGGGCCGGTGCCTTCCTGGTACGGGCGGTCACCGCCCCACTTGCCGCAGCCGCCCTCGCCGGAGGGCCGCACGCTGGGCTTGTGGACGTCGACATAGCCCTTCCACGCGTAGGGATCCTGGCCCGCCACTACGATGACGTCGCGGAAATCGAAATGCGCGACGTGCTCGCCCGCCGGCGGCTGGCCCCACGGCAGGTGCGACTCGCAGCTCATGTAGTGGTTCACGAGCGAGCGCCGATAGGTGCCCGCGGGGGCGCGGTTGGGCAGCGAGCGGTGCAGCAGGTAGCCGTTGAAGATCACGACGGCGCCGGCCTCGACCTCGACGGCGATGGCCTGGTCGTCGGTGAAGGGAAAGCCGTGGGACTCCTCCGCGCAGTCGAAGCGGCGGTCGCCGTGCCACCGCTGCGGCCACAGCACGCCGGGGCGGTGCGAGCCGGGGATGACCCAGAGGCAGCCGTTCTCCACCGTGGCGCGGTCGATCGCGATCCACGCACCGGTGAGGGAGCGGTCGCGCGTCGGGATGTAATCCTCGTCCTGGTGCCAGGCCTGGCCCGGCTTGCCCGCGGACTTGATGAACAGCATCGACTGCATGCACTTCACGTTCGGGCCGATCACGGTGGTGAGGGCGCTGATCGTCGCGCCCTGGCGCGCCGCCGCGAGCATGACCGGCGAGCACTTGTGCGGGAAATGGATGCAGAGGAAGCGCGCGAGCACGGAGTCGTCGGACTCGCCGGCCGCGGCGTGCGGGTGATCCGGCAGCTCGCCGCGGTCGCCGCGGCAGATGAGCGTCGTCTCCGCCTTGAGCGCCGCGACCTCCGCCGGGCTGAAGGCGTCCTCCAGCACCAGGTACCCGTGCTCGGCGTAGAAGGCCCGCACCGCCGCGGGGTCGGCGTCGGCCGCGAAATAGCCCGGCGGGCGGACCGCCGGGAAGCGGTCCCGGCGCGGGCCGGCGGCGGTGGGGGGAGAATCGGGCGTTGCGGTGCTCATGGGGTGCTTATACCCATTAGCATACTTTCATGGCCATGGGTAGCAACAGCGCTCTCCAAAACATACCCAAAAGACTACGCTCCGCGCGGTCCGCGCGCGTGCTGTTCGGCGACGTGGTCTACGAGCCCGGCGGGACCTGCGGCCCGCGGGTGCAGGGCGACTACCAGCTGGTGGTCCTGCTCGCGGGCGAGGCGCGGGCCGACGTGGCGGGCCGGGAGGTGCGGCTGGCGGCCGGCTCGGTGGGGCTGTTTCGCCCGGGGGCGCGGGAGTTCTTCCGCCTGGCGGAGCGCCGCAAGACCCACCACACGTGGTGCTCGGTGCATCCCTCGCTGGTCGACGCGCCGCTGGCCGCGGCCTGCGCGGCGGCGCCGGACGTGCAGCCGGTCACGCGGCGGTTCGAGCAGCTGATGGAGCTGGGCCTGGCCCTGCCGCGCGCGGCGGGGGAGCGGGCGCCCGGCCTGCTCGAGTCGCTGGGTCTGGCCACGCTGCACGAGTACGTGTTCGCGGGGGCGGGGGCGGCGGCGGGGCCGGACGAGCCCGACGCGCTGCGCCGGGCGCTGGGCTGGATCGGGCAGGACGGCCACCGGCCCGTGAGCCTGCCGGTGCTGGCCCGCGAGGCGGGCGTGTCGCCGGCGCAGCTGGTGAAGCTCTTCCGCCGGCACCTCGGCACGACGCCGATCCGCCACGTGTGGGAGGTGCGCACGCGGCGCGGCGCGCAGCTGCTGAGGGAGACGGGGCTGACGGTGGGCGAGGTGGCGTTCCGCTGCGGCTTCCAGACGCCGTTCCATTTCTCCCGCTGGGTGCGCGAGCTCTTCGGCGTGTCACCGCGGGCGCTCCGGGCCCAGGCATGGGCGCGGTAGGCCGGCCCACATTCAAATTGCCCCGCACCCCGGCGCGGCTATTCCTTCGCCATGAGCTTCAAGGCCGTCCTCAAGACCATCTGGTTCCTCGCGCTGCTGTTCGTGATGCTTTACGTGGGTCTGAACAATCCGGACCCGATCAACTTCCACTTCCCGATCGCGGGCACGACCGCCAAGGAGCCGCTCCGCGCGTCGGCCGCCCTCATTTTCTTCGGGATGTTCGCGACCGGCGTGTTCGCCGGCATGGCCCTGCACACGGGCGGCGGCAGCAAGCGGAAAGCCGGCAAGGAGTAGCCCGCGGCGGCCTCAGCCGCCCGGCGGGTACGTCGTGAAGGTGAAGGAGCCGCCGATGACCGGCGACGACGCGTAGGTGTTGGACGTGGTGTTTTCCCGCAGCGTGATCGAGCCCGTGGTCTTCGTGACGAAGTTCAGCCCGTAGTCGTCGAACACGTTGTTCAGGCTGCCCTGGGTGAAGGCGCCGTACGCCACGTCGAGGGTCAGGACCGGCGTGGCATAGCCGGCCCCGGTCCAGTTGGTCGAGGTCTTGCCGTCGCTGCGGGTCACGCCGGCGGCGAGGCCGTTGTTGATCGTGAAGGTGAAGGAGCGGCCGTCGCTGTAGTTCATCACGATGACGGCGCCGACCAGGGTGTTGGGGGCGAGGATCGTCGTGCTGGACGTGGTCGTGGAGGTGGAGCCGCCGCCCCCGCCGCCGCAGCCCGCGATGAAGCCGGGCAGGATGACCAGCAGGGTGAGGGCAAGGTGGCGGGCCCAGCTGGGGCGCGCCGCCGTGGAGGACGGGCTACGGGTTCCGAGGGTCATGGTGGGGAAGTCTGACGAGGGGACAGGGGAGCGGGAGACGATGCGCCGGATTGGGACTGGCAATGGGAGCAGAGAGTTCCACGGAACTGCCGTGTCAAGCAGTCGCCCCAGATGACAAACCCGGCCGAAAATTCATTTTGCCCCGGGATTCAGTGCAGCACCATCCCCACGGGGCGGCGGAGGGCGACCGCCACGGGCACCGCGGCGGCGAGCGCCCCGGCGTTGAGGGCCGCGAACACGGGGAGCCAGACCGCCGCCGCGGGCACGTGGGCCGCCAGCTGGGGGAGGGCGACCCGCGCGGCGACCCCGGCGGCGGCGAGGGCGAGGAGGCCGCCGGCGTTCGCGAGGAACGCGGCCTCGGCATAGCGCTGCAGCCAGAGCGTCGCGCGCCCGACGCCGAAGCTGCGCAGCAGCGCGGTGGTGTAGGCGGCGGCCTCGTACTCCAGCACGGCCCCGGAGCCGAAGACGACCGCGATGGTCGCGGCGAGCACCGTGGCGAGGAGGGCGCCATAGCCGAGCCAGGAGGCGCGCAACGCGGTCAGCTCGCGGAGGAGCGGCACCGCGCTCTGCACCACGGGCGCCGCGTCCCGGCCGGACGGATTGGCCCGGATCACGGTGGCCAGCGCCGCCGCCAGCTCCGCCAGCGACGGCGCGGCGGGATCGCGGGCGAAGAGCGTCACAGCCGTGCCCGGAAGCTCCGCCTGCAGGGGAAAATCACCGGGCCGGGCCACGAGGACCTCGTCGAGTCCCAGCGGCCGCAGCGCCGGCGGCAGCGCGGCGGCCGGCGCCGCGACCCACCAGGGACCGAGGCCGGCGCGCACTGGCATTCCGGGCGGGAGCGAGGATGAGAGCAGCACCGGCAGCCGGTCGGCCCCCACGCCGAGCGCCGCCAGGTCGCGCCCGTCGTCGTCCGCGGCGAACGCCAGCGCGGCGCGGCCGCCCGTGTCGAGCTCGACGGTGGCGTAGGGCACCTTGAGCGTCAGCACGCGCCCGTGGTCGGCGAGCGCCGGGAACGACGGCGCCGGGTCCGTCGCGCGGCGCAGCGGCGTGCGCACGACGAGGGCATCGAGGCCGAACTGGGCGATGCGCTCCTCCAGCGTCGCGGCCCCGAGCGCGAACGAGGCGAGCACCAGCAGCGCGGCCGTCGCCAGGCTGCCCGCGGCGGCCAGCCGCGCCAGCGGCGCCGAGACCCGCCCGCGCCAGCGCACGAGGGTGTCGCGCAGCAGGTAGCCAAGCAGCGAGGGTGACGTGCTCATGGTCGGGCCCCGGCCGGCGGGGCAAAGCCGTGCACGTGGTCGGCGTAGGCGACCAGACGGTCGTCATGCGCCGCGATGATCACGATGCGCCGGTCCGCCGCCGCGCGCTGGAAGTCCCGCGCGGCGCCGGCCAGCGCCGCCGTGCTCACCTCGTCCAGGCCGGACGTGGGCTCGTCGAGCAGCAGGACGTCCGGGTGTTTCACCATGGCGCGGGCGAACGCGGCGCGCTGCCGCTGCCCGCCGGACAGGCGGTCCGGCCGCTCGTCGGCCAGCGGGCCGATGCCGAGCACGCCGAGCCAGTGCGTCGCCGCGGCGGCCAGCTCGGGCCGGGGCAGACCGGCGAGGCGGCCGACCATCTCGAGGTTCTGCCGCACGGTCACGAGGTCGAGGAGGTTGAGCGACTGGAACACGAACCCGAGTGAGCGGACCTGGTAGTCGCGGTCGGCCGGCGTGCGCCCGCCCGGCACGCGGATCTCGCCGGCGTCGGGCGCGAGGTAGCCGGCGATGAGGCGGAGCAGGGTGGACTTGCCGCAGCCCGAGTAGCCGCGCAGCAGGTGCACGCCGGGCTCGAACCGGGCCTGGTAGCCGCGCAGCACGGTCCGGCCGCGGGTGCCGGGATAGGTGAAGTCGACGTCCGTGAGCGTGATGGCGCGGGAATTCACGCGGGGAAAGGGCCCGCCGGCCTCATCTGGCCTCCGGGGCGCGGCGGCAGCCCAGGACGGTCTCGCCCTCGCAGACCAGCACCCAGCCGGGCCACACTCGCGTCACGCCGTCCGCCCAGCCCGCGCGGAAGGCGTCGGGATGCGCGAGCGCCGCCGGGAGCTTGGCCACGACGGCGACGGGCTCGGCGGGAACGAGCAGGATGTGCACGGGGGCGTTGGTCTGGGCCAGATCCGCAAGCGCACGGGATGCGGCCGCGGAGAATTCGTAGAGGAGCAGCCGGGTCTCGCCCATCACCGGCGTGGGTTCCGTCACCGCTCCCTGATAAGGCGCGTCAAACGACTCCCCGCCCGGGCCGGCGAGGCGCAGCCGGGTGCGGGTCAGGTCGAGGCGCAGGAGGTAAGGCGAGAAGGCCGGCACCGTGGCCACGAGCCGCGAGAGGTCGCGAATTGTGCCGAGCTCCTGCCCCGGTCCGACCAACGCCTCCGCCGGCACGCCGGTGAGCTCGGGCGCTGGCTGGAACTGGCCGGCGATGGGCGCAATCACCGTGGCGGCCCGGAGCGCCGTCTCGGCCGCGCGCACGGCCTGCTCGGCCTCGCGCACCTGCAGGCGGACGGGCGCGGCGTCGTCCCGGCCGGGGACGTCGAGCTGCGCGAGCCGCGCCCGCGCCGCCTCGAGCTGGGCGCGCAGGCCGGCGGGATCGGCGTGCTGCAGCGGCGCCTGCACCGCCGGGGGCAGGTCGCGCAGCAGCGCGGGGTCCTTGGCCACGGCCTCGGCCAGGGCGAGGCGTCCCTCCAGGTCGGTCAGGCGCGCCTGGGCCTCCTGGCGGCGGGCAGGCGCCTCGGCCGCATAGTCCTCCGCCTGCTGGCGCGCGGCCTGCAGGCGCAGCCGCGCGGTCTCGAGCGCGGCGCGCAGCTCCGCATCGTCAAAGGTCCCGATCACGGCCCCGGCGGCGAGCGGCCCGGCGGCGGCTGCGAGATGGAAGCGGCCGGCGGCAGGCGCGGCGACGCGGCGGGTGACGGCGGGACGCAGCAGGGCGGTCACGGTCGCGACGGGAAATTCCTGCGTCCACGGGCCGGGCGCCGGTTCCGCGGCGGCCAGCGATCCGACGGCGAGCCCACCGGCCAGCAGCAGGGCGGCATGGCCGCGGGACAGGAGGCGGGGAAGGGCCGGAAGCATGGGGCGAAATCAGGTTGAGGTCGGCCAGCGGGGATCGTCGAGCACCCAGAAGGAGAGATTCAGGTCGTCGATCTCGTCGGTCAACTCCTCCTCCTGCTGGTGGAGCCCCCCGGCCTCGCCCACGGCGTCCGCCCGCTGGAGCGCGGACTCGGCCGCGTGCAGCCCGGCGCGCCGGGCCTGCAGCTCGCCGAGCAGCCCGAGGCTGTCCCGCAGGCGCGTCATCGCCGCCTGCAGGCCGACGTCGAGCTCGTGGCGCGCGAGCTCGCTGCGGCGGGCCGCTTGCGTGCGGACCAGCGCGCGGGTGCCGCGGAAATCGGTGCCGTACGAGACAAACCCGGACACGCGCAGGTCGCCGAGGGCAAGGTAGGACTCGCGGCCGGCGGACCGCTGGTAGATGGGCGGCGCGGTGAGCAGGACGGACAGCTGCGGCCACTCGGCCGTGAGCAGGCCCTGGCGCTGGGCGTCGAGCGCGAGGAGCTGCAGCGCGGCCCGCGTGAGGTGCAGCGCGGCGAAGCCGTCGCGGCCGTCGAGCGCCGGCGCGTGCGCGGTGTAGTCGAGTTCCGGCCGGCCCGCGCCGGGACGCCAGAGCCGCGTGTAGTCGCCCAGCAGCTCGGCGAGGTCGGACTCCAGCGCGGCCCAGTCGGCGCGGTTGCGCCGCGCCAGCTCGCGGGCCTGGCCGGCGGCGGGGGTGTCGGGGCGGGACGCGGTGAGCCGCGCGAGCGCGTTCGCCTCGGCGTCGGTCCGGCCCAGCCGTTCGCCCCGGCGGAAAAGATGATACAGCCGGACCTCCAGGTCGCGGCGCAGGAGCTCCGCGTCCACCTGCGCGGTCATGAACTGCAACCGCGCCTGCAGCGCCTCCGCGCGATAACGCACGGGGTCGGGCAGGCTCACGATGCTGCCCAGGAACAGGTAGGTGTCGCCGAGGCGGCCGTCGCCCAGCGTGCGAAACGTGGGGTACGCGAAGGCGTTGAGGGACAGCTCGGGGATGTAATTATAGGGGACCTGGCGGACGGCCTCCTCGCCGGCGCGGACGGCCTCGCGGGCCTGGCGCAGCTTGAGGTTGCCCGCCACCAGCCGGCGCACGGCCTCGTCCCAGTCCAGCACGGCCACCGTCCGCTCGGGGACCGCGGCCAGCTCGCGCCAGCGCTGCTTCGCCGCCGCCTCATGGTCCGCCAAGCGGGCGGCGTCGGACGCGCAGCCGGCCAGCAGGCCCAGCCCCAGTCCGGCGAGCAGCCGCGCGGCGGCGCGGCGGCGGGCCGGGAAGAGCGGGGCGGGAGGGTAATTCATGCCGGGACGATGGGGTGCGACACGGAAGCGGGGACGCGGTGCCGCCAACCTACCGGCCGAGCGCCCGGCGGAGGTTGTCGCAGACAATGGCGGCGGCAACGCCGGCGTTGAGCGATTCCGCGGCGCCGAAACGGGGGATCGTCACGAAGCGCGTCACGCGGCGCTTCACGGCCTCGGACAGGCCCGAGCCTTCGCGGCCCACGACGATCACGGCATCGCGCAGGGCCGGGAGCGTGTGGACGTCGTCCCCGGAAAGGTCGCAGCCCAGCACCGGCACGGTGGTCGCGGCGAGCGCCGCGGCGAGGTCGGCGGTGTGGGCGCGGACCCGGGCGAACGAGCCCATGCTCGCATTGATGACCTTCTGATGGAAGAGGTCGGCGCAGGTCGGGGAGAGCACGACGCGGTCGAGGGCGAACCAGTCCGCGATGCGCAGCAGCGTGCCGACGTTCCCGGCGTCCTGCACCCCGTCGAGCGCGAGTGTCAGGCCCCGGTCGAGCGCGCCGGCGGCAAGTGGCGGGCGCTGGATCCGGCCGACGGCGAGGAGCGGCGACGGCGTGGGGAAGTGGCTGATCCGCGCCATCTCCTCGGCGGTGACGGCGGTGGCGGGTTGGCGCGGCGGGAGGAGGGCCGCGCCCTCGGCCGTGGCGTAGACCTGCTCGAACCCGAAGCCGGCGGCGAGCAGCTCCGCGACGACCTTCGGCCCCTCGACGACGAACTGGCCGAGCTCCTCGCGGTGCTTCTTCTCGCGCAGCGCGCGCAGGCGCTGGAAGTCGGCTTTCGTCAGCATGGCGGAGCTTCAGCCGGCGGACGGGAAATTCAAAGGCGGAAATCCGGGTCCCGCCGGGTGACCCGCGGCCCAGCCCATTTCGGATTTCGAATTTTCGCCTGCGGGCCTTGGTGGGAGGAATATTCGGCCGGGGTCCGCTTGCGTTGCCGCCGCGGAATCCCCCATGGTGGCGGCATGAGTACTCCGCTGAACTGGGGCCTCCTGAGCACCGGCCGCATCGCGGGCATCTTCGCCACCGGCGTTGCCCACTCAAAGCTTGGCCGCCTGGCGGCCGTCGGCAGCCGGACGCAGGCCGCGGCCGACCGCTTCGCCGCGGAGTTCAAGGTGCCGCGGGCCCATGGCAGCTACGAGGCGCTGCTCGCCGACCCGACCGTCCAGGCGGTCTACGTCGCCACGCCGCACCCGCAGCATCTCGCCTGGATCATCCGGGCCGCGGAGGCCGGCAAGCACGTGCTCTGCGAGAAGCCGCTCGGGCTGAACCAGGCCGAGGCGATGGTCGCGGCCCAGGTGTGCCGCGAGCACCAGGTGCTGCTGATGGAGGCGTTCATGTACCGCTGCCACCCGCAGACCGCGAAGCTGGTCGAGCTGGTGCGCTCCGGCGCGATCGGCGAGGTGAAGCTCATCCAGGCCACCTTCAGCTTTGCCGCCGGCTTCAACGCCGAGGCCCGGCTCTGGAGCAACGCCCTCGGCGGCGGCGGCATCCTCGACGTCGGCTGCTATCCCGTCTCCTTCGCGCGCCTGATCGCCGGCGCGGCGGCGGGCCAGCCCTTCCTTGATCCCGTCAGCGTGACCGGCGCCGGGCACCTGCATCCGCAGACCGGCGTGGACGTCTATGCCGCGGCGACGCTGAAGTTCGCGTCCGGCGTCGTCGCGCAGGTGGCGACCGGCATCGGCCTGGGGCAGGACAACTCCGCGCGCATCTACGGCAGCGGCGGCTGGATCCACGTGCCCGGGCCCTGGATCCCCGCGGGCGAGAACGGCGCGTGCGCCTTCACCCTCGGCCGTTCCGGCGCGACGCCGGAGGAGATCTCCGCGACGACGCCCGACCACCTCTACGGCCTCGAGGCCGACGCCTTCGCCGCGGCGGTGGCGGCCGGCGCGACGGACGTGCCGGCGATGCCCGGGGCCGACACGCTGGGCAACCTCGCCGCGCTCGACGCGTGGCGCGCCGCCCTCGGCCTGGTCTACGAGGCGGAGAAGCCGGAGAACTTCCTGCACACGCATGCGCGCCGCCCGCTCGCGCGCCGCGCGGACGCGCCCATGATCTACGCCCCGCTGGCGGGGCTGCCGCAGCCGATGGCGCGGCTCGTGATGGGCTGCGACAACCAGACGACGATGCCGCACGGCGCGGCGGTGTGGGACGACTACGTCGAGCGCGGCGGCAACGCGTTCGACACGGCCTTCGTCTATGGCAACGGCCTGCAGGAGCAGCTGCTGGGCCAGTGGATCCGCAACCGCGGCATCCGCGGCCAGGCCATCGTGATCGGCAAGGGCGCGCACACGCCCTGCTGCACGCCCGAGGGCCTGACGGAGCAGCTGCACATCACGCTCGACCGGCTCAAGACGGACTACCTCGACATCTACCTCATGCACCGGGACAACCTGGACATCCCGGTGGGCGAGTTCGTGGACGTGCTGAACGAGCACGTGGCCGCGGGCCGCATCAAGGTTTTCGGCGGGTCGAACTGGACCCTCGCGCGCCTGAAGGCGGCGAACCGCTACGCCGCGCGGAAGGGCCGGCAGGGCTTCGGCGTGCTCAGCAACAACTTCAGCCTCGCGCGCATGGTGCAGCCGCCGTGGGCGGGCTGCGAGGCGGCGAGCGACGCGGAGTCGCGCAAGTGGCTCAAGCGGTCGCAGACCCCGCTGCTGGCGTGGTCCAGCCAGGCACGCGGGTTCTTCACCGCGCGGGCCGGCCGCGACCGGCTGGAGGATTCCCAGCTCGTGCGCTGCTGGTATGCGGACGACAACTTCGCCCGCCGCGACCGCGCGGTGGAGCTGGCGCAGGCCAAGGGCGTGTCGCCGATCAACATCGCCGCCGCCTATGTGCTCCAGCAGCCCTTCCCGACCTTCGCGCTGATCGGCCCGCGCCAGATCAGCGAGACCGCCGACTCGCTCGGCTGCCTCGGCGTGACCCTCACGCCGAAGGAGGTCGCCTGGCTGAACCTCGAGCGCGACCGTCGCTAGCTCGCTCCGGCTTGCGCGGCGCCGCTCGTCCCGTAGCGTCGCCGCCATGAAACGACTGCCCCGATTGTTTCTCACGCTGGGATTTTGTCTGATGCTCGCGGTGCCGCTGCCGGCGGCGACCGCGCCCGCGGCACCGGCGCCGGCAAAACCGCCAGGAGTCGCCCTGGCCAGCGCGGTCTCCACCGTGACCGGCATCGCGATCTCGCCGCTGCTCGGCACCGCGGCCTATGGCGCGTACCTGAACGTGCGGGCGCCGGACCGCGCGGCGCGGGCCAAGCTGCCGTGGTTCGCCCAGTGGAGCTTCTTCCTGCCGGCGCTGCTCGTCGTCGGCCTCTGCGCGTGCAAGGACAGCCTCGGGGCGGTGCTGCCGCCGGGGTTCAAGAAGCCGCTCGATGTGCTCGAGACGATGGAGAACAAGGCCAGCGGCCTGGTGGCGGCGGGCGCCGTGATTCCGCTGACGATGAACACGCTCTCCAAGCTGGTCGCGGGCAGCGGGACCGCCGCCGCGGACCCGGGGCTCGCGACCCACGGGCTGGCGATGCTGCCGCTGGGCACAATGGATCTCTCGTGGCTGCTCGACCTGCTCACCGTGCCGTTCGGAGTCGCGATGTTCGTGATCGTCTGGATGGCGTCGCACGCGATCAACGTGCTGATCCTCCTGAGCCCGTGGGGCGCGGTCGACGCGGCGCTCAAGGGCCTGCGCACCGCGCTGCTCGGCCTCCTGACGGTCTCGGCCACGCTTAACCCGTGGGTCGGTGCCGCGCTGTCGGTGGGGGTGATCATCGTCGCGTACTTCGTGGCGGGCTGGTCCTTCCGGCTCACGGTGTTCGGCTCGGTGTTCTGCTGGGATTTCTTCACACTGCGGCGCCACCGGTTCACCCCCGCGGAGAACGACAACCGCCTCTTCGCGGGCGCCAACCTCGCCACGGTGCCCCCGCGCACCTACGGCCGGCTGGTGCTGCGGTCCAACGGCGCGCTCGAGTTCTTCTACCGCCCGTGGCTGGTGCTGCCGGAGCGCAGCGCGGCTGTGACGGCCGACAAGGCGGAGCTCGCAGTGGGCCGCGGGCTCTTCTTCTCGAGCATCTCGACGGAACGCACCGGCACGCTCTTCATCCTGCCCCCGCGCTACCGCGGCCATGAGGACGTCCTCGCCCGCGCCTACCTGCTCGGCGGCGGCGTGCGCGACGCCGGCCTGCGCCGCGCGTGGAGCGTGCTCCGCGAGCTCTTCGGCGGCGTGGCGGCGAAGACGCAGGTGGTCTAGCGGCGCGCGAAGTCCACCGTCTGCCCCCGGCGGAACGCGGCGACGTACGCCGCGCGGCAGCGCTTGACCGCCGCGGGCTGGGTCGTGAGCTGGCGCACGTCGGCCCGCAGCCGCACCGTGCCCACGGCGCGCTCCGGGATCCGGCGCGTGATCGCGGGGGCCAGCCGCGCGAAGGCGCGGCCCCAGTCCTTCAGGCGGCCGCGGGCGTCGTAGAAGCCGCTGGACCGGCTCGTGTCGAGCGAGCTGGGCGTGTCGCGGTACGGCCAGAACAGCCAGCCGCAGACATCGCCGCGCGTGGCCGCGACGAGCCCGCGGCACCACGCGGTCTGCTGGGCCTCGGAGCCGGCGGACAGCTCGCGGTTGGCCATGAGCACATCCGTGCCGCTGTACCAGCCGCACTCCTCCATCACGACGGGCTGCCCGGGCGTGCGCACGTAGCGCGCGACCGCCCGCGCGTGCAGGAAGGTCTCGGCCATGGCCGCGCGGGACTCGTACGGGTCGCGGTAGAGGCTCGGGTGGAACAGGTGGTGCGGGTAGAAGTGGATGGACGTGTAGTCGAGGAGCGGCGCCAGCTGGTGGGCGTTGAACGCCGCGTAGGGGTCGGGCGGGTACCAGTCGAAGGGCGCGCTCTTCTGGTGCAGGCCGATCGTGAGCAGGTGCGTGTCGTCCCCCGCGCGGATCGCCGCGGTCATGCGCGCGACGTAGTCGAGGGCGACGCGCTCGCGGAAGCGCTGGAAGTCGGCGGTCCAGTTCTGGTTCAACGGCGGGACAGGGCAGGGCGGGGTCGCCGGCGCCCGCGGGGCGTGCCGCGCGCGCCACCGGCGCCAGGCGGCGCGCAGGGCGGGCGAGTCCTGCCACGGCGCGAACGGCTCGTTGTGCAGCTCGTACGCCAGCAGCGCCGGGTGGCCGCGCATCGCCGCGGCCAGCCCGCGCCACGCGGTCGCCTGCGCCCGGATCAGGTCGGGCCGGGCGTAGCCCTCGTACGTCGTGGACTCGCGCCACCACCGGGGCGTGCCCTCCCAGGAGCCGGGACCGGACCAGATCACGCGCAGGCCGGCGGCCTCGGCGAGGGCGAGCATCCGCTCCATCTTTGCGAGGCCGGCACGGTTCACCCGCGTCGGTGAGTCGAGCAGGCGCGCGACGGACGCGAACACGCGGATGACGTTGCCGCCGACCGCGCGGATCTGGCCGAAGTGCGCGCGGACGCGGCCGGGGTCAAACCGGGTCCAGATCTGCGGCGGCCAGCCGGTTTCAGGGTCGTAGTAGTTGCAGCCCCACGGGGTGAACGCGGCGCCGCCGCCCTGTTCGCGGAATCCCCAGCCCGACGGATGCACTTGGATGATTTTCATGGCCGAAATTCCTCCCGCTGCCACGCAGCTGTCCGCAGGATGCGCCGCGGGGCGGCGGGGAGACAAGGCAATCCCTCCCGGCGGCGGCCGGAAATGGGCTGGCGGAGCTGGCGAGGTCGGGGCACGCTCCGCGCCGATGAAACCGCCCGCGCTGCCCGAGGAGACGCTCCGCCGCGTACTGCGCCTTGCGAAGGGCAACGGGCTGAGTGTGCTCATCATCGCCGGCCTCGGCACGCTGGTTTCGCTGGCCTTCGGCGACCTCGTCGGTGCGGGCGTGGGCCTGGTGGTCGCCTACGGCGGCTGGATGGAACTGAACGGCCGGCGGACCCTGCTGCGCGGCGACGCGGCGGGCGTGGACCGGCTGATCCGCGCGCAATGGATCGTGCTCGGCGCGATCCTGGCGTACTGCGTCACGCGTTTCGCGAGCTTCGACAGCGACACCGCCCTCGGCGGCCTGACGCCCGACATGCGCAGCCAGCTGACCGAGGCGGGACTCGACGTCGCCGCGATCCTGCCGCTGGTCCGGCTGATTTTTTACCTGACGTACGCCACCGTGGCGGTGGTCACGCTGCTCTACCAGGGCGGGATGGCCCGCTACTACTCCCGCCGGCGCGAGCCCGTGGGGCAGGCGCTGGCCGCGCGACTGCGGCCGGTGGTGCCGCCCGCCGCGGCGGCGAGCCCGGAAGACTGGGTGACGTAGGCAATTGTCGAGTCACCGAAGGCGGCTGGTGTAGGGCGGGGTCGCCGACCCCGCCTGTGGGACATCGCGCGAACTACCAGCTTAGGTCCACACATTCGCCCGAGTACGGCCAATCATTGGGATTGGCCACCAATCCAGCCCTGACCGGGTTGTCGCGCACATAATCCCATTTTTCGGAGTAACTGCGAGGGGACCGCAGGAGATGGTCGAAGAACTCTGCCTGCCACACTGGACCCACGGGCGTCCCAGGCCGCACCAGGCAGCGCGAGGTCCATTTTTTCCAGTCTCTCATGAAAGCACGGAGCGGTTTGGCGGCAGGAAATGGCGTGGCGAAGAAATGCACATGGTCCGGCATGATCACGTAGCGGCCCACGGCCCAGCCGTGACGCTCCGGAGCCGACCCCCAGGCCTCAACCAACACCCCCGCACATTCTCCCGCGGTGAGAATCCGCCGCCGACCCAAGGTACAGGTGGTGAGAAAATAGACCGGATGGTCGGACCAAACATTTGAGAGCCTGCACAGGTGTTCGCGCCCGGGCATCCACCCAAACTGAAAATCCAACATGCGGCAGCGAGCCGGCACGTGGTCACACGCACATTTGTTTGCAGGCGCTAGGCGGGGTCGGCGACCCCGCCCTACATTCACTCACTTCCCGGCCGTGGCGGCGGCGGGGATGCACAGGGTCGTGCTTTCCTGCTGCTCGATGGCCACGCGGGCGCGCATGGCGTCGCGGTAGCCGTTCACGGACTCGAAGAACGCCGACATCATCAGCATGAGCCAGTACATGCCGCGCTCGGTGAGCTGCCAGCCGCGGTCGTCGCGGCGGGCGGCGCCGAGCAGCTCGAGCGTGCGCAGCTCGCCCCAGAGCCGGCGGAAGAAGCGCGGCCCGTGGCGGCGCAGCGCCCACTCGCGGTCGAGCCGGAGGCCGAACATGCGCATGAGCAGCTCGTACCGCATGAGCTCGCCGGGCCGGAGCCGGTGCATCGTGGTGATGCCCGTCAGGCCCTGGGCGATGCGCTGGCGGTAGGTCTCGAGGGAGAACGTGGTCGTGTAGAGCGTGCCGTCGAGGAAGCTGAACGCCCCGCTGCCCACGCCGACGTAGTAGTCGGCGTCCACGATGTACTCGTCGCTGCCGTGCCCGCGCCGCGTGAAGCACCACGCGGAGGACGGCGTGAACTCGGGCTGCAGCCGGCGGACGATCACCTTGAAGAAGTCCCGCAGCCGCCGGTGGTCCGGCAGCCCCATCGCGCCGGCCATGCGCCGGGCCACGGTGGGGGAGGTCATGAGCGGGTAGAACGACACCTGGTTCGGGCCGAGCCCCTGGAGGATGTCCAGGTCGCGCTCGAGCGAGGCGATGCTCTGGTGCGGCTGGTTGAAGATCAGGTCGACGTTGAGGGTGGGGAACATCCCGGCCGCGGCCCGGAGGCGCGCCTGGATCTCCGCGCTCGAGCCGTACTTCTCGTACCGGTCCATCTCCTTGAGCAGCTGGTCGTCGAAGCTCTGCACGCCGACCGACAGCCGGGTGACCCCCGCGGCGCGGAGCGGCTCGAGGATCTCGGGGCGGAGGTCCTTGGGGTTGGTCTCGACCGAGATGTCGCGGACGCCGAAGAGCTCCCGGACGAGCTCCATGGTCTCGACCAGCTCGGCTGGCTCGGTGGTGGGCGTGCCGCCGCCGAAGTAGGCGCCGTTGAACCGGTAGCCGGCCGCGTGGTAGGCGCGGATCTCCTTCCGCAGGGAGGCGAAATACCGCTGCGCCTGGCCGTGCTGGTGCTGCACGCGGTGGAAGGAGCAGAACGGGCAGAGCACCTCGCAGAACGGCACGTGCACGTAGAGGTAGCCGCTGCCCTGGCGCGGCGCGGGCGGGACGGTGCCCGGGGCCTCCTCCATGTGCAGGAACCCCCGGGTCCGGAACCGAAAGGCCCTCAGCAGGAAGGCGTCGATGAAGGTGAACGGTGACATGGCGGAGGTGCGGGTCCTATTGAACCCGCTTTCGGGCCGGTCGGCACGGTGCAGGTTGCCAATCTCTGCGCATATCTTGTCCTGCGGGGCTTTGCGAATTGTGCGGACCGGGGGACGCGGTATCGAGAAAGGCGGGCCGGCCCGGCCGCCGCCCGGCCTGCTCCCACCGCCATGACCCCGCGCGAACGCTTCATCGCCGCCCTCGAACGCCGCCCGCTGACCGGGCGGGTGCCGCACTTCGAGCTCGTGTTCTACCTCACCATGGAGGCCTTCGGGCGCGTCCATCCCCTGCACCGCAACTACGAGCAGTGGCTGCAGATGGAGCCGCGGGAGCGCGAGCTGCACCGGCGCGACATGGCGGACCTCTTCATCACCACGGCGGAGCGCTACGAGCACAGCGCCATCTTCCTCCACGCGAACCCGGCCTCGGAGGAGGAGCTGTCGCGCCTGGTGGACCTGATCCGCGAGCGGACGGGCGACCGGTACTTCCTGATGGCGCACGGCGACGCGACCTTCGCCGTGCCGAACGGCACCGAGATGGAGGCGTTCTCGGTCCAGCTGGTGGAGGAGCCGGAGAAGCTGAAGGCGCAGACCGCGGGCTGGGTGCGGAACGCGCTGGCCTACGCCGCGCGGATGCGCCGGCCGGGCGGGCTGGACGGCTTCGCGCTCTGCGCCGACTACTGCTTCAACACCGGGCCGTTCCTCAGCCCGGCGAAGTTCGCCGAGTTCGTGACGCCCTACCTCGCCGAGGTGACGAAGGGCTACCGCGACCTCGGCTACTACGTGATCAAGCACACCGACGGGAACATCATGCCGATCCTCGACCAGCTGGTCGCGACCAAGCCGCACGCGCTGCACTCGCTCGACCCGCAGGGCGGCGTGGACCTCGCCGAGGTGAAGCGCCGCCACGGCCACGAGGTCTGCCTCATCGGCAACGTCCACTGCGGCATGCTCGACACCGGCACGACCGAGCAGATCGAGGCGTCCGCGCGCCACGCGCTGCGCAGCGGCATGCCGGGCGGCGGCTACATCTTCTCCACGAGCAACTGTGTCTACACCGGGATGCCCCTCGCCAGCTACGAGACCATGCTCAACATCTGGCGGCACGAGGGCAACTACCCATGACCCCGCGCGCGCGAGTCGAGCGGGCCCTGCGCGGCGGACACGGCGACCGCGTGCCGTTCACCATGTATGAGTGCATGATCCCGCAGTGCGCGGCCGAGCGGGCGATGCGCAACCGCGGCATGTGCATCGTGAACCGCCTGCCGGTCTTCCGGACGCACCGGCCGAACGTCCGGACCACGCAGCACACCTACTGGGAGAACGGGCGGCGGCTGACGCGGACGCGGCACGAGACGCCCGTGGGCGAGCTCACCGCCCTGACCGAGGATGTCGGCTTCACCACCTGGCGGCACGAGCTGCTGCTCAAGCGGCCCGAGGACTACGCCGCGATCCGGTTCTTCCTGCGGGACGAGGTCTATGAGCCGACCTACGCCGAATTTGCCCGGGCCCAGGCGGCGTTCGGCGAGGACGCGATCTTCCGCGCGGCCTTCGGACTCGAGCCCATGCAGGAGCTGATTTCCGGCAGCGTCATGGGCATGGAGCAGTACTGCGAGGAGTGGGTCGAGCGGCGCGACGAGGTGCTGAGCCTCTACGCGATCCTGGTGGAGAACCGCCGCCGCATCTACCCGCTCGTGGCGCAGTCGCCGGCCAGCCACGCCAACTACGGCGGCAACGTCACGCCGGAGATCATCGGCGCCGCGAACTTCGCGACCTATTTCGTGCCGCACTACCAGGAGGCGGCGGAGATCATGCACCGCCACGGCAAGCTCATCGGCTGCCATTTCGACGCCAACACGCGGATCCTCGCGCCGGCGATCGCGGGCACAGACCTCGACTACCTCGAGGCCTTCACGCCCGCGCCCGACACCGACCAGACCCTGGCCCAGGCCCGCGCGGCGTGGCCGGACAAGGTCCTCTGGATCAATTTTCCCTCGTCGGTGCACCTTGCGCCCGACGCGCAGGTGGAGGCGACGACCGTGGACCTGCTCGAGCAGGCCGGCACGCCGGACGGGCTGCTCGTCGGCATCACCGAGGACATGCCGCCGGACCGCTGGCAGGACAGTTGCCGCGCGATCATGGACGGCCTCGACCGCCACGCCCGCGAACACCCCGAGCGCTATGCGACCTGAAATTCACCACGAAGCCCACGAAGCTTCCGCCGCACGGCGGGAGCTTTCGCTTCGTGGCTGACTCACCTCCTCGTCATGTGCACCTCGCGGCAGCTCGTGCTGGAAACGCTTCAGGGGAAACCGGGCTCGCGGGTGCCGGTGGCGCCGCTGACGGTGCATTTCTGCGCGCGGGTCGCGGGGGTGTCGCTGCACCGTTTCACCAGCGATGCGCACGTGATGGCCGACGCGGTGATCCGGACGTGGGAGCGGTTTCGGCCGGACGCGGTGTTCATCTCGGCCGACACGTGGGTCAGCGCCCAGGCGATGGGCGCGCGGGTCGGCGCGCTGGCCGAGGACCAGCCGTGGGGCGGGCTGGATGAGCCGCGGGTGCGGACGGCGCTCGACGTGCGGGGCATCCCGCCGCCGGACCCGGAGACGCAGGGGCGCTATCCCCTGATGCTGGCCGCGCTGCGTCGCGTGGTGGCGGCGCTCGGCCGCGATGTCGCGGTCGTGGCGTGCTTCGACCAGTTTCCCTTTTCCCTGGCCGCGGCCCTGATGGGGATCAACGAGCTGATGCTCGCGCTGGAGGACGACCCGGCGCTGGTCCGGGCGCTGATGGCGCGCTGCGCCGAGTATGGCCTCGCCTACGGCCGCGCGCTTGCCGCGGCGGGCGCGGACCTGCTGACGGGCGGCGACTCGCCGGCCGGCCTGATCGGGCCGCAGCGTTACCGCGAGTTCGCGCTGCCCTACGAGCAACAGCTGATCGCCGGCCTGAAGGCGGCGACGGGCAAGCCCGTCACGCTCCACATCTGCGGTGACGCCCGCCCGATCCTCGCCGACATGGCGCGGAGCGGCGCCGACGGCCTGGAGATCGATCATCGCACCGACCTCGGCCTGGCCTGCCGGACCGTGGGCCCGGGCATCGCGCTTTGGGGCAACCTCGACCCGGTGAGCGTGCTGGCCCAGGGCGACCCCGCGGCCGTGCGCCGCGCCGCGGATCAGGCGCTCGCCGCCGCCCGCACGGCGGGCCACACGCGCTTCGTGCTCAGCTCCGGCTGCACGCTCGCGGTGGAGACGCCGTTTGCCAACGTCGACGCGCTCATTTCCTCGGTGTCACACTCGGCGTGACACCGGCGTTGGACGGCTCCACGGGAGAAAAGGCCGCAGAGACGTTGTACCGCTCGGCGTGAGCGGATCCTCGTGGCTGAAGCAGGACAACCGCCGGCATCCCGTGCTCTCGCCCGACCAGCGCGAGGTGCTGTTTACGTCCGACCGTTCATGCGTGCGCGCCATCTACCCGGCGCCGGCCGATCCGTGAGACGTGGGTGGAGGGTTTTATACCGCGAAGGGCATGAAGCACACGAAGCCCAAGCCTCAGCCTTCTCGCGCCTCGCGGCCTTCGCGGTAAAACGGATTGGAATCCAACCCGTGGTTACCGCGAAGGCCGCTATGACCGCAAAGTGCAGTCTGAGCTTCGTGTCCTTCGTGCTCTTCGCGGTGGACCCAAACTAATCCAAACGTCCTAGCGGGCGGCAGTGTTGGTCGTCGCGGTCGCGCGATTGAAGTCGAGCGTCACATGCTCGTCGCCGTATTGGAGCGTGAACACGCCGGTGCCGCGGCGCGCGTTCATCCCCGGGCCCTCGAAGAGCGGCCACTCGGCCAGGTTGGCCGTCACCCCGTCCACGATCCGCGCGCCCCGGTGCGTGAATTGGATCCGATGGCCGCGGCTGGTGGTGTAGTCCGCGGTGAGGGTGGACTCGTCAAACTTCGGCCGGAGCTGCTGCATGCGCGCGCAGAAGGCGTCGAAGCTCGGGTATTCGCTCGCCGGCACGGCCTCGAGGATGACGGCGGTCCGCGGGTGCTGGAGCACCCGTCGCTCGTAGTCAGGCTCGTACACCCATGTGCCGGGCACGCTGGTCCAGACGGCGAAGAAGATCTGGTCGGCATGGACGAGGATCCAGCCGCCGGCCTCGCGGCGCTCGGTGAGAATGTGCGGAAAGAACCCGTTGATGTGCTGCCGGGCGGCGTCGGGCGGGAGATTGTAGAGGTCGACCACGGTGTTCTCGTGCTGCCAGACGTCCTCGTACGGCGAGCCCTCGACCCACTTGTTGGGGTTCGCGTAGTACGGGCGCTGCCGGACGATGTCGGCGAGCACCTTGTCCACGGGCGTGTCGAAGTAGCGGCTCAGCTGCTCGGCGGAGTAGGAGGGGTTGATGAAGAAGCACGTCGCGCCGTCGTGCGGCGACTTCCAGGTCAGGTCCCAGCGGTGATTCTCGACGTCGGTGAGGTCGCCCCAGGACGAGCCGACCGCGAACGTGGGCGTCATGTAGGTGTACGTCCAGGTGGGCTCGCCGTCATGGATGCGCGGGCCGCGCCGGGGCGCCTTCAGCTCGCGCAGCACGTATGTCCGGGAGCGGTCGTTGGCCAGGCGCTCGATCAGGGGCAGGCACTCGAACTCCTGCTGCGCGCCGAGCGCGATGTAGTAGCACTCGGCCAGGTCGAGCCGGAGCGGCGCGCCGCCGAAGTAGAGGCGCCCGAACTGCGTGGCGGCGCCGGTGTGCTCGCGGGTGTGGGTGACCTGGTTGTACTTCTCGCGGCTGTGGGCGCCGACCCAGTCGCCGGCGAGGTACTTGGTCGCCCAGTCGGCCAGCAGCACCTGCATCATCATCCAGGATTTTTGCCGGATCCGCTCGTCACGCGCGTACTGGTGCAGCGTCGCGAAGCAGAGCAGGTACATGTGATGGTAGTTGGGCGAGTCGTACTCGTACATGCCGCGGCGGACCGTGGCGTCGATCCACTGTTCGATCCACTGGGCGGCGTCCTGCTGCGACTGCCCCGGGGTGGAGCCGTCGGCGAGCCGGGGACCTTCGGGCCAGGTCTGGCCGAACAGGTACCGCGCCGTGCGGTACTGCAGCATGTGGTTGTCGGTGAAGCCGAAGTCGCGCGTGAAGCTGGCGGCGAGGCGGGAGTGGATCCGGTCCACGAGCGCGGGGGCGAGCTTGGGCCCGAGGCGCAGGACTGCGTCCATGAAGGCGTAGACCTCGAAGCTGCCCCACGTCTGGCTGGTGTCGGCCACGGCCTCGGCGAGGTAGCGCTGGCCGGTGGCCGCGTCCTGGCCCGTGGCGATCTTCACCACGCCCAGATAAATCCGCATGCGCGAGTCCGTGCCCGGCTCCCAGGCCTGCTGCGCCATGATCCCGCGGGCCACCCGGCAGCGTTCCAGGAACTGGATCCGGTAGGAGTCGGCGGCGGGAGCCTGTGCGCGGACCGCCGGTGTCAGCACGGCGAAAACGGCTGCGACGAGAAACCGGCCACCCCGCGGGAGAGCGATCATGGCCACAGTGTCAACGGGTCGCGCGGGCGGTGCAATCCCGCCGGTGGCGGGATGGAGATTACGACGAAGGGCACGAAGCGCCGGAAGGCGCGGTCCGCGCCCAGTCATGCCGGCCGGCGGCGGGCCGACCTATTGTTCGCGCGGGGCGAGGCTGACCGTTCGCGACGCACCCCACCCCACGGGGGCCGCATCGCGGTCGGCCGCGCCCAGTGAGTTCCAGCGGCATTCACGCGCCGTGAGCGTCCGCGCCGCCACATCGTAGGTCACGACCTGGAAGGAGAGCCGGGACTCGTTCTTGCCCGACTCCCGGCCCTTGATCGGGGAGTCCACGCGAAACACGTTGAGCGCGAGGTCGGCGTCGGGGCCCTTCCAGGTGTAGAATTCCTGCCAGTTCGCGTTGCCGTGGAAATAGCCGACGATGTTGCGGTGCGCCTTCAGGAAGGCCGCGAGCGCCCGCTGCTCGACCAAAGTGTCCGCCTTGATGGTGCTGCCGTCGGCGCAGGAGTCGGCGACGAGGTTCTCGAATCGGTCGTGGCTGTTGATGCCGTGGTCGCCGTTCGGATTGGTCAGGTGCTTGGCCTCGATGTCGGGCTGGTCATGGCAGAAGAGGAACACGGGGGTGGCCGCGGGCACGCCCTGCAGGTCGCGCTCGATCCAGGCGCGGGCGACGCGATCGGGCCACATGGTGAGGAACACCAGGTGGGCGCCGGCCAGGTCCAGGGAATAACTGATCTTGTCGGTGGCGTAATGATACGTGTCCTTCGTCCGCGGCACCGCCGGGTGCATCATCCGGTTGTAGATCTCCACCATCGCGGTCGCATCCGTCGCCGGCACCAGCCGGCTGGGCGAGCCGATGGCATTCGAGACGTCGTGGTTGCCGGGCACGAGGAGCAGGGGCGTGGCCTTTCCGGCGGCATCCCGCAGTGCGAGCAGCCGGATGAAGCCCGTCTCAAACTGGTCCCACGAAACCGCCGCGCTTTGGATGTGGAGCGGATAAAGTTCCTGCCGGTTCGTGATGTCGCCGGTGACCACGACAAACGCGATCGGACCCACGGGTTGGCCGGACCGGCAGCCGCCGTCGGCCGGCAACGTGGCGGCGGGAAGCGCGTTGATCTTCCGGACCATCGCGGCGTTGACGACGCGGGCCTCGACGTTGACCGCCCCGCGAAAATAGCTGCGATTCAGGCCATAGTGGACATCCGAGGTGAAAACAAAGGTGACGGGCTGCCGGGCCGGGGCCGGCCGGCTGGCGTGGACGACCGGATCGTTGGCGCGCGTCCCCACCGCCAGCGCCAGGGCCGCCAGCGCCAGGCTTGGCCTGCGTCCGGTCCAGAGGGTGCGCAGCAGTTTGATCATGGCGTTGAGCGTCGCCCGGTCGCGTTGCGAGACGAGCGAAAACCTCGCAACAATCCGGTGGCGGGCCCCGCGGCGTCGCGCCGCGCAATCACGGGAAACAGGCCCGGGCGATTTTCTGTTCGGTTCCGGGCCGGGCGCGGTTTACTCTGGTGAGCCGCATGAACGATGACACCGACCTGCTCCGGCGCTATGCCGAGGATGGTTCCGAACCGGCCTTCGCCGAGCTGGTGCATCGTCATGTCAACCTGGTCTACGCCGCCGCGCTGCGGCGGACCGGGGGCGACCCGCACCGGGCGGAGGACGTGGCGCAGCAGGTGTTCACCGCCCTGGCCCGCGATGCGCGGAAGCTGGCGGGCCACCCCGTGCTGTCCGCCTGGCTCCACGCCGCCACGCGCAACGCCGCCATCTCCCTTATGATCTCCGAGCAACGCCGCCAAGTCCGCGAGACCGCGGCCCTTGAGACGGCTCCGGCCGGCGCGCCGAACCCCGAATGGGACCGGCTGCGGCCCTTGCTGGACGAGGCCATCGACGAGCTGCCGGAGGCCGACCGCGCGGCGGTGGTGCTGCGCTTCCTGGAGCGCCGGCCCTTTGCCGAGGTGGGCGTGGCGCTGCAGGTGTCGGAGGACGCCGCGCGCATGCGGACCGACCGGGCCCTGGAGAAACTGCGGGTGGCGCTGGCCCGGCGCGGCATCACGTCAACCGCCGAGGCGCTGGGGGCGATCGTGTCGGCCCAGTCGCTGGTCGCCGCGCCCGCGGGCCTCGCCGCCGTGCTGGCGGCGCAGGCGGTCTCGGCGGGCGGCGCCGGCCTGCTGGCTTCCCTTATGACCACCAAAATCATCACCCTTGCGGCGGTTGCTGTGCTGCTCGCGTTTACCGCCGGCACCTATGTCGGGATCAGCCACCGCAACCGCCCCGAGACGCCCCCGCCGGCGGCGGCGCCCGCGAATGACGACCTGGTCGCCGCGCTGCGCCAGGACAACCGTAGGCTGGCCAGTGAAGTGGCGGCCCTGAAGACGGACGTCGCGGACCTGAGCGAGGCCAAGGCCAGGCTGACGGCCGTCACGACGAGCAAGCCGCCGGCCAAGCTGCCCACCTTGGGCCTGGCCCATTGGGAGGTGCAGCGGAACATGATGAACAACCTCCGGCAGATCTCCGCCGCGCGGCACCAGTACCGGATCGATCATGGGCAGTCACCGGGCTCGATCGAGCCGCTCGTCGGCCGCGGCCACTATATCAAGGCGGTGCGCACGGTGGGCGGCGAAGACTACACCGGACTTTCCATGGAGGAGGGCGCACCCCTCACCGTGACCGCCCCCGACGGCACGACCATGACCTATGACCCGTCCGGCGCGACCACGACCAAGATTGATTATCCCCCCGAGGTGGCGCGCCTCGAGGAGCTGGCCCCGAAGGTCCAGCCGCTGGTGAAAGCCGCCGTGACGGCCTACCAGGCGGCGCACGAGGGCAAGAATCCGCCCAACTCGGACGCGTTGCTGCCGTACTTTGCCACGCCCCAGGACGGCGCGGATTTCGCGGAGTTCATCGAGCTGCAGAAAACCGTGGGGCCGTGAGTCTCGTCCGCTGACCGGCGGCGGGACCGGCCGGCGCGTCGCGGTTGCGCGGGAGGAGGGCGCCGGCTGAACCCCGGCGGCCGATCATTCGGCCATTCGCGGATTGCCGTGCACCCGGCGGCCGCCAAGCTGCGGCCGTTTCCGCTCAACCCCTGCGCGGCTTCCACCCCATGCTCACCCCGGAACAGGTCAAGGCCTACGAGAGAGACGGCTTCGTGCTCGTCCCCGATGTTTTCTCGCTGCGCGAGATCGAGATCCTGCTCTCGCACGTGACCCGCGACGGCCGCGTCACGAAGCACACGGGCGACATGCCCGACGCCGCGGGGCGCTCGAGCAAGCTCGCGCTGTGGATGGACATTCGCGACGACGTGTTCGGCGCGGTGTCGACCAGCCCGCGGATCGTGGAGCCCGTGCGGCAGCTGCTGGGCGAGGACGTCTATCACTGGCACAGCAAGGTGATGCTGAAGGAGGCGCGCGTCGGCGGCGCGTGGGAGTGGCACCAGGACTATGGCTACTGGTATGGCGACGGCGCCCTGTATCCGCGGCTGGTCTCGTGCATGGTCGCGCTCGACCCCGCGACAAAGGCGAACGGCTGCCTCAAGGTGATCCCCGGGTCGCATTTGCTCGGGCGGTTTGACCACGGCCGCGTGGGCCAGCAGTCCGGCGCGGACCAGGAGCGGGTGGCCGCGGTGATCGAGCGGCTGGGCGTGACGTACTGCGAGGCGCCCGCGGGCAGCGCGCTGTTCTTCCACGGCAACACCTTTCACGCCTCCGAGGCGAATCTCTCCGAGCGGCACCGGCGCGCCTACATCTGCTGCTACAATGCGCTCTCCAACGTCCCGTACGGCGGCAAGGGCCACGGCCGGCCCGATCCGATCGCGCTGGCGCCCGACGACGCGATCCTAGGTTTCACGGCGGGCGTCGCGGCCCGGCCATGGCCGCAATGACCCCGGCGGAGGACGCGGCGGTCATCCGCGCCGGCGTCACGGCCGCGATCCGGCAGACGCTGAAGCCCGCGGCGACGGAGAAGGCTTATCCCGGGCATTTCACCATCGTGGCGGACGGCCACTGGTTCGGGCAGGAGAACACCTGGCCGGGGCTCGACTCGTGGCAGATGGCCGGCGCTTACCTGCTGCTCGGGAAAACGCGGCTGGTGCGGGACTACTTCGACTACGTGCAGGCTTCGCAGCGGGCGGACGGCAACATCCCGTACGCCATCGTGCCCGCCGACCCGCCGCCGGAGCACCTCACGACCTACAACAAGGGCATGCGCTACCCGGAGGACGTCTTTGTCTTCGACCCCCGGCGCGAGGGCTACGCGGCGCGGCGCTGGATCGGCTCGTGCAGCCACTGGATCGCGGGCATCAACCCCCTCGGCACGCTGGCGGCGGTGAGCTACGTGCTGCTGGGCGGCGAGTTGTTCGCGGCGACAGCGGACGCCGCCTGGCTGGAGTTGAAGCTGCCGTCGCTGGAGCGCGCGGCGAGTTACCTGCTTTCCCGGAAGAGCGCCAACGGCCTGATCGCGGGCGCGGGATTCTACACCGAGATGCCGCCGCGCCACCAGTGGGACGGCGTCGCGCAGTGCTACGTCGTGCATGTGCTGCGCACCTGCGAGCGGCTGAACGCGGCGCTCGGCCACGGCCCGGCGGCGGCGGAGTGGCGCGCGGCGGCCGAGACGCTGGCGGCGCGGTTCCGCGAGGTGTTCTGGCGCGGCGACCATTTTGCGGAGTACGTGCACCCGGAGCGCGGCGTGGTGGACCTCCACGGGTTGTCGGACGTGAACTGGGCGGCGGTGGCCTATGATGTGGCGACGCCGGCGCAGGCGGACGCGCTGTGGCCGCGGATGATGGGCGAGCCGGCGTTCTGGCAGGGCGGGATGCCGACGCAGACGGTGACTCGGCCCTTCGCATATGAACCCTGGGAATATTTCTCGGCGCACGAGGACGTCGGCTTTGAGATTCCCGTCGGCCAGACCTACGACGTGGCCGCGATGGGCCGCGTGTGGTTCCTCGAGTGGCAGGCCTGCGCCCGGCGCGGCGAGAACCAGAGGCTGCGCGAGTCGGTGCGGCGGGTATGTGCGCGGGGCCTGGCCGACGGCGGGTTCTGGCACGAGCGCTACCATCCGCTGCCCGACGGCACCCTCGACCACACCGGTCCCCGCGGCTACGGCGAGTATCCCGCGATCCTCGTGCGCGCCGTGCTGGGCAACCCGGCGGTGTTCGCGGATTGCGGTCTCTGACTTCGGCCGGACCTCTACGCCACGGCCGGCTGCGGGAGCAATGTGAGAGAAATGTGGGAGCGAGCTTGCTCGCGACTTTCTGCGGAGGGTCGCGAGCAAGCTCGCTCCCACATTGCCCCGTATTGCCGCTGACGCAGCCGTTATTTCGCGGCCGGCGCGGCGGGCTCGGTGTGCGTGTTGGACTGCCAGGCCAGGAGGCGCCAGGCGCCGTGCTCCTCGCGCCAGACGGCGAGAAAATTGAGGTCCACGGGAGGTTTCTCCGCGCGGCCCGAGTGGATGAGCACGCGGCCGAACATCAAAACCACCCCGGGGGCGGCCGGCTGAAAGGTGCGCTCCTTGTACTCCACGCGGTTGTAGGCGGTGTTGGCCGCGAGGCGCGCCTTGATGTAACTGGCCTTGTCATTGAGGTGGCCGCTGGAGTGGGCGTAGCGCAGCTCGTCGGAGAGGGTCGCGTCGAGCCGGGCTTCATCGCCGGCGAGCATGGCGGCAACGCGCGCATCATCCGCGGCGCGGACGGCGGCGATGAGCCCGTCATCCGCCGCCTGGAGCGTGCCCAGCGCCAGCAGGAGGACAGGCCAGAGTCGAAGCAGGGTTTTCATCATGGGGTGAGGGATTCCGCCGTGGGCAACTATCCTTGATGGGCGACGCGGTCGGACGGACCTACTTGGCCGGCAGCTTGGTGGACTGGTAGGCGAACAGGCGCCAGGTGCCGGACTCGCGCCGCCAGACGGCCAGGAAGCGGATGGCGTAGTCAACGTGCACCGCGCCCGCGCTGGCCTTGAGGTGGGTCCGGCCGGACATGATCGCGACGTCGTCCGACACGGGAGTGATCCTGAGCTCCAGATAATCGTAGGCCTCGTACGTGAGATCCTTCGAGCGCACCGCGGCGAGCAGGGCGGGCTTGGACTGCACGCGGCCGTCGAGGTGGCCGTAGGTCAGGCCGTCGGACAACAGCTGGGCGAGCCGGTCGGCGTCGCCGCGCAGGGTGGAGAGGACACGCGTGGCGTCGGCGGCGCGCACCTCCTCCTCGACGCTCGCGGCCCGCAGCCCGAGGGCGGGCA
Organism: uncultured Opitutia bacterium; assembly: GCA_903825285.1. Classification (GTDB taxonomy): domain Bacteria; phylum Verrucomicrobiota; class Verrucomicrobiia; order Opitutales; family Opitutaceae; genus Opi-474. The sequence goes on along the minus strand of CAIJZY010000028.1, from coordinate 4,815 downwards.
GCACCAGCAGGAGAGACAAGGCGGCCAGGCGGCGCATGGCGGGTCAGCGTTTGACGGGCTGGGGTTTGCCGGCCGGGTCGATGGCCACGTAGGTGAAGTGCCCCGAGGTGACCAGCTGCTGCGTCTCGGTCGTGTAGCGGTGCACCCAGGCCTCGACCGCGATCAGCATCGAGGTGCGGCCGATCCGGTCGACCTTCGCGTAGCAGGTGACGATGTCGCCGACGGAGACCGGCCGGTGGAAGGTGATCGCGTCGATCGCGACGGTGGTGACGCGGCAGAGGGCGGTGCTGCGCGCGAGGACGGCGCCGCCGATGTCCATCTGGGAGACCAGCCAGCCGCCGAAGATGTCGCCATTGTTGTTGGTGTCGGCGGGCATCGCGATGGTGCGGATGACGACTTCGCCGGTGGGGGCGGCGGGCAGGGGAAGGGCGGGCGCGGTCATGGTGGGCGTTAGGCCCTACGCGATACGCGGTCGGCCGGGCCGCATAAAGCCTAAAGCCGTCCTCCGTCTAAAGCCTTGTTTTCCACTCTCGGCGGGCGCATGGTTTCCGGCCTTATGAACGCAGGCCAGTCAGTGTCGCTTCGCCGGCTGTTCGACGATGTCGGCACGGTCGACAGCGTCGGCATCGAGGAACGCGTCGCCAAGTTCACGACCCGCAGCATCAAGAAGACCGCCAAGGTCTGGGGCCTGCGCACCGCCGTCACGATGGTCGACCTCACGACGCTCGAGGGCAAGGACACGCCCGGCAAGGTCGCCTCGCTCTGCCGCAAGGCCCTGCACCCGGCCGACGACCCGACCGTGCCCCCGACGGCCGCGGTCTGCGTCTACCCGGCGATGGTCCGGCACGCGCGCCGGGCGCTGGGACTCAATGCCCCGGTGCGCATCGCGTCGGTCGCGACCGCGTTTCCCTCCGGCCAGGCGCCGCTCGCGACCCGCCTCGCGGAGGTCCGCGCGGCCGTGGCGGACGGCGCGGACGAGGTGGACATGGTGATCAACCGCGGGGCGTTCCTCGCCGGCGAGTATGGCCGCGTGCAGGACGAAATTTCGGCGGTGCGGGATACGTGCGGCGCCGCCACCCTGAAGGTGATCCTCGAGGTCAGCGAGCTGGAGACCTACGACAAGATCCGGGCCGCCTCCTTCCTTGCGATGCGCGTGCTGCGCCCGGGCGACTTCATCAAGACCAGCACCGGCAAGACCTCGCTCAACGCCACGCTCGGCAACAACCAGGTGATGCTGGAGGCGATCCGCGACTTTTACCTCGCAACCGGCGTGGCCATCGCGATGAAGCCGGCCGGCGGCATCCGCACCGCGAAGCAGGCGCTGCATTTCCTCGTCGCCGTGAAGGAGACGCTCGGCGACGCGTGGCTGAACAACCGCCGCTACCGCTTCGGTGCGAGCGCGCTGCTCAACGACCTGCTCCGCCAGCTCGAGAAGGAGCGCACCGGCGCGTACCAGGCCCCGTACTCCTTCAGCGAGTCGGCGGAGAGCTACTGACTTCAACCACCCATTCCCGCTCATGAGCACTAAACCGGACGCAGGAGTGGCTGATCCCCGTTAGCGCGCATTAGCGGTCTCCCTGAACATGCCTGCGATCAAATCCCCGTCCCTCTCCTCCCGCCGCCGCGGGCGTCCCGCGCCCGAGCTGATCTTCGGCGACCTCTGGCCGTACGATCCCGCGCCCGAGACCGCGGACCCGAAGCTCAAGGCCCGCTACGGCCTGTTCATCAACGGGCGGTTCGTCGCGCCCAAGTCAGGCAAACACTTTGACTCGATCAACCCCGCCACCGAGGGGAAGCTCGCCGAGATCGCGCTGGCGGGGGCCGCCGACGTGCACGCCGCCTACACGGCGGCGCAGCGGGCGGCCGACACCACCTGGGGCCGGATGCCGGGCCGGGAGCGGGCGAAGTACCTCTTCCGCATCGCGCGGCTGCTGCAGGACCGGGCCCGCGAGTTCGCGGTGGCCGAGACGCTCGACGGCGGCAAGCCGATCAAGGAGTCGCGCGACTTCGACGTGCCGATGGCGGCCGCGCATTTCTTCTACCATGCCGGCTGGGCCGACAAGCTGGCGTACGTGGCGCCAGGCCGCAGCGTCGCCCCGCTGGGCGTCGTGGGCCAGGTGATCCCGTGGAATTTTCCCCTGCTGATGTGCGCGTGGAAACTCGCGCCCGCGCTGGCGATGGGCAACTGCGTGGTGCTGAAGCCGGCCGAGACCACCTCGATCACGGCGCTCAAGCTCGCGGAGATCATCCAGGACGCGGACCTGCCGCCCGGCGTGGTGAACATCGTCACCGGGGCGGGGGAGGTCGGCGCGGCCGTCATGGGCCACCCGATCCCCGCCAAGGTCGCGTTCACCGGCTCGACCGAGGTCGGCAAGATCATCATGCGGTCGCTCGCGGGCACGGACAAGAAGATGACGATGGAGCTCGGCGGGAAGGCCGCGAACATCATCTTCGACGACGCGCCGATCGACCAGGCGGTCGAGGGCATCATCAACGGCATCTTCTTCAACCAGGGCCACGTGTGCTGCGCGGGCTCGCGCCTGCTGGTGCACGAGCCGGTGGCCGACCGCGTGCTGGCGAAGCTGAAGCAGCGCGTGCAGGTGCTGCGCGTCGGCGACCCGCTGGACAAGAACACCGACGTCGGCGCGATCAACTCGAAGGAGCAGCTGGGCCGGATCACCGCGCTGGTGAAGAGCGGCGTGCGCGAGGGCGCCGAGCTGTTCCAGCCGGCGTGCCCGCTGCCCGCGAAGGGCTGGTTCTTCCGGCCGACGATCTTCTCGAACGTCGCCATGAGCCACCGCATCGCCCGCGAGGAGATCTTCGGGCCGGTGCTGTCGGTCCTGACCTTCCGCACGCCCGAGGAGGCGGTGGAGAAGGCCAACAACACCGCCTACGGCCTGAGCGCCGGCGTGTGGACGGACAAGGGTTCGCGCATCCTGAAGATGTCCACCGAGCTCAAGGCCGGCGTGGTCTGGGCCAACACCTACAACAAGTTCGACCCGGCCTCGCCCTTCGGCGGGTACAAGGAGAGCGGCTTCGGCCGCGAGGGCGGCCGCCAGGGCCTGCTCGATTACTGCCAGGTCACCTGAACGCCCCTTTCTTCCATGGCTGAACCCCTCCGCACCACCCCTGTTCAAACGGACAAGATGCCCCCGGGCATCCCCTACATCATCGGCAACGAGGCCGCCGAGCGCTTCTGCTTCTACGGGCTCCGGGCGATCCTGGTCATCTACATGACCCAGTATCTGCGCAACCGCGCGGGCGCCCTGGCGCCGATGAGCGAGAACGACGCGAACAAGTGGTACCACCTCTTCGTCGCCTCGAACTATTTCTTCCCGATGCTCGGCGCGATCGTCGCCGACGCGTTCTGGGGCAAGTTCCGGACGGTGTTCTGGATCTCACTCATCTACTGCGCGGGCTGCCTCGCGCTCGCGGGCGACCCGACCCGCGTCGGCCTCTTCGTCGGCCTGGGCCTGATCGCCCTGGGCGCGGGCGGGATCAAGCCGTGCGTCGCCTCCAATGTCGGCGACCAGTTCGGCACCGCCAACCAGCACCTCGTGTCCCGCGCCTTCGGCTGGTTCTACTTCTCGGTCAACGTCGGGTCGATGGTCTCCATCCCGCTGACGCCCGTCCTCCTCGACAAGTTCGGCCCGCGCATCGCGTTCGGCGTGCCGGCGGTCCTGATGCTGCTGGCCACCGTCATCTTCTGGTCCGGCCGGCGCAAGTTCGTGCACGTGCCGCCCAAGGGCCGCGCGTTCCTGCGCGAGACCTTCAACCGCGCGACGCTCGCCGCGTTCGGGCGGCTGGCGATCCTGTTCATCTTCGTGGCGGTGTTCTGGGCGCTCTGGGACCAGAGCGGCGGCGAGTGGGTGCTGCAGGCCCAGAAGATGGACCGGCACATGAACCTCTTCGGCTGGAAATTCGAGCTGCTCTCGTCGCAGATCCAGGCGGTCAACGCGGTCATGATCCTCGCGCTGATCCCGACCTTCCAGTACCTGCTTTACCCCGCGATGAACGCGGTCTGGCGCCTGACGCCGCTGCGCAAGATCGGCCTCGGCATCTTCACCGTCGGCGTCGCCTTCCTCATCACCGCCTGGATCGAGGCGCGCCTCGGGGCCGGCCACTCGATCAACGTGCTCTGGCAGCTGCCGGCCTACCTGCTGCTCTCCGCCGGCGAGGTCATGACCTCGATCACCGCGCTGGAGTTCGCCTACACGCAGGCGCCGAAGCACCTCAAGGCGATCGTGCAGGCGCTCTACCTCTGGTCCATCTCCGCGGGCAACCTCTTCGACGCGCTGGTCCAGATGTTCATCTCGAACCCCGACCACACCAGCAAGCTCCCGGGCGCGTCGTTCTACCTCTTCTTCTCGGCGCTGGCGATCGCCGCCGCGATCGTGTTCGCGGTGATCGCCCTCCGCTACAAGGAGGTTGTCCACCTGCAGGACGAGACCCCCGCCGCCACCTGACCCCTCCCCGCCATGCCACGCCTGCCCATCACCAAAACGCCCAAGGTCTATGTCGGCGGTGCCTTCATCCGCTCCGAGAGCGCGCGGGTCTTCCCGGTCCACGCCGCGGACGGCACGTTCTTCGCCAACATCCCGCAGTGCACGCGCAAGGACCTGCGCAACGCCGTCGAGGCCGCCGCCAAGGCCGGCCCCGGCTGGGCGAAGCGCACGGCCTACAACCGCGGCCAGATCCTCTACCGCCTCGGCGAGATGCTGGAGGCGCGGAAGGCCGACATGGCCGACGCCCTGCGGGTGGGCGGGGCCACCCGGGCAGCGGCGGCGAAGGAGATCGCCGCCACCGTCGACCGCC
>CAIJZY010000027.1 GCA_903825285.1 uncultured Opitutia bacterium | reverse complement strand
CGGCGCCTTCACCCAAATTGGCTCCCTTGAACGCGGACACGCCAAGATCCTTGTAGCTCCGTTGGTCTAGAGTTAGTCCGTTCTTCGCCGCGTAAATCATTGCCCGCTCGATTTGTCGGCGGAGGGTATCACCAAGCAACTGCTCGGGGGTAGAACAACGAACGTAAGAAAACGCCAAATCCATAAAAAGGAGTCGAACAGGCTGCCAGTAGAAAGTCAAAACCATGTGGGCAAGGGTTCATCGCGGCGACGAGCATGAACGCGCAGGGGAGCGTGACCTTGCCCGCGCTGCGGGAGATGGCGACCTCGCCGTCCTCCAGCGGCTGGCGGAGCACCTCGAGGGCGGAGCGCTTGAACTCCGGCAGCTCGTCGAGGAACAGCACCCCGTGATGGGCGAGGGAGATTTCGCCCGGCCCCGGGATGGTGCCGCCGCCGAGCAGGCCGACATCGGAGATGGTGTGGTGCGGCCCGCGGAATGGGCGGGTACCCCACGAGATCTCGCCGCGCAGGGTTCGGCCCGCGGCGGAGTGGATGCTCAGGATCTCCAGCTGCTCGTCCAGGGTCGGCGCCGGCATGATGGTCGGAATGCGCTTCGCGACCATCGATTTCCCGGACCCGGGCGGGCCGATCATGAGCAGATTGTGCGAGCCGGCGACGGCGACCTCGACCGCGCGGCGCAGCGCCTGCTGGCCCTTGATCTCGGAGAAGTCGACGGGACTGTCGGCGGCGGGCCGGGCCCGGGCGCGGGCGGTGGCGGGAGCGAGCGGGGTCAGCCGCTCCTCGCCGGTCAGGAACCGCACGGCCTGGTCGAGGGACTGGATGGCGTGGACCTCGACGCCCTCGACCAAGGCGGCCTCGTCCGCGGAGATGGCCGGCAGCAGGAGCCCGCGCTTGCCGAGTTTCCGCGCCAGCCGTGCCATCGCGAGGGCGCCGCGCACGGGTCGCGTCGCGCCGGAGAGGCCGAGTTCGCCGGCGACGAGCCAGTCGCCGACATTCTCGGCCTTCACCTGGCCGGTGGAGACCAGCATGCCCAGCGCGATGGGCAGGTCATAGAGCGGGCCCTCCTTGCGCACGTGGCCGGGGGCGAGGTTGATGGTGGTGCGGGTGCGGCTGTGGAAAAACCCGCAGTTGCGGATGGCGGTGAAGACGCGGTCGCAGGACTCCTTCACGGCGGCGTCGGGCAGGCCGACGAGGAGGATCTTGGGCTCGCCGGCCTCGACGGCGCTGACTTCCACGTGGACGGGCTCGGCCTCGATGCCCTGCAGGGCGGCCGAAAAAAACGTGGCAAGCATGAACGACGGAACCAATCCCCGGAAACCGGCTAGCCGGTCAGTTGGCCGGGGAACTGCGGTCCGCCAGACGCTGGCGGACGAGGTCGATGTTCTTTTCCACCGCCTCGAAATACTCGTTCCGGCCGCCCGGGTAGGGGTGGGCGAGATAGCGGTAAACCTTGTCGAGTTGGTTATCGAGGCGCGGGAGGACAAACTTGGTCCAGAAATCCGGGGTCTTGCGCGTCAGGTCCTCGACCGACTTGAACATCCGCCGCGACGTGGGCAGCGAGATGAAGGTGTCGGACTCGAGGAATTCGCCGTAGAGCACCTTGAGCTTGTCCGGGTAATCGGACGCGGACATCTGGCCGAGATAGTCCGCGGTGGCGACGGCGCAGCCGACGAAACGGTCGATCGGTGAATTGAAGACCAGGCGGCCGATCTCGTTGGTCGGCCCGGTGCAGTTGATCGCGCTGAGGACCGAGGTGATCTCCGTGTCGAGCACGCCGATGGTGGGGAGGTACGACGCGGCGAACGCGCAGCTGCGCAGCACGTGGGTGAGGGTGTATTTGGCGCCGGTCCCGATGATGTCGGAACGGATCTTGAGGTAGCCGGTGTCGTGCAGGAGCACGGTGACGATCGCGACATCGTACTGGCGGGGCGTCAGCTCGTGGCCATCGCGGGCGAGATGCGCCCCCTGCAGGAGTTGGGTGAGGCAGACCGTCGCCTGCATGGTATGCTGCAGGTCGTGGTAATGAAGGTCGAGGGGCAGGTAGCCCGGGTGCTGGCCGCGGAAGAGGGCCTCGATGTCCGTGAAGGCCCGCGGGAACAGCGTCGGGGTCGCGCCGGGGAACAGCTCGTCGAAAATGCGCCGCACAAAACCCGCCACGGCGGTGGGATTCTTTGTGTCGACAGGGTTGAGCATGGCGGCAAGAACAGGGGTGGGCTCACGGTCGACGCATCGAAGGCGACGATGTCGCGTGATTAAGATTTGCCCAATATCGTCGGCAAGACCAAAACTAGGGGAAAATACTCAAACGATGATCCTTGGCGTCACCGGCGGCATGGGCTGCGGAAAATCCACGGCAGCGAGGCTGCTGGAGGGTCATGGCTTTCGCCGGATCGACTCGGATGCCCTGATTCGCGAGCGCGTCCTGTCCCGGCCGGAGATCAAGGAACTCCTCACCAAGCGCTATGGCGCGGGCATCCTGGCTGACGATGGCACAGTGAACCGGACGCAGTTGGCCGGCCACGTATTTGCGGACGATGCCGAGCTGCTCTGGCTCGAGGAAAACACTCACCCCGTGCTGTTTGAGCTTTGGCGCCAGGAATTTGCCGCGGCCCCGGGCGACCTGGTGGTCGAGGTTCCCTTGCTCTTCGAGAAGAAACTGGAGAATTGGTTTGATTTCACCGTCTGCGTCGCGTGTGCTCCGGCCCAGCAACTCGCCCGACTGGAGCAGCGTGGCCTACCGCACGCGCTCGCCGAGCAACGAATTTCGAAGCAACTGCCCCTGGCGCGCAAAATCGAGCTGTCTGATTTTGTTTTGTGGAATGAAGGCTCCGCCGAATTCCTCCAAGACCAAGTTGATCACCTCGTGACCGCGCTCCTGGCGGTACGCTGAGAGAATCGCGGCAGCTGGTTCCGAACGGGCGGCGCACCCCCCATTGTCATCCTGTTGAGTACCGCCATGGATCTCCCTCCGAAAAACGACGACGCCTCCGGCGCCGCGCCGGCTGACGCCGACGACACCAAGAAGACGCCGCGCCGTCGCGGCCGTGCCCCCAAGGCCAAGCCGGCCGGCAAGCGTGGGGCGGAGTCGGAGTCCGAGGCGCCCGCACCGGCGGCCGAGGCGCCGCGCGTCGAGCGCGAGGAGCGTCCCGCTCCCGCCGAGGCCCCCGTTCGCGTCGAGACTCCCTCCGCTCCCCGCGAAACCGCCCCCGAAGGTGAATCCTCCGGCAAGGGCGGTCCGCAGGAATCCAACGGGGGTGGCGGGCAGGGCGGCCAAGGCGGCCAGGGCGAATGGCAGGACCGCGGAGGCGACCGTGGATTTTGGAAGCGCAACAAGCGCAAGCGGGGACGTCACGGCGGCGGTCACTGGCAGCCGGGTGGCGGTGGTGGTGGCGGTGGCGGCCAGCCGAATTCTCCTTATCCCGCTCAGCCGCCGCCGCCGAGCGCGGCGCCGGTCTACGGCGACCTGCCGGATCCGGCGCGCTTTGCGGACGTCGAGGCGCTGAAGGCGCTGGCGAAGGAGATCTCCTCTGGCAAGGGCGACGCGCTTTACCTTGATGAGCTTTACCGGCTGCCGCTGGCGGAACTCACCGCCTTCGCGCGGAAATATGGCGTGACCTTCCAGGGCGCGCCGAATCGCAAGCAGCTCCTCGCGCAGATCCTGGCCCTCGCGGGCGAGAGCAAGCGTCCCATCCTGGACCGCGGCTACATCGACATGACGGACCGCGGTGCGTTCATCGTGCACGAGCACGTGAACTACCGGCTCTATCCCGAGGACGCCTATCTGCCCGAGAGCCTGATCCGGCTGTACGGACTCAAGCGCGGACACCGGGTCGAGGTGCTGGTTGAGGCGCCCAAGCCCAACGAGCGGTGCCCGGCCGTCGTCCGCATCGACCAGGTCATGGGCGGCTCCCCGGACGAGATTTCCAAGGTCACGCCCTTCGAGGAGCTGATCCCGTACTACCCGCTGAAGCGGATCCTGCTCGAGGCGCCGGACGTGCAGAAGGACGTCTCGATGCGCGCGGTGGACATCCTCACGCCGATCGGCTTTGGCCAGCGCGGGCTCATCGTCGCGCCGCCGCGGACCGGCAAGACCGTCCTGCTGCAGAACATCGCGAACTCGATCACCGAGAACAGCCCGCAGGCGAAGCTGATCCTCCTGCTCATTGACGAGCGCCCCGAGGAAGTGACGGATTTCCGCCGTCACACCAAGGGCGAGGTGGTGTCGTCGACCTTCGATGAGACCCCGGAGAGCCACGTGCACTGCGCCGAGATGGTCATCGAGAAGGCGCGCCGGCTGGTGGAACAGGGCGAGCATGTCGTCATCCTGCTCGACTCCATCACCCGCCTGGCCCGCGCCTACAACGCGCTGGCCGGCAACCAGGGCAAGACGATGTCCGGCGGCCTCGAGTCCAACGCGCTGCAGAAGCCCAAGCGCTTCTTCGGCTCGGCCCGCAACATCGAGGGCGGCGGCAGCCTCACCATCATCGCCAGCGCGCTGATCGACACCGGCAGCCGCATGGACGAGATCATCTTCGAGGAGTTCAAGGGCACGGGCAACAGCGAGCTCCACCTCGACCGCGGCCTCGTCGAGCGCCGGATTTTTCCCGCGATCAACATCGACCGCTCCGGCACCCGCAAGGAGGAGCTCATCTACCATCCCGAGGAATTGCAGCGCATCTACGGCCTGCGCCGCGCGATGCAGGGCCTGGGTCCGATCGAGTCGATGGAGATGCTCATCACCCGGCTCAAGAAGACGAAGTCCAACGCCGAGTTCCTGATGGGCCTGAGCCGCTAGCGCACCCAGTGACGTTTTTCGGCCGCGACCTCGTGCTGCGACGGGCGCTCGACAAGCAATGGTTGAGCCCGGGACAGCTGGAGACGGCGCGGACGGAGTTGAAACGCCAGCCGGAGGCGGCTGGCTCCACGCTGGAGCTGATCCGGCGGTTGGTCGCGAACGGTGCCCTGACACCGCGGCAGGTCGCGGAACTGCAGGCTGAGGTGCTGGGCTTGGACGTGCTGGAGCCTGATCCGGCCAAAATTTCCCCGGAAGTCCTGGCGCTCGTGGCGCGGGAATTTGCCCGGCGTCACGCATTGTTGCCGATCGACAGGCGCGCGGGCGTGATGCGCGTCGCGGTGTGCGACCCATTCGAGACGGACGGGACTGACAGCCTGGCGCATCTGCTCGGCTGTGAGATCAGCACGGGCGTCGTGCCGGAGGATGTATTCGAGAGCGTGTTTACGATCCTATACGGCCCCGCGAAGGTCCCGACGGCGGGGGCTCACGAGGAGAGTTATGGCGAGCGTCCCGAGTCCATGACGGCACGGGCCGGCGTGGCCGAGGATGAGAATGACGCCCCGGTGATTCAGCTGGTGCAGGGTTTCATCGCGGAAGCGCTGGCCCGGCGGGCGTCGGACATCCACCTTGAGCCCTTGGCGGGCCGGTTCCGGGTTCGCTACCGCGTGGACGGCCTGCTGGTGGATGCGGGCGGACCGCCGCGCGCGCTGCACCCCGCGGTGATTTCCCGGGTGAAGATCATGGCGAATCTCAGCATTGCCGAGAAACGCCTGCCGCAGGATGGGCGCATCCAGCTGAGCGGGCAGGGCAGGGCAATTGACCTCCGCGTCGCCTCGCTGCCGACGGTGCACGGCGAGACCATGGTGCTGCGCGTGCTGGATCGCGCCGCGCGCCAGCCGGGATTGGACGACTTGGGGTTGGCGGCGGGAGACCGGAGCACGCTTGAACGACTCATCTGCTTGCCCGACGGCATCGTGCTCGTGACCGGTCCGACGGGATCCGGCAAGACGACCACGCTGTACGGCTGCCTGCAGCACTTGAACCAGCCCGACCGCAAGATCATCACGGTCGAGGACCCGGTGGAGTACCAGCTGACCGGCATCAATCAGGTTCCGGTGCGGACTGAGACGGGCATGACCTTTGCGGCGGCACTGCGGGCGATGCTTCGCCAGGCGCCGAATGTCGTGATGGTCGGTGAAATCCGGGACCTCGAGACGGCGGAGATCGCGCTGCACGCCTCGCTGACCGGGCACATGGTGTTCAGCACGCTGCACACCAACGATGCGCCTGGCGCGGTGGCGCGGATGGCGGACCTGGGCGTGAAACCCTTTCTGCTGGCGGCATCCTTGCGTGCGGTGGTGGCACAGCGCCTCGTGCGCAAGGTCTGCCGCCAATGCGGGGAGCGCTATCGTCCCGGCCCGGCGGAGTGGCAGGGGCTCGGACTGGCCGGCTTGCCGCCGAGGGAGGTGGAGTTTACCCGCGGCCCGGGGTGTCTCGCGTGCCAAGGCACGGGTTATCACGGACGAATCGGCCTCTTTGAGATCTTTTTGATCAATGAGGCCGTGCAGCAGGTGATCCACGAGCGCGTCAGTCCCGTGCGCCTCAGGGGGATGGCCCGGGCGCAGGGCCTCGGCACGCTGCGAGCGGATGGCATTCGGAAGGTCAGCGCTGGTTTGACCACGAGCGAGGAAGTGGTCTCTATGACCCCAGGCGACAGTTAACCCACCACGCGCATTCACCATGAGCTATGAAATGAACGAGCTGCTCGAATTGGTCGTCGAGCAAAACGCCTCGGATCTCCACCTGCAGGTCAACCAGCCGCCCACGCTCCGACTCAGTGGCAGCATGACGCCCATCGACGGTCCGGCGCTCACGCCGGCCGACACCGAGCAGCTGATGCAGTCGATCACGCCCGACAGCCACATCAGCAATGTGAAGCTGAACGGTGGCGCGGATTTCGGCTTCGCGTTCGGCGAGAAGGCCCGCTTCCGCGTGTCCGTGCTGCGCGCCAAGGGCAACTACGGGTTGGTGCTGCGCCAGATTCCCTACAAAATGTTCGGCCTGCGCGACATTGGCCTGCCGGACAAGGTGCGGGAGCTGCTGTATCGTCCGCGCGGCCTCATCCTCGTCACGGGCCCGACCGGCTCGGGCAAGTCCACGACGCTCGCGTCGATGGTGAACTACATCAACGAAAACCGCGACGGCCACATCATCACGATCGAGGACCCGATCGAGTATTACCACAACCACAAGCGCTGCGTGGTCACGCAGCGCGAGGTGCACTCGGATGTGCCGAGCTTCGCGGAGGCCATTCGGCGCGCCCTCCGTCAGGATCCCGACATCATCCTCGTCGGTGAAATGCGCGACCTCGAGACGATCGAGGCGGCGATCAGCGCGGCCGAGACCGGTCACTTGGTGTTCGGCACGCTGCACACCAACGGCGCGGCCAAGACCATCGACCGCATCGTGGACGCGTTTCCGGCGAACATGAAGGACATGATCCGGACGCAGCTGGCCTCGTCGGTGCAGGCGGTCATCTCCCAGGTGCTCTGCAAGAAGATCGGCGGCGGCCGCATCGCCGGCTACGAGATCATGATCAACACGACGTCCATCGCGTCGCTCATCCGCGAGAACAAGACGTTCCGCATCAACTCGGACATCCAGACCGGTGCGAACCTGGGCATGATCACGATGGACACCCACCTGATGAGCCTCTTCAACCGCGAGCTGATCAGCGCGGACGAGTGCGTGGAAAAGGCGCAGGACCCCGTGGTCATGCGCGAGAAACTGGTGGCCGCGGGCGCCCAACTGAAGGTGCTCTAGCCGCAGGGCCGCATGTTCGAGGGCCGCGACGAGGCGATCTGCGAACTGCTCCAAACCCAAGGCCTCGTCAGGCTCCCGCCCTCAGCCGAGCTAAGGCAAGGCGCTCTCACCGCTGGCGTGACGGTGGCTGCGCAAGTGATCGCCTGCGGAGGTTTGAGCCGCGCGCAAGTGCTCGCCGCGGTGGCGGCGCATCTGGGGCTGTCCCTTGAGTTGGCCCCACCAGTGACCGTGGAGCCTGCTCTGCTGGCGAGGGTGCCGCGGGATCTGGCGTTGGCGCGGGGGATCGTTCCGATCCGCTTGGGTACGGAGGGTCTGACTGTGCTGGCCCTGGATCCGTTCGACGAACCGCTGTCCACGGACCTCGCCTTTGCGCTTGGTCAGGCTGTGCGGGTGGCCGTGGCGGATCCCGTGCGGACGGCGCAGCTGATTCAAGCGGCGTACGGGAGTGATTCGGCGCCAACCGCGGTCGTGGAGCCTTCTGTTGCAGTGTTGGCGGAGATGGCGGGACAGGCGCCGGTCGTGCGGTTTGTGAGCATGGTGCTGGAACAGGCGATCCGCGACCGGGCGAGCGATGTCCATTTCGAGCCCTTTGCCGACGAGTTCCGGATCCGCTACCGCGTGGATGGCGCGCTGTATGAGATGACGCCGCCGCCACGTACGCTGGCGTTGCCCATCGCCTCGCGGCTCAAGGTACTGGCAGACCTCGATATTGCGGAAAGGCGCGTGCCCCAGGACGGACGCATCCGGCTCGGCGTCGCAGACCGCCAAGTCGACCTGCGGGTTTCAACCCTGCCGACGCAGGCGGGCGAGAGCATCGTGCTGCGCGTGCTCGACGCCTCGGCCACGCGGTTGTCGCTCGATGAACTAGGGCTGCCGGCGGATATCCTGGCCGGCGCAAAGGCCGCGGTGAGCCGACCGAACGGGCTTTTCCTGGTCACGGGACCGACGGGCTCGGGCAAGACCACGACGCTCTATGGCGCGCTGCAGCTGCTCAACCAGACCGAGTTGAAGCTGCTGACGGCCGAGGACCCGGTGGAGTACGAACTGGAGGGCGTCATGCAGCTGGGGGTGAATCCGGCTGCGGGCCTGACCTTCGCGACGGCGCTTCGGGCGTTTCTGCGCCAAGATCCGGATGTCATGATGATCGGCGAGATCCGCGACCTTGAGACGGCGCAGATGGCCATCCAGGCGGCCCTGACCGGGCATCTCGTGCTGTCGACCCTGCACACCAATGATGCGCCCACTGCCATAGCGCGCCTCCTCGATCTCGGCGTGGAGCCATTTCTCGTGGGAGCCACCCTGGAGGCGGTGTTGGCGCAGCGCCTTGTGCGGAAAATCTGCCCACAGTGCCGCGGGCCGTGGTCGCCCTCGGCGGCGCAGCTGCAGGCCGTTGGTGAAATTGGCGACGCGATGCCGACTGCGCGGTATTTTCGCGGCGAAGGCTGTCCGTCCTGTGCCCAGACGGGATATCGCGGGCGCATGGGAATCTTTGAGTGGCTGCCGATGACCGATGCGCTGCGCGAGTTGGTCGGACAGGAGTCTCCCGTCAGCCGACTGCGTGACTGGAGACGGGCGCAGGGGTGCCAGACGCTGCGGGAGGCGGGCTTGGCGTCGGCGAGGCGGGGCGAGACCACCCTCGAGGAAGTCCTTTGCCACACTTGAGCATGCCGACCTACACCTACACCGCGATTGAGCAGGCGACGGGGCGGGAGCGACAGGGCAAGCTGGAGGGGAGCAGTCGCACGCAGGTCGCCGCGCGTCTCAAGCAGCAGGGCTTGTCCCCGATCAGCTTGCTGGAGACGGATGCCGCCACCACGGCGCAACGAAGCGTGGCGCGTGCAGTCATCAACCGGTCGAGACCGCGGATTTCGCAGTGGCTGCCACGAGGGAAAGTGAGACGAAGGCAACTCGTGCCATTCACGCGCCAGCTGGCCACGCTCGTGAATGCCGGTGTGCCGCTGGCGCGGGGACTGGAAATCCTGCAGCGACAGGAACGTCATCCGGCCTTTCAGGCCCTGCTGGTCGACCTTGCCCGCGCGATCGGCTCGGGCGGAAACTTTTCCGACGGCCTCCGGCGGCATCCGGCGGTGTTTGATCGGCTGTACCTCACCATGACGCGATCCGGTGAGGCGGCCGGCTTGCTCGGGCCGGTGCTGGAGCGCCAGGCGCAGTTCATGGAAAAAGCGGAGCGGCTGCGCGGACGAATCAAGACCGCGCTCACATACCCCGTGATCATCATGCTGCTGGCCACGGCCATTCTCACCGTGCTGCTCGTGTTCGTGGTGCCGAAGTTTGAGTCGATCTTCAGCGGACTCTTGAAGGGGCAGCCGCTGCCCGCGCTCACGGTCGCGCTGCTGATGCTGAGCAGCGTGCTGCGGGCTCACTTTCTCCTCACGGTCGTTGGCGGTGGCTTGGGAGTCTTGCTTGGCCGGTGGCTGATGCGGACGGAACGCGGGTCCCGGACAAAGGAGCGGGTTCTGCATTGGATTCCTGGAGTGGGCGACCTCCGGCTGAAGGCGGCCGTTGCCCGGGCCACGCGCACGCTCGGCGCCCTGCTGGAGGGTGGGGTGCCGATCCTGGAGGCCCTCGCCATCGCTCGGGATGCGGCGGGCAGTGGCCCGGTGGCTGGCGCCTTGGACGAGTGCTGCGCGCGCGTCAAACAGGGGGAAACGTTGTCCGGGGCGCTGGAGGAAACCTCGGTCCTGCCTGGGCTGGTGACGGGAATGGTGCAGGTCGGGGAGGAGACTGGTGCGCTGCCCGAGATGCTGCGGCGGATTGCCGACGCATACGACGAGGAGGTGGATCAGGCCGTGGCCGGCCTGACGGCGCTCCTCGAGCCGGCCATGGTCGTGGGGATGGCGGTCGTCGTGGGCGGCATCGTGTTGGCGCTGTTTCTACCGATCGTGAGCATCATCCAGCACCTCCAATGATCCCGCCTTGCCAGGCGTGCGCTCGGGCACAGCCTGCAAGTGGTCATGAGCCAACCGTCAGCAACCCCGGAGGTGGTCGTGCAGCGTCAGCTGGATGCCTACAACGCCCGCAACCTTGAGGCGCTGCTCGCCATCTATGCGGACGATGCGCAGATGTTCGAACACCCCTCGCGCCTGCTGGCCAGCGGCACCGCTGGGCTGAGGGAGCGCTTCGCCGCCCGGTTCAAGGAGCCCAACCTGCAGGCCGCGCTTGAGCGACGCATCGTCTGCGGGACGTTTGTCATCGATCACGAGCGCATCACGCGCACGTTCCCGGGCGAGGGCCCCGGCGAGGTTCAGGCCGTCATGATCTATGAGGTGGCCGGCGACAGGATCGTTCGCGCCTGGATGATCCCGGGGCCGAGGCAGCTTCATGCGGCTACAGCGCAAGCATGACCGGCTAGTCTGAGGACAGGGCAATTAGTTTGCACTGGCGCGACTTGCATGTGGTTCGTCGGGCGCACATTAACCATCTCCAACCTATGCCTTGGACGAACGCTGAATTATCCGAGCCGCCCGTCATTGAGACCACCTATACGGGCATGGTGAGCCCAAAGGAACTGGTTGAGGCGGTGAAAGCCACCACGGATTGGGCGGCGAGCACGGGCAAGCATCAGTTGCTTGGAGATTGTCGGGAACTCACCGGTGGCCATTCACTGTTTGATCTCTATGCCGTGGTGGAAGAGCTCGACCGCGCCGGTTTGGGGCGAAACCTGAGGGAGGCGATTTTGGTCCCGGGCACGACCATGCCCGCCGAGATGACCCGGTTCTGGGAGACGGCCTGCTGCAACCGCGGCCTTAAGGTGCGGGTTTTCAGCGACCGCGCCGAGGCACTGAAGTGGCTCGAGGCGGACTGAAGCTTGGGCGGCTTAATCTGCGGACTACGCGCCAACCGCCGGATGCGGTGGCTTGGTGAGCAGCTGTGCGCTCAGCCCGGGCAGCCGCTCGGAGAATTCCTCGCCCTCGGGGGCCTGCCGCAGGGCGCGCTGGACCATGCCCATCTTGGCGTCGAGGTTGTCGATCATCGACACGAACACCGCTTCCGGCGTGGCCGCATAAACCGCGGCGCCCCATTCCGGTTCGCCCTGGTGGCTGAGGATGATGTGCTCGAGACGCTCGAGGAGATCATCATCCAGCTTGGCCTTTTTCCCGGCCTTGCGGGCAAGCTGATAGCCCAGCACGACGTGGCCCTGCAGAATGCCGCGGCGGCTGCGCTTGGTGGCCAGCGTGCCCTCGTACTCGATGGTCTTGCCGGTGTCGTGGAGCAGGATGCCCGCCATGGCGAGGTCCGCGTTCACCTCGGTGTACAGGGGCAGCAGCGCCCGGGCATCGCGGGCCATGTGCACCGTGTGCTCAAGGAGACCATGCCGGTACGCGTGGTGCATGGAGACCGCCGCGGGGCACCAGCGGAAGACGTCTCCGACTTCCTCGAATACGGCCCGGACGGTGGCCTTCAGCTCGGCATGGGCGATGGACTCGATGAATCCAGTCAGCTCGGTCCACAGCGCGTCAGCGTTCTCGGGCGCCAGTTCCACGAGGTTGTCGAGCAGGCCCGGCGCGCCCAGCTCGCTCTCGGAGAGCACCGTGACGCGGCTGAGCTTGGGCGAGAGCCGGCCCTGAAAATGGTCGACCTTGCCCTCGACCCGGACGACGGAACCCTCACCGGCGGCCTTGAGCACTTCAAAGGCGGGATTGTCGCTGAACACCGTGCAGCCGAAGGAGCCGGTGCGGTCGCCGAGATCGACGCCGAAGAACGGATTGCCGTTGGAGGCGGTCTTCGCGGCGAGCTTGCGCACCACGAGCAGGCTCGCGAAGACCTGGCCGTTTGCGCCTTCCAGCGCCTTGAGGTCGCGGACAGAGGAGAGAGCCGGGGCGGCGTCGGGCATGGATTGGTTTCAAGGTGAAGGACCGATCATGACAATCCCAATGTCGGGCCGGGCGGAACTATCGCCCCTAACTTCAAGCAACTGTCTTCTGGAATTCCCCTCTACGCCGAGTAATATTTCTCGCGCGCCCGGACCTGGACGATGCGGCGCTCGGGCAGGACGCAGGCCGTGAGATAGCCACCCAGCACGCAGCCGGTGTCGATGCCGAGGGACCACTTCAGGCGGGAGACCTCGGGCCGGGGCGTGTGGCCGTAGATCGCGAAGGGCGGGCCGTTCCAGAGCTCGGACCAATGCGGCGCGGTCGGCTCCTCGGAGCGCTTCTTGGGTGCGCCGTCCTTGCCGACGACCTGGATGCGGGTGACCACACGGGCGGGTTGGCGCCGCCAGGGCTGGCTGGGGAGAAAGCCGCCATGGACCAACACCACATTGTGCAAGGCGTCATGGAAGGTCAGCGGCATTGCGTTCATGTAGGCCCAGTCCTTGTCGCTCAGCTGCTTCAGCGTGTCGTAGTCGGAACGCTTGAGGTGGGTCGGGTCGCCGGTCTTGCGGTAATTCATCAGGCGCAGCTCGTGATTTCCGAGCAGCGACATCCAGGCGTGCTCGCGCGCGAGCGCAATGACCTTGGCGCTGTCGGGGCCGCGGTTGACCAGGTCCCCGAGGAGGATGACGCGATCGTGCTTTCCGGGGCGGAGTTTTTCCAGCAGGTCGGCGAACTCGCGGTGGCAGCCGTGGATGTCCCCGATGGCGATGATCCGGCCTTTCATGGGCGGTGGAGAAATTGACTAGCCAACGTTCCGCGGCGCCTTAGACACAAGGCGCCATGGAGCTCACCCTGCACCCGCTCGCCAAGACCTGCCACGCCTCGGGCCGCACCTTTGCCGAGGGCGACCGGGTGGTCTGCCACCTCGTGCGCGAGGCCTCGGGCGAGATCGGCCGCCGCGACGTGCTCGAGAGCGAGAACGGGGCCGACGTGAAGCCGGGCCCGGTACTGTGCAGCTGGACGGTCAGCTACAAGGCGCGCCACGGGGTGGACGACCCGGGCCGCGCGCTCAAGCTGACCGCGGAAAACCTCTTCGTGACCCTGGCCGACCCGGCGGCGGAGCCCAACCCGGCGAACACGCCGCTGCTGCAGTTCCTGGCGCTCATGCTGGAGCGCAAGAAGCTGCTCCGGCCGCGCGGGCTCACGCCGGATGGCGCGCGGCAGATTCTGGAGCATGCGAAGAGTCACCAGCTCTATGAAGTGCCGGTCGGCACGCTCGACGAGGCGTTTTTCCGCCAGATCCAGGGCTCGCTCGACCTGCTGGTTGGCCCGCCCAAGGCGGCGCCCGCCGCCGAGCCGGCGCCGGTCGCGAGCGGGACGTAGGCCGGGGCGGGACATCCGGATTCAGACCACGGCCTCGACGGGGGGCACGGCGCGGATCCGCGCGGCCGCCATGAAATACCGCTGGGCGGAGAAGGCCGGCTCGCCGGCCGCGCGCGCCGGCGGCACGTAGGTGCTGTCCGGCTGGAGTTCCTGCGCGTCCTCGTTGTCACGCAGCTCGGTGGGCAGGATCTCCTCGATGATCCGCCGGCGCAGCTCCGGGTCCTCGATGGGGAAGGCCAGCTCGACGCGGCGGAAGAAGTTGCGCGGCATCCAGTCGGCGCTGCCGCAGAAGATCAGGGGTTTGCCGCCGTTCTCGAAGTAGAGGATGCGGGCGTGCTCGAGGAAGCGGCCGACTAGGTTGCGCAGGCGGATGTTGTCGCTGAGGCCCTTCACGCCGGCGAACAGGCAGCACGTGGCGCGGACGATGAGGTCCACCTTCACGCCCGCCTGGGAGGCGGCGTAGAGGTTGTCGATCGTGACCTGGTCCACGAGCTTGTTCATCTTGGCGATGATGCGCGCGGGCTTCCCGGCCGCGGCGTTGGCGGCCTCGCCGGCGATCAGCTCCTGGATGCGCGAGTGCATGTTGAACGGCGCGACCAGCATGTGCTTGAACTCCGGTGTGCGGCCGAAGCCCGTGAGCGTGTTGAACAGCTGCGCCACCTCGGCCGTCAGGTACTCGCGGCAGGTGAAGAAGCTCAGGTCGGTGTACAGCCGGGCGGTCTTGGGGTTGTAGTTGCCGGTGCCGAGGTGGACGTAGCGCTTGAGCGCGCCGCCCTCGCGGCGCACGACCAGGCTGCACTTGCAGTGGGTCTTGTGGCCGACGAGCCCGTAGACGACGTGCACGCCCGCCTCCTCCAGCTGGCGGGCCCAGTGGATGTTGTTGGCCTCGTCGAACCGCGCCTTCAGCTCGACCAGCGCGGTGACCTGCTTGCCGTTGATGGAGGCGTCCATCAGGGCGCGCACGACCGGCGAGTCGCCGCTGGTGCGGTAGAGGGTCTGCTTGATGGCGAACACCTCGGGGTCGCGCGCGGCCTGCTCCACGAAGTCCACCACCGGCGTGAAGGAGTCGTAGGGATGGTGGAGGAGGATGTCGCGGTCGCGCATCACGTCGAAGATGCTGGCCGCGCCCCGCAGCGCCGGGGAATCGGCGGGCGTGAAGGGCGGGTATTTCAGGTCGGGCCGGTCGATGAGGTCGTAAAGGCTCGTCAGGCGCAGCAGGTTCAGCGGGCCCTGCAGGCGAAAGGCGTAGTCGAGCGAGAGCCCGATGTAGCCGCAGAGGGTGGTGATGAGCTCCTCGGCCACGCCGGCCTCGATCTCAAGGCGCACGGCGGCGCCGCGCCGGAGGTTGCGCAGCTCCTCCTCGATTTTCTTGAGCAGGTTCTCCGACTCCTCCTCGTCAATGTAGAGGTCGCTGTTGCGCGTGACACGGAAGGCGTGCGCGCTGTTGATCTGGTAGCCCGGAAACAGGGTGAAGGCGCAGAGCTTGATGATCTCGCTGAGGAAGATGTAGCGCTGCGGGCCGTCCGGGCCCGGCTCGATCTGCACGATGCGCGGGAGGATCCGCGGCACGGGGAGGATCACCATCATCTTGTCCAGCTCGGGCGTGTCCGGGTTGTCGAGGGACACGAGGACGTTGAGGGTCTTGTTGCCGATCTGGGGAAACGGGTGGGACTGGTCGATGGCCAGTGGCGTGAGCACGGGCAGCACCTGGGCCTCGAAGTAGCGCTGCACCCAGGTGCGCTCGCTGGCGGTGAGCTGCGGCCCGGAGCGGAAGACGATGCCCTCCTTGGCGAGGAGCGGCACGAGCTGATCCTTCCAGCAGTGGTACTGCTCCTCGACGAGGAGGTTGGCGGCGCGGTGGACGCGCTTGAGCTGTTCCCGCGGGGTCAGGCCGTCGAGGCTCAGCTCACCCGCGCCGGATTCCACCTGCTGGATGAGGCCCGCGACGCGGATCTCGAAGAACTCGTCGAGGTTGGAGCTGACGATGGCCAGGAACTTGACGCGCTCCAGCAGCGGGTTGGTGGCCGCCTTGGCCTGCTCCAGCACGCGGCGGTTGAAGGCCAGCCAGCTCTGCTCGCGGTTGGCGTACGCATAACGGGCACCCGTGGACGCGGTGCTCTTGACGATGGACTTTCCGGGGTGGGCGGGGAGCTTGGAGACTTTTTTTCCGCGGGTCACGGAGAGGGAAAGGGTTGGAAGCCAAACACGTTACCAGCAAACGGGATCGAAACGAGCGGATAAGCTCGCGACACCGAATTGTCACATAAATCCCGCGCCGGTGGCGGGATGGGAGGGCACGGCGGGGCTCAGCGCCGCACGGGAACGCCACGGGCGGCCAGGTGATCCTTGGCCTGGGGAATGGTGAAGGTGCCGAAGTGGAAGATGCTGGCGGCGAGCACCGCACTGGCGTGGCCGTCCGCGAGCACCTCCGCCAGATGGTCCAGGGTCCCCGCGCCGCCACTGGCAATGACCGGCACCGTGACGGCGTCGCTGACCGCGCGGGTCAGGGGGACGTCGTAACCCGCGCCGGTCCCGTCGCAGTCCATGCTGGTCAGCAGGATCTCGCCGGCGCCCAGCTCGACGGCCCGGCGGGCCCACTTCACGGCATCGAGCTCGGTGGCATTGCGGCCGCCGTGGGTGTAGACGCGCCAGGAGCGGCCGTCCGGCTCGCGCTTGGCGTCGATCGCGACCACGATGCACTGGCTGCCGAAGCGCAGGGCCGCGTCGGCGATGAGCTGGGGCTGCTGGATGGCGGACGTGTTGAGGGAGACCTTGTCGGCGCCGGCCTTGAGCATGGCCTCGATGTCGGCCAGCGAGCGCAGGCCGCCGCCGACGGTGAGCGGCATGAAGCACTGCTCGGCGGTCGAGGCCACGACGTCGCGCATGATGTGGCGGCCGTCACTCGAGGCCGTGATGTCGAGGAAGATCAGCTCGTCGGCGCCCTGGGCGTCATAGGCGCGGGCGCACTGCACCGGATCACCCGCGTCCCGGAGCTCCTGGAAGCGCACGCCCTTGACCACGCGGCCGGCGTTGACGTCGAGGCAGGGGATGATGCGGCGGGAGAGCACGGGTGAAATGTAGCGGGCAGGGCGCAGCGTGTAGCGAGTAGAAAAACCAGCGAGGCGGCGGTTCCAGGCCGCCGACGCTGCGCGCCACGCGCCTTCCGCCCCGCAGCCGACTCAGACGTGTGTGACGTCCGGCTCGAAGTTGACGGCGAGGCGGTAGACGTGGCCGGGCCGCATGATCAGCGGATGATCGCGCACCAGGTACTGCAGATAGTGGATCTTGCCGTAGTTGGTCCGATAGGTGGGATCGGCGCTGACGACCTCGGTCTCCTGCCAGGTGCCCTGGAAATCGTCCTTCGCGACGGTGCAGCGATGGCCCTGGGGGCCGAGCGCGAGCCCGCCATTGACGTGGTATTTCGAGTGCGGCGCGGCGATCGCGAGCATGTAGCGGAACTTGTCGAGCGTGACCTGCTGCTTCACCGTGTAGGCGAACTCGCAGCTGATCTTGGAGCCGGAGAAGTTCCACTGCACCTTCACGCTGCCGAGGTTCTTGACGAACTCCTCCTTGATGTTGATGAGCTCGGGCTGCTCGTAGCGGAAGTAGAAGCTGTTGCGCAGGCCGAGGCCCGTGACGCAGTTCTTGCCGTAGAAGGCGGGGAGGGTGACATGCTCGCCGAACGTGAGCTCGGGCAGCATGACGGGCGCGTAGGTGTTGTTCGGCCAGTCGAAGACGCCCGGGCAGTGCGGGAAGGGCAGGGAGTCGCTCGTCAGCGTCGAGCCGGAGCTGATCAGCGGGATCTGCGCGTGCAGGCCGCTCTCGGCGTCGCGGTACAGGAACAGGCCCTGCTCCTTGCGGTTGCTCTTGTCGAAGATGACGAAGCGGCCGGAGGTGCGCGGCGCCTCGATCTTCGGGACGCCCGGGGGCATCTGGACGGTCTTGGCGAGGCGGGACCACTGGCAGAGGTAGCGGGCGGCGTCGAAGTTCGTCATGCGCGTCGTGTGATGCGAGTAGGCGGTGCGCTCGTCGTCGCGCAGGTCGAGGAAACCCTGCTCCTGGTCGAGGTAGGTCTCGTAGAAGAACATGAACAGCCGGCGCAGGATGTCGTAGTACTTGACCTTCTGGTCGTCGGCGATCCATCCGTCGCGCAGGCCCTGCAGGATGAGGCTGATGCAGTGCATCTGGCCGTAGGCGCCGGCGGCGCGGCCGAAGGCCCAGCCCAGGCCGTCGGCGCGGACGAGGTCGGGCATCATCTTGATGTACTTCTCGGCGTAGGTGCGGAGGGTCGGGAGCTTGCGGTCGCGCACGCCGCTGTTGGCGTGGAGCTGGAGCGCGGAGCGGATGAACACGAAGTTCATCACGCCGTAGAGGTTGAAGTTGCCGCCGAAGCCGTGCGTGGCGTCGTCGAAGAACCCGGCCGAGCTCGTGTTGTTGATGCGCTCGACCATGCGCTCGATCAGCCGCGAGGTCTCGTCCTTCTTGGACAGACCGAGGCTGAAGCGGGCGACGGCCTTGGCGACGTTGAAGGCCTGCCAGTGGTTGTCGTAGTCGCTGCGGTGCAGCAGCTGCTTGTCGATGCGCTCGCGGGTCTCCTCGACGAGCCGCTCCCAGACGGGGTTGCGCTCCTTGGAGGGGCCGAAGGCGAGCAGGCCGAGGGCGGCGTAGGCCAGGCCGTTCTCGGCGGCCGGCTCGGTGAACATCTGCGCGGTGATGCTGCGGGCGGCGAGGTCGATCAGGTCCACGCCCTTGAGCGTGGTGTCGCCGGTGGCGCGATAGAATTCGCCGAGCGCGAAGGCGACGTGGCCGGGTTCATCCGTGCGGGCCTGCTCCCCGTTGGCCGGCAGGATGGTGCCGTCAGGCTGGATGGAATCCAGGTTGTGGGCCAGCATCGAGCGGGCCATGTCGAGACATTGCTCGGAAAAACTGTGCATGCGGTGGTGTTCGGTCGTGGTGGGAGGCGCGGCGAAAGGGAGCTAAAATTTTGTCGTGCGCGGGGCGGCCGCGGCAAGAGTGAAGTTACCGGGCGATGAGCTTGAGGAACTCGGCGTTGGTCTTGGTTTTGGACAGCCGCGCGATCATCGTCTCGGTGGCCTCCTCGATCTTCTGCTGCACGAGCGCGCGCCGGAAGAAATGGATCCCCTCGAGCGTCTTGGCGTCGATGAGCAGCTCCTCCTTGCGGGTGCCGGACGACGCCACGTTGATGGCGGGCCAGAGGCGCATCTCGGCGCACTTGCGGTCGAGGACCAGCTCCATGTTGCCCGTGCCCTTGAACTCCTGGAAGATCACGTCGTCCATCCGGCTGCCCGTCTCGACGAGCACGGAGGCGATGATGGTCAGCGAGCCGGCCTCCTCGGTCTTGCGGGCGGTGGCAAAGAGCTGGCGCGGCTTCTCGAGCGCGCGGACATCGAGGCCGCCGGAGCCGGTGCGGCCGGAGTTCCGCGCGGTGTTGTGCGCGCGGGACAGGCGGGTGATGGAGTCGACGAACAGGACCACGTCGCGGCCCACCTCGACCAGGCGCTTGGCGCGCTCGATGCAGAGGTCGGCGATCCGGATGTGGTTCTCGATCTGCTCGTCGTTGGACGAGGCCCAGATCTCGGCCGGCACGCTGCGGCGGAAGTCGGTGACCTCCTCGGGCCGCTCGTCCACCAGCAGGATCATGACGTGGCACTCGGGATTGTTCTCGAGCACGCCCAGCGCCATGTCGCGGAGGAGGGTGGTCTTGCCGGTGCGCGGCGGCGCGACGATGAGGCCGCGGGTGCCCTTGCCGATCGGGCAGAACAGGTCGACGGCGCGCGTGGTCATGCGGCCGTCCTTCATTTCCATCTTCAGAAACTGGTTGGGCGAGATGGTCGTGAGCGCGGTGAACTCGAAGCGCGCGCGGCGGTCCTCGAGCGGGACGCCGTCCACGGTCTCGATGAAGCGCATCTTGGGATTCGGAAAGCGGCCGTCGGGCGGGAACGCGGTGCCGCCGATCATGGACCCGGAGCGCAGCTTGAAGCGCCGGATCAGCTCCTTCGGCACGAAGGGGTCGGTCGGCCGGCGCTTGCCGCCGCGGCTGAGGTCCAGGAGCTGGCCGTTGCCGCCGCGCTGGATGTCGATGTCCAGGATGCCCTCGACGCGGATGGTCTCCACCGGCGCGGGGGCGGGGGCGGAGTTTTCAGTGCTGACAGGGGCCGCGGCCGGGGCGGGCGCGGGAGTGTCCGCCGGGGCGGACGCAGGTTTCTTTTCCATACAAAAGGTGTGACGTTCACGCCCGCGCTTGACGCTTGAAACTCGTGGCGGGATAAGGAGCCGCAGTTTGCGTCCCTAACCCCTAAAATCCGCCACTAACGTGACAGACCAGACGATTACCTCAGTATCCCGGGAACACCGGAAATTCAGGCCCTCGGCCGAGTTCAAAGCCCAAGCCAATCTTGGGAGCGAAGCTGCCTATAAGAAGCTCTATGCCGAGTCTGTCAACTCCCCAGAAAAGTTCTGGGCTCGTCAGGCCAACGAGCAGCTGGTCTGGCGCAAACCGTTCAAGAAGGTCCTGGACTGGAATGTCCCTCACGCCAAATGGTTTGTGGGTGGCAAGTTAAACATCTCCGAAAACTGCCTCGATCGCCATCTCGGCACGTATCGGGAAAACAAGGCGGCGCTGATTTTCGAGGGCGAGCCGGGCGATGTCCGGACAATCACCTATAAGCAGCTGCATTTCCACGTCTGCCGGCTTGCCCACATTTTCGAGAACATGGGCATCGGCGCCGGCGACCGCGTGGCGATTTACCTGCCGATGATTCCCGAGGCGGTGATCTCGATGCTGGCGTGCGCCCGCGTCGGCGCCGTGCACACCGTGATCTTCGGCGGCTTCAGCGCCGAGGCGATCAAGGACCGCGTCAACGACTGCAAGGCCAAGCTGATCATCACCGCCGACGGCGGCTGGCGGCGTGGCAAGGTCATCGAGCTCAAGGCCAACGTCGACAAGGCCGTGGAGGGCACGCCGACCGTGCAGACCGTCATCGTCGTGAAGCGCTGCGGCAATCCCATCACGATGGTCGAGGGCCGCGACGTCTGGTGGCGCGAGGCCTGGGAGGGCGCGCCGAACACGCACCACGCGAAGGCGTTCGATTCCGAGCACCCGCTCTTCATCCTCTACACCAGTGGCTCCACCGGCAAACCCAAGGGCGTGCTGCACACGAGCGCGGGCTACCTGCTCGGCACCAAGCTCAGCGCCCAGTACGTCTTCGACCTGAAGGAGAACGACCGCTACTTCTGCTCGGCCGACATCGGCTGGATCACCGGCCACAGCTACGTCGTCTACGGCCTGATGGCCAACGGCGCCACGATCTTCATGTACGAGGGCGCCCCGAACCAGCCCGAGCCCGACCGGTTCTGGCAGATGATCGACCGGCACGGCCTGACCATCCTCTACACTGCGCCCACCGCCATCCGCGCGTTCATGCGCTGGGGCGACAACTACGTTCTGCGCCACCATCTCACGTCGCTGCGCCTGCTGGGCTCGGTCGGCGAGCCCATCAACCCCGAGGCGTGGATGTGGTACTACACCATGATCGGCAAGCGCCGCTGCCCGATTGTGGACACGTGGTGGCAGACCGAGACCGGCGCCATCATGATCACGCCCATGCCCGGCATCACCTCGCTCAAGCCCGGCTCGGGCTGCTGGCCTTTCTTCGGCGTCGTCCCGAAGGTCGTGGACGATAAGGGCAAGGAGGTCCCGCGCAACACCGGCGGCAAGCTCGTCATCACCAAGCCGTGGCCCTCCATGCTGCGCACGCTCTGGGGCGACGACGACCGCTACCACAAGGCCTACTGGAGCGAGTTTCCCGGGATTTACTTCACGGGCGACGGCGCGCGCCAGGACAAGGACGGCTACTTCTGGATCGTCGGCCGCATTGACGACGTGCTCAACGTCTCCGGCCACCGCATCGGCACGGCGGAGATCGAGAGCGCCCTGGTGTCGCATCCGGCCGTGGCCGAGGCCGCGGCCGTCGGCCGCCCCGACGAGCTCAAGGGCCAGTCGCTCGTCGTCTTCGTCACGCTCAAGTCCGGCCACCTGCCGAACGACGGGCTGAAGGAGGAGCTGCGCAACCACGTGGGCAAGGAGATCGGTTCGCTCGCCAAGCCCGACCACATCCGCTTTGCCGCGGGACTGCCCAAGACCCGCAGCGGAAAAATCATGCGCCGCATCCTGAAGGAAATCGCCGCCGGCGGCGCCGTGAAGGGCGACACCACCACGCTCGAGGACTTCAGCGTCGTCGCGAGCCTGCAGCAGGAAGAGTGAGCGGAATTATCGCGGTCTCTTGCAAGCAGTAGTAACTTACTGTTTGCAAGGGTATTGCGCACTTTTCTAATTGCGCAATCAGCTTCGGTTCGCTGACTGGGCGCCATGTTGTGCGTCCCAGTTAAGCTTGATGCAGCCTGCGTTCGCCGGGCGGCGTTCACGCTGCTCTAACTGCTGGCGGTCATGGCGATCATGGGCCTGCTCATGATGCTGGGCCTGGGTGCGATGCAGGGCGCCCGGAGTCAGGCGGCGGTGGAGCGGACGAGGACGGAGCTCGCGGCCATCAGCCTCATGCTGGAGCAGTATCGCCGCGACAACGGCGATTATCCCCAGGCGGTCGGCACGCCACAGGAATTGTACCAGGCCTTGAGCGGACACATGGGTCCCGAGGGTGCGGCCATGAACGGGCGCAGTTGCGTGGGTTCCGCGCGAATCGTGCTGCGCGACGAGGCGCATCCGGCAGCCGTCGGTAACAGCTTCGTCGATCCGTGGGGGCGCGAATACCAGTACGCCTACTTTGCGCGCACGAGGGGACCGTCCGCGGCGGAGCGTGGGTTCGTGCTCTTTTCGTACGGCGCCCGCAGCAAATCCGAACTCCTGCCGAGCGTGGACACGGTGGTGCCGGAGCGCACGGGTGCGCGCGGAGGCGTGGTTTCCACGGCGCCGAATGCCGCGGCCAATCTCTATGCGAATCGCTGAGCATGCGACGCGCGGCCTTCACGCTTCTCGAGCTGCTGACGGTGATCGCCATCATCGGATTGCTGGCCGGCATTCTGATTCCAACCACGGCCGCGGCGCGCATCACCGCGCAGCGGGCCCGCACCAAGGTGCGCTTCGGCCAATGGGCCGCGGCCATGGAGTTGTTCCGGCAGGAGTACGGCTATTTTCCCGCGGTGGATGCCGGCACCGGAAAACTGGACGCCGCGCGATTCGCGGGTGCGGTGACCGGAAGGACAGTGGACGGATCAGCGCCGGCCCCGAGCGAGGCCTTGGGAGGAAATTACCGTCAGGCTGTGTTCTACGCGATCGGGGAGGAGGAGATGAACGCCGCCAAGGACGCACTGGTGGATGCCTTCGGAAACACCGACATCGGGGTGCTCTATGATCACGATGGGGACGGAAGGATCACCGAAACGGATGGACCGGCCCGGCCGGTGCGCGCGGACGGGGGCGAGCCTTTGTCGCCAATATCCGATGCGCTCGACCTGCACGTCGGGATCAATGCGGGGGTCATCTTTTACTCAGCCGGACGTGGTTCTCAGCCTGAGGACCTGGTGCTGAGCTGGAGATGAAAACACATCCGTTCACTCACGCCTTCACCCTGATCGAACTCCTGGTGGTGTTAGCGCTGATCGCCGTGTTGGCCGTCGCCGGCGGCTCGTCGCTTCGATCGGGTCCGACCACGGCGATGCTGCGGTCCGGTCAATCGCTGGTCGCCGCCATGCTGGCAGCCGGACGCGGATACGCCGCCCTGCATGCCACGCGGGTGGTGTTGCTCGTCGATGCTGAACCGACCAGCGAAGGATTTCTGCGCCGACTGCGTTTGGCTGCGGAAGACGCGCCGGATTCCGAGTTTTGGCAGCCACTGGACAGTGGCGTCCTGTTGCCTTCGGGCGTGTTCGTGGTTCCGGGCACGGCCAGTGTCCAAGGCGTGAGCCTGCGAAACGACGGTGCGCCCTGGCCGGCGGCGTGGGTGTCAACGCTGGTGCTGGCCGAGCCCGAGAGTCTGGTGGCGGAGGACTCTGGACCGCGCGCATGGCTTCGCCTGCAGCACCCGCTGGGACCAACCGACACGCCGGTGGCGGGAAGCGACGATCGAGTGGTGCTGGCCGCGGGACGGCGAACGCCGGCTGGGGTTGAACTCAAACTCCCGATGTCCGCGCATGGCATCGTACTGAGCGACTATGGACTCGCCCTGCCGGTCGATCGGTTCGCGGGCCTTGGATTCTGATCGGCAGTCGGACGCATGAGAGGCTCAAATTTCAGGCGGAGGCAGGGGTGTTGGCGGAGAGGCTTTACCCTCGTCGAGGTGTTGCTCGCGATCGGGATCCTCGCGCTGGCCTCGACCAGCCTGATCATGCTCATGGTCGCGGGGAACCGACTGGCGTCCGACGCGATGTCACGCACGCGAGCCGTGCATCTGGCCGAACCGATCGAAGTGGAACTGCAACGCCTACTGCGCACGGCCCCAGGAAGCGATCCCTGGGAGAGACTGGCCTCGCTTGCGGCCCGGATGCCCTCGGAAGCAGGGCCGGCGCCACTGCGGTTCATCGGTGATGCGGACGGCCTCAGAGTCGTGTGCGAGGAAGATGCCGATGACTGCGCGCTGGGCATCGCGCCCGACGAGCGATTTTTTCTCGCAGAGGTGCGGGCGAATCCGCCGCTGTCAGGTGCGGCCCTCGAGGCGGGTTGCCTGGTGGCGACGGCCTGGGTTTGGTGGCCTTACCCTCACGGGAAGACATCGGGCGCAGTCACGGTCGATCCTTCGCAGATGTCATTCGTGGTGCTCACCCTAGCCGTAAATCCATGAGGGCAACGCGAGCACCAAAGTCAGGTGACGCGCTGCCCGCGGGGTTCACTTTACTCGAACTGCTGGTCGCAGTTGCGATCAGCGTGGTGATCATGGCGGCGTTGGCGTTCATGCTGGCGCGCATAATGACGGGGTGGGAGCGGACGCAGGGACGCCTAGCCGCGGAAGCGGAGGCACTCCATGTGCTGGAATTGCTGACCCTCGACCTGCAGGGGGCACGGGGACCTGACGGACCTGGCATCTGGCTGGCGGCCACGGTCCAGGGCGGAGGCGGTGCCAGTGGTGCCTGGGTCGGTGGGGCCAAGCAGGAGGAGTCTTCGGTGCGACTGGATGCAGAGCCGTTCCGCACCGCCCGATTTGGCCGGGCGGGAATGTGGCTGCGCTGTATCACAACACGGCGCGGCGGCGATGCGCGCTCCGCTGAACCCACGGCGCCAGCGGCGGTGGCTTACCAGCTCATTCGACGAGCACCCACGGCCGGCAGCACGCAAGGTCGCTACCTGCTGTATCGGTCCGAGGCGACGGCGTCGGCGACGTTTGCCGGCGGTTATGACCTATCCGCGGCCGCCTACACGACTGCCTCGGTGGCAGCGGGGTCGGCGGGCAGTCTCGTGTCGCCGCCGCTGCGCGCCCTGCTGGCGGAGGAGGTCGTGGATTTTGGCGTGCGGTTTAGTCGCGACGCGCAGTTTCCAGGTGCGGATGGGACCTCATTGATCCGACTGTTTCCCAAGGCGGGAGGGACACTCGAGTATGCAGTGGGCGGAGATGAGGGAGTGACGGCCGGGCATGCGCCCCGGCTTTTCGTCGCGGATGTTCTGCTGCGCATCCTCTCTCCCGAGGGCGCGCGCCGGATCGCGGCGCTGGAATCGGGGCAACTCACGGGGGACTGGTGGCAGATCGCGGAATCGGAGTCGTATGTCTTCACGCGCCGCATCCTGCTGCCGCTGGGCGGACGGTAACGCATGCCTGAAGTTCAACGAGTGTCTGCAGCGGTCGGAGGGGCGTCGCGCACAAGCGGATTCGTGCTCGTTGTGACGCTGGTCGTCGTGGCATCGCTTGGCGTGTTGCTGGGGGCGCTGACGGTGTATGCGCGGATTGAAACCGCCGTGGCGGATCAGACGGTGGCTCGCGCCCAGGCGCGGCAAAATGCCCGCGTCGCCCTGGCCCTCGCGCTCGGCCGGCTGCAGGAAACGGCGGGACCCGACACGCGCGTCACCACGTCGGCAGAAGCATGGACGGGAACGACTGCGACGCAGCGCTACACGGGCGTGTGGGATAGCGCGGAGTCTGGAATCACTCCGCTGACCTGGCTGGTGAGTGGTGCGCAGACCGGAGCCATGGAGGAGTTGGATCTGCGGAATCGAACGACCATTGAACTGGTCGGTGCCAACTCCACGTCGGCCTCGGGTGGGACGCTGGCGCCGTTGCAGCCAATTGAGGCAGCCTGGCCGTTGGGCAGCGCAGAACGCAGGACGATTGGGCGCTTGGCTTGGTGGGTGGGTGACGAGGGCGTAAAGGCTTCGGTGGCGCTTAGCGGGGACATCTCCGGGGTCACGTATGCTCCCTTTGACTCGGACGAGGCGCGACGCCGCGTGCGTCAGCAGCTCGCGCTGGGTGCGGGTCCCTCCGATGCGGCTGGCAATCTCGTGTTTGAACCCCGCACTCTGGAAAATCAGCCGCTGCTGTCCAAGGTCTGGATGCTCGAGCAACTGGCGTGGATGAAAAGCGCAGCGGGCGCGGTTCCCGCGGGCCGCGAGCCGGTGCGCGCGAGTTTCGACAGTTGGACCGTCAATCACCGGGCAGTCCTCGCGGATCCGCGACGCGGTGGCCTGCGCCGGGATCTGTCCCTGAAGCCGGAGTGCCTGGGCGACAGCTTTGCGGCCTGGGCGCAGTACTCCACCTATGCCCAGCCGATGGGTGCCACGGGCGCTTCACTGCGTCACCGCTGCCTCATGACGCCGCCCCGAACATCGGCGGGGGTGACACATGGAATCACACCCGTGCTCTCGTACCTGCTGCTCACGTTCAATGTTCGCACCGATCAATCCGTGAGCGGAAGCACGCGTCCGCTGGAGGTGAGGGCGCGCTGGCTCGTGTCGCTGTGGAATCCCTTCACCAGCGCACTGGTGCCCGAGGATCTCCAACTCGAGGTGGAGAATCTCCCGTCCGTGCAGGTGATTGATGACACGGGAGGCACGGGCTCGGCGGTGGTGGCGCTCGATGCGCTTTACGGGTCGCCGCTGCGCATCAGCCTGCCCTGGGTGGCGGACGTCCGACCCGACCGTCAAACCTGGCTTCCGGGCCGCGTGCATACCTGGGCATCCGGTGAGGATCTGAACAAGCAGGGGTCGCCTCCAGCCGCGGGGTTTGGCAGTGTGTTCTACACCCGGACACTGAGTTCGGCCGCCGGACAGGGTGTGCAACGGGCGATGCCGGGCACGGCGCTGGCCAATTCAGCCATGGCTCATCTGGCTGGAAATTCGACGCAGCTTCAACTGCGCCTGTACCGAGTCGGGTCCACGGCGGGCCGGGAATTACTCCGCACTTTTCTAAGCCCGACGTTCTCCGCATTTGTGACCACGCCCGCACCCATCAGCGCGGCCACCTATCAGGTAACCTACCTCTTTCATCTCGCCGAAAGCACCGACACGCCGGGAGCGCCGGACATCTGGCTTGGCACTCTGGGACAGGATCCGCGTGAAAGCACCGTGCCATCCACTGCCTACTCGCCGGGTGCGAATGGACCCAGGCCGGAGCTGTATCCCAACTACACGGCGATCGCTTTTCCCGATCGCCTGCTGGATCGAGCGCTGCCGGCCAGCGCGTCGAGTTCCACGGGACAGTCGTACAACGAGGATACGCCCGTCTTCGAGCTGCCACGCCAGCCGATGCTTTCCGTCGGTGCCCTGCAGCACCTGCCCGTGGCTGGCGCCCGGCCATTTGCCATCGGGAATTCCTGGGGCGCTGCCGACCACTGGAACGCCTGCTTCGACCGATATTTCTTTTCCGGACTCACGCCAGAGGTGAGCACCGCGATGGGTGCGTCGGAAACGCGGATGCCCAATCCATTCCTGCGCCTGGTGGATTCTGCCACGCGCGTGGATGAACTTCTGGCCGAAGCCGCGACCGGCTATTCCTCCATGTTTCTGCTGCAGGCCGGGGCCTTCAACATGAACTCCACCAACGAGACTGCGTGGTTGTCAGTCCTTCGCAGCGGCCGCATGGATCCGGACGCGGGATTCACCTACCTGAACGCCTCGGCATCGACCGGCACGGCGGACGACATTGCCGTCGTGGCACCGATGATGTCCGCCACGGCATTCTATCGATTCCCGATGTCCGCCCAAGAAACGTACAAGGCCGACGCTGGTTATGCGGCCAGCACAACCGTGCCCCCGGTGGCGCCGAATGCACCGGCGGCCGCCAACACTCACCTGTATCGCCGCGGCGTCCGGAGCCTCACTGCCGCGCAGACCCTCACTCTGGCCCAGGCGGTGGCTCGACTGGTGAGAGAGCGACTGGTGAGTGTGGGACCGTTTCGGAGCGTCGAGGAATTTCTCGCCCCGGTGGCCGAGTTTGGAGGACACAACCTGCTCGAGCAGGCAATTGCCCTGACCAACCTTAATGATCCGGCCGTCGTGCCAGAATTCTGCTCACAGTGGCTGACCTCCGGTGATGTCATGTCCGGTCTGGCACCGGTGCTAGCGGCGCGATCGGATACCTTTCGGGTCCGCGTGTACGGTGAGGTGCTGAACCCGGCCACGGGAGAGACGACGGGACGTGCGTGGGCCGAGGCGATGGTGCAACGATTTCCGGGTTACTTGGATGACCGCCAGGAAGCCGCGTCGCTCCCGGCGGAATTGAACTCGACCAACCGGCGATTCGGCCGCCGCTTCCGCATGGTTTCCTTTCGCTGGCTGCAAAATTCGGACCTATGAAACTCTGCCACGTCCTGCTCTTGCTGCTTCCCTCCTGTGGACTGCGGCGAATCCCCCCATTGTGTTCACCGTATTCTCGCCGGAGCCACTGACGGGATTGAGTTATCGGCCGCGGCCGGATCGCGCGCCCGAGCCGCTCGTGTTTTATCCCACGGCGCGATCGCCCGATTATGCTTACGCCGGACCCAGTCGACTGGAGTTGTTGGTAGGACAGGATGCCAAGCACGCGGGCGAGGTTGTGCTGCCGAAGGGAGTTCATCGTCTGCTGCTCATTGTTACTCCGCGACCCGGGTTGCACGGCGCGCGGCGGCTTCACGTGACCTGGGTCAGCGATGGATCCGCAAGTCATCCAGCAGGGACTCTGCGGCTGATCAACGACAGCGGGATTCGACTGACCGGCTTGCTCGGGCAGCGCTCTGTTTCAATGGAGAGCGGCGCGGACCGATTGATCCCGGCGGAAAGCGGCACGGACATTAACCTCCGCGCTCAGGTGAAGGGACGGAGTTATCAGGCGTGCTCCCTCGCAACACGCGTCCCGCCGGCGGAACGAGCGCTGCTGCTGCTGCTGCCGCCCTACCAGCGTGGAGCGGTGGAGGTGCAGTGGCGGTTGCTGGTTGATAAAGTGAGTCCGGAAAAGTCCATACGGTGACTACCTAGCATGGTTCGTTTCTTGCTGACGAACAGGCATTCCCCCAACACTCAATGTTCTCCGTCGGATGAAAATCGTGATTGTCGAGGACCACCTGATGTTCCGCGAGGTATTGCGGAAGGTCTGCGTGCGCGAGTTGCGCCATACCATCGTGGGTGAGGCTGCGGATGGAAGGTCCGCCGTGGAACTGGTGATCAAAACGTTTCCCGACCTGGTGCTGCTGGACCTGCATCTGCCGAATCTGGATGGCTTCGGCGTGGTTGAGGCGCTGAAGCGCGCGGTGCCGCTGGTGCGCGTGCTCGTGCTTTCCTCCCACTGCGATGACTACACCGTCTTTCGCGCGGAGCGGGCGCATGTCCACGGCTTCGTGGACAAGAACACCAACACGATCCCGATCCTCAAGGCCGCCATCACCGCGGTCGGGCAGGGCAAGACGTATTTCTCGGAGACATTCCAACGCATCAAGTCGCAGCGCCACGATAATCCCGGGTCCTTCGACAAACTGCTGACCGACCGTGAGCGGGAGGTGCTGGCGCTGATTGGCGAGCCGCTCACCGACGGGGAAATTGCAGGACGATTCGGGATCGCGCCGGAGACGGTGGAAAAGCACCGCTTCAACATCCTCCGGAAACTCGGCCTGCAGACGACCGCCGAGCTCGGGCGCTATGCCCGGGACCACGGCTTCACGCTGTCTGCGCCGCCGGGCGGTGCCGGCGCATTGCTGCCGTGACGGCCTGCACCTCGCGGTGCACGCGCTGTTCCATCTCGCCGAAGGCAAAGGCGTCGTGGGCCCGCGCCGCGCGCTCGAGCGCAACGGCGGCCTCCTCCAGCGCCGCGCTGCCCACCAGCTTGGCCTGCGAGAGCACGTAATGCGCGGCATCGCCCAGCGTCGCGTAATCACGCGAACGCGAGGCCTGGGCCAGCCGGGCCTCACCTTCCGCCAGCGCCACCAGGAAGCGCTCGATCTGGTCGCCCAGCCCCTGCTCGGTGCCATCGGAAATATAATCCAGCAATGACAGGTCGACCAGGGCGGCCGCCTTGGGCGCCACGTGCATCGTGGCGGTGGTTAGCAGGCGGCGGCCCGCCGCGATGAGAATCTTGCGGAGCTTTGCCGGCGTGAGCGGCTTGCCGACAAACGCGTCCATGCCCGCCTGCAGGCAGAGCGCCCGGTCCTCGGGCGTGCAATACGCCGTCACGGCGAGGACGACGGCCCGCGGGCCGTCCTCCTCCAGGGTGCGCATCTGCCGCGACACCTCGCAGCCGTCCATGTCGGGCAGGTTGCGGTCGAGCAGCACGAGGTTGTAGCGCTTCGCGGCGAAAAGCTGCAGCGCCTCCGCGCCGGTGCGGGCGCGCTCGCAGGTGAGGCCGAGCTTGGCCAGCACCGCCGTTGCGGCCCAGGCGTTGTAATCGGCATCCTCGACCACGAGGACGGACGTGTCCGGCAGCACGCCGTCGGCGACCGGCGCCGGGGCGGAGGCCGCGGCCAGCGGCAGGCGCAGGTGGAAACGCGCCCCCTGGCCGGGCCGGCTCGCGACGCCCACGGATCCGCCCATGAGGTCGGCCAGCGCACGGCAGGCCGCGAGGCCGAGGCCGGAGCCCTTGACGGTGCTCTCGCGCGCATCGGCCAGGCGGTGAAACTTGGTGAACAGCGTGGATTGCTCCGCGGCGCTGATGCCCGCGCCCTCATCCGTGACCGCGAACTCGACTTCACCCGGGGCATCGGCGGGCTCCACGGCGGAGAGGCGGATCCGGCCGCCGGCGTATTTCAGCGCGTTGCTGACATAGTTGACGAGGATCTGCTGGATCCGGCCGGCGTCGCCGAGGAGCGTGCCCGGCAGCTGGGGATCCGCCTCCACGAGCAGGGTCGCGCCGCGCCGGACGGCGTCGGCCTGCAGCGTGGTGGCCACGGAGCGGAGCAGCTCGGCGGGTGAGAACGGCCCCGGCCGCAGCTCGACGCGGCCCGCCTCGATGCTGGCGAAATCCAGGACGTCGTCCACGAGCGTGGACAGGTAGCCGGTGCACTCACGCAGGGTCGAGACGAGCTCACGCTGGCGATCATCGAGCGGGGTTTCCTCCAGCGCGAGGGCGAGCCCGACAATGCCGTTAAGCGGATTGCGGATGTCGTGGCTCATGTTGGCGACGAACTGGGTCTTGGCCGCGCTGGCCAGCGCGAGCTGCTCGGTGCGCTGGCTGACACGGTCCTCGAGCTCGGCGTTGCGCCGCTGCAGGGTCCGCACGCGCAGGCGGTAGCTGCCGTAGCCCAGCGGGGCGAGGGCGAGGAGCGCGCCGAGGATCACCGGTGGAGTGCGCCACCAGGGTGGCAGGATCTCGAACTTGCTGCTCGTGACCTCGCTGGCCACACCGGTCGCGGAGACCGCGCGAACCTGGAACGTGTAGGTGCCGTCGCGCAGCGCCGTCAGCTCGCGGCGGGAATTGGCCTCCGCCGGAATCCAGCCGTCATCGATGCCCACGACGCGTGTCTCCAGCCGCAGCGAGGGCCGCAGCGCATACTCGGGCGCGGCGAACTCGAAGACGAGCCCGCGGGTGGAGTAAGGCAAGGTCGGTGAAATCTCCTGCAGCCTTTGCTGGTCGGCACTCCGCACCAGCGCGCGCAGCACCGGGGCGCGAGGCTGTGGGGCGAGCAGGCCGGTCGAGACGTCATTGCGCAGGAGGCCATTCACGCCGCCGATCCAGAGGACGCGGTCGCGGCCCGCCGTGACCTGGGGCACGATGCAGCTCAAGGCGCCGAGCCCCTCCAGTCCCTCGACATAGTGTGATTGGGCGACGGCGCGGGCCTCCGTCAGCGTGATGCGGGCGACCGCGGCGCCGGATCGGTCGGTGGGCGAAAAGGCGACCCACATGGCGCCATCCGGGTCCACGCTCGAGGCCGCCGCGAGCAAGCGCTGCGGATAATTCTCGATCGGGACGAGTGACTGTGAGCCCCGCGGCAGGATCCAGCCTCCGGCCGAGCCAAGGAGCACCATGGTGCCGTCGGGCGCCGCGACGACCTGGCCGGATCCCTGGGCGTCCACCACGGCATCAGCCAACGGTGAGCGACGCGCCTCCACGGGGCCGGACGCATCGGGTCGGGCCACCAGGATTCCCCGCGACGTGGTGCCAAGCCACAGGTTGCCATCGGCGCCCTCGGCGATGGACGTCGCGATGTCGGGCAGGTTGCGAACCAAAACGCGCTCATGCGCCTGGGCATCCAGTTCCACGATGGAATGTCCATGCGAGGTCAGCAGGCGGTCAGGCCTGAGCCGCGAGTGGCTCAGGACAAAGACGTCCTGCAGGGAATGGCTGAAGGGCGTGACGGCATCGCCGGTCAACGCAAACACCGCGTGGAAACCAGCGACGAGCGGGCCCGCCGGTCCCGCGAGCAAATCAAAATAGGTGTCCCGAAGTGAGGGTATCGGCCGAAATTCAGCGTGACCGGGCTCAAGGACGAAGACGCCGGCATCGGTGGCGGCAAAGACATTTTCACCGGTTGGCAGCACTGCCCGGCAGTTGTGCGCCGCCAGGCCGCGCGTCGGGTCGAACATCGTGGACTTGGAATCCAGGCCGATCCGGAACACATGCGCACTCGACGTGGCCCACAAATCGCCGTGGCGGTCGAGGCCGACCGAATAGATCACGCGGGAGGGCAGTCCGTCGTTTTCCGTCAGGAAGCGGTCCACCGCGCCGTCGGCCCGCAGCAGGATGATCCCGCCCGCCAAGGTGGCGAGCGCGATGCGACCGTCAGGCAGCCGGACCGCATTGTTCAAAGCCTGGTGACGAATCACGTCGGCCGAGGACGGACCGAAAGGTTGCAGGTGTCCCTGATGGTAGGTGAAAAGCCCGCGGCCGGTGGCCAGCAGCCAGCCGTCGCCCTGCGCTTCCATCCAGATGATGCCCGAGCGGCCCAGCACCTCGGAAGAAATGACCAACTCCGGTCCACTGGGACCCATGTGATATAGCCCGGTGGCCGGGTGGTGGACGTAGAGTTCCGAGCCCACTTGGTTGGCAAAGAGGCGCCGAGAGGTCGGCATCGTCCAGCTTTGGAACTCGCTGCCGTTCCATCGGAAAATCTTCTCCGCCGACACGAAGATTGCCCCCGT
Organism: uncultured Opitutia bacterium; assembly: GCA_903825285.1. Taxonomy (GTDB): domain Bacteria; phylum Verrucomicrobiota; class Verrucomicrobiia; order Opitutales; family Opitutaceae; genus Opi-474. The sequence goes on along the minus strand of CAIJZY010000027.1, from coordinate 12,322 downwards.
CGTGGTGGCGGTCACATGCCAGACCTCACCCAGCTCGCGCTCGTTTTTCGGCAGGCGGTCCTTGAGCGAATTGAATTTCCAGCTGCCATCCGTCGCCTGCTCAAACCAGCCGATCTCGCCCGTCGCGGCCGCCCAGAGTCGTCCATCCGGGCCAAAGTCCAGGCTGCGAATCGCGTAAGTCCCGGGCAACGGGCTGCTGCGCCAGCGCTCCCCGTCATAGCTCACGAGGGAACTGCTGCCAAAATAGAGCACGCCATTCGGCCCCGGCTTCATCACCCAGCTGGAGGTTTCCGTGCCAATCTGAGAACTGGTGAAACTCGTCACCATGGGCACACCGGGCCCAGCAGCCCTCAGGGAAGGTATGCCAAAGCCGGCTCCCCAGGCCAGCGCGAGGCAGGAGACAACGACGCGAAACCGTATGTGACTTGGAGGGGTCACCGTTATTTTCACTAGTGAACCATTACCTTTCGTCTGGCGATTCGAATTTGGGCCACACCTACCGGAATCCCGGTAGTCGGAATTATCGCAGTCCCGGCAGACGCAAAGAAGATGCTCTGCGCTATGAATTCAGCCAAACGTCTCGTTCTCGGGGTTGTTTCAACCCTCCTTCTCGCGGCCGGGCTTGCCCGGGCCGCTGATCGTCTCGATCCGATGAGTCAGAGTGATCGTCTCACGCTGGGCGGCACGGTGGTCACGGGGGCCTCTGTTCCTCCCTGCACGTTGCCCTGCACGGGTGGCGACGGCGGTGATGACTAAACGCTAACCCTCAACCCCCGACCACCATGCTCAGCCTGGCCGCGCTGCGTTACCGCAATGTGCTCGCCACCCATGGTGGGCCGGTTGCCCGCATTGAAACGGGTGTGTTCCCGGTGTGTGGCCGGCGGATGTTTCAGGCGAATGCCCGACTCACCGCCGGCCTCACTCCGCGCCGCGCCCTCAGCATTTACAGCGATGCCGACGGCAGCGGCACCCATGCGCGGCTGAGCGTCGCGCGGCACATGGCCGTCTCCGAGGCCCTGGAACGCTGGGCCTTCCACTCGGTGGTGCGCTCCGACCGGGCCGAGGAATTCGGTTTCGACGTGGATCCCTCCTCGAACGGGATGTCCGCGTTTCCCGGGTTGCTGCGCTCCCACGCCCGCCGCAAGGCGATGCTTGAGGCGGTCGAGCGCTACAGCCTCGTGTCGTGGTGGGAGGGCCGCGCAGAGGGCCGGCAGTTCAGCACGGACTGGCCCGGGGTCTCCGCCGTGGCCATCGACGGTCCCTTTGGTGGCGTGACGGTGGTCGCGTACGCCCGCACCCCCTACGGCGGCTATGCGTATGGTCACGCGGCCGAGGAATCCTTCGGCGGCGCCTGCGAGCGCGCGGTCATCGAGCTGGCCCGCCATGAGTGGGTCCTGCGCTCGTCCTGGCTCTCCTATGTCTCCGGGGAGAGATCCGCGCCGAGCGACCGCTTCGAGCGCCGCTGCCTCTATTTCTCCACGGAGGCCGGTCACGCGCAGTTTCAGCGCCGGCTGCGCACGCCGGCGACGTCCCGCATGGAGCGGCCCACGGTGGCCTGCGATCGAGATATTCCCGGACCGTGGTCGGAGTATGCCACGGTCTGGCGCTTCGCCCTGCGGCCGCCGTCCGACGGGTTCCTGCGCGCCGGGAACGATTATTTCTTCTGGTGATGGACGCCACGCTTACCCGCCCGAGTGCCGACGTGAAGTCTCGGCACGAGCCCACCAGCGGGCTGCGGGTCCTGCACCTGGAGGACAATCTCCCGGAGGCCGAGGCCGTGCAGATGCTGATCGCGCGAGAGTTTCCCGGCGCCCGGCACACCGTGGTGACAAACCGCCCGGCGTTCGTCGGCGAGCTGCGCCAGCAGTCCTGCGACCTGATCCTCGCGGACTATTCCCCGGCGGCGTTCGACGGCTTCGAGGCCCTGGCCCTTTCCCGGGCATTCGCACCGCAGGTTCCGTTCATCTTTTATTCCGGCGACCTCGGAGACGACCGCGCCGGCGAGGCGTTGGCGCGCGGCGCCCAGGATTGCGTGCCCAAGGGACATTTCCGGCGCCTCGGCGCGGCGCTGCACCGCGTGCTCGACCTGCGGGAGGAGCGGCAACTGCGTCACGTGGCCGAGCAGCGGATCAGCCAGCTCGAGCTGGAGCTCCGCGAGTCCCGCCAGCTTACTCTCAGCTTCGCCGACCCCGTCGAGCGCATCCGCCGGCTGGAAGATATCAGCCTGCTCGCCACGGGCTCGGCCCACGAGCTCAACAACATCCTGGCCCCGATCTTCATGGCCGTGCCGATGCTGCGGGATGCGGCGGAAACAGCCGAGGCCCGCGCGCTGTTGGACACCGTGGAACGCAGCGCGCACCGTGGCGCGGACCTGGTGGCGCAGGTCCTGGCCTTCGCGACGGCAGACCGGGCGGCGGCGCGCCGGCTCCAGGCCGAGGCGATCGTGGAGGAGGTCGCGGCCTTTGCCCGCGCGACCTTCCCGTGCAGCATCACGGTGGAATCGACGATCGACGCCTCGATCGCACCCGTGAAGGCGTTCCCGGCGCAGCTGCGCCATGCGCTGCTCAGCCTCTGCACCAATGCCCGCGAGGCCATGCCGAACGGTGGCGTGCTGAGCCTCGTTGCGGAGAACTGCCGGATCGACGAGCTGCCGGCGGACTGCCTGCCCTTTGGCAGAGTGGGGGCGTTTGTGCGACTGCGGGTCGAGGACACCGGCTGTGGCATCAATCCCGAGTTGCTGGCAAAGGTCTGGGAGCCACTGGCGGCCGCGCGCCTGCTGGGCAAAGAGACCTCGCTCGGGCTGCCCACCGTGCGGAGCATCGTGAAGCGCCACGGCGGGTTCCTGCAGCTGCAGACGCAGGAGGGAATGGGCACTTCCTGCCGGATCTACCTGCCCGTGGCGGCCGATTCCTGCACCCGGCTGCCGCTTTCAACGGCGCCGTTCTAGAAAGTTTCGGATGGTCCTGGATGGAAGGCGGCGGACGGCCTCCTGGCCAGTGTTCCGGACCCGGCGGCGAAATTGCTTGTCACCCCTTTTGCCGAGCGCGTAGTAACCCCCGCTCGATTGGAGATGCCAGAGTAGCTCAGTGGTAGAGCAGAGGACTCATAAGCCTTTGGTCGCCGGTTCAATCCCGGCCTCTGGCACCAGTCTTCGCCGCCGCGACAGCGGCCAGAAGACTGCCGCGCCGTAGTTCGCGTTCAGCGAGCGAAGGCGGGCTGCGACTTAGCAAGCGGCTACGACTCGGCAAGCCAGTCTAATCCAGTGTTGCGTACCATGTGGTTCGCCGCCGCGACAGCGGCCAGAAGACTGCCGCGCCGTAGTTCGCGTTCAGCGAGCGAAGGCGGGCCGCGACTTAGCAAGCGGCTACGACTCGGCGAGCCAGTCTAATCCAGTGTTGCGTCCCATGTGGTTCGCCGCCGCAACAGCGGCCAGAAGACTGCCGCGCCGTCTCGTCACGCCATAGCTCGAAGACCGACGGCGGAAGCTCGCGTTCAGCGAGCGAAGGCGGGCAACGACTTAGTGAGCGGCTACGACTTGGCGAGCCAGTCAATGACCCGCGCTGCGCGGTGCGAACGGTTCACCGCGTTTCAGGTCACCCCGGCAGGCTGGCCAGCAGGGCTCTCAGCTCGTGCTCGGGTTCCTCGTGGTGCTGGTCGACCGCGAGCTGCAGGGCCGCGGCGAGCAGCGGCTTGGCCTCCGCCGGCCGGCCGGCTTGCAGCAGCAATTTGCCGAGCAGAATGCGGGGCATCATCCAGTCGTCGCGGCTGGCCACGCAGAACTCGTAATGGGGCCGGGCCTCGTCCGCGCGGCCTTCCTGCACCAGGGCCTGTGCCAGGCTGAAGCGAAAGAGCGTATTCTCCGGCTGCTGCCGGACCAGCACCGCGAACTGCTCGGACCGCGCCGGCATGCGTCAGGTTGCCGCGTCGACGTACACCAGCACGCCCGTGGCGTTGTCCGGTCCGCCGCGCCGCACGGCGAGCTCCACGATCTCGTGCAGCACGTCCTCCGGCGTCGCGTCGTGGTCGATCAGGTCGCAGAGTTCGGCCTCGCGCACGAGGCGCGTGACGCCGTCCGAGCAGAACAGATAGCGGTCGCCGACCTCCAGCGGACGCTCGATCAGGTCCACGATCGGCGGCGTGGGCTGGCCGATGCACCGGGTGAGCGCGTTGCGGTTCGCCTCGTGATAATAGACCGTTTCGCCCCGGGACCGGCGGACCTTTGCCTCGTTCTCGACGGAATGGTCCTCGGTCAGCAGCTGAATCGCTCCCTTGCGGAACGCATAGCAGCGCGAGTCGCCGACATGGACGATGTGCAGCGTTGCACCCTGCACGTGGCCGAAGGTCAGCGTGGATCCGATGCCCATGCTCGGGCTGAGCTTCACGCCCAGCGCGTGCACGCTCAGGTTCACCTGGTGCACGATCGCCGTGTAGTCGGGTGTCGGACCCGCCTCGCGGAGGGCCGCGGAAACCTCGTCCACCGCCCGCTGCGCCGCGTCGGCGCCGCCCGGGAGCCCGCCCACGCCGTCCGCCACGCCGAAGACATTGGTCTCCAGATCCAGCAGGTAACGGTCCTCGTTCCTTTGCCGGACCCGGCCGATATCCGTCAGCGCGGCAGCACGTAGCGAAATCATGGAAGGGAAAGTCTGCGGCTCATCCGCGTGAATCGAAAGGAGGAAATTGTTCGTTACGTAGTTCCAGCGTCAGCTTGGTAAACTGTGAATGGGGCAAACTGTCGAGGAAGAGTTGGCCATAGGTCTTCGCCAGGATGCGGGAATCGAGGATGGTGATGATCCCGCGATCCGTGGCCGAGCGGATCAGGCGCCCCACGCCCTGGCGGAACTTGATGAGCGCATCGGGCAGCGTGAGCTCGTTGAACGGGCTGCCACCCCGGTCGCGGATCCATTCGCCCTTGGCCTCGGCCACCGGATGCGTCGGCGGATCGAAGGGCAGGCGCGTGATGATGACCTGGGACAGCGACGGCCCGGGCACGTCGACGCCCGCCCAGAAGCTGTCCGTGCCGAACAGCACGCCGTTGCCGGCGGCCTGCAGCCGGCGCGTCAGCTCGGTGCGGGAGAAATCCAGGCCCTGCATGAAGAACGGCCGCTGCGCCGCCGCGAAATCCCCGGCCAGCGCGTCGGCCACCTGCCGCATGTCGTGGTAGCTGGTGAACAGCACCAGCGAGCCGCCGGACACCCGCAGCGTGCAGAACCGGATGTAATCCACGAGGGCCGCGATCGCGAGCTTGGCGCCCTGGGCCGTCGGGAGCGGCACATCGGCCGCGACGTAGACGCGCATGTTCCGGGCGTAGTCGAAAGGGGAGTGGACGATCGCGGTCCGGGCCGACTCCGCACCGACGCGCTCCTGGAACGGCTCAATGTGCCCGCCCACGGCGAGCGTGGCGCTGGTGAAGACCACGGAGGTGTGGCGGGCCAGCAGTTCCTCGCGCAGGTACGGGGCGACATCGATCGGGGCGGTGCGCAGGGTGACGATGCTGTGGCGGCGGCCGGTACGCTCGAGCCAGTAGACAAACTTCGGGTCGGCCACCTCGAGCCACTGCCGGAGGCTCGTCTGGCAGGACTGGAGCCGGCCGCGCTGCTCGAGGAGCTCGTCTCGCGCGGGGCCCTCGTCGAGCTGGTCCGCGCGGGTGCTCACCGCCTTGATGAGCGCGAGCAGCGGGCCGTCGAGCCATGGCTCACAGGCGCCCGCGTCGCGGACGCGCACGAGGGCGTGCTTGTCCAGCAGCCGGTCACGGAGGAAGCCGAAGAACTGCTCGGCCGCGTCCAGCGCGTCCGCCACGAGCTGCTGCTCCACCGGCCCGCCGTGCTTGGCCAGCAGGCCGCGGCGGGTCTTGGGATTGTAGAGGTACTTCAGCATCCGTTCCGTGCCGTAGCTGCTGAGGCGCAGGCCGAAGTGATCGGTGGCCACCTCCGGAACGGTGTGGCCCTCGTCGAGCACCACGAAGTCGTCGGGAAACAGCACGCCGCGGGTGCCCCCCTTCTCCGCCGCGCCGCTGGCGTTGAGGTGGGCGAACAGCAGGGAGTGGTTGACGATGATCACCTGGGCCTGGCGCAGCCGGCCGCGGGCCCGCTGGTAGAAGCAGCGCTCGCCGTCGCAGTGCTTGCGCGAGCAGGCCGAGGAGTCGGCGTTGACCCATTCCCAGACCTCCGGCGCCGGCGCGGGGGACAGCTCGTGCCGGAGCCCGTCGGTGCTCGTCGCCGCCCAGGTGGCGATCCGCTGGAGCTCGCTGTGCTCCGGCGTGGCGAAGAGCTCCTGCCGGTCCCGCAGGGCCGCGGCGAGGCGGGTGGGGCAGAGGTAGTTGCCCTTGCCGACCAGCACCGCGCTCTTGAAGTCCGCGTAGGCCGCGAGCTCCGGCCGCGAGCGGAACACGCGCCGGCACAGCGGCAGGTCCTTGGTCTCGATCTGCTCCTGCAGCGAGATCGTGTGGGTGGAGACGATCAGCTGGCGGGACTGGTCGATCGCGTGGATGAGGCCCGGCAGGAGGTAGGCGAGCGACTTGCCGACCCCGGTGCCGGCCTCGAACAGCAGCGCCTCGTCCGCCTTCATCGCGGCGGCCACGGTGCGGGCCATCTGCTCCTGCTGCGGGCGGTGCTCGAGCTGGAGGCCGTCGTGCAGCCAGCCGCCCTCGGCAAAGATCCGCGCGGCCAGGGCCGGCGCGCGACTCGGCGGCGGCGGCGGGGCGGAGTCAGTATCGTCGCGAATGCCGATCATGAAGCAGGGTTCTTAACCCAACGGTCGGCCCGAGGGCGGCGCAATTGAAATTGCGGCGCATCGCCTCGTCGGCAGGCTTTCTCCTCCATGTCGAAGCCGGACCAAGCAACACCCTGGGTGAACGAGCTGGTGCAGTTCCTGCGCTCGCAGCCAGGCGTCAGCGCCGTCCGCCTCGACCCGGACGCGCACAAGATCTCGATCGCCACGGTCGGGCCGGTGGATGTCACCGCCCTGGAGGCCAAGCTCGCCGCGACCATCGCGGCCGTCGAGGCGCGGCTGGCCGCGCGGACGCCCGGGCCGACGCCGGCCGGCTACTCGCTGCGCCAGGACGGCAGCGCGACGGTCATCGGGCGCGAGTCCCCGGCGACGGCCGAGAATCTCTGGCTCTGGCGGGAGATGGAGTGGCCGGAGATCAAGGCCGAGCCGACGGCGGCGGAGCAGGAGTGGCGCACGCTGGCCACGCTGGCCGCGATCTGCGGCGGGTTCGGCATCATCGGCGTGCTGACCCAGCACTTCGGACCCCCGCTGCCGTGGCTGGCTCACGTCCTCTACGCGGTCGCGCTCGTGGCGGGTGCCTGGGATGCGGTCATCGACACGCGGGAGCAGCTCGCGAAGGGCCGGATCGACATCCACTTTCTCATGCTCGCCGTCGCCATCGGGGCCGTCTTCATCGGCGCGTGGGGCGAGGCGGTGCTCCTGCTGTTCCTGTTCTCCGCCGCCGGTGCGATGGAGGAGTATGCGCTCGACCGGACCCAGCGCGAGGTCGGCGCGCTCCTGAAGACCGCGCCCAAGCGCGCCCTGCTCGTGCTGCCCGACGGCACCGAGCGCGAGGTCGGAGTGGAGGAACTGCTCGTCGGGCAGCGCGTGCGGGTGAAGCCGGGAGAGGCCTTTGCCGCCGACGGCACCGTGCTGGTTGGAAAAAGCGCCACCGATGAATCCACGCTTACGGGCGAGGCGACGCCGGTCGAGAAGGGCCCGGGCGATCCGGTGTTCAGCGGGACCATCAACATCTGGGGCGCGCTGGACTTCGAGGTGATGCGACTGCCGGCGGAGAGCACGCTGCGCAAGATCATCCGGCTGATCCAGACGGCGCAGAAGCTGAAGGCGCCGAGCGAGCGATTTACCGACAAGTTTGGCACGGGCTACACCTACGCGGTCATCGGCGGGTCGTTCGCCATGTTTCTCGTCTGGTGGCTCGGGTTCAACCTGCCGCCGTTCACCAACACGCCGGAGGTCCGCTCGGCATTCTACCGCGCGATGACCCTGATGGTCGTCGCCAGCCCATGTGCGCTGGTGCTGTCGATCCCGTCGGCCATCCTGGCCGCGATCGCCTGGGGCGCGCGGCACGGTGTCCTGTTCCGCGGCGGCGGCGCGATCGAGAAGCTGGCCGACGTCAATGTCGTGGCGCTCGACAAGACCGGCACGCTGACCACCGGCGAGCTCACTGTCGTGGGCTACGAGAGCTTTCCGCCGGGCCGCGAGACCGAGGTGATGGAGCTGGCCTACGCGCTCGAGGCGAAGTCGGAGCATCCGCTCGCCCGGGCGATCGTCCGCGATGCCCGTGCGCGGGGTGTCCGCCTCACCGACGTCGCTGAGTTCCGCAACATGGCCGGATCGGGCGTCAGCGGCCGGTTCGGATCGGCGCAGGCGCTGCTGGGCCGCCGGGAACTGCTCGAGGAGGGTCCGCTGGCGCAGTGGGCCGAGAAGCTGCCGCCCGCGTCGGCCGAGCTCGCCGAAATCTGGGTCGTGGGCAAGGACGTGCTGGGCCGCGTGCTGCTGCGCGACCAGATCCGGGCGGAGTCCCGCGGCGTGCTGGCCGAGCTGAAGCGACTGGGCATCCACACCGTCATGCTCACGGGTGATCGCCGACTCGCGGCCGAGGCCGTGGCACGGCAGTTGGGCCTGGCCGAGGTGCGGGCCAACCTCACTCCCGAGCAGAAGGTGGAGGCCATCATTGATCTCAAGCGGGCCGGCGGACACCGGCAGGTGGCGATGGTCGGCGACGGCGTGAATGACGCGCCCTGCCTGGCCGCCGCGGATGTCGGCGTGGCCATGGGCGCGCGGGGCAGCGACGCGGCGCTCGAGCAGGCTGAGGTCATCCTGATGCACGACCGCATCGAGAACTTCCTTGCCGCCCACCGGCTGAGCCGGCGCGCGCGAACCGTGATCCGGCAGAACCTGACCATTTCCCTGGGCGTCGTGATCGTGATGGTGATCGCCACTGCCTTCGGCGCCGTGCCGCTGGCGGTCGGCGTCGCGGCCCACGAGGGCAGCACCTTGGTCGTCTGCCTCAATTCGCTGCGGCTCCTGTTCGGCAAGAACCGGTGAGGGTGGCCGGATGACGACGTGTCCGGAGCGCCTCCGGGAATCGCGCTCGTGGAGCCGTAACTCGCCTAGTCCTGGATCCACACCAGGTCCCCGACGCGGACCTGGTCGTAGAGTTCGATGACGTCGAGGTTGCGCATCAGGACGCAGCCGGCGCTCAGGCGCTCGCCGAGTCGGTCCTCGAGATTGGTGCCGTGAATATAGACGTAGCGCTCGTAGGTGTCCACCTGGCCGCCGCGGTTCACATCCGGCTCGAGGCCGCGCAGCCAGAGGATTCGCGTGGTGATCAGATTGGCGTCGGGGCCGTTGTCCGGCAGCTCGGAAAAGTGCCGGCCGGTGGGAATGCGGGACTTGAACACCATGCCCGGTGGCTGGCCGTCGCCGATGCGCTCGGCGATCTCGTGCAGGCCGGAGGGGGTGCCGAGGGAGTCCTTGATGTTGGAAGGCGGGCGGCGGGAGGTGGAGACGGCGTAGCTTCGGACCAGTTGTCCCGCGCGGTGGAACTGCAGCGTCTGGGTTTCCAGTCGGACGGTAAGAATACGCGCTGCGGGCTTGATACCGAGGCGGGTGCAGGTTTTCGTGACCCGCTCCATTGGAGATTCCATCGTGAACGCATCCTCCTTCACAGTCGGCATCGTCGGCGCCACGGGCGCCGTCGGTCAAGAGCTCCTGAGGCTCTTGCACGAAAGAAATTTCCCCATGGGCACGCTGCGGCTCTTCGCCTCGGCGCGCTCGGCGGGCAAGGTGATCGAGTTTGGCGGCAAGAAACTCACGATTGAGGAGGCCCGGCCCGGCGTGTTCGCCGACGTGGACGTGGCCTTTTTCGCCGCGGGCGGCTCGGTCACGCGGGCCTTGGCGGCCGATGCGGTCAAGGCCGGCTGCCTCGTCATCGACAAGAGCTCGGCCCTCCGCATGGACCCGAACGTGCCGCTCGTCATCCCGGAGATCAATCCGCAGGAGCTGCGCCGGCACCAGGGCATCATCGCGAACCCGAACTGCTCGACGGCCGTCACGCTGATGGGCCTGTGGCCGCTGCACCAGGCGTTCGGCCTGAAGCGCTACATCGCCTCGACCTACCAGTCGGTCTCCGGCACGGGCGCGGAAGCCGTCCGCGAGCTCGAGGGCCAGATCCAGGCTTACGTCAAGGGCACGCCGCTGCCGCGCAAGGTCTACCCGTACCAGATCGCGTTCAACGCGCTGCCGCAGGTGGACACCTTCGGGCCGGATGGCTACACCGGCGAGGAGTCGAAGATGATGCTCGAGAGCCGGAAGATCATGGGGCTGCCCAACCTCAAGGTCTCCGCGACCTGCGTCCGCGTCCCCGTGGTCCGGGCCCATTCCATCTCCGTGGCCGCCGAGTTCGAGCGTCCGGTCAGTGTCGAGGCGGCCCGCGCCGCCATCGCGGCCTTCCCGGGCGCGGAGCTGGTGGACGAGCCGGCGAAGTCGCGTTACCCGACGCCCCTGGATTTTGCCGAGAAGGTGAAGTGCGGGGTGGGGCGCATCCGCCTGGACACCGCCCTCGACAACGGCCTCTCCTTCTGGGTGGCCGGAGACAACCTCTGGAAGGGCGCCGCCCTCAACGCGCTGCAGAACGCCGAGCTCATGATCCGCGAGGGTCTGCTGCGGCCGAAGCGCGCCTGACCGGAGGCCCTGGGCGGCTGGGGTCGGAATAATTCCTTGTCATAAGCGCCCGGCCGACGCTTAGCTCCGCCCTCGGCTCGGACGCCTAGCTCAGTTGGTTAGAGCATCTCGTTTACACCGAGAGGGTCGGGGGTTCGAGTCCCTCGGCGTCCAGCCGAAGTCTGGTCTTGGCAGGATGCGGCCGGGGCTTCATCGCTGTGAGCTTTGGCTAGGCAAAGCCCCATCTTTCCTCCAATCTCACTCTTCCCATGCGACACACGATCTCGGTCATCGTTGAGAACAAGTTTGGTGTGCTGGCCCGCGTGGCCGGAATGTTTTCCGGCCGGGGCTTCAACATCGACTCGCTCAACGTCGCGCCCATGCACGACGCCTCCACGTCCCGCATCACCGTCGTCCTCAAGGGCGACGACGCCGCGCTGGACATGGTGATCAAGCAGCTGCGGAAGCTGGTCAACGTGGTGGACGTGCTCGATTTCAAGGAAGGCCAGGCCGTCGCGCGCGAGCTAGTCCTGGTGAAGGTCCGCGCCGACAACCGCACGCGTCCCGAGCTGCTCCAGATCAAGGACATCTTCCGCGCCAAGATCGTCCATCTCTCGCTCGACGCCCTGATCATCGAGGCCACGGGCGACGACGAGAAGGTCTCCGCGCTCCTCGGCCTGCTCGAGCCCTTCGGCATCATCGAGATCGCCCGCACCGGCCGCCTGGCGCTGAAGCGCTAGCCCGCCGGCGCAGTTGCCCGTGGAAAGTTGAGGGTTGAACGAACGCCCTCCGCGACTTCCAGTCCTCACCCCGCCCCTTTCATCCACCAACCCTGCAGCTCCACCTACCATGCCCGCCAAAGTCTACACCGACAAAGACGCCGACCTCGGCGTGTTCAAGAACAAGACCCTCGCCGTCCTCGGCTACGGTTCGCAGGGCCACGCCCATGCGATCAACCTGAAGGAGAGCGGCTGCAAGGTCATCATCGGCCTCTACCCGGGCTCGAAGTCCCGCGCCGTCGCCCAGCAGCACGGCTTCAAGGTCTATGACACCGCCGAGGCCGTCCGCCGCGCCGACGTCATCATGGTCGGCCTGCCGGACATGAAGCAGGCCTCGGTCTATGCCACGGACATCCGCCCGAACCTCACCAAGGGCAAGACGCTCATGTTCAGCCACGGCCTCGCCGTCCACTTCGGGCTGATCAAGCCGCACAAGGACATCGACATCATCATGGTCGCGCCCAAGGGCCCCGGCCACATGGTCCGCCGCCTCTACGCCGAGGGCAAGGGCATGCCGGCGCTCATCGCCGTCGCGCAGGACAAGTCCAAGCAGGCCAAGCAGACCGCGCTCGCCTGGGCCAAGGGCATCGGCTCCACCCGCGCCGGCGTGCTCCAGACCACCTTCAAGGAGGAGACCGAGACCGACCTCTTCGGCGAGCAGGCCGTCCTCTGCGGCGGCGCCAGCGCCCTCGTCCAGGCGGGCTTCGAGACCCTGGTCGAGGCCGGCTACCAGCCCGAGATGGCCTACTTCGAGTGCCTCCACGAGCTCAAGCTGATCTGCGACCTCATGTATGAGAGCGGCATCGCCGGCATGCGCTTCTCGATCTCCGAGACGGCCAAGTACGGCGACATCACCCGCGGCCCGCGCG
>CAIJZY010000026.1 GCA_903825285.1 uncultured Opitutia bacterium | reverse complement strand
TTGAGCCGGACCGCGTCGGCCAGTGACTGGGCCTGCGGGAAGACGCGGCTCACGACGGTCGGATAGTCGATCCACGGGTCGATCCCCGGGGCGCGGCCCGTCTCGGCCAGCCCGACCGCGTAGTGCTGCTGGAAGGCGAACCAGCTCCGTCGTCCGCCGGGATTCCAGCCATCCACGCGGCTGGCGACCAGGAGGCCGAGCACCAGCGGCAGCAGCACGAGCGGCAGCCAGGACGAGGCGCGACGTGGCGCGCGTGGTGCGTGCCGCGCGGCCGCGGCCCAGAGGGCCAGCGTCACGACGGCGACAAAGGCGTACTCGAGCCGCGTGAGGGCCGCGAGCAGCAGGAAGCCCGCGGCGGCGAGCCGGCTCCGGTCAGCCACGGCCAGCGCGGCGAGGAAGCACACGAATGCGGCGAGGTAGACGAGGAGCGGAAGCGTCAGGAGCCAGAGTGAGAGCGCGACGCCGAGGGCGACGAAGCCGGCCCCGAACCACGACGCCAGCCAGCGCCGGCCAAGCACAAAGGCGAGCGCGACGGCCAGGCCCTTGAGCGCGTAGTGGCTGGCGAAGAGGGTGCGGTCGCCATTTAGCCACTGGTCCCACGTGGCATACCACAGGTGATAAGCGGGAGATCCGGCCAGCTCGCCGAGCCGGCCGGTGAGCGCGAACACACGGCGCCATCCGTAATAATTGGCCTCGTCCCACAACGGCAGGTCGAGCGTCCGGTGCAGCGGCCAGAGCGCGGCCCACGCGGCGGCCCCGGAACCGATGATCGCCGCGGCGGCGCCGATGGACGTGGCGGCGGTTGTCCGCCGGACCCAGCCGGCGGCGAGCAGTCCCGCGCCCGCGGCGAACACGCCCAGCCAGGCCCAGGGTGGCGGCGGCCGCGGCAGCGTCAGCGGGGCGGGCAGGCTGAGCAGGAGATGCGGGTCGTCGGCGCCGGCGGGCATGACCACGACGGTGGCCGCGCCCTCGAGCCGCAGCGTGGCGATCTGGTGGGCCGGGGAGAAGGCCGCGCCGGTCAGCGGCACGATGCGCGCGCCCGTCGCGTCCTCGGCCCAGAGCCCCGTGATGCGGACCGTGCCGCCGCTGGTCAGCGGATCGAACCGGAACTGGTGCACCCTGGCGGCGCGCACCTTGAAGCGAAGCGGCTGGGCGGGGCCGGGGTGGACAAAGACGCTGTCCGAGTCCGCCTCGCTGAATCCGTCGCCGCGGTCATAGAAGAGCTGCGCGACGGAGGCGGTGTCGCTGGCCAGCTCGATCACGACATGGGGCGGGAAGCGGTCGGCCGGCCAGCCCCGCGCCCAGGGCAGCAGCGCGGGCAGGGCGGCGCCGCCGAGCACGAGCCCGACTAAGGCCAGCTCGAGGCCGGGCCAGCGGAGCGACGGCTTCATCGCGGCGCGGGCTAGCGGCCGGGCCGCACCGCGCTGGCGAGCAGCGTCTCGAAGCGCGGCTCGTTCGGCTCCTGGGCGACGGCGCTGACCTCCACCTTGGCAAAGCCGGCGCGCTTGAGGAAGCCGTGCAGGGCGCTCTCCTTGAAGCCCAGCCAGACGTCGGCGTAGAGCTCGCGGGCCTTCTCGAACGTGTGCTCGTTCAGGTCCAGGATGAGGACCTGGCCGCCGGGCCGCAGGATGCGGAAGGCCTCGTTGACCGCGGTCTGCGGGTGCTGGGCGTGGTGGAGCGCCTGGCTGAGGATGGCGAGGTCGACGGACCGGTCCGGCAGCGGGACCTGCTCGATGTCGCCGTGCTTGTAGGAGAGGTTGGCGAGCCCGTTCTTCTGCGCCAGCTCGGTGCCGACCTCGACCATCTTGACCGAGTTGTCGATGCACCAGACCTGCTTGGCGCGGTGGGCGAGCAGCTGGGAGACAAGGCCCTCGCCCGCGCCGAGGTCGGCGATGACGATGGGCGGCGTGAGGCGGAGCGCCAGGTGCCCGAGCGCCTCCCACGAGCGGCCGGGGCAGTAGTTTTTCCCGAGCCGGCCGGCGATGAGGTTGAAATACTGCTCCTGCGTGCGGCGGCGCTTCTGGAGGATGCGGTCGAGGTTGTCGCGGTCGTCGCCCAGCGCGGGGAGGTCGGTGACCGCGTCGGTGGCGGCGCGGAGCAGCGCGAGGTGCTTCGGCGGCAGCGGGGAGCGCAGGGAATAGAAGGCCTTCTTGCCCTCGCGGCGGTCGCTGACGAGCCCGGCCTGGCGCAGCAGCGCGAGCTGGGAGGAGATGCGCGACTGGCCCATGCCCAGGATTTCCTGGATCTCGGCGACGGAGAGCTCCTCGCGCATGACCAGCGCGAGCAGGCGCAGGCGGGTCGGGTCGGAGAGGAGCTTGAGCAGGTCCCAGGAGGCGTTCACGCGGCGGGAGGCTGGGGCAGGCGCGCGGGAAATGCAATTCCGGCGGGAGGTGCGGCCTGGGCGGGGCAAAAAAAAAGCGCCGCCCGGTGAGGGGCGGCGCGGAAGGGAGGGACCGGCTCAGGCCTTGTCGGCGTAGCGGACGATGCTGACGATCGTGTAGTTCTCCTCGGCGGCGCCGGTCTTCACGTTGACCGTCTCGCCCGGCTTCTTGCCCAGGAGGGCGGCGCCGAGGGCGGTCTTGTAGGAGATGACGTGGTTGTCCGGGTCGCCGTCCCAGGCGCCCAGGATCGTGTAGGTCGTGGCGTGGCCGGTGGCGACGCTGCGGACCTCGACCAGGGTGCCGACGCCGACCTGGTCGGTGGTGGCGTCGCGGAAGTCGGTGACGCGGGCGCGGCCGAGGTCGCGCTCGAGGTTGGTCTTCTGGGCCATGAGGACCTGCTGGTCCTGCTTGGCCATCTTGTACTCGGAGTTCTCCTTGAGGTCGCCGTGCTCGCGGGCGGTGGCGATGGCCTTGGAGTTCTCGGGGATCTTCTTGGAGACGATGGTCTCGTACTCCTCGCGCTTGCGCTCGAAGCTGGCCTTGGAGACGAGCAGCTGCTCCTCCTTGCCCTCG
>CAIJZY010000025.1 GCA_903825285.1 uncultured Opitutia bacterium | reverse complement strand
TGCGGAGCTTGTTCTGCTCCTCGCTGACCTCGGACTGCTGGCTCTCGAACTCGAAGGCCTCCTCGGAGACGCGGTCGAACACGTCGAGGTGGTGCTTGAGGATGGAGGCGGACTGCTTGAGGGCGTCGTCCGGGGTGATGCGGCCGTCGGTCCAGACCTCGAGGACGAGCTTGTCGTAGTCGGTGATCTGGCCCACGCGGGTGGCCTCGACGGCGTACTTCACGAGGCGGACGGGCGAGAAGAGCGAGTCGATGGAGATGACGCCGATGGCCTGGTCTTCCTTCTTGTTGGCCTCGCCGGGGTGGTAGCCGCGACCGGTCTTGATCTCGATCTCGGCGGTGAAGGTGCGCTTCGTGTCGAGGGTGCAGATGACCTGGTCGGGGTTGATGATGGTGATGTTGGCGTCGGCCTGGATGTCGGCGGCGGTGACGACGCCGGCCTTGGTGGCCTTGATCTGGAGGGTGATCGGCTCGCGCTTGGCGGAGACGATCAGGATCTTCTTCAGGTTGAGGACGATGTCGGTGACATCCTCGACGACGTTGTCGATGGACTGGAACTCATGGTTCACGCCCTCGATCTTGATCGACGAGATGGCGGCGCCCTCGATGGAACTGAGGAGGACGCGGCGCAGGGAATTGCCGATGGTGTGGCCGTAGCCGGCCTCGAAGGGCTCGGCGAGGAACTTGGCGTAGGTCGGGCTGGAGCCTTCCTCGACCTTGGTGAGCTTGGAGGGGAGTTCGAACTTTCCGAGACGTTTGGGCATGGCGATGAACTCTGAGTTGAGCGTTGAGGTGAGAGGGATCGAGGAGGTTTAGAAGCGCGAGTAGAACTCGACGATGAGCTGCTCGTTGATGTTCTGTTCCATCTCGTCGCGCGTGGGCAGGCGGTTGGCGACGGCCTTGAAGGTCTCGGGGTTCATGGTGAGCCAGCCCGGGACGTTGCGGATGCGGTTTTCCTCGAGATTGCGGGTCGCGAACTGGCGCGAGGCCGGGGAGTTCTTGACCTCGATCTCGTCGCCGGCCTGGACGTTGTAGCTGGCGATGTCGACCTTGTGGCCGTTGACGCGGATGTGACCGTGGTTGACGAACTGGCGGGCGGCGGCGCGGCTCTTGGCGAGGCCGAGGAGGTAGACGGTGCTGTCGAGGCGCGTCTCCAGCAGCTGGAGGAAGCGCTCGCCGGTGACACCGCGCTCCTTCTTCGCGATCTCGAAGGTGCGGCGGAACTGGCGCTCGAGCAGGCCGTAGATGAGGCGGAGCTTCTGCTTTTCGTTGAGGCCGAGGGCGTACTCGGAAACCTTGCGGCGGAGCTTCGGGCCGTGCTGGCCAGCGGGATAACTGCGGCGCTCAAAGGCCTTGCCCGAGCCAAGAATATGCTGGCCGAAGCGGCGGCTGATGCGGGTGGTGGGTCCGGTGTAACGAGCCATGGGAAATTACGGGTTGGGATTTGCGGTTGACGGGTCCGGACTTAGACGCGGCGGCGCTTGCGCGGGCGGCAGCCGTTGTGCGGGATCGGCGTGACATCGACGATCGAGGTGATTTCCAGGCCGATGGCCTGGAGGGCGCGGATGGCGGAATCGCGGCCGAGGCCGGGACCGGAGATGCGGATGACGACGTCCTTCAGGCCGTGCGACATCGCGTTGCGCGCGGCGTCCTGCGCCACGATCTGGGCGGCGTAGGCGGTGGACTTGCGCGAGCCGCGGAAGTTGCACTTGCCGGCGCTGGACCACGCGATCACCTGGCCCTTGTGGTCCGTGATCGAGACGATGGTGTTGTTGAAGGAGGCGAGGACGTTGACGACCCCGGAGGTGACGTTCTTGGAGCCCTTGGCCTTGCGGACCTTGATGGTGCCCAGTTCCTCCTTGAGGAGGTCCTCGGCGGTGGGCTGCTTGGCGACGCCGCCAATGAGCTCAACGGGCTTCTCGGGGGCGGCGGCGGGCGCCGGCGCACCGGCGGCCGGGGCGGCCGCGCCATCAGCAGCGGGGGCGGCAGCCTTGGGGGCCTTGGCCTTCTTCTCGACAGGAGCCGCGGGAGCGGCGCCGTCGGCGGCAGGCGCAGCGGCCTTCGCGGGTTTCTCTTTCTTGGGAGCGGACTTTTCTTCGGCCATGGCGGTAAGGGATTAGACTTCTTTGGCTTTGGTGACGCCAACGGTCTTGCGCGGGCCCTTGCGGGTGCGGGCGTTGGTGCTGGTGCGCTGACCGCGGACCGGGAGGCCGCGGCGGTGGCGGATGCCACGGTAGCAATTGATCGCCTGGAGGCGCTTCAGGTTGCCCGCGATCTCGCGGCGGAGGTCACCCTCGAGCACCCATTTGCGCTCGGTGATGATGTGCAGGATCTTGTTGAGCTGCTCTTCCGTCAGCTCCTGGGCCCGCATGTCGGGGTTCAGTCCGGCCTCCTTGACGAGGAGATCGGCCCGCGTGGGTCCGATGCCGTTGATGTAACGGAGGGAGTACGCGACTTTCTTTTTCGCGGGGATTTCTACACCGAGGAGACGTGGCATGTTGGTTGGAGTTGAGAGTTAAGTGGAAAGGGAAAAGGGAGGTGGAATCTTAAGCGGAGCGCCGCGGGAGCGTAAGGATCTCGGGGCCGGTGTCGGTCGTGAGGACGGTGTGCTCGAAGTGGGCGGAGGGCGACCCGTCGGCGGTGACGACGGTCCAACCGTCGGCGAGGGTCTTCGTCTTGTAACCCCCGAGGTTCACCATCGGCTCGATCGCCAGCGTCATGCCCGGCTTGATCCGGTCGCCCGTGCCGCGGCGCCCGAAGTTGGGCACTTCCGGCGGCTCGTGCATCTTGGTCCCCACCCCGTGGCCGACCATGTCGCGGACCACGCTGAAGCCGTGGGACTCGACGTGGGCCTGGACCGCGGCGGAGATGTCGCCGATGCGGTTGCCGACGAGGGCCTGGGCGATGCCGAGATCGAGCGCCTCACGGGTCACGCGGACGAGCTTTTCGATCGGCGGGGTGATGGTGCCCACCGGCAGGGTCACGGCGTTGTCGCCGATGTAGCCGTTGTACACGATCGTGATGTCGAGCGAGACGATGTCGCCGTCGCGCAGCACCCGGCGGAATGACGGGATGCCGTGGACGACTTCCTCGTTGACGGAGATGCAGGTATGCGCCGGATAGCGGCGTGAGCCGATCTGGTAGCCGAAATCGGCGCTGCGAGCTCCCAGGCGCGCGATCCAATCGCGGCCGGCTTCTTCCAAGTCTTGGGTGGTGATGCCGGGACGCACGAGCGGCTTGAGGTTTTCAAGCACCGTGGCGGCAATCGCACCCGCCTCGCGCATGCGGGCTATGCCCTCGGCATTCTTGATGGGAATGTTCATGCGACGAGTTCGCCGGGCTCCAGAAGGAGACCCAGCGTGCGATAGTGTTCTAGGACCGGCTCGGGGGAGCCTGCGCCCGCGGGAATGACCGCGCTGAGCGCTTCATCGCGGGCATCGAGCCATTCGTCGAACACTTTGGCTTGGAGCAGCGTAGCCGGGAAGTCCATCAGGACAAAACCCGCATCAGGTTTGCGCGCAAAGAACCAGCGGCGCAGGTGCGCCAACGTGGTGGCTTCATCCGTCCCGGGGGTACCGGGCCGGCGCGAAATCTCCGACCGCATCAATTTGGCGGGAGAGACGTGCTCTAGATTCAAAGAACGGGCCTGGTTCATCAGGTTTTCACAGCGAAAATCGGGTGAACCGAGGAGAAGGAACTTCGTTTTGGCGGGAGGGCCGAAACGCGAAAAGAGGTCGTTGATGGCGGCCATCGCGGCCAGAGTAAAGAACTAAAGGGCCCAATGGCGGACGGCCCAGGAAACGATGCCGACCAGGAAGATTGCACCGAGGGCAAGCCACAGCGTGCCAACGGTTTTCATATCCGCGGCCTCGCCGATGGCGCCCGCGACATTCGAGCTGCGGGAACGGATGCGGCCCTTCTTCAGGAAGCCGTCGTAATGCCGCTGGAGCAGGAAGGTCTCGATCTGGCGCATGGTGTCCAGAATGACGCCCACGGTGATGAGCATGCCGGTGCCGCCGAAGAAGATCGCGATGCGCTGGGGCACGCTGAGCTCGAAGAGCAGCACGTCGGGCATGACCGCGATGACGGTCAGAAAAAGCGCGCCGGCCAGCGTGAGGCGCGTCATGATGAAATCGAGGAACTGCGCGGTCGGCTCGCCCGGACGGACGCCGGGGACGTAGCCGCCGTATTTCTTGAGGTCATCGGCAATCTGGATCGGCTTGAACATGACCGACACCCAGAAATAGCTGAAGAACAGGATGAGGGACGTGTAGAGCGCGTAGTACGTCCAGTGGCCGCGGAGCAGGTTGGACGACATCTCGCGCAGGAACTTGATGTCCCAGGCCGAGCCGACCCACGAGAAGATCATCTGGGGGAACAGCAGGATGGAGCTCGCGAAGATGACGGGCATGACGCCGGAGTAGTTGACCTTGAGCGGGAGGAACGAGCTCTGGCCGCCCATGACCTTGTTGCCGACGATGCGCTTGGCGTACTGGACCGGGATCTTCCGCTGGCCCTGGACGACGAGGATGATGCCCATGGTGACGGCGAAGAACAGCGCGACCATGACGAGGGCCTGCGGGAGGCCGAGGCTGGCGCCGGTGCCGACCGGGCGGAAGAACAGCTGCTTGGTGGCGTAGGCCGCGCCCGGGAGGTCGGCGAGGATGCCGACGGTGATAAGGAGCGAGACGCCGTTGCCGATGCCGCGCTGGGTGATCTGCTCGCCCAGCCACATGAGCAGCATGGTGCCCGCCGTGATGAAGATCACCGAGGGGATCATGAACCCGATGCCCTTGGTCATGACGATGCTGCCGTAGGTGTTGATGTCGTAGCCCGGGAACATCCGCTCGGGATGCTCGAGGGAGGCGATCAGCATGAGGCCCTGGATGAAGCAGAGGATCACCGTCGCATAGCGCGTGTACTGGGTGAGCTTCTGGCGGCCGACGTCACCCTCCTGCTGCAGGCGGCTGAAGGCGGGGACGACCGCGGTCATGAGCTGGAAGATGATGGACGCGCTGATGTACGGCATGATGCCGAGTGCGCCGACGGCGCCCTTGAGGAGCGCGCCGCCCGTGAACATGCTGTAGAGGCCGACCATGGCCCCGGCGCCGCCGCCGCTCGCGGTCTGGTCCTCGAAGAACTTCTGGAGCGGGTGCGGATCGATGCCCGGCAGCGGGATGTGCGCCGCGACGCGGGCCACGAACAGCAGCGCCAGCGTGTAGAAGATCCGCGAGCGGAGCTCGGGAATCTTCAGCGAATTCGTGAAGGCGGAAAGCACGGGAAAATTACGATTTGCGAGTTACGAGGTGCGATTTGCGGCCGCAGGGTTCGATGGCTGGCGGGGGGATTCGCCTCGATCGTAAGTCTGGGATCGCAAATCAGGGATGGGATCAGGCGACGATGGCCTGGCCGCCGGCCTGCTCGATCTTGGCCTTGGCCGACTCGGAGAACTTGGCGGCGGTGACCTTGAACGCGCGGCCGACTTCGCCGTCGCCCAGGATCTTGACCACCTTCTCGCCGCCGCGGATGAGGCCGGCGGCGGCCAGCACCTCGGCGTTCACCTCGGTGACCTTGGCGTCGAGGGACGCGAGGTCGCCGACGTTGAGGACGGCGATCTCGGTGCGGTGCCGGTAATTGTTGAAGCCGCGGTGCGGGAGCTTGCGGTAAAGGGGCATCTGGCCGCCTTCGAAGCCCGGGCGGATGCTGCCGCCGGAGCGGGCGGTCTGGCCCTTGCCGCCGCGGCCGCTGGTCTTGCCGTGGCCGCCGCCTTCGCCGCAGCCGACGCGCTTCTTGCGGTGCACGGCACCGGCGACGTTCTTAAGTTCGTGGAGTTTCATGGAGGTTCCTGGGAGGGGGCGCCCCACCCTCGCTCAGCGCGGGGCGGGACTCGGATGTGAGTGGAAAGGAAATCAGCTGGTCTTGCGGACCGCGGCGATGTCGTCGGCCAGGCGGAGCTGGAGCAGGCCGTTGAGGGTGGCGTGGACGACGGCGATGTGGTTGCTGGAACCCATCGACTTCGTGAGCACGTTCTTCACGCCGGCCGCCTCGAGGACGGCGCGGACGGCGCCGCCGGCGATCAGGCCGGTGCCGGTGGTGGCGGGCTTGAGGAGGACCTTGCCGCCGTCGTATTCACCGAACACGTCGTGCGGGATGGTGTCGCCCTTGAGCTTCACGCTGACCAGGTGCTTGTGGGCGTTGGCGGTGCCCTTCTTGATGGCGTCGGGGACCTCGTTGGCCTTGCCGTAGCCGATGCCGACCTTGCCCTTGCCGTCGCCGACGACGGCGAGCGCGGCGAAGCTGAAGCGCCGGCCGCCCTTCACGACCTTGGCGCAACGGTTGATGAAGACGACCTTCTCGATCATCGTCGGGCCGTCGCCCTGGTCCTTGTTGTCGCGGTTATTGCGGTTGCGGTCGTCGCGGCGGAAGCCGCCGCCGCCGCCCCGATTGGGGCCGCGGTTGCCACCGGGGCCACGGTGCTCGCGCGCGGGTGCGGGCTTGGATTCCGGAGCGGTCGCGGCGGGAGCGGGCGTGGGAGCGGGCGTGGAGGCGGGAGTAGATTCGGTGCTCATGGGCATGGATTAGAACTGGAGGCCACCTTCGCGCGCGGCGTCGGCGAACACTTTGACTTTGCCGTGGTAGCGGGCGCCGCTGCGGTCAAACACGACCGAGGCGATGCCGGCGGACTTGGCCTTGGCGGCAAAGGCGACGCCGAGGGCCTTCGCCCCGGTGAGGTTGGCGGTGAGCTTCTGCTTGCGGAACTCGGGATCGAGCGTCCCGAGAAACACGAGCGTGGCGCCCTTGTCGTCGTCGATCGCCTGAGCGTAGATGTGCTTCGTGGTGAAGCGCACGCTGAGACGCGGGCGGGCGGCGGTGCCGTTGACTTTCTTGCGGATTCTCCAGCGACGTTTCTGGAGGAGACTGGCTTTGCGAATGGTATTCATGGGTGGACCCAGGACGGTTGCGATTGGCGTTAGGCGACGGTCTTGCCTTCCTTGCGGCGGACACGTTCACCGACGATGCGGACACCCTTGCCCTTGTAGGGCTCCGGCGGATAATAGCCGCGGATCTCCGCGGTGACGGCGCCGACGAGCTGCTTGTCCGCGCCCTCGACCTTGAGCTTGGTCTGGTCGGTGACGGTGACTTTGATGCCCTCGGGGATGTCCATCAGGATGGGGTGCGAGTAGCCCAGCGCGAGGTCGAGCTGCTTGCCCTTGAGGTTGGCCTTGAAGCCGACGCCCTGGATCTCGAGCTCCTTGACGTAGCCGTCGGTCACGCCCTTCACCATGCCGGCGACGATCGAGCGCGCGGTGCCGTACATGGCATTCGCGAAGCGGGTCGCCTCGGTCGGGGCGAAGGTCACCTTCTTGTCGGCGACAGTGACTTTGACGACGGGCGCGAAGGTCTTCTGGACCTTGCCCTTGGGACCCTCGACGAGGACGGTGCCCTGGTGCACAGAGACCTTGACCTTGTCGGGGATGGAAACGGGTTGTTTGCCGATGCGGCTCATGGTGGCGAAGGGTTACCAGACGTTGCAGAGCAGTTCGCCGCCGGCCTTCTGGCGCCGGCAGTCTTGATCCTTCAGCAGGCCCTTCGAGGTGGAGACGATGCTGATGCCGAGGCCGTTCAGCACCCGGGGAATTTCCGTGTAGGAGTAGTAGAGGCGGCGGCCGGGCGTGGAGACGCGGACGAGGCCCGTGATGGCGGGCGCGCCGGCGACGTACTTCATCGCGACGACGAGCGTCTTGTGGCCCTGGGCGTCGGCGCCCTCCTTGAAGTCGGCGATGTAGCCCTCGGTCTTCAGGATGGCGGCGATGGCGGCGCGCAGGTTGGAGTGCGGGGAGGAGCACTCGGCGAGGCCGGCCTTCGACGCGTTGCGGAGGCGGGTCAGGAAATCACTGATCGGATCGGTCATGGTGGATGTTGGTTGGTCGTGGACGGCGGGTCATATCCGACTCCCGCCGCCGGAAAGGGTTTACCAGGAGGACTTGGTGACGCCGGGGATCTTGCCGGAGAGGGCGAGCTCGCGGAACGTGATACGGGAGACGCCGAACTTGCCGATGTAGGCGCGCGGGCGGCCGCTGAGGGAGCAGCGGTTGCGGATGCGGACCTTCGAGGAGTTCTTCGGGAGCTTGGCCAGCTTCTTCTGGGCAGCGAAGAACTCGAGGTCGGTCGTCGCCGGGTTGGCGAGGATGGCCTTCAGCTCGGCGCGCTTGGCGGCGAACTTGGCGACGAGGCGGATGCGCTTCTTGTTGCGCTCGATGGCGGAGGTCTTGGGCATGGGCGGAAATTAGGCGGCGTGGGGTTTCGGGGCGGGAGCGGCCTCGGTGCGGCGGAACGGCATGCCGAGGAGCCGGAGCAGGTCGCGGCCCTCGTCGTCGGTCTCGGCGCTGGTGACGATGGTGATGTCGAGGCCCATGGACTTCTTCACGTTCTCCACGGTGATCTCGGGGAAGATGGTGAAGTCGGTGATGCCGATGTTGTAGTTGCCCTGGCCGTCGAGCTTCGGGGACGTGCCGCGGAAGTCGCGGATGGTCGGGAGGGCGACCGCGATGAGGCGGTAGAGGAACTCCCACATGGCGTGGCCGCGCAGCGTGACGTGGCAGCCGACGACCTGGTTGGGCTTCAGCTTGAAGTTGGCGATGGCCTTGCGCGAGCGGGCGAGCACGGGCTTCTGGCCGGCGATGAGGGCCAGGTCGCGCTGCACGTCGGCGATCTGGTTCTTGTCCGCGTCGGCGTCGATGCCGCTGTTGAGGCTGATCTTGGTCAGCTTCGGCACCTGGTGCTTGTTCTTGTAGCCGCGGGTCTTCACGAGCTCAGGGACAGCCTGCTCGAGATAGAGTTTTTTAAGGGAGGGAACGTAGCTCATGGAAGGGGCGACCGGATTACCGACCCGGAGGCAATTGGGATGAGTTGGTGAGTGGAAAAGGGATCAGTAACGCAGGCGGGCGGCCGGGATGGCAAGCGTGCTTTGCGCCGCTCAGGCGGTGGCCTTCTTGCGCTTGCTCGCGTCGAAGACCGACTGGAGCATCAGGTTGGAGAGGTGCACGGAGCCCTCGCGCTCGGCGATGGTGCCCTGGGGGTGCTCCTGCGACTTCTTGAGGTGCCGCTTGATCATCGCGACGCCCTCGACGCGGGCGCGGGACTGGGCCGCGAGGATCTCGAGGACCTTGCCCGACTTGCCCTTGTGGGCGCCGGCGATGACGACGACGACATCGTTGCGCTTGACGTGGAATTTCGTGGCCATGTTAGAGAACCTCCGGGGCGAGCGAGATGATCTTCATGAAGTTCTTCGCGCGGAGCTCGCGGGCGACCGGGCCGAAGATGCGCGTGCCGCGCGGGTTGTTCGTCGCGTCGATGAGGACGATCGCGTTGCTGTCGAAGCGCAGGTAGCTGCCATCGGCGCGGCGCACCGGGGCCTTCGTGCGGACGACGACGGCCTTGGCGACCTCGCCCTTCTTCACGGTGGCCTCGGTGGAGCTCTGCTTGATGTGGACGGTGATGATGTCGCCCACGCCCGCGGTGTCCGTGATCTGGCCCTTGCGGCTGATCATGGCGGCCTTGCGGGCGCCGGTGTTGTCGGCGACGTCGAGGATGGAACGAAGTTGGATCATGGCGGACCTCCGAGGTTGGAAAGGTTGGGTTGGACTCAGGCCGACGGCGCGGCGGGAGCCGGGTTCATGGTCTTGGTGGGAACGGTGGCGGCGACGTCCTTCTCGGAGATCGCGACGCCGACATCGCCGGCGCTGCTGGCGAGGACGGACAGGATGCGCCAGCGCTTGAGGCGGCTGAGCGGGCGGGTCTCCATGACCTCGACCTTGTCGCCGACCTTGGTCTCGTTCTTCTCGTCGTGGACGTGGAGGACGGTCTGGCGGTTGACGACCTTGTGGTAGAGCGGGTGCGGCGTCTTGTACGCGATCGTGACCTTCACGGACTTGTCGCCCGAGCGGCTGCTGACAAAGCCGATCTGGGTCTTGCGCGTGTTGCGGGAGCCGGGAGTGGCGGAGGACATGGCGATGGATTTTAGATTTTGAATTTACGATTTACGATTTTCCCGACGGCGGCCGCGCCAATCGTAATTCGTAAATCTGAAATCGTAAATGGGTTCAGGCGGCGACGGCCTTGCGTTTCTTTTCGTTGAGGATGGTTTCGAGGCGGGCGATGTCCTTGCGGTAGTCGCGCAGGAGGTGCGGCTTCTCGATCTGGCCGGTCTGCTTGCGCATCCGGAGCTGGATCAGCTGCTCGCGGAGCTCGCGGAGCTTGGTGGTGATCTCGTTGGGCGCGAGTTCGCGGATTTCTTTGGAAGTCATGGCGGGACGGTCGTTGAGGGTTGGGCGGGTCAGGTGACCGCGCCTTCGCGCACGATGAAGCGGCAGTGGAAGGGCAGCTTGGCGTCGGCGAGGCGGAAGGCCTCCTTGGCCACGGTGGCGGGCACGCCGGCGAGCTCGAACAGCACGGCGCCGGGCTTGATGACGGCGACGTAGAACTCGACCGGGCCCTTGCCCTGGCCCATGCGGGTCTCGGCGGGCTTCTTCGTGATCGGCTTGTGCGGGAACACGCGGATCCAGAGCTTGCCCTTGCGCTTGAGGTGGCGGGAGATCGTGACGCGGGCGGCCTCGATCTGCTGGCCGGTCATCGGGCCGCGCGTGAGCGACTGCAGGCCGAATTCGCCGAAGGCGAGCGTGTTGCCGCGCTTGGCATTCCCGGCGCGGGAGCCTTTCTGGGATTTGCGGTATTTGGTACGGGCGGGAGCGAGGGCCATGGGAATTTACGATTTAAGATTTACGAGTTACGATTTTCTCCGGAGGCCGATCGATTGGCGGGGCCAGTCGTGGATCGTCCTTCGTCAATCGTGAGCTGAGCTCAGTTGTTGTCGGACTCCTTCTTGCAGATCCAGCACTTGACGCCGATCTTGCCGTAGACGGTGCGGGCCTCGAAGAAGCCGTAGTCGATGTTCTCGCGCAGGGTGTGCAGGGGCACGCGGCCCTTGCGCTGCCACTCGCGGCGGGCGATGTCGGCGCCGCCGAGGCGGCCCGAGCACTGGATGCGGATGCCCTCGGCGCCGAGTGTCATGGCCATTTCCACGGCCTTCTTCATGGCGCGGCGGAAGGCGATGCGGCGCTCGAGCTGGAGCGCGACGTTCTCGGCCACGAGCTGGGCCTCGATCTCGGGCTTCTTCACCTCCTGGATGTCGAGGAGGATCTCCTTGCCGGTGAGCTTCGCCAGCTCGTCCTTGATCTTCTCGATCTCCTGGCCCTTGCGGCCGATGACGATGCCGGGGCGGGCGGTGTAGATCTTGACGCGGACGCGGTTGGAGGCGCGCTCGATGAAGATGCGCGGCACGGAGGCCTGCTTCAGCTTCTCCATGAGTTTCTCACGGATCACCTGGTCCTCGAGGAGGAGCTTGGCGAAGTCCTTCTTTTTCGCGAACCAGCGGGACTGCCAGTTGCGGCGGACGGCGAGGCGGAAGCCGGTGGGATTGGTCTTTTGGCCCATGGTAAGATTAGTTGGAGTTGCCGTCGGAGAGGACGATGCGGATGTGCGACATCTTCTTGCGGCGGGGCATCGCGGTGCCGCGGGCGCCGGCCTTGAAGCGCTTGAGGACGGGGCCGTTCTCGATGATCGCGAACTTCACCGTCAGGTTGTCGGCCGAGAGGTTGTTGTTGTTCTCGGCGTTCGCGATGGCGCTCTTGAGCGTCTTGGCGATGAGGCGCGCGGACTTCCGCGGGATGAGCATGAGGTAATCGACCGCCTCCGGGGCCTTGCGACCGGTGATGGTGTTGGCCACCTCGCGCATTTTCTTGGGCGACATGCGCGCGTAGCGGGTGAGGGCTTGGACTTCCATGGTGGTTTGATTCCGGTGAGGGCGGCAGCAGCGCGCGAGGCGCCCTGCCCTTTTGGGTTCGGGCTAGGTGTGGTTAAGGGGACTTAGATTTCCTTGCGCGTCAGACCGCCGTGCGACTTGAAGATGCGCGTCGGGGCGAACTCGCCGAGCTTGTGGCCGACCATGTTCTCGGTGACGTAGACGGCGATGAAGACCTTGCCGTTGTGCACGCTGAACGTGTGCCCGATGAAATCGGGGGTGATGGTCGAGCGACGGGACCAGGTCTGGATGGGTTTCTTGGCGCCGGCCTTGGCCGCCTTCTCGATCTTCTCGAGCAGGTGGTAGTCAACGAAGAAGCCTTTTTTGATGGAACGTGCCATGGTGCGAAGGGGGCGGGGTTACTTCTGGCCGCGCGGCTTGCGGCCGTTGTGGTGGAGGATGATCATGCTGTTCGAGAGCTTCGAACGGCGCCGGGTCGGGAAGCCCTTGGCGAGCTGGCCCCACGGGGAGACGAGCTGCTGGCGGCCGCCGCCACCCTTGGACTTGCCCTGGCCGCCGCCGTTGGGGTGGTCGACCGGGTTCATGGCCATGCCGCGCACGTGCGGGCGCTTGCCGAGCCAGCGGCTGCGGCCGGCCTTGCCGAGGGACTGCTTGTTGTGGTCGCCGTTGCCGACCGTGCCGATCGTGGCGCGGCAGGACGGGTGCACGAGGCGGAGCTCGCCGGACGGCATCTTGAGCTGCGCCTGGCCGTTCTCCACGGCGACCAGCTCGAGGGAGGCGCCGGCGGAGCGGGCGATCTGGGCGCCGCGGCCCGGGACGAGCTCGACGGCGTGCACCAGGGTGGACGGCGGGATGAGCTCGAGCGGGAAGTTGTTGCCGACGACAAAGTCGTTCGTCGTGGCCTGGTTCGAGGCGAAGATCGTGGCGCCGACCGCGAGGCCCTCGGGGGCGAGGATGTAGCGCTTCTCGCCGTTCGTGTAGGCCACGAGCGCGAGGTTGGCCGAGCGGTTCGGGTCGTACTCGATGGCCTGCACCTTGGCGGGCAGGTCGAGGATGTCGCGCCGGAAGTCGACCACGCGGTACAGCTGCTTGTGGCCGCCGCCGCGGTGGCGGGAGGTCACGCGGCCGTAGACGTTGCGGCCGCCGGACTTGTGCTTCGACTCGGTGAGGGCGCGCTGCGGGCGCTGCTTGGACAGCGTCGGCTGCTTGTTCAGCGACGTGAAGCGGCCGGACGGCGTGAGGGGGCGGAAGGAATGGATGGCCATGGTGGGATGTCTCCGGGGGGTCGGCTTAGAGCAGCTCGATCTTGTCGCCGGCCTTGAGGGTCACGATCGCCTTCTTGAAGTCGGAGGTCGTGCTGGGCTGGCCGGTGCGGCTGCGCTTGTTCTTGCCGGGATAGTTTTGGACGTTCACGCGGCGGACGGTGACCTTGAAGGTCTTCTCGACGGCCTCGGCGATGGCGTGCTTGTTGGCGTACCGGAACACCTCGAAGGTGTACTGGCCGAGCTCGGCGCTGAGCTTGCTGGACTTCTCGGAGAGAAGCATCTGTTTGAGGACCTTGTCGGCGTTCATCAGTTTGTACCTCCGTTGACGCGGGCGATGATCGCCTCGAGCGCTTTCGTGCTGACGATGATCTTGCGGTACTGCGCGAGATCGAGGGTGTTCAGCTTGGCGGCCTCCTGCAGCGAGACGCGCTCGATGTTGCGCGAGGCGCGGGTCGTCTCGGCCGTGAACGGCGCGTCGACGAGGAGCACCTTGCCCTTGGGGGCGATGCGGTTGACGACGACGTTCATCGCCTTGGTCTTGGTGACGGTGGCGGCGAAGGCCTCGATGACGGCGAGCTCGCCGGCCGCGGCGCGGTCGAAGAGGGCGCGGTTGAAGGCCAGCTGCTTCACCTTGCCGTTGATTTTCTTGGAGTAGTCGCGCGGCTTCGGGCCGAACACGACGCCGCCGCCGCTCCAGAGGGGCGAGCGGATGGAGCCGGCGCGGGCGCGGCCGGTGCCCTTCTGGCGCCACGGCTTCTTGCCGCCGCCGCGGACCTCGCCGCGGGTCTTGGTGGAATGCGTGCCCTGGCGGTTGTTGGCGTTGATGGCGACGATGACTTCCTTCACGGCCTGGAGGCCCTTGTCGCCCTCGAACACGGGCAGCCCGGCGAATTCTTTTTCGCTGCTGGACGTGCCGTCGGAGTTAAAAACGGTGAGTTTCATGGCGGATGGGTCTCGGGTTAGGCTTTCGCGGCTTTCGGCTGGCCCTTGATGGCGGTGCGGACGATGACATCGTCGCCGTTCGCACCCGGGATGGCGCCCTTGACCAGAATCAGGTTCTTTTCGGCGAGAATCTTGATGACCTTCAGGTTCTGCACCGTGCGGGCCTCGCTGCCCATGTGGCCGGGCATCGCCTGGTTCTTCCACACGCGGCCGGGGGTCTGGCGCATGCCGATCGAGCCGATGCGGCGGTGGAACATGGAGCCGTGGGCGGCGGGGCCGCCGGCGACCCGGAAGCGCTTCACGACGCCCTGGAAGCCCTTGCCCTTGGTGATGCCGATGACGTCCACCAGCTGGCCCTCGGTGAAGGCGGTGACGGTGACGACATCGCCGACCTTGAGCGTGGGGGCGGCGGCGAGGCGGACCTCGCTGAGCACGCGCGGGGCGTCCGCGAGGCCGGCCTTGGCGGCGTGCGACTTTTCCGCCTTGGAGGCGTTCTTGGACTTCTTCGTCGAGAAGCCGATCTGGACGGCATTGTAGCCGTCGGTTTCCGTGGTCTTGACCTGAACGACGGCGCAGGGGCCGGCTTCGACCACGGTGACGGGGACCAGACAGTTCGCACTGTCGTAGACCTGCGTCATGCCGATCTTTTTACCTAGGAGCGATGAGATCATGGGCTAAGTGGTAGGTGGAAGGATTTCCGTTTAACGACCTACATTAGTCGAAACCTGGCGGTGCCGCGGGGGCACACAGGCAACTGCTAACGTTGTGAGTTAAAAATTTTAGACGTTGATGGTGATATCGACGCCGGACGGGAGGTTGAGCTTCTTGAGTTCGTCCACCGTCTGGGCGGTGGGCTCGATGATGTCGATGAGGCGCTTGTGCGTGCGCGTCTCGAACTGCTCCATCGACTTCTTGTCGACGTGCGGGGAACGGTTGACCGAAAGCTTCTCGATGCGCGTGGGCAGCGGGATCGGGCCGGACACGCGGGCGCCGGAGCGCTTGGCGGTCTCGACGATCTCGAGCGCGGACTGATCGATGACACGATAGTCGAAGCCCTGGAGTTTGATGCGGATGCGTTGACCTTTCATGGGTGGCAAAGAACGAGGGTTAGGTACGGGCCGGGGCTTTCGTAGAAGTCTCGACGATCTTCGTGAGAAGCGCGTTCGGAACCTGCGCGAAGTGGGAAGGCGTGATGGACGCGGAGGCGCGGCCCTTGGAGAGGGAGCGGATGTCCGTGACGTAGCCGAAGAGCATCTCGAGCGGGACGTGGGCGGTGATGATGCACGCGCCGGCCTTGTTCTCCATGCCCTGGATCTGACCGCGGCGGCGATTGATGTCGCCCATCAGGTCGCCCTGGTATTCCTCGGGCGTGGTCACCTCGACGCCCATGATGGGCTCGAGGAGGATCGGGTTGGCCTTCTTCATCGCCTCCTTGAAGCCGAAGATGCCGGCCATCTTGAACGCGAGTTCCGAGGAATCGACCTCGTGGAAGGAGCCGTCGACGATGCGGACGATGACGTCCACCACCGGGTAGCCGGCGACCGCGCCGTTGTTGGCACCCTCAAAGATGCCTTCCGTGGCGGGCTTGATGAATTCCTTCGGGATGGCGCCGCCGACGATCTCGTTGATGACCTCGACGCCCTTGCCCTTCTCGTTGGGCTCGATCTTGACGCAGACGTGGCCGTACTGGCCCTTGCCGCCCGACTGGCGGATGAATTTGCCCTCGCCGTCGGCCGACTTGAGAATGGTCTCGCGGTACGCGATCTGCGGCTTGCCCGCGGTGGCCTCGACCTTGAACTCGCGCTTCATGCGGTCGCGGATGATGTCGAGGTGGAGCTCGCCCATGCCGGCGAGGATGATCTGGCCGGTGTCCGTGTCGGTCTTGACGCGAAGGGTCGGGTCCTCGGCCACGAGGCGCTGCAGGGCCGTGCCCATCTTTTCCTGGTCGGCCTTGGAGTTCGGCTCGATGGACATCGAGATGACGGGCTCGGGGAAGGACGGCGGCTCGAGGCGGATGTCGAAGTCCTCATCGCACAGCGTGTCGCCGGTGATGACGTCCTTGACGCCGACCAGCGCGCAGATGTCGCCCGAGTAGGCCAGGTCGATTTCCTCGCGGTCCATGGCGCGCATCAGCACGAGGCGGGAAACGCGCTCGCTGCGGCGGGTGCGGGGATTGTAGAGGGACATGCCCTTCGGGAGCGTGCCGGTGTAGACCCGGAAAAACACGATCTTGCCGACGAACGGGTCGGTCCATAGCTTGAAGGCGAGACCGGCCAGCTTGGCCTTGTCGCTCACCACGGCCTCGACCTCCTTGCCGTCGCTGTCCTGGCCCTTCATCGGGGGGACGTCGATCGGGTTCGGGAGATAGTTGACCACGCAGTCCAGGAGACGCTGCACGCCCTTCTTCTTGAAGGCGGAGCCGGGGACGACGCCGGTGAAGCCGAGCGAGATCGTGGCCTTGCGCACGGCGAGCATGAACTCATCCGAGCTGACCTCTTCCCCACCCAGGTACTTCTCGGCGATGACGTCGTCGAAGTCGGACACGGCCTCGAGGAGCTTGTCGCGGTATTCCTTCGCCTGCGCGACCATGTCGGCCGGGATCGGCGAGGTGACCGGACTGAGCCCGAGCGGATCCTTGGTCTCGTCAAAAATGTAGGCAACGTTCTGCACCAGGTCGATCAGGCCGGAGAAATTCTCCTCCTTGCCGATCGGGATGAACAGCGGGTGCGCGTTGGCCTTCAGCTTCTCGCGCATCTCGGAGACGGCGCGGAAGAAGTCGGCGCCGGTGCGGTCCATCTTGTTGATGAACGCAATGCGCGGAACCTTGTACTTGTTGGCCTGGCGCCAGACGGTCTCGGACTGCGGCTGCACGCCGGCCACCGCGCAGAACACGGCGACGGCGCCGTCGAGCACGCGGAGGGAGCGCTCCACCTCGGCCGTGAAGTCCACGTGCCCGGGGGTGTCGATGATGTTGATGCGCTGCTTGATTCCCTTCCACGGGCCGCACGAGGCGTTCCAGGCGCAGGAAATGGCGGCGGCGGTGATCGTGATGCCGCGCTCGCGCTCCTGCTCCATCCAGTCGGTCACCGTGGTGCCCTCGTGGACCTCGCCCATCTTGTGGACGGCGCCGGAGTAGAAAAGGATGCGCTCGGTCGTCGTCGTCTTGCCCGCGTCAATGTGCGCGGCAATGCCGATGTTGCGCGTCCACTCGAGCGGGAACGGACGATCCTTGGAATTGGCCGGGGAGACCTTGGCCTTGTCGGTGACGACAGTGATGACAGGAGCAGCGGACATGGATTCGGATCCTTACCAGCGGAGGTGGGCGAAGGCGCGATTCGCCTGGGCCATCTTGTGGGTGTCTTCCTTCTTCTTCACGACGCCACCCGTGTTGTTGTAGGCGTCGACGATCTCGGCGGCGAGGGCGTCCCGCATCGGCATGCCCTTGCGGGCCGTGGCGGCGGCGACGATCCAGCGCAGCGCGAGGCTCTCCTGGCGCTCAAACGAAATTTCGATCGGCACCTGGTAGGTGGCGCCGCCGACACGGCGGCTCTTCACCTCGAGGCGCGGGCGCGCGTTCTCGAGCGCGCCGAGGAGCAGGTCCACCGGGTCGCCCTTCTCGAGCTTCTCCGACACCTTCTCGAACGCACCGTAGACGATGCGCTGGGCCAGGTTCTTTTTGCCATCTTTCATGATGACATTGACCAGATGGGCAACGAGCGGGCTCTTGTAGCGCGCATCGGGAACGACTTGGCGTTTATCGGCTCTGTGGCGACGTGACATGACGGGAGGGTTCCTGGATGGAGGGGTTTACTTGGCGGCCTTCGGGCGCTTGACGCCGTACTTGGACCGGCTGCGCCGGCGCTTCTCCACGCCCGTGGCGTCGAGGGTGCCGCGGACAATGTGGTAACGCACGCCGGGGAGATCCTTCACGCGGCCGCCGCGCACCAGCACAATCGAGTGCTCCTGGAGGTTGTGGCCCTCGTCCGGGATGTACGAAATCACCTCGTTGCCGTTCGTGAGACGAACCTTCGCCACTTTGCGGATGGCGGAGTTCGGCTTCTTGGGCGTGCGGGTCATGACCTGCACACACACGCCGCGGCGAAACGGATTACCCGCCAAAGCCGGGGACTTCGACTTGGTGCGCACCTTGCGGCGGCCTTTGCGCACGAGCTGGTTGATGGTCGGCATGAGTAGTTTGTAGAGTGGGAATTAGGGAAAAGAGGAAAACGCTACCAAGGCCCAAAAGCTCGGCAAGAACTTTCTGGCGAAAAGCAGCAGGATTCGCGAAACCCGGGATTCTGCCCCGGCTCGCGAGTGATTGAACAGCAACCGACAGCGGCGTCGGTCAACTGCACTGAAGAAAATGGGAAGGGCGAAAATCAGGTCCATCCCGAGAAACTCAAGCAGATTTCTTCGCGCCACGCGTTTCCTCGAAAATCCGGCCCTCAACCCGCATCTATTTCTCCCCCACCCGCTCCTTCCCAGACGGCTCAAACCCGCTCAACACACTCTGCCTTCCCTCCCATTTCTCCCTCCATGAAAGTCACGGAATCGTATGGGCAATGATCGCAGCCCCATGAAATTTGTCTTTGTAAGATATTATCATCAGTATTGTTATCCCGCTCGACCACCTCGAGGAAGACCCTGCCATCGATGATTAATTCTGAAATACGCCCCCGGCTGCTGTGGCTCTGGATCGTGGCCGGGCTGGTGGCGACAGGTCTGGCCTGGGCGGGCTACACGCACCACGCGTGGGAAGATTATTACATCACGTTCAGGGCCTCGAAGAACCTCGCCACGGGCCAGGGACTGACCTTCACACCAGGGGAAAGGGTGCATTCCTTCACTTCCCCGCTGGGCGTCCTGCTTCCCGCCCTGGCCAGCGTCCTGACCGGGAACCACTCGGATGACGCCGCCCTGTGGGTTTTCCGCTGCATGAGCCTGGCGGCGTATGCCGGGGCGGGATTCCTCCTCTGGCGGCTCTGCCGGGCGCTGCATGGCAGCCGGTGGGCCGCATGGCTCCTGCTGGTGCTCTACGCCCTCGACACCAAGATCGTCGATTTCAGCACCAACGGCATGGAAACCGGCATCCTGATGCTGTTCCTGGCCTGGACACTCTCCGCCCTGCTGCTGGCGCCACCCCGGCAGGCATGGCAGCTGGGCCTGGCGTGGGCCGGGCTGATGTGGACACGGCCGGATTCCTGCGTGTACATCGCGGTCCTCTCGCTCGGGGCGCTGCTCTTCGGCTCCTCGGGTGCCGCGGCGGGCGCGCGGATAAACATGCTCCGCACGCTGCTCACCGCCGGCGTGATCGCCGCGGTCCTCTATCTTCCGTGGCTGGTGTGGGCCTGGTCCTACTACGGAACACCCGTGCCGCACACCATCACTGCCAAGGCGCTGTTTCATCCGCCGGTCACGCTGGGCAACCTGCCCGACATCATCTGGGCATTCCCGGCCATGCTGACGGCGCACGTGGACATGCTGGCGACGACCTTCATGCCGCCCTACAGCTCCATCACGGGCTGGCCCGTGGCCATGCTTCAAAGCACGTTCTGGGTGGCGGCGCTGGTCACGCTGGTCTGGGCGCTGCCGGGCGTCCGCCGGGAAACCCGGCTGGCCTCGGCCGCATTCTGCGCCGGCCAGTTCTACCTCACCGTCTTTGTCGGGTTCCCCGTGCCGTGGTACGTGCCGACGAATACGGTCTTCGCCCTCCTCGTCATCGCGGGCGTGACGGCCCAGCTCGATCAGGCCACCCGCCCGGATCCAACTCTCACGCCACCCTTCCGGGCGCTGCGGGTTGGCGGCTGGATTCTCTCGGGCCTGCTCGTGGCGGGATCCCTGACGATCACCGTGCTTGCCGCCCACCAGCTCCGCCGGCAGCAGGCACTGATCGAGCGCGGCGAGCGGCAGGCCATCGGCCTGTGGCTGCGCGACCAGGCGGCGACGCCGCGCGACACCGTGCTGCTCGAGCCGCTGGGCTACATCGGATTCTACTCGAACCTGAAGATGCTCGATTTCCCCGGGCTGAGCTCGCCGGAGGTCATCGCGGCCCGTCGCCGCGCGCACGTGAAGGCCTACCCGGACTGCTGGGCCGAGCTGATCGTGGACCTGCGGCCCGACTGGCTGGTGCTGCGCCCGTACGAGGCGGCCGTGATCCGGCGGCTCAACCCCGCCATCTTCCGCCAGGACTATGACCTCGCGAAGGTCTTCGACGTCCGCCCGCAGGTGCAGGCCCTCCCCTTCATCATGGGCCGCGGGTACCTGCTCAACGACGCCTGCTTCGAGGTCTATCATCGGCGCGCCCGCCACGAGTGACCCGGAGCATTTTTCCGCGGCAAAAAAAAGCCGCAGCCCCCGGTGGGGACTGCGGCTTTGAAGTGTGAACGGAGCCGAGCTCAGCTCGCCTCGGTGGCCTTTTCCTCCTCGACGGGGAGATCGGCGCCGAACGGCAGCGTGATCTTCAGCTTCGAGTAGGACGGCATGCCGGTGCCCGCGGGGATCATGTGGCCCATGATGACGTTTTCCTTGAAGCCCTTCAGCATGTCGACCTTGCCGAGGGTGGAGGCGTCGGTGAGCACGCGGGTCGTCTCCTGGAAGGAGGCGGCCGCGAGGAAGCTCTCGGTCTCGAGCGAGGCCTTGGTGATGCCCAAGAGGATCGGCTCGGCCTCGGCGGGTTTGCCGCCGGCCTCCTCGATGCGCTTGTTTTCAGCCAGGAACGCGGTGCGGTCCACCTGCTCGCCCCAGAAGTTCTCCGTGTCGCCCGGATCGGTGATCCGGACCTTGCGGAGCATCTGGCGGATGATGATCTCGATGTGCTTGTCGTTGATCGTCACGCCCTGCAGGCGGTAGACCTCCTGCACCTGCGAGATGAGGAAGTCGTACAGCGCGGACGGCCCGAGGATCTCGAGGATCTCATGCGGATCGGCAGCACCTTCGGTCAGATGCTGGCCCTTGTGGACGACGTCGCCGGGCTGCACGATGATGTGCCGGCCGGTGGCGAT
>CAIJZY010000024.1 GCA_903825285.1 uncultured Opitutia bacterium | reverse complement strand
TGAGGCCGGGGCCGCGGCGGCCGCGCGCGGCGCGGCGGGCGGCGCGGTGCGCCACTGGGCGGCCGGGCCGCGCAGGATCGCGGCGGGATCCACCACGAGATGGGCGTAGCTCGCGCGGCCGAGGCGCACGCGGCCGTTTTCCAGGCGGCCGTCCTCCTCGAGCGTGCGCTCGTCGGTGATGTCGTAGGGGATGCCGGCGGCCTTCAGGTCCGCGAGCCGCGCGAGGAACGCGGTGTTCATCCGGCTCGCGGGCGTGTCGGGGAAGGTGGTCGCGACGTGCTGGTTGGTCTGGAACAGCTCCCACGGCTCGTACTCGGCCATGAGCCCGCGGTACGGCGCGACGACCAGCGTGGCGGGGACGGCGGGCGGGCGGGTCGTGAGTTCGCGGGTGACGCGGCCGAGCAGCTCGGGGAACGCCTCGCGCCAGCTCAGGTGCAGCGGCTCGGACGGCGGCCAGTCGGTGAGCGCGGGCGTGTCGAGACGGTACTGGCTGAGGTGAAAGACGAAGTCCGTGAGCCCGTTGCGGCCCAGCCACAGGACGTAGCGCTCAAGGTCCTCGGGCGACGCGCCCCAGCCGGCGCCGCCGAAGCACTCGACCATGCAGCGGCCGGTGCTGAACTGCCGCGACGCGGCCGCGGCCTGGCGCGGGTAGTAGTCGAGGGCCGGGAAGCGTTCGAGCGCGTCAATGCCCGGGATGCTCAGGTGGCGGAAGATGCGGTGGCACGACCCGACCATCGGCAGCTGGAAGAGCGGGTGCTCCTCGCCCTTCACGTGCCCGATGAACTGCTTGCCGTTCCGCTGGCACCACGCGAGGTAGGGGGCAAAGAAGCCGTCGATCAGCGCGTCGGAGACCAGCTCCCAGTACTTCGTCCGCGCCTCCTGGTAGCCGTCGCCGCGCGCGAAGAGCAGCGGGAGCTTCGCGGCGAAGTCCGCGCCGAACGCGGCGCGCAGGCGCGCGGGCATGACCGGCGACCACGGGATGCCGGCCACGTCGGGAAAGGGATCCTTGATGATGCCGGACTCGGGCTCGTCGGTGAAGAACGCCTCCACGTGGGCGAACGCCGCCGGGTCGAGCCCGGTGCGGTAGCGCTCGTGGATCAGCTCGAGGAAATGGCCGAGCACCTCCGGGTCGAGCGAGTCCACGTAGTTCACGCGGCGCGGCGTGAGGTGCCAGATCTTCGCCCCCGGCGTGCCGGCGGGCACGAGCCGGTTGGCCGCGTCGGTGGCGAAGGCGCCGAGCGAGCCCGCGGCGGGCGCCGGGGTGAGGTCGAGCCGCCACGCGCCGCTGTCGGGGTGACGCGCGAGCACCTGGCCGTCGCCGGTCCCGCTCGGCCAGCCGTTCTCGTCGTAGAGCCAGAAGCGCAGCCCGAGCTCCTTCGCGTGCAGGATGCAGGCGGACACCTCGGCGAGGTAGGCCGGGCTCATGTACGGCGGGCGGCCGGGGTAGAAGCGCGGGTGGAACACCACGCCGTGCATGCCCGCCGCGCGGAAGGCGGCGAGCTGGCGCCGCAGGCGCGCCTGGTCGAGTTCGCCGTTGATGGACCAGAACGTGTAGAAGCGCGGGGTGAGGTCGGCCGGGGCGGGGAGGGTGTTCAAGCGCCGCACGCTACGCAGGGGGCGCCGGGGGAGGGAACGGAAAAGTTCGCGCGGCGGTGAAAGTTCACTTGAATGGCGGACCCGATGAACGACAACCGCCGCTACGACTACACGGGCTGGAACTTCCATTCGCGGGCGGAGTTCGCGGTGATCGCCGACTGGATCCCCGAGCGCGCGCGGGTGATCGACCTGGCCTGCGGCAACGGCTCCCTGATGCAGCTGCTGCGGGAGCGGCGGTCGGTGGAGATCGAGGGCCTGGACCTCGCGCCCACCGGCGTGGACTTCTGCCACCGGCACGGGCTCAACGCACGCGTCGCCGCGATCGACGAGCGGGCCAGCTACGCGCGCTACCAGGACGGCGAGTTCGACTACGCGATCTGCAACGTCACGGTGCAGATGGTGATGTACCCCGAGGTGCTGCTGGCGGAGATGAAGCGGATCGCGCGGCGGCAGATCGTGTCGTTCCCCAACTTCGCGCACTGGAGCAACCGCCTCGACCTGCTGGGCCGCGGGCGGATGCCGCGGCCGATGATCTTCGGCTACGACTGGTACAGCACGGGCCACATCCACCACCTGAGCGTGGCGGACTACCGGTCGTACTGCGCGGCGAACGGCCTGCGGATCGTGCGCGAGGACCACCTCGACCGCTGGCGCCTGCTCGCGCGCCGCTGGCCCAACCTGTTTGCCACCGTCGCCGTGTTCCTCACGGAATCATCCGACCGCGAGGCCGCCCCGGCCGGGGTCGCCAACCTGTTCGATTTGATCGCGCCGGAGGGCGCCCAGCCGGCCTCCGCGCCGCAGCTGTAGGGCCGCCACCCTTCGGCCAATAAGCTTGTTAGCCCGGGCGGACGGGAATTGGCTGGGCCCGGCGGGCCGGTGGACCCCGGCGCCGCCCCTTCCCATGACCTCCCCCCGCATCATCCGAGTCGCCATCGTCGGCTGCGGCAGCTACGGCGCCGAGCATGCCAAGTTCCTCTCCACCCATCCCGGGGTGAGGCTCCACGCCGTGGCGGACCTCGACGGCGCGCGGGCCGAGCAGTTCAAGGCCAAGTTCGGCGCCGGCTACGCGACGGCGGACGTGGCCCGGATCTGGGCCGACCCGGAGGTCGAAGCCGTCTGGATCTGCACCCAGCACCACACCCACGCGCCGCTGGCCGAGGCCGCGGCCGCGGCGGGGAAAAACTTTTTCCTCGAGAAGCCGCTCGCGATCACCCTGGCCGACTGCGACCGGATCGTGGCTGCGGTCGAGCGCAGCGGCGTCATCGCCGCCTCGGGCTTCAAGCTCCGCTTCTTCCCGGCCGTGGTCGCGGCCCGGGCGTTCCTGGGCCGGCCCACGCTGACCGTCGCGCAGGTCATCGACGACCACTGGCCGTCTGACTTCTGGGCCAACGACCCGGTGCAGGGCGGCGGCAACGTCCTCTCCCAGGGCTGCCACATCGTGGACACGGTCCTGCACCTCCACCCGACCGGCCCGGTGCGCGTCTACGCCGCGGGCGGCAACCGGCACCATCCCACGCGCGACATCGTGGACACCGCCGCGATCACGCTGACCTTTGCCGACGGCGCGGTCGCCAACATCGCGGTCGGCGACGTCGGCGTGCCGCCGCACTCCTCCAAGTTCGCGCTGCAGCAGTCCGACGGCACCCGCAGCTTCAGCCTCTACAACCGCCTCAATGCGCTCATGACGCGCGAGGACAAGAAAATCACCGAGCACCCGCTGCAGGCGGAGGAGGGGGCCGCCGTCATCGACACGCCCTTCCTCGCCGCCGTCGCTGCGGGCGGGCCCTCGCCCTGCCCGGTGCGCTCGGCGCGCCGGACCACCGCCGTCGTGCTGGCGGCGGTCGAATCGATCCGCACCGGCCGCGCCATCGACCTCACCGCTGCGCCCTACGCGGCGGCGATGCAGGTGTCATGAACGCGGTCGGCCGGCGCCTCACCGACCTGGTCCGGACCCACGGCGCGGCCTGGTACGACCCCGCGACCCGCCTCTGCGTCGGCCCGCGCGACACGCTGTGGTACGCGATCGCGCTGCTGCATTCGGCCGACGCCACCGAGCGCGCGCTCGGCGACGCGCTGCTGGCCGAGGCGCGCTGCGCGGACGGCACGCACTCGCCCGCCACCATGCTGGCCATTTTGTATGCGCTCCCCGGCCGCCTCGCCCCCGCCACGGCGGCGGCGCTGGAGCGGCAGGTGCGGGCGGCGCTGCCCGAGGCCGCGCTCGCCGAGTGGCACGACGGCAACGTGAACCACCCGCTCGCGGCGTGGTGCGCCCTCATCCTGGGCGGGGAGCGGGGCGGGGATGCCCTCGCGGTGGCCAGCGGGCGCGGGCGGCTGCTCGCGCTGCGCCGGACGGTCGGCGACCGCCGGCACGCGGGGCGGCGGCAGGCGGTCTTCCCGGAGTACAACAGTCCGACCTACACGGCGCTCGACCTCTGGTGGCTCGCGCTGGTCGCGGAGCACGCGCGGGACCCCGAGGCGCGGCGGTGCGCGCGGTTCCTCGAGGAGCGGCTGTGGATCGAGACGGCGCTCTTCTACCACGCCCCGAGCCAGCAGTTCGCCGGACCGCACTCGCGCTCGTACCTCGACGACTCGCTCGGCGGGTGGTCGGGCGTGCACTGCACGCTGGCGATCGCGTTCGGCGAGCCGCTCTTCCTCGACCCGCAGCGCGCGCTCGGCATCGGGCATCCCTCCGCGATCCTGCAGAACACCGTGCCGGCCATCACGCCCTTCCATGTGCCGCCGGAGGCGCACCGCCTCGCTTTCCACAAGCCCCTGCCGCTGCTGCTGCGCGCGGCGACCTACGGCGAGAGCTATCATGAGAACAGCGCCGCGCACGGCTTCGAGCCCGGGCTGTATCCCGGCGGCTGGAGCGACCTCGTGAGTTTCCAGACCGCGGAGTACGCGCTGGGCACGGCCTCGCGGCCCTACGTGAACGCCGGGCACGCCGACGCCTTCATGGCGCGGATCCGCCGCCACACGCCGGTGCGCTCCTGCGCGGACTTCCGCTCGATCTTCGCGCGCGGCGTGTTCAACGACGCCGAGGTCCACCGGCCCAACCGTGTGCACGTGACCGGCGGGTCCACCGACGCCAGCTTCCTCTACGAGGAGGGCCGCACCCTCGCGCTCCAGCACCGCAACCGCGCGCTCGTGCTGTACGCCCCCAAGGGCGTGGGGCACCGCGGGGTGGCGAAATTCCGCGTCGACGTGATCTTCTCGCATGACGCGCCGTTCGACGAGCTCTGGGTCGACGGCCGCCCCGCGGGCCCGCGGCCGCTGGCGCTCCGGGCGGACAGCCGCCTCGTGTTCCGCGACGCCCGCACCCTTGGCGTGCTGCGTCCGCTCACGCCGCAGCCGGCGGCGGGGTTGCACCCGGTCACGCTGCGGACGGTGGACGGCTGCCTCGTGCTCTCGATCGCGAACTACGACGGCCCGGCGCGCGACTGGCCGCGCGACGAGATCCGCGGCTGGCAGAACGGGTTCTACTGCGAGCTCTGGACGGTGGACGACTTTCCCAATCTCGCGGCCCTGGACGCGCACGCGGCGGCGATCGAGCTGACCGACACCCTGGCCCCGGGCGGCCGCCTGCGCGTGGCGCGCGTGCGGAGCGGAGGCGAGGTGCTCGAGCTGGCGGTCAACCCGTGGGCGGAGGAGATCGAGCACGCCACCGTCAACGGCGCCGACGCGCGCGGGCCATGCTTCGAGGCGAGCGGCGGGCCGGACGGCGCGCCCCTGCTGGATCCTCCGACCCTCTATGGCGGCGAGGCCTACGACCTGACCGCACCGAACCGATGAAGGCTGAGCACCGCCAGGGCTGGCTCTTCGTGGCGCCATGGGCGCTCGGGTTCCTGCTGCTCACGGCGGGGCCGATGCTGTACTCGCTCTACCTCAGC
Source organism: uncultured Opitutia bacterium (assembly GCA_903825285.1). Lineage (GTDB taxonomy): Bacteria > Verrucomicrobiota > Verrucomicrobiia > Opitutales > Opitutaceae > Opi-474. Next base: position 63,111 of record CAIJZY010000024.1, on the reverse strand, counting down.
GGCACGTCCGCGACGCTGCTGTCGCCGCCGCAGTGGATCGGCCTGGAGAACTACCGGCGGATGGCGTCGGACCCGCTCTTCTACCGCAGCCTCGGCAACACCGCGGCGTACGCGGCGATGGGCGTGCCGGCGGGACTGCTGCTCGCGCTCGGCCTGGCGCTGCTGCTGAACGCGCCGGTGTGCGGGATCGGGTTCTTCCGCACGCTGTTTTTCCTGCCGTCGGTCACGAACACCGTCGCGCTCGCGGTCCTCTGGCTCTGGCTGCTCAACCCGGAGTTCGGCCTGCTCAACGCCGGCCTGCGCGCCTGCGGCGTGGAAGGCCCGCTCTGGCTGCAGAGCGAGACGTGGGCCAAGCCCGCGCTTGTGCTGATGTCACTGTGGACCGCCGGCGGGCAGGCGGTGATCTTCCTCGCGGCGCTGCAGGGCGTGCCGCGCGAGCTGACCGAGGCCGCGGCGATCGACGGGGCCGGGCCGGTGCGGCGGTTCCTGGCGGTGACCCTGCCGCTGATTTCCCCGGCGCTGCTCTTCAACCTCATCATGGGCCTCGTGGGCGCGCTGCAGGTGTTCACGCAGGCGTTCGTGCTCACCGGTGGCGTGCAGCCCGGCAGCGAGGGCGGGCCCAACCAGGCCACGCTCTTCATCGTCCTCTATATTTATAAGAAGGCGTTCCAGGAATTCGACCTCGGCTACGCGTCGGCCCTGGCCTGGGCGCTGTTCGTGATCATCGTCGGCTGCACCGCGCTCGCCTGGCGGCTGGCGCGGGAGCGGGTGCATTACGAGGGAGGGACACCGTGAGCGCGCCGCGCGCCGGTCCCGCCGCCGTGGCCCGCCTCGGGCTCACCTACGTGGCGCTCGTCGCCCTCGGGGCGATTTTCAGCGCGCCCGTCGTCTGGATGTTCAGCTCGTCGCTCCACGGGCTCGCCGGCGTCTTCGCCCAGCCGTTCCGCTGGCTGCCCGCGCCGCCGCACTGGGAGAACTACGTGCGGGCGGTCACGATCCTGCCCGTGCCGCGGTTCCTGCTGAACACCGTGATCATCACGGCGCCGGTCATGGCCGCCACGCTCGTCTCCTCCGCGCTCGTGGCCTACGGCTTCGCGCGGTTCCGGTTCCCGGGCCGCGACGCGCTCTTCGCGCTGTGCCTCGCCACGATGATGCTGCCGGGGCAGGTGACGATGATCCCGCTCTACCGGCTGTTCGCGTGGCTGGGCTGGGTGGACACGTACCTGCCGCTGATCGTGCCGAGCCTGTTCGGGTCGCCGTTCTATATTTTCCTGCTCCGGCAGTTTTTTCTGACGATCCCGCGCGACAGCGAGGAGGCGGCGCTCATCGACGGCGCGTCGCGGCTCCGCATCTGGTGGAGCATCGTGCTGCCGCAGGCGCGGCCGGCCGTCGCCACCGTGCTGATCTTCACGTTCATCGGCACGTGGAACGATTTCTTCGGCCCGCTGCTGTACCTCAACTCGCCCGAGAAGGCCACGCTCACCCTCGGGCTCAACCTCATGAAGACCCAGGTGCTCGGCTCCGGCGTGGTCGAGTGGAACATCCTGATGGCGGCGTCGCTGCTCGTGCTGCTGCCCAATGTCATCCTGTTCTTCGCCGCGCAGCGGCACTTCCTGCGCGGCCTGACCATGGGGGTGGGCAAATGAGCCGGCCAAGGGAAGACGGTGGGAGCGAGCTGGCTCGCGACCGTTTGGATCGCCCGGCCCGGCGAGTCGCGAGCCAGCTCGCTCCCACCTTGCTGCTGCTGACTGGGTTGCTGGCCGGCTGCGGCCGGCCGGCCGCGGATGAGCGCATCATCACCTACAACTGCGCCGCGAGCACCTCGGACATCGCCGCGCTGCAACTCGCGGCGGCGGACTTCCGCGCCCGGACCGGCATCGAGCTCCGGCTGAATCCGTTCAGCGGCGAGGAAAAGCTCTATGCCATGATCGCGGCGGGACAGGCGCCGGACGTCTTCTACACCAACGGCGCGGTGCGCGACCGGCTCGCCGCCGAGGGACGGCTGCTTGACCTCCGGCCGTACGCGGAAAAAGACCCGCTGTTCGCCCGGCTGCGTCCCGAGATCCGGGCCGCTGCGGCCTCGGTTGACGGCGGCATCTACAGCCTCAGCAACTGGACCCACACCTGCGGAGTCTACTACGACCGCGCGGCCTTCGCTGCGGCGGGCGTGCCGGCGCCGACGGCGGACTGGACCTGGGACGACTTCACCGCGGCGGCGCGGCGGCTCACGACCCCCGCCGCGCCCGGCGCGCGTCCGGCGCGCTACGGCGTGTACATCCCGGCGCACTTCATCGAGGCCCTCGAGCAGATGAACCACGCGCCGATCCCGCGCGACGCGCTGCTGCTCGACCTGCCGCCGGAGTCGCGCGAGGTCTACGCGGCGTATCTCCGGCTGGTCCACGACGGCGTCATGCCCGACCCGCGCCGCGTGCAGGCGATGGGGATGCAGGCGGCGCAGCTGCTGCAGGCCGGTCGCGTGGCGATGCTGGTCGAGGCGGTGCCGCATCCGGGGCTGATCGAGACGCTCACCATCGACTGGGGCGTGGCGCCACTGCCGTGCTTCGGGGCGAAGTCGCCACAGTATTTTCGCTCGGCGAGCGGCGGGCTGTCGATCAGCGCCGACACGCGCCACCCGGCGGACGCGTGGCGGACGCTGGCCTGGCTCATCGGCGAGGCCGCGCCCTACCAGCCGAACCCGGTGCTGGCCGACGCCGATTTCGCCGTGGCGTGGGAGCAAAAATACCCGCGGCTGCGCGGCACGGGCTTTCGCGAGGTGTGGAGCCTGTCCGAGCAGCACGCTGGCGGGGACCCGCGGTACTTCGTGCGGTTCGCCAGCTGGTCGATGGCGCCGGTGATGACGCGGCTGCAGCCGTGGCTCGACCGGCTGTGGGCCGGCGACGCGACGCTCGACGAGGTCGTGGCGGCCGTGCCCGGGATCAACGCCGGCGTGCGCGCCGACCTCGCGCGCCAGGCCCGCTCCACGGCGCTGCGGCCGGCCTGGAAAGCCGCGCTGGAGCGCGCCCTGGCGGACGCACCCCACTGAACCATGGCCCGGATTCCCACCTTCTCCTTCACCCGCACCGCCCGCGACGGCGGACGCCTCCGGCTGGGCGGCCGGCTTGTCGCCGAGATCCGGCAACTGACGCTGGTTGATTTTCGTCCCGCGCCGGGCGCGCCGCCGCTCGTCACCTCCGATGCGGGTGTGCCGCTGTACTGGCGACAGTACGCGGATCACCAGGATCCCGAGCGCAACCTGGGTTCGCACCGTCGCCTCGGCGATCCCGAGTCGGGCCCGGGCTGGCTGCGGCTGCGCGCCACGGGCGCCACACGGGCACGCCGGGCGCTCAGCAATTTCGACGTGACCTTCCGCGCCGACGCGCGCGGTCGCGTGACCATGGCGGTGACGGCGCGGCTGGAGATTCCGCCGGGCCCGGGCTGGCGCGTGACGCCCCAGCCGGACCACGGCGAGCTGGCGTTCTGCACCTTGTGGCCGGCGGGCGTGTTCGCGCCGTCGGGGCGTCCGCGGAAGCGATTTCAAGTCTGCCTCGTGCAGCGCGGTACGCGCGTCCAGGCCATCGCGCATCATCATCTGGAGAGTCCCGACAAGCAGCGTCTGCGGCTGGGGCCGGGCGACCGCTTCGCCTGGGGTGTGGAGGACTGGAACCCGGTCCTCACGCTCGGCCCGGGCACCCGGGCGGAGGCGGGAGTCTGCGCGTACATGTGGGACACGCATTTTGGTCTGCGCGTTTGCCGGGGCGCGGCGGTGACGCTGCGGCCCGGCACGGTGCGCACCGCCGCCTACACGCTCGGCGCGCTGGACCGATCGGCGGCGCGGCAGCTGCAACGCCGCGCGGTGCTGCGCTCGCCGGGCGCGGCGGCGGACACGCCGGCCTACACGGGTGCCCGGCATGATTTCCGGGTCACGTTTCGCTCCGCGGAGCTCGACCCCAACACGGCCTGGCCCTGGCAGCGGGTGTTGGCGCACGGGCGGGCGCGCGCGTCGGCCTTCGCCCGCGACACGCGGATCGGCTGCAGCGACCGCTGCTCGCTGCGCATCAGCCAGCGGACCCCGGCGCTCGGCTGCTGGCAGGCGACGACGCTGGGTCCGGCATTCGGCGAGCCGGCATTTCCGCGCGGTGTGCGTCTGCGGCTCACGGCGCGTGTTCGCACCCGCGGCGTGCGCGGCCGGGCGCGCGTGGCGCTCCGCGTGCACCGCACCGGGTGCGGCAGCGTGTTCGCCGTGGCGGGCTACGAGATTTTCCAGAGCGCGCCGCTGCGCGGGGACCAGGAGTGGCGCGAGCTGGTCGTCGTGACCCCGCCGCTCACACCGGCGCCGGACCGCGTGCACCTGCTGCTCGAGCTCGACGGCACCGGGCGTGTCTGGTTCGACGACGTCGTGCTGGAGCGACTCCGCTGACCATGACCCGAACGCTCCACTTTCGGAAATTTGGACCCGGCGCCCACCGCGCCCGTGTGGGCCGTCCGGTGTCGCGGGCCGTGCTGGTGGAAGTGGGTTTGGCGCTCCCGCCCGGATATCTAGAGTGTTTCTGTCGCTACGCGCGGCCGCGCGTGGCGGGACAGGCCCCGACGTTTCTCAACACGGAGTATTCCGTCCAACCGCCCGGACGGCGGGTGGGGCCGTGGCCTGGGTGGCGCGGGATTCCAGAGCTGCCGGTGCTGACACTCGACACCGGTCGCGGCCGCGTGACGGGAAAATACTATTTCCTCGGCGACGAGGAGATCGCGGGCGAGCTGCGCGTGATGTTTCCCTGCGAGGCGGGTGTGGGCACGAAGGTGACGCTGCGCAGCGCGGACCGTCGGCTGCAACCGGTGCGCGCGCAGATTCTGGCCCGGATGCCGGACCGGGCGAAGCCCAAGCCGGTGATGTTGCGCGATGAGCTGCGGGGCGCGCATCCCCGGCTGGTGGTGTCGGCCGGAGAAGTGTCGGTGCTGCGCCGCCAGCTCCGCGGCCCGCTCGCGCCGCACTGGGCACGACTGAAAGCGTTGGTGAAAAACTCCTGGTCCCGTCCGTACGCGACCACGCCCGAGGGGAAAGTGCTGCCGGGTCCCGAGCGGCTCACCGGGGCGGACCGCACGCTGGTCGCGGCGGCGATGGCGCTGCTGCGGCCGGAGCGGAAGACGGTGGCGTGGGCGCAGCGCACATTTTTCGCCTACCTGCGGGAAACGGCCCGGCCGGACTTCGGTCCGCTCGGCATCGACACGCAGAGCGGCGAGGTGCTGTACGTGCTCTGCGTGGCTTACGACTGGCTGCAGCCGACGCTGTCGGCGGCGCAACGCACCCGCGCGAAACGGCGGCTGTGGGAGGTGGCGGCGATTTGTCGGCGTCACCTCGACCCGGCGCGGCGCGATTACGCGCAGGCGCATTATCTCGGCTGCGGTCTTGGGCTGCTGGCGTTCTCGTTCCTGTTCTGGGACGAGCATCCCGAGGCGCCGGCGTGGGCGGCGGAACTCCGCGGGGCGCTGGGACGCGTGCTGGCGATGATGCCGGCGGACGGGTTTTTCCCGCACGGGCTCAACCTCTGGATCTACGAGCACGGCTTCCTGCTGCGCTGGCTGGAACTGTTCCGGCAGTGCACCGGCGAGGACCTGTGGCGAAGCACGCCGTATTTGTCGGCGGCTTCGCGGTTCCGGGCGGCGGCGACGTCACCCGAGGGCGGCCACGGCATCACCTTCGGCGACCCGCAGTACCGCGTCACGGGCGATGCGTGGTGTCATCTGCTCATCGCGCAGCGAACCGGGTCCGCCGCGGCGCAGGCGCTGGGACAACAGCTGCTGGCGCAGTCGCCGGTGGGCACCGATCACCGTCACGCGCCGCCGCGGCGGCGGGTCTATGAGCTGCTCTGGCATGCCCCGGCCCAGGTCGCGCGCGCGGCGGGTGACGGCGTGCAGTGGTTCCGCGACGGCGGCCAGGTCTTCGTGCGGTGGGGCGAAACACTCGTGACGCTGCGTGCGGGGGCGCCGCTTGGGCGTCAGCGGCGGGCGGCGGGCGAGGTCGGCGGCTATGGTCACTCGGACCCGTGCAACGGCGCGGTGCTGGTCTGGCGCGGCGGCACGTTTGTGGGCAGCGGGCCCGGACCGCTCTATCGGCGGGACACGGCGCTGCACAACCTCGTGACGATCGACGGCCGCGGGCAGGTCGGTGACAGCTGCGTGTGGTACCCGGATTTTCTGGAGGACAGGTTTATGCCGCCGGAGCCCCGCATGACCTGCCGCGGGAAAGTCACCCAAATCGTGACAGAACTGGCGGCGGCGTATTTGCCGCAGCTGGGCGTGCGCCGACACCGGCGCATGGTGGTAATCGCGGCGGACGGCTCGCTGCGCGGCGAGGATGTGGTCGAGCTGGCGCAGCCGGCGGAGATCGCGTGGCACTGGCACACCTGGGCGCAGGTGCGCGCCGGCGGGGCGGAGTTCGAGCTGAAGGGTCCGGGCTGCTTGGCGCGGCTGAAAATCGAGCCCGTGGCCGGCACGCAGGTGCACGTGCAGCCGGAGCAGTTTGTCGCGGCGTACCCGCACGAGGGCACGGTCGGCACGGAAATCGTGGTGGCCCGGTGCGGCCGCCGCGCGGTGTTCACGTGGCGGCTGGAGTGGCTGAAATGATGGGGCACGGTTTTGGATTGATCGCGGAAGCGCGGAGGCACGGAAATCGATCCAATTTTACCGCGAAGCTCGCGAAGGGCGCGAAGATAGGACCGCTGAAGGCATCAGCCGCTTCGCGTTCTTCGCGACCTTGGCGGTGAGAAATCAGGTCGGCTTGGTATGCTGGCAGTGGAGCGCCGGGCCCACTGTTTGGGCGCGTGACACGAGCCGGGTGACGAAGGCCTCAGCCCGAATGGTCGGGTCGTGTAGAAATTGATGCGGTGCACGGTGGTCGTATCGCGCAAAGAATTCAGACGACATGAAGGACGCGGGCTCGACAAGCGTCGCATCCCAGCCAGGGAAGAACCGCCGGAGCTTGCGAAAATAGTGGGTCAGGAAAGTCGCTCGCTCGGAGAACCCATGCCAGTCGAAGACGACGGTGGGGCTCGCCGCCACGATGTGACTGCCGCGAAAACCGGGCAGGGGCTGGATCAGCAGTGGCCGGAATTTAGAGCCGGGATACCGACGCAGGAAGGCGTCAGCGAGAATGTGGCAGGCCCCGGCCTGGAAAAACGCCCGGTCCCCGCGGTGCCACGACCACTCGAGATCAAGCTTTTGGCTTTGGGTTCGGAACAGCATCCGGAGTGAAACGACCCTCGTCCGCCTCGATCACGTCAAAGTAGGTCTGGATATCGGTGCGCCCGCCAAAGTTGTTCTTCTCCTTGTAGCCCTCGACCTGGCCCGGGTTGTCGGTGTCACGGATGCCGCGCTTCACCATGAATTCATTGAAGATCAGGATTTCCTCCTCGGTGGGCCGGCGGCCCTGGGCAAAGCACCACTCCAGGATCTCCTCATCCGTGCCGCCGGCTTCGATGCGCTGGCGAAGCGCGGCATATTCGATCCGCAAAAAGCGCAGGCAGCGGCCATCGAAACCCTTGCCGATCCAAGGCAGGTAGTCAGGGCCCAGCTGGCCGGCGGCGTGCAGCCGGGCCTTGTGCAGCATGCGCGCAAACCAGACGAGGTTCTTGGTGCGCGTGTAGGGGCTGACCGACGATGGTATGGGGGAGGACATGAGAAATCAACTCGGCTTGGCCACGAGGCGCTCGGCGTTGCGCCAGTAGATCTTTTCCACGACGTCGGCGGGCAGCGGGAGCGGCTGCAGGAAGTCGTGCAGCTCGTGGCCGTAGTAGTCGCGGCCGAAGAGTAGGCGGTCGGCGAAGCGCGTGAGAAACGTCACGGCGTGGGCCGGGTCGCGCGCGAGCGCGTTGCGGCCGGAGCCGGCGGAGAGGTCGGCGACGAGGTTGGGATGCGAGTCGAACAGCCGGTAGAGCCGGCCGCCCGGCGCGACGGGCGACGACGGATAGGGATCGGGGCTGGCGTCGGCGTCGCCGCTGATCTCGCGCCAGAAGCCAGGCGCGTGGCCGACGAACGTCGTTTCCGGGCACGCCTGCAGCGCGCGCTCGAGGCGCTCGACCGTCCCGCCGTACCAGGCGGGCTGGAAGGTGCGCTCGCCGGTCTGCGGATGCGGCAGCCAGGGCACATCGAGGTGCAGCACGACGGGCAGGCGCAGCTTCCCGGCCATGCGGAACACGGCGAGGCAGCGGGGATCGTCGAAGTTGAGCCGGAACTTCCACTCGCCGCAGACGCGGACGTCGTGCATGCGGCAGGCCGCCTCGAGCAGCTGCGGCGCGTTGGGCCAGGCGGGGTGGGGGCAGAATCCGACGACGAAACGCCGCGGGTACTGGACGCGCGTGGCGAGCAGTTCGGAGAGTGGGATGCCCGGATGCGTGCCGTCGGGCAGGGTCAGCGCGGGATTGAGGTAGTTCGCGTGGTCCGGCGACTGCTCGGCCGGGCCCAGGCACCAGCTGAGCAGCCAGGCGTAGTCGATGCCGTGGGCGTCGAGGTCGGCGACGAGCTCATGCTCGTTCCGCTGGTGCCAGCGCACGTGCTGGTGGGAGTCGACGATCCGCGAAGGGGAGGGCATGGGGGATCCGGGGAGGAACGCTCAACGCTCAACGTTCAACGTTCAACGCCCAAGTGCCGGCACTCTCCTGCGCGCGATCTTGTCAATCGGGCGGTCTTGACCCCTGATGGAGGTTTCCCTGCCGGCCGGGAGTGCTCCCGCGACCGGCGCCCCCCATGTTCTCCCGCCTCCGCGTCATGCTCCTCTGGACGCCGGCCCTGCTGCTGGCGGGGCTGGGCTTCTGGTGGGCGGGACACAACCGCGAGCCGGCCTCGCGGCCGGGGCAGGTGGACATCTCCTGGTACGTGCTCATCACGCCCCTGCGTGAGGTCTACGAGGCGCAGGTGGCGGAATTCGAGCGGCTGCACCCCGGGGTCAAGGTCCACATCTTCTGGGTGCCCGGCAGCGAGTTCAACGTGAAGCTCAAGACCCTCGCGGCGGCGCACCAGGTGCCGGACCTTTTTTTCACCGGCGACGTCTGGCTGAGCTACCTGCTGCCGTTCACGCGCGACCTCACGCCGCTGGTGAAGCGCGACGCGGCGGAGATCGGGCTCGACGACTTCTTTCCCGAGATCCAGCGGGCGATGCAGCTCAACGGGAAGTATTACATCCTGCCCGAGTACGCGAACCTCTCGCTGCTGTACTACAACCGCGGGATGTTCGCGGCGGCGCACCAGCCGGAGCCGACGGGCGACTGGACCTGGGCCGACCTCGTGCACGCCGGCCGGGCGCTGACCCACGCGGGGGCGGACGGCGCGACGCCGGTCTGGGGCGCCGCCCGCGTCGAGGGCTGGTGGGGCGAGTGGCTGATCTACGTGCGGCAGGCGGGCGGCAAGGTGTTCACGCCCGACGGCCACCGCTGCCTGCTCGACTCGCCGGCGGCCGTCGCCGGGCTGAAGTTCTACCTCGAGAAATCCACCCGCCACCGCATCAGCGCGCCGGCGGGTTTCGAGCCCATCAACGGCTTCGTCAACCAGCGCGTGGCGATGGTCGTGGGCGGGCACACCAACTACTGGCTCAACTACAACCAGGTGCCGGGGCTCGACTGGGACATCCAGCTGCTGCCGGCGGGCCCGGCCGGGCGCAGCGGCGGGGAGCTCGCGATCGCGGGCTACAGTATCAGCCGCGACTGCCGGCATCCGGAGGAGACCTGGGCGCTGGTGAAGTACCTCACGCGGCGCGAGGCGATCGCGGAGGTGGTGCGGCACGGCCACCTGGCGGTGCGGCGCTCGGTGGCGGCGGCGGTGATGAACGCCCCCGGCACGCATGCGCATCCGCAGAACCTCGCCGCGGCCTACCGGCAGTTCGAGTTCAGCGAGCCGATCCCGCATCACCCGAACTACATCGAGATCATGTTCCAGGTCGTGCAGCCCGAGGTGGACCGCATGCTCCTTGGCGAACTGACCCCGGAGGAGACCGGCCGGCGCGCGGCGACGGCGGTGAACGAGTTCCTGGCCACCTTTGATCCCCCCGCCCCATGAACCGCCGCCGCGCCGAGCTTTTCTGGTTCTGTCTCTTCGCGGGTCCCGCGCTGCTGGGCTTCGTGGCGTTCAACCTCTGGCCGATGCTCGACTCGCTCTGGCTGAGCTTCTGCCAGTACGAGGTGATCGCGCCGCCGCGGTTCATCGGGCTGCAGAACTACCGCTACCTCTTCACCTACGACCCCTCGTTCTGGCCCTCGGTGAAGGTCACGCTCGTGTTCACCGCCGTGCAGGTGCCGCTGGCGATCGGGGCGGCGCTGGCGCTGGCGCTGCTGCTGAACCAGCCCGTGCGCGGGCGGGGCTTCTGGCGCGCGGTCTACTTCCTGCCCTCGATCCTCCCGCAGGCGGCGTTCGCAGTGGTGTTCGGCTACATCTTCCAGGCCGACGGCGGCCTGCTGAACCGCGGGCTCGCGCTGTTCGGCGTGCCGGGCACCGCGTGGACGACCTCGCCCACCTGGGCGCTGCCGGTGCTGATCGTGATCAGCCTGTGGGGCTTCGGCTATCCGATGGTGATCTTCCTCGCCGCGCTGCAGGACGTGCCCCGCGAGCTGTACGAGGCGGCGCACATTGACGGGGCCGGCGCGTGGGCGCGGTTCCGGCACGTCACGCTGCCGCTGATCTCCCCGATCATCTTCTTCAACGTCGTGATGGGCGTGATCAGCGCGCTGAAGGTCTTCGACCTCGCCTACGCGTTCAGCGTGGCGCAGGCGCAGCCGACGCCCGGCGGGCCGGCGCGGGCGACGCTCTTCTACGGGCTCAACCTCTACGAGCAGGCGTTCGGCTACTTCCACATGGGCCTGGCGAGCGCGATGGCGTGGCTGCTGTTCGCGTTCATCCTCGTCATCACCTTCATCAACTTCCGCGCCGGCCGGCGCTGGGTGCACTATGGCGACTGACCCGCATACGACCGCAACCGGGGGTGGCCCACGGAATACACGGAACACACGGAAGAAATTCGTCGCGGGTTCCGGGCTCCGGGGCTGGGTCTCATCCTTCCGTGTATTCCGTGGGCACCCAAATCGGGTTCCGGAGGTTTTTTCGTCATGAACCGCCGTTCCACTCCGGCCACGCTGGCGCTCTATGCCACGCTCGCGTTCGGCGCGCTCGTAATGCTGCTGCCGCTGGCGTGGATGCTGTTGACGAGCCTGAAGACCTACCCGGAGATCCTGCGCAATCCCGCGCCCTGGCTGCCGGCGCGTCCGCAGTGGGGCAACTACAGCGCGGTGCTGGCCGGGTTCGCGTACTACCGGTTCTTCCTGAACTCGGTGTTTGTCGCGGTGATGGTGATCGCGGGGACGATCCTCACGTGCTGCCCGGCGGCGTACGCGTTCGCGTTCTACGACGTGAAGCACAAGGACCTGATCTTCGGCGCGCTGCTCGCCACCCTGATGCTGCCGGCGCAGGTGACGGTGATCCCGCTGTTCAAGGCCTTCGCGACGCTGCACTGGGTGAACACCTATCTGCCGTTGATCGTGCCCTCGTGGCTCGGCGGCAATGTCTTTGGCATTTTCCTGCTGCGGCAGTTTTTCCGGACGATCCCGCGGAGCTTCATCGAGGCGGCGCGGCTCGATGGCGCGTCGGAGTGGGCGATTCTGTGGCGGCTGGTGGTGCCCATGAGCCTGCCGGCGGTGCTGACGGTGGCGGTTTTCACTTTCCTCTGGAGCTGGAACGACCTCTTCAATCCCCTGGTGTACCTGCAGAGCGAGTCGCTTGGCACGCTGCCGGTGGGGCTGCTGTACTTCATCGCGCGGGCGGAGCAGCTGACCGGCGGTAGCATCGGCCAGGTGCCGTGGCACTTGGTCATGGCGCTGGCGACGGTGATGGTGACGCCGGTGATCGTGCTCTTCGCGTTCGTGCAGCGCCGCTTCGTCGAGGGCGTGGCGGCGAGCGGCGTGAAGGGGTGAGAAACTTTTTACGTGGAACTCAGGAAGGCGGGAAACAATCCCCCGTCAGAGGGGGCAGGATCCTGATTCCCTGATTTCCCCATGATGGGCCGGGCTGGGACGCTGGGCTTGTATTCCGGGGGGAAAGGCGCACATTGCCCCTCCCGTTCTTTGATTGGCACGCACTCGTTCCAGTCACATTGCCTCATTTTTGGGGGTGTTCCGGATTCTACCCTTGGTTGGAGTGCGCCGCTGCCTGCCGAGAATGAAGGTTTCTCGTAAATCCTCCTTCAAAAAAATAATAGGCAACTACGAAGAAATGCCCCTGGCTGCTTAATTAAGCACCCACGTTTGCCCGGCGACACCTGCTAGCCGGAACGAACGTCGACAGCAGGCATAGCGCGCGGAGCCGTCCGCGGTGTGCGCGCCGTATCTTCATCCGGGGACTGGCTGGGGCCTTAGCGCGCGTGATCGCTTGGCCTCGGCGAGATTAAACTCACGCTATGCATGGTAGACGCGGTGCGCAAAGGTCAGGGGGACGCGGGTTCAACTCCCGCCACCTCCATTCTTTTCAATGAATAGAATGCCCCGCCATAGCCCAACGGGCGACGGCGGGCTTCCAAGCCGGCTCGCAAGAGCCGGCTTTTTTGTGCCCCAGGTCAGGCCCGCCAACTCTCGCGGCATGTGCCAAGCCGTGAGCAATGGCGACATGAGATCCGGGGAATTCGCCTCGATTCACGTCCGGGCGCAGTTATCAACAGCCTTCCCTGTGACCTCACCCACCACCGCTGCGGCGAAGCGCGAACTGGATCCGTTGTTCGCCAAGCTCCAGGGCCGCGTCGCCGGGCTGATTGCGAACGCGCGCTGCGCTCATCCGCTCGGCGTCACCGCCTACACCCCGGCCGCCTTTGGCGCGGAGTACCCGGCGCTGTACCTGCGCGACTTCACCTACATGGCGGAGTCCGCGCCGGAGTTCATCCCGCCCGAGCACGTGCGCGCCATCCTCGCGCTGTTCGCGGCCCGCGTGTCGCCCGAGGGACTTTGCCCGGAGCGCATCGGCAACGACGGTGAGGTGTTCTATGTCTGCCATGGCGGGCGTCCCGTGACGGACGCCCCCTTGTTCTTCGCCAAGCTCGCGCGCGCCTACCTGCGCCACGGCGGCGACACGGCCTGGCTCGCGGAGATTTTCCCCGTGCTGGAGCGCACCTTCGCCACCGTGCCGGTGGAGGCGTCGACGGGGCTGGTGTGGATTGACCCCGCGCATCCGCACACCGCGTACGGCTTCACGGACACCATCGCGATCACGGGACGCCATTTCTTCTGCTCGCTGCTGCGCTTCGAGGCCGCGGGAATCCTGGCCGAGCTGGCGGACCGGCTCGGTCAGCGCGAGCCGGCCGAGCGTTACACCGCCGAGGCGGCGCGCATCCGCGCGAGCCTCGAGCACCTCTGGTCGCCCGAGCACGGGCTGTACCTGGCCGGTTCGGCGGACTGTCGCCAGGCCGACGTGTGGGGCTCGGCCTACGCGGGGGTGATCGGCGCGCTGGACCCGGCCCGGCACCGCCTGGTCGCCGCCACGCTGCGGGCCGGGCGCGAGCGCTTTCTCCTCCGCGGCCAGGTGCGGCACCTCCTGCTGCCGGAGTTCTGGCAGCGCCGCGTGGTGGTCGCGGAGTGGACCGAGCCGGGGACCTTTCAAAACGGCCCGTACTGGGGCACGGCCTCGGGCTGGATGGCGGAGATGCTCGAGCTGGCCGCTCCCGGGGCGGGCCTCGCCTTGCTGCGCGAGCTCGCCGCCGATTTTGAGGCCCACGGCATCTGGGAATGCATCGGGCCCGATGGCTACGCGCGCGTCGCCAACAACCTCTCCTCCGCCTGCCTGCCCTACGCCGCGTGGAAAAAACTCAGCGCGGCTTCGTGATCTCGATGAAGCAGGTGACGACCGGCTCCTTGCCGCCGTAGCACCAGTTCTCCGGGGAGAAATCCGGGCGGTTGCGCGGCGAGGTGATGGGGTAGCCGGCGAACAGCCGGTCCAGTTCCTCGAGGCTGAAGTAGCGCACGCCGTGCGCGAACGGCCGCGCGGTCTGCGCGCAGTCGGTGGTGAGGAGGATGCGTCCGCCGGGCGCGAGTGTGCGGTACATTTCCGCGAGGGCCTGCTCCACCGCGGGGATGTGCTCGATCACCGAGAGGGAGACGATGCAGTCAAAGGTGTGGTCGGGAAACCCGATGCGGGTGAGGTCGAGGTTGATGACCTCCAGGCCGAGGCGACGCATCGCCCGCACCCAGGTCAGGTAGCCCGCCTCGGTCGGCTTCGCCGGCGCCAGGCCGAGGCGGCGCAGCAGGCTTTTCCAGGCGCGCGCCCGGAGGAGGTCGGAAACCGTGATGCGGGAGTGCGTCCGGCTCACGTACAGGCCGAGGTAGGTGTTGAACGCCCCGGTGTCGAGGATGCGGCTGTCGGTCGGCACGGTCTCGATGGCCTGCAGCACCTGGCACAGCTCCCAGTCGCGCATGCGCACGGGAAACGGATAGCTCGCGCCGAGCCGGCTCAGGATCGCCTCGTCGTAGCGGGCGAGAAATTCCAGTTCCCTGGGCTGCAGGTAGCTCTTGCGGTAGAAATTCACGCGAAACGCGGAGAATTACCGTCCGCGGGGTGGGAGTCACGCCGGACTTTGCACGGATCGTTGCAGCGCCGGGTTGACTCCGCCCGCGACTTTGGTTTCTGCGCGCCCGGCGCGCGGCCGCGGCTCACTTCGGCTGGGCCGGCCCGGTCGGGGGATCGGTGACCACGGGTTCGCCGATGATGACGCGGCCCGGCCGCTCGTGCCAGTGCATGTCCGGCTTGGTCTCGCGGCCCAGCCCGGGGCGGGCGGTCATGATCAGGGGCTCGATCACCTCGTCGAGGTAGTTGCCCCACGCGTCGGTCGTGGCGTGGGCGCGCCAGAGCATGACGTCCTCCCTGACCGCCTGGCGCTGGTAGGCGAACGCGGTGATCAGCAGGTAGTGGCGGGCGGAGAGGCTCAGCATCTCCTGGGTGAAGGCGCCGTGGGCGGTGGACACATCCCACAGCGTGGCGCCCAGCACGCAGGTGCGGATCTCGGCGGCGTTGATCACGCGCCGCGTCGGGTCGTAGACCGGCGAGATCGTGCCCCACTCGAACGCGATCGTCAGGGTGGGCGGGTGCTCATGCGAGGCGAGCAGGTAGCCCTGCTTGGCCAGCATCCCGACGAGCTGCCGCTGGATCTGGCCCTCGTCCGCGGGCTTCCGCTGGAAATGCTGGGCCTGCAGGCCGCGCTCGTGGTAGCCGAGGAAAACCGGCACGTAGTAGGCCGGATGCTCCGGCGTGGGCGGCGCGACCTGGCGCCCCTCGCGGGTCAGGTCCACCGCGAGCAACATGGCCCGCTCGTCCGCGCGGGCGGGCGAGACGGGGAGGAGCAGCGCCGCGGCCACCAGCCCTGCCGCCACGGCCGGGCGCACGAGGCAGGAAGGGACGGCCGGGAAAGGTTTCTGGTTCATCAGATTGGCGCGCGTAGTCGGGGCAGCAGTACGAGACACCCGTTCACCTGTGAAATCGAGCCAATCCCCGGCGACGCTCCACTCTTGCCAACCCCCCGGCGAACCACCTGTCATCCCCGGAATGCATACCCAACCCCGCCAGCTGCTCCGACTGCTTGTGCTGTGTTTTTCCGCGCTGACGCTCGGCGCGGCTGAGGCGCCCGATCCGCTCCGACTCACCCGCGACGTCCTGCCGCTCTCGGAGAACGTGGAGCTCACGCTCGACCCGGCCCGCGATGACTACACCGGCCGCGTGCTGGTGGACCTCGTGGCCTCGAGCCCGTTCAGCACGATCCGCCTGCACGCGCAGGGCCCGGTGATCTCCTCGGCCATCGCGGTCTCGGGCGACGGCGTGAGCACCACCTTCACGGTGCAGATGGTCAACGCGGAGCAGGGGCTCGTCGCGCTCACGGCGCCGGCGCCGCTGGGGATCGGCAACTACCGGCTCACGCTGGAGTTTTCCGCCCACTACCAGCACGACGGACTCGGGATCTACAAGACGGTCAGCAACCACGACCCCTATCTCTTCACGCAGTTTGAGGACCGGCATGCGCGCAAGGGCTTCCCGTGCTGGGACGAGCCCTCGTTCAAGATCAACTGGCAGCTCACCCTGAAGATCCCGGTCGGGCTGGAGGCGGTCTCGAACGCGGCCGTGGCCAACGAGAGCAAGGACGCGCAGTGGCGCACGATCATCTTCGGGCGCACGCCGCCGATGCCGAGCTACCTCGTGGCGCTGGCCGTCGGACCCTTTGAATATGTGCCGGTCCCCGGACTTCCGGTGCCTGGCCGGATTGTCACGCCGCGCGGCCAGGCCGCGCTCGGCGCCGAGGCGGCCCGCCTCGCCCCGCCGCTGCTCTCGCGGCTGGAGGAGTATTTCGGGATTCCGTATCCCTACGCCAAACTCGATCAGATCGCGGTGCCGGAATATGTCTACGGCGCGATGGAGAACGCCGGGTTCATCACGTACACCGACCGGCTGCTGCTCCAGGACCCGGAGCGTCCCTCCTTCAGCCAGCGCCGGCGCCTGGCCAACGTGATGGCCCACGAGATGGCCCACATGTGGTTCGGCGACCTCGTCACCATGGCCTGGTGGGACGACCTGTGGCTGAACGAGTCGTTCGCGGACTGGATGTGCGCCCGCATCGTCGAGCACCAGTTCCCCGAGTTCCGCATCCAGATCCAGCAGACGCGCGAGATCCGCGGCGCGATGCGCAGCGACGCGCTGCCGTCCATCACGGCCATCCGCCGCAAGGTCACGGCCAGCACGGACCTCGCCCAGCTCGCCGACGAGCTCACCTACAGCAAGGGCAAGGGCATCCTCGGCATGGTCGAGAACTGGATCGGGCCGGCGCAGTTCCGCGCGGCGATGCGCACCTATTTCCTGCAGCACAGCTGGGGCAACACCGTCGCCAACGACCTCTGGGCGGCGTTCAGCGCCACCTCGGGGGATGACATCACGGCGCTCCTGACGCCCTACGTCGAGCAGCCCGGCGTGCCCATCGTCTCGCTCGCCTTCGAGCCCGACGGCCAGCTGCGGATCTCGCAGCGACGGTTCCACAACCTCGGCGACCCGCAGCTCGCCGGGCACTGGCAGGTCCCGCTCGTGGTCGTCTGGGGACAGGGCGGCCAGGTCCACCGCACTCGCCTCCTGCTCAAGGAGCAGACGCAGGTCTTCGCGGTGCCCGGCCTGGACACGGCCGACTGGATTTATCCCAACGCCGACGAGGCCGGCTACTACCGGTGGAGCCTGGCGCCGGCGCTCAACGCCCGCCTGGTGCGGCATGCCGCCGCGCTCAAGCCCATCGAGCGCATCGGCCTGCTCGACAACGCCTCGGCGCTCTTCACCGCCGGCGAGATGGACGGGACGGATTACCTCGCCTACGTGACGACCTTCGGCGGCGACACCGACCCGGATGTCAGCGCCAGCGTGATCGCCATGGCCTCCGAGCTCCGCGGGACGTACGTCACGCCGCGCTCGATGCCGGCGTACCGCGCCTACATGGAGGCCATGCTCCGCCCGGCGCTGGACCGCATCGGCCTCCGCCCGGTCGCGGGCGAGCCGCCCACCAACGAGCCGCTGCGCAGCGCGCTCTACTCGGCCCTCGGCCACAGCGTGGGTGATCCGGACGTGGTGGCGGAGTGCCGCCGCCAGGCCGCGCTGTTCCTGGAGGACCCGCGCAAGGTCGGCCCGGCGCTGCGCGCGGAGGTCCTCGGCGTCACGGCCTATCATGGCGACGCGGCCTTCTTTGCCGCGCTGACGGCCACGCTGCAGAAGACGCGCAGCCCGCTGGTCCGCACCGTGGTCATCGGCGCGCTCGCCGGCTTCCACGACCCGGCGATTGCGACGCAGGCCATGGACTTTTCGCTGACCCCGGCGCTCAACTCGACCGAGTTCCTCATGATCACCCTCCGCACGGCCGGCGACCCCGACCACAGCGAGCTGGCCACGAACTGGGTGATGAAGCACTTCGACGAAATCCGGGCCAAGGCCCCGCCGGAGTACACGGACCGGCTCATCGGCGTCGCCGCGGCGGGCACGCCCGAGCTGTTCAACCAGCTCCGCGACTTCCTCCTGGCTCCTGGCCGTCGCACGGAATACGCGGAGGTCAACATCACCAAGTCCTCCGAGCGCATGACGGTCCGGCAGCGGATGCGCGCGAAGGAGCAGGCGCACATCGAGGCCTACCTCGCCACCTTCCCGGGGAAGAGCCTCAAGGACTGAGCGCGGGCGACAGTGATGGACAACGGTCGGTAATTGCCCGAGCCTTGGCTCGCCGCTGGAGTCATTCCGGCGGCGGACCAAGCCAAGTGCCGCCCCGCCCCGCGCTCCATTGGATTTGTCTCCCGCCCCATTTGGGTTGGAAGGGCAGGGTGTCGGCATGCGCATGACGCCGCTCGACTGGGCCATCGTCGCGCTGCCGCTGATGGTGGTCGTGGTGATCGCGTGGCGCACGCAGCGCCACATGCGCTCAGTCGCGGATTTCCTCTCGGCCCGGCGCACGGCGGGCCGCTACCTCGTGGCCACCTCGGCGGGCACAGCCGCCTTCGGCGCGATCACGGCCATCATGTACTTCGAGATCATGCTGCGCTCCGGCGTCACCGTCACCTGGTGGGAGATCGTGCTGGGCCCGAGCGGCGCCATCATGCTGTTCCTGGCGCTGTCCGGCTTCATCATCTACCGCTACCGCGAGACGCGCGCCCTGACCCTGGCCCAGCTGTTCGAGGTCCGGTACAGCCGCGGCTTCCGGATCCTCGCCGGCTCGCTGTGCTTCTTTTCCGGCCTGATCAACTTCGCCATCTTCCCGGCGGTCAGCGCCCGCTTCTTCGTCAACTACATCGGCCTGCCGCAGCAGGTCATCATCCTCGGCCAGACGGTGCCGACCTTCGGCCTTTTGATGGTCGGCCTGCTCGGCGCGGCGCTGGCGACGGCGCTGGTCGGCGGGCAGCTGACCATCATGGTGACGGATGCGGTGGAGGGCCTGATCTCCGGCGTGCTCTACCTGATCGTCGCCGTGGCGCTGCTGCTGAAGTTCGACTGGACCGGCATCTTCCGCGCGCTCTCGGCCGGCGGCGGCGCGATCGGGCTGCGCGACCCCGGCGGCCAGCTGATCTACGCGGCGCCCGCGGGTTCGTCGGGCAACTGGCTGGTGGACCCGTTCGACTCCCCGAGCGCGACGGAGGACTTCAACATCTGGTACGTGCTGATCGGCGCCTTCCTGCTCACGTACCTCTACATGGCCTGGCAGGGGAACCAGGCCTTCAACTGCTCGGCCGCCAACCCGCACGAGGCCAAGATGGGCAACATCCTCGGCAACTGGCGCGTGTTCGCGCGCTCGGTGATGATCACGCTGCTCGGGCTGTGCGCGCTCACGGTGCTCCGCGCCCCGGAGTACCGCGACCAGGCCGGCGCGATCCTGGCCGACGTGAACCGGATCGACCAGCCGCAGATCCGTTCGCAGATGCTGGTGCCCGTGACGCTCGGCCACGTGCTGCCGCCCGGGATCAAGGGCTGCTTTGCCGCGATCATGCTCTTCGCGATGCTGGCCTGCGACGGCTCCTACCTCCACTCGTGGGGCAGCATCTTCCTGCAGGATGTCGTCATGCCCTTCCGCCGGACGCCGTTCACGCCGGTGCAACACATCCGGCTGCTGCGCTGGGCGATCGCCGGCGTGGCGATCTTCGCGTTCCTCTTCAGCCTGCTGTTCCGGCAGACCGACGCGATCGTCCTCTTCTTCGGCATCACGGGCGCAATCTTCGGCGGCGGCGCGGGCGCGGTGATCATCGGCGGCCTCTACTGGAAGCGCGGCACCAACGCCGGCGCGTGGGCCGCGATGCTCACGGGCGCGCTCACGCCCATCCTCGGCATGGGCGTGCAGCAGCTGGCCGCCTACTGTGGGCGGGCCGGCGACGCGGCGGGCCGCGCCTTCTGGCTGCGACTCATCACGCTCCCGTGGGGCCACGTCATGAACGGCCGGGAGATCGCCTTCGTCTCCGTGCTCGTCGCCATCGCGGCCTACATCGTCGTCTCGCTGCTCACCTGCCGCGCGCCGTTCAACATGGAGCAGCTGCTGCGGCGCGGGCCCTACGCGGTGAGCACGGACCAGGCCGCGTCGGTCTACGACGGGGCACAGCGCCACTGGGTCGTCCGCGTGCTTGGCTGGGACCGGCACTTCACGCGCGGCGACAAGTGGATCTCCGGCTGCCTGTTCGCCTGGACCGCGGCGTCGTTCGTGATCTTCACCGGGGTGACGACCTGGAACATGGTAGTGGCGCGCTGGTCGCTCGCGGCGTGGTCGGGCCTCTGGTGGTTCTACCTGATCCTGCTGCCGCTAGTGATCGGCCTGATCACCACGGTCTGGCTTTCCTGGGGCATGATCATCGACCTGCGGCGGCTCTTCATTTCGCTGAACTCCGTGCGCAGCGAGGACTCGGACGACGGCATGGTGGCCCGGAGGCCGGCGCCGCTGCCCAACCCGGTGCCGCGGGTCAAGTGACGCCGGCTTCGCCTAAACGGCGAGCCAGCGCTCCAGCCAGGCGAAGGCCTCGGCCTGCATCGCGCGGTTGAACTGGTGGTGGCCGGGATGCCACGCGCAGGAAAACTTCTCCGGGGCGCCTGCCGCCGCGTAGACCTGCGCGAGCACGGCCGCAGCGCGCTGCATCTCGTCGAGGGAGAAGAGCGCGTCCTCGCGGGTGTTCATCACAAGCAGCGGTCGCGGCGCGCGCAGGCCGGCGATCTCCGGAAAGTCGAGGTCACGGGGGAGGTGCGGCACGAAGCACATCCAGGTGTGCGTGTAGCTTTTCTGGAGCAGGAAGTCGCGCCAGGTCGTCATCATGCCCACGCACACGGCGGCGCGGATGCGGTCGTCGAGGCCGGCGAGGAAGCCCACGCGCAGCCCGCCGCCGGAGAGGCCGGCGCAGCCGATGCGGTCGGGATCGACGTCGGGCCGCGCGCAGAGGACGTCGAGCGCCACGCGGTCCTCGTTTACGAACACCCCGGGCCAGGTGGTGCCGGCGCTGAGCAGGGACTTCGCCATCACCGATTCATGGTCGGCGGCCCAGTCGTTGTAGGCGGTGATGGTCGCGGGCGTGTCGCCGGTGTCGTCGGCAATGACGCCGCGCAGCTCGGGCGGCACGTCGGTCAGGCGCACGCGGCGGGAGCCAAACGCGAACGCATCGGCCACGAGCACGACATGGCCGCGGCGCGCGAGCTCGTTCACCCACGCGAGGCCTTCGTAGGCCCCGGCGCGGTGCTCGACCACCAGCGGATGCACCGCGGGGCCGATCTGGGCGACCTTCTCCTTGCCGAAAAACTTGAAGCGCCCGTGGTCGTGCATCGCGAGGATGCCGGGCAGACGGCCGGTGGCGCCGGCGGGCTTGAGCACCCACGCCTCGGTCGGCGGGCCGTAGGGGAGCTGCCAGGCGAGTTCCTCGATGGCGAGGCCGTCATGGACGAGGCGGCGGCGGACCTCGGGTTTCGCCGCGCCGGGACGCGGGGGTGGCGCCATGCAGGCCTCGACCCGCGCGCGGGCGGCGGCGCGGCGCGCGGCGAATTCCGCCGGCGGGCACGCCTGCAGCGAGAGCGGCCCGGGCGTGGCGGGCAGCAGTCCCGCGGCCCACGGGCCGTAGGCGCCGATCATCGAGGGCAGGGAGGGACTCGGTTTCATGTCGGCCAAACGACCTCGTGCACCGGCTCGCCGGACAGGTGAATCTCAATCCGCGACCCGGGCGCGGTGTCGTGCAGCAGGCAGAAATCGGCCGGCGCGCCCGGGACCAGGGTGGGCGCGAGGCCGAGGAAGGCCGCCGGTCGCGTGGAGAAGCGCGGCCAGATTTCGGCCACCGGGCGGTGCAGCATGTCCGCGGCGCGGCGGACGCCCTCGAGCGGGGCGAGGCTGGAGCCGGCGTAGTTGGACCGGCCGGGCTCGCGCACGACGCCGTCGGCGCCGACCTCGAGCTCCTTGCCGGCGAGCCGGTAGCGGCCCGGGCCCGCGCCGCCCGCCGAGATGGCGTCGGTGGTGTAGCAGATCCGCGAGGGATCGAGGGCGCGGTGAAACAGCCGGAACAGCGAGGTGGAGACGTGGATGCCGTCGGGAATCAGGCTGACGCGCAGGCCGGGCTCATCGAGCACGCGGAAGACGATGTTGTCGTGCCGGTGCCACTCGACCGGGCAGCCGTTGCCGAGGTGCGTGAAGCCCTCCGCGCCCGCGGCGACCGCGGCGGCGAGCTGGGCCGGGCTGGCGTCGGTGTGGCCGAGCCACACGCGGAATCCCAGCTCCCGGGCGCAGCGGATCGCCGCGGGGGATTCGGGCCACTCGGCGGCCATTGTCAGCAGCACCAGATCGTCGCCCGCCGCCGCCCGGAGCTCGCGGAGCCGCTCCGGCGTCGGCGCGAGCATGAACTCCGGCGGATGCGCGCCGTGGAATCCCTCCCGCGGGCTGAGAAAGGGTCCCTCGATGTGCCAGCCCGCGATGGTCCGGGTCAACCGCGGCGAGGCGGCGCGCAGCGCGCGGTGGTGGCGGAGGCGGGCCAGCAGCCGGTCCCAGCGGTCAGTGATGAGCGTGAGGAGAAAGCGATGACACGCCGCGGCGGCGAGGGCCGTGACCGCGCGCTCGAGGTCGGCGCCGGTGCAGGCGTCGTCCTGGAAGTCCACGCCGGCGAAGCCGTTCACCTGGAGATCCACCAGCGGCGGCAGCAGCACCGGCAGCCCGGCCGGGCCGGTGGCCAGCGGCGCGAGCGACGTGATGCGCCCGTCCGCGCAGGTCAGGCGCACGGCCCGGCCGGTGCGTGAGTCCAGGGCGTCAAGTGGGGCCGTGGGCATGGGTGGAGGTTCAGCGCGCGAGCCGCGCGGACGACTCGGCGTCGAGGTAGAGCGCGGCGTGGGCCTGCCGGCGGAGGAAGCTCGCGGGGCACGCCGGGGCGACCGGACCCTCGAGCGCCTGCTGGACGGCCCCGGCCTTGCGCGCCTCCGGCACGACCGCGATCATGCGCCCGGCGCGGCAGAGTGCGGGAATCGTGAGCGTCATCGCGTAGGCGGGCACGGCGTCGAGATTGGGAAAATGCCCCTCGCCAACCTGCTGCCGGCGACAGGCCTCGTCGAGGCGCACGAGCTTGATGGCCTCCGGGTCCGTGAAGTCGGCCACCGGCGGGTCGTTGAACGCGAGGTGGCCGTTCTCGCCGATGCCGAGGCAGCAGAGGTCGATCGGCGCCGCGGCGAGCGCGGCGGCATAGGCGCGCAGGGCCGACAGCGGCTCGAGCGCGTCGCCCTCCACGCCATGAAAGGCTGCCGGTTTCACGCGGCCGACCACGCGCTCCTGCAGGTAGCGGCGGAAGGACGCGGGATGCGTGGCGGGCATGCCGAGGTACTCGTCCATGTGGAACACCTCGATGCGGGACCACGCGAGGTCGGACCGCTGCGTCAGGTGCTCGAGGAACCGGAGCTGGGAATTGCCCGTGGCGAGGATCACGCGGGCGCGGGGCCGCGCGGCGAGCGCGGTGCGCAGGACCGCCGCGGCATCCTCGGCCGCGGCCACCGCGAGCGCCTCGGGCGTGGCGAAGATCCGGACGGACAGCCGGTCCGCCTGGAAGGATCGCGCGGGGGAGGAAGGCGGGGCCATGCTCGAAAGTGCGCGGGAGCCGCGACCGGGGCAAGCCATCGGGCAACGGCCGATTGAGACAACTGAAAAGCGCTGGTGGGCCAAGCGCTCCTGCCGCGGAGCGCAGGAAAAGCAATGTAAGGCGGGATCGCTGATCCCGTCGCTTGGAAGGCCGAGAAAGGCGGGGTCAGCGACCCCGCCCTACAGTCTGAGCGATGAGCCGCACGCGGCAGCCGAGGCGGGTGGGGTCCGTGCGGCCGGTGAGCACGACGGGCGAGCCGCGCAGCTCGAGCTCGACGACATTGGTCCCGCGCCGCAGCGCGGAGGTCACGTCCACCTCGTCGGGCGCCCAGCGTACCGCGCCGCACGGCGCGCCGTTGACGCGCACGGTCGCGCCCGTGCCGGCGATCCCGGCGCAGGTCATAATGTAGGGCGGGATCGCTGATCCCGCCGCTGGGACCTCGGCCAGCTGGAACGACTGCCGGTAGCGCACGCCGCCGCCGTGATGGGGCAGGCCCAGCTGGCTCCGCGTGGTGCGGGCGGTGGCGGTGATGCGTCCGGCGGGCCGCGGCCGGAGCTGCGGACCCGGGCGCACGAGGCAGTTGCCCTCGAGATGGCACGGGCCGATCAGGCCGTCGGTGGAGCGCCGGAGTGTGAAATGGAATTCGAGGCGATTGACGCCCGCACGGAGTCCGGCGAGCGTGTGCCGCAGCTCGAAGTCGCCGGACTCGCGCCACTGGCGCAGCGGGCGGCCGTTGAGCCGCGCGGTCCACTCGCCGCGGAGGTGTCCCGACTCGCATACGAGCTCCAGTTTCGGCCGGCCCTTCACGGTGAACTGCGTGCGATAGATCCACGACTGGGGTTTCGGCAGTTCGGGTTGCAGCGGCACGGGCCCGAACAGTGTCTGGCCGGAGGCGGACGACCACCCGGGCCGCAGGTCGAAGGCCGGCGTGAGCTCGACGGGCCGGCCGTTCAGCGTCCAGCGGTCGAGCACGGCGCGGTTGGGTCCGGTCCAGTCCACCGTCCAGCGGTCGGGCAGGGTGATGACGGTGCGCGTCCGCGGCGCGGCGGCTGGCGCAATCGCGGCGTCAACGATCCGGCTCTCACCGCCCTGCAGGACGCCGCGTGCCTGGCCGAGCGTGAACGCGGCGGGACGCGTGCCGACGTTGGCGCAGAACCAAAGGCCGTCGCGGCGGCGGGCGGCGTGGATGTCGCCGGTCGTGTGAAGCGGACCGCGCAGCGTCCGGTGCGCGGTCCGCTCCGGCAGCACGGCGCCGCCGGCGGAGGCCAGCGCGCGCAGCTGGCGGCGGATGGGCGCGGGCGTGAAGTCCGGGAAATAAGCCAGCTGCCGGTAGCGGCCGGCCATGAACCTAAACTGGCCGTGGCTCCATTTCACCCCGGCGAGTTCGTCGTCGTCGATCCAGTGCACGCGCAGCCCGCGGCGGGCGAGGTCGGTCGCCAGCCGCGCGGCGCGCGCGAGCAGGCGGTCGGCGCGGGGGCGCTCGGAGTCGGGCAGGCCGCGCAGGCCGTCGATGGGCCGGACGATCAGGACATCGGCCGCGGTGCCGGGCCCGAGCGCGGCGGCGGCGGCGCGGAATGCATCGGACCAGGCCCGCATGTCCGCGGCCGCGAACGCCGGCGGGGCGAAGCTCGGGGGCGCGTCCAGCTTCCGGTAGCCGTCGAGCGAGTAGAGGAAGCCGTGCGGCACGGCCACGTTGATCCCCGACACGGCGAGCCAGTCGCCCATGCGCTTCATCGTGCGCAGGTCGAGGGTGAAGTCGCACGCGCCGAAGACCTCGCACAGCGCCTGCTTCCGCCCGCCTTGCGCGGCGGCCGAGACGGCGAGGCCGGCGGTGAGGTTGAGCAGCGCGTTCTTCCGGTCGCCGGCCGCGGGGATGATCACGTCGCAGCCCGGGACATGGAACCGGCGCAGGTTGGCGAGGATGCTGCCGACGTGGCGGGACTCGTACCACCATTCCTCCTCGGGACTGATGTGGCCGGTGAGGGCGAGCCGGTGGCGCTGGCACCAACGGCTGATGGGCGTGGTCCAGTTTTGCCGGAACGCCTCCGCGGTCACGCGCCGGTAGCGCCGGCGCTCCGCGTCGGCCGCCGCGCCCTGGTCACCGGCGAGGGCGAAGGCCAGCGACGCCGAGACCGTGCCCAGTCGTGCGGCGACGCCCTGGCCCCACGGCAGCGGGTTCCGGAACTTGGGCTCGTCCACGAAGATTCCAGGCACCAGCCGTCCCAGGTGCCGGCCGAAGCGCCGCCGATAGGCCTCGTGCGTCAGCTCGAGGAACAGCGCGGTCGCCTTCGGATTGGAGACGTCGACGTACTGCCCGAACGGCTCGAGCAGATCGCCGCCGGCCCGGACCGTGACGGCGACAAGGTCCCAGGCGCCGGCGGGCAGCGTGACGGCGAGGACGTTCTCGGGCAGCACGCAGATGGCGCGCGGGCAGTTGAACACCTCGGCCGGGCCCGTGGGGTAATACAGCCGGCTGTCGATCGCGTCGGTTCTCCGCCAGGTGTCCGCAACGGGGCCCACGTGATCGCGCAGGTTGAGGATCTCGCGCCGGCCGGTGCGGCGGCGCGCGTAGCAGGCGAGCATCACGCCGTCGCCGAGCGGCCACGCGAGGCGCCGGCCGCCGGCCGCGCGGCGCTGCTGGAGGTGGAGGGACTGCTCGATGAACTCGGGCCGGCGTCGCACGACCTCGCCGCCGGCCGCGCCGCTCGGGTACGGCATCTCGTCATAGAGCCACGCGCGCAGGCCGAGCTGGCGCGCGCAGTCGAGGCAGGTGGCCACGGCGGCGAACCATTCCTCCGAGAGGTACGGCGTCGCCAGGCCCTCGCGGGCGTGGAGGAAAAACCCGTCGCCGCCCGCCGCGTGGATCTCGCGGATGCGCGCCTGCAGCCGGGCCGGCTCCAGGCGGTGGTTCAGGAAGAAGAACGGCAGCACCGCGGCGGCGGAGCGCGGGACGTTTTTTTTCACCGGGGGCTGGGCATCGGGCGGCATCTCCATCGCGGGCGATGGCGCAGCCTCGCATGAAAAGCCGCCGGACATACAGACCATAATCCCGCGGCGGTGCGCGCGCGGCGGGTCAGGCGGTGGACTCGAGCACCTCGCAGGCGTGGATGCAGCCGCCGGCGGTCCAGCCCATCATCTGGGGCATCTTGTACTCGTCGGCCACGTCGATGCGGCCGGTCAGCGCGTTGTACTTCTCCCACAGCTGGCCGGTGGTCTCGAGGTTGCGCGCGCAGGTGAGGACGTACTTTTCCGCGATGCGGCGGGCGTCGGACGCGTAGCCGTGCTGCAGCAGGCCCAGGATCGCCGCGGTCTGGTGGGGTGGCCACGCGTTCGGGGCGTCCCACTGGTAGGTGTTGATGGAGGTGTTGCTGCCCTCGGCGCACGCCATGATGCCGTGGTCGCGCTCGACGAGCGGGAGGTTGTGCACGAGGGCCGCGGCCTGGGCCTCGGAGCAGATGCCCGACCACAGCGCGAAGTAGGGCGCGGCGGAGATCACCGTCCCCGGCCGGTCGTGGGCCCAGTCGTAGTCATAATAGAAGCCCTGGGCCTCGTTCCACAGGTACTGGTCCACCAGCCGGCGGCGGCACGCGGCGCGCTCGCGCCACACGGTCTCGTCCGCCGCGAGGCCCAGCTCGCGGGCGAAGTCCCCGGCGATCGTCTCGAACTGGTAGAGGATCGCATTCGTGTCCACCGGGTTGAAGTCCGCCGCGTGCTGGTCGAACCGCGGGTTGAAGTCCCACACCTCGCACTCGGCCATCTTGTGCCGGAGGTAGATCAGCCGCGCGACGGGCTCGTCGGGGATGTCGCGCAGGCGGTGTTTGATGACGTGGTAGAAGTCGGCGAGCGTGACCGGGTCCGCGTGCGTGCCGCAGGTGTTGAGGCCGTTGGGCGCGAGCCGCAGGGACATCCAGAAGGCATATTCCTTCGACACCGCCGCATAGGCGCGGGCCAGCCAGGTTTTGTCGCGCGAGTGCTGGTAGATCTCCGCGAGCAGGACGGCGGAGACGGGGACCTGCGAGCGGTTCAGCGCGATCTTGACCGAGATGTTGGGGATGAAGCCCAGCCGCTCGATCAGGTAGATGATGTTCTCGGCGTTGTTGAGGGCCTGGTCGAAGCGGCCCTGGCGGATCAGCCCCAGGTTCGTGAAGTAGGTGTCCCAGTAGAAGAAGAGCCACATGCACGGGTCGGTGGACGGCACCGTGTGTGGCCGGGGCAGCGAGATCTCCTTGGCCGTCTCCTCGCGGGACACGCGGAAGGTCTTTTCCCAGTTGGCGTCGATGTACGAGCGGGTGGCGGAGATGGCGTCGCGGAGTTTCAAGGCGGACACGAATGGAGGGGGAACCGGCCCGAATCAAACTCCGCGAAATGATCTTTCGCGCCGGCGGGCGTGGCTGCGGCCTTCAGGCGGTCAGCCAGCGGATGCGGAGTTCACGCTCGAGCGGCTTGAACTCGCGGTCGCCGGTGACCAGTTCCGCCTTCGTCTCCTGGGCGAGGGCCGCGGCAAAGGCGTCGGCCAGGCTCAGGCGATGGCGACCCTTGATCCTGGCAGCTGCGCGGGCGAGTTTCAGGTCGTCGCTGATACCAATGAGCTCGATGGGCAGGCCCGCGATGGTGCGCGCCTGCTGCTCGGCCGCCTCCGGCGACACGGCCCGCATGGTGGCGTAGTAAACCTCGGCCCAGTTGACGGTGGTCAGGAGCAGCCGATGCCGGCCCCGGCCGGCCTGGTGGAGCAGTTCCTCTACGGCGGGCGCCGCGGGCTCATCCTCGAAGAACGCCAGCAGCGCCCAACTGTCCAACACGCATCCCGCCATGTCAGCGCGCGCGCTCGAGCTTCCGGTCCGCCAGCAGGGCCTTCAAGGCCCCGCGGCCCTTGAGTGATCCCCGCAGTTCCTTGAGGTAGTGGCGCGTGATGGGCCGAAGCAGGATGCCATCCCGCGTCACCGTGATCGCCGCCCTCGTGCCCGCCTCGATCTGCAGCTCCCGCCGCATGCGCGCCGGGATCACGATCTGCCCCTTGGTCGTGAACTGCGCGACCTCGGTCTTGAACAGCGCTTGCATCAGCTGGAAGAGGAGAATCACGAAAAAGTAAGTCAAAAGTATAAAGAAGGAAATCAACGGGAAAACGGGTCACCGCCACCGGCCTGGGTCGGTCCCGGCCGGTGCGGGTGAGCCGCCTAGTTCGCGCCGGGGATGAACAACTCGAGGCGAACGATGTGGTAGGACGCCTCCGGCGCCGACACCACCTCGACGACCTGGGCCTCGTCCTGCAGCACCGCGTTCGGCACCGGGTAGGTGCGCCCGGGGCCGTGGCCGCCGGGGGTGGCGGGGCACTCGGTGCTGTTGACGAAGACACGGAGCTTCTCGGACCCGACGGTGGCGGCGTCATACTCGATGCGCAGCTCGGCCGCGCGGCCCGCGGGCTTCGGGCCGGTGGCAATGCGGATCGCGCAGCCCGGCGGCCACTGGAAGTCCTGGCGCGTGTCGGTGGCGGGCAGCGGGTTGTCCGCCGGTTCGCCGGGGGCGCGGATGTCGTGGAACGTCACGGCGTGCAGGCGCGGCTGGGCGGCCAGCGCGGCCTCGGACTGCAGGGCGTGGAAGACGGTGCCGAGCGACTTCGCGGACCACAGCGGGGTCTTCCCGTTGGCGGTCGTCATGCGCTCCAGCGGCAGCGGGTCGTAGTTGAAGAGATAGACGAGGTCGGCGCCGTCGTGCAGCACCGGCAGGGCGGCGCCCACGGTGAGCTCCGGCGACATCATCACCGCCGGGCCGTTGGGCACGGGCTGGTAGCGGATCTCGATGCCGCCGGCGAGCCGGGCGCCGGTGCCCGCGAGCAGCCGCTGCCATTCGGTCATGGGCATGTCGAAGTCGGTCGTCGCCCAGAACGGGGTGGGGACGACGAGGTCCACCAGTCCCTCGCGCGCCCAGGCGGCGCCGTCGAGGCCGCAGCGGCGCGCCGTCTCCGGGCGCGAGGGCACGCGCACGCCCAGCAGCACCGGATGACCCCGGCGCACGGCGGCCTGGTCGCACGCGGTGCGCACGCGGCGCATCCAGGCCGTGATGATCCGCCCGCCCTCGAGCTCATGGCCCGGCCGGAAGTGGAACACGAAGCGCATCCAGTCGAGCTCCAGGCCGTCGAGGTCGAGCGTGTCGAGCTGCTCGGTCACGAGCTGGAAATAATGCTCCTGCACGTCGGGCTGCTCCCAGTCGAGCCCGCGGTCGGCCCACCAGGCGCCGCCGCGGTAAGGCGCGCGGAGCTGCCCGGCGGCGCGGTGCGCCTTGTAGAACGTGCTCAGCAGGGAGCTGTCCTCGAGCAGGCAGTCGTGCAGGTCGTTCATCCGCACGCTGACCCAGGCCCCGATCCCCTGCTGGCGGCAGCGCGCGAGCATCCGCGCGTGCAGGTTGATGCCCTCGTCGGCGAGGCGCTTGGCGGCCTCGAGCCGGTGGCGGGTCATGGCGATGGCGCCGGGCGCGAGGTAGCGGAGGACCGGCTGGTCGTCGGGGCCCTTCGGGTCGTACCCACTCCAGTCGTGCTCCCACACGCGGCTGGCGTAGTTGGCCTTCTGGGCGTTGACGCAGGTGATGAAGGTCCGGATGCCGCTGCGCGCCACCAGGTCGATGTAGGCGTCGACCGTCTCCCCGTTCATCTCGGCGGCGGAGTGCTCGAAGAAGAACTGCGTGCTGTCGAGGTTGAGGATCGGCCCGGCGATGGTCGGCGGGGTCCGGGTCGCGGCCCGGGCGGAGGTGAGGGGCATGACCGCCGCCAGCAGCACGGCGGCGAGGACGGGGCGGGTCAGGGGGCGCATGAGAAGCGCAGCCTGCGGCTGGGATGGGGCGGTTGAAAGTTGAAAGATGAAAGTCGAAAGCCGCCGGTCCGAGGTCACGCACCGTGCCCTTGGCCCACGCCCGGCCGGCCGGCCTCGGGCCTTTCAATTTTCAACCGTCCACGATCAACTGCCCGCCACCGCCTCAGACGTAGTGATCCTTGCGGTCGGGCGAGCGGCGGATGGTCTTGAAGTCGAGGTCGTGGACCGTGCGGATGTAGCGGACCGAGCGGCTCTGGGAGCGCATCAGGATCGAGTGCGTGATCACCTTGCGGCCGATGAGCCGCACGCCCGGCAGCAGCGGGCTGTCGCTGATGCCGGTGGCGCAGAAGATGGCGCTGGGGCCAATGACGAGGTCCTTGGCGAAGTAGATCCGGCCGAGGTTGGCGGCGGCGGGCGAGGCCTGGATCTCGGCGCGCTCGGCGTCGTCGCGCGGCCACATGCGCAGCTGCTGGTCGCCGCCCAGCGCGAGCACGCCGGCGGCGGTGAGCACGCCCTCGGGCGAGCCGCCGATGCCCATGTAGAGGTCCATGCCGCTGTCGTGCAGCGAGGGCGAGACGGCGGCGGTGACATCGCCGTCGGAGATCAGCCGCAGCGCGGCGCCGGCCGCGCGGATCTCGGCGATGAGCCGGGCGTGGCGCGGGCGGTCAAGGATGACCACGTAGACCTGGCGGACCGGCTTGCCGAGGGCGGTGGCGACGCGCGCGAGCACCTGCGCGACGGGGGTGTCGAGGTCGAAGCGCAGCGCCGGGTCGCGCGTCATGGCCGCGGCGACGTCGGGCCCGTAGGCGAGCTTCTCCGAGTAGAAGGTCGGGATGTTGACCATCGCCGCCTCGGCGCCGTGCGGCACGTGGGCGGCGGCCATGACGGAGATGGAGTTGGGCAGGCCCTTGGAGATGTTGGTGGTGCCGTCGATCGGGTCCACGGCGATGTTGAAGCGCGGGGAGGGGAACTTCCACGAGCCGAGGCGCTCGCCGAGGAAGATGCCCGGGGCGTTGTCCTTGATGCCCTCGCCGATGACGACCTGGCCGCAGAGGTCGCTCTGCTCGAGCGTGCCGCGGATGGCGTCGCTGGCGGCGGCGTCCGCGGATTCCTTGTCGCCGCGGCCGAGCCAGTCGATCGCGCTCAGCGCGGCGTTCTCGGTGGCGCGGACGAAGTCGAACTGGAGGGAGCGCTCCGGATGGCGCTCGTTGAGGCTGAGGTAGGGCTCTTCGTGCTTGGAGGGCATGGGCAACAGGGGTGAAGGCAGGCTTGGAAGCACGGCCCCATTTGGCGACGCGATTATCGCTCACGCGGCGGCTATAAGGGCCGGTGGATGCCAGGGGAGGCGGACCGACTGAGGCTTATTTTTACCACGAAGATCACCCTTCTTCGCCAAGGCTACGAAGGGCAGGCGAAGCACACGAAGCCCTGACCTAACTTCGCGCCCTTCGCGGCCTTGGCGGTGAACCCAACCTGCCCAAACCATATACCGCCAAGATCGCGAAGGACGCGAAGGAAGACCTGCCTGGCTTCGTGTCCTTCGTGGTGAAAACCCGGCCTGGGAATATTCGCCGGGAAACGCGTTGATGCGCGTGCGGGCGGCGGGCAGCGTCGGGCGCATGAAGCTGAAGCTGGCGGTTCGCCTCGCGCTGGGTCTGGGTGGCCTGATCCCGGCGGCGTCGGCCGCCACGGCCTCGGCGCCGTTTGGCCCGCTGCATTTTCCCTACGAGCCCGCCGCACCGCTGCTGCACCGGGCCGACTTCGGCAACGTGCTCGATGGCGCGAAGGTGACGGCCTCGGGGTACGACGAGGAGCAGCGGCCGGAGTTCGTCCAGGACGGGGTCACGAACGACACGGTGCGGTTCTGGACGTCGAAGGTGTTCCCCTCGTGGGTGCGGCTCGACCTGCCGGAGCCGCGCACGGTCGCGCAGGTCAACCTGCACCTCCGCGCGCCCGGCACGCGGGTCTATCATTTCCTGATCGAGGGCTCGGCCGACGGCACCGCCTGGCAGCTGCTCCACGACCAGCGCACCGGCACGGCGCTGATCCCGGCCGGCGGGCTGGAGCTCGTGCTGCCCGCGCCCGTGCGCCTGCGCGCGCTGCGGCTGACGGTGACGGGCAGCTCGAAGCCGGACGAGGGCCCGTTTGTCTGCGAGCTCGCCGCCTTTGCGCGGCCGACCGCCGGCGGACTCGAGGGGGCGGTGGGTGAACTTGACCGCCAGTACGGTCCCGACCAGGTGCCGCTGGCGGACGGTCGCGGGGAATGGCGCGGCACGGCGTGGCGCGGCGAGCGCGTGCACGGGCAGTTCGTGCTGTGGAGCTCGCCGGAGCGGCTGGGCCTGCGCGCGTCCGTCTCGGCGCTGCGCGACGCCGCCGGCCACGCGCTGCCGCCCGGCGCGGTGCAGACCCGGTGGGTGCGCCAGGTGCTGGCCGATGGCCGGCCGGTGGGGGACGTGCTCGACGACGCGGACAGCGTGGACATGCCGATGGGCTCGTACCGCGCGGTCTGGCTCACGGTGGCGACGCCCCGCGACGCGGTGCCCGGACTCTATCGCGGCACGCTCACGGTGCGGGCAGACGGGACGGAGCCGCGGCAATTTCCGCTGACGCTCGAGGTGCTGCCCGCGACGCTGCCGGCGCCGGCGGACTGGAAATTTCACCTGGATATCTTCCAGCACCCCTGGTCCATCGCACGCTGGCACGGCGTCAAGCCGTGGAGCGACGAGCATTTTCAGATCATGCGTCCCTACATGATCGAGCTTGCCCAGGCCGGGCAGAAAGTGATCACCACAACCATCACCGCGCGGCCCTGGGGCAAGCGCGACTATGACGACTACGGCTCGATGGTCGCGCACCTGAAGCAGCCCGACGGCTCGTGGAAATTTGATTACACCGTGTTCGACCGGTACGTGGAGTTCGCGATGAGCTGCGGGATTTCGCGGCAGATCAACTGCTACGCGATGCTCACGTGGTCCGGACGGATGGAGTACACCGACGCCGCCTCCGGGGACCTGCGGACGGCGATGTGCGAGCCGGGCACGGCGGAGTACGCGGACTACTGGGGTCCGTTCCTGAAGGACTTCGAGCAGCACCTCGCGGCGAAGGGCTGGCTGGAGCGCACGCGGCTGGGCGTGGACGAGGCGCCGGCCGCGATGATGAAGGCCATGATGGCGGTGGTGCATGAGAATGCGCCGCGCCTGAAGGCCGCGCTGGCGGGCAACCAGGTGTCGTCGCACTACGCCGGCATCGACCTCGCCGACTTCACCATCATCCTCGACCATGCGACCGACGAGCTCCTGCGCGACATCGCCCAGCGCCGCCAGGAGGGGCGGGTGACGACGTTTTACGTGTGCCTCGACCCGAAGCGCCCGAACACCTTCGTGACGAGCCCGCCGGCCGAGGCGGTGTGGCTGGGCTACTACGCGTCGGTGAACGGCTACGACGGCATGGCGCGCTGGGCCTACACGACCTGGCCCGAGAATCCTCTGCACGAGACCCTGTACTCGTGCCATCCGTGGCGGCGCGACCTGCCGCCGGGCGACGAGTTCCTCATGTATCCCGGGCCGCGGGCCTCGGTCCACTGGGAGATGATGCGCGACGGCATCGAGGAGTTTGAGAAGCTGCGCTGGCTGCGCGCGCACAACGACGGCACGCTGCCGCCGGCGGTGGCGGCGGCGCTGGCGGCGTTCCGCGACCCGAAGCAGCTGGGCGACGACGCGGCCGTGTGCCACGACGTGGCCGCGATGCGGGCGGCGATCGAGGCGGCGGCGCGGGCGCCGATTACTTTGAAATGAGCATCAAACTCGGCATGGTCGGAGTCGGGCAGTTCGCCCAGCACTTCATCCCTTTGTTCAAGGCGCACCCCGGGGTGCGCGAGGTCGTCCTCTGCGACCTGGACCCCACGAAGCTGCGCCGGGCCGCGGACCAGTTCGGCATCGGGCGCACCTGCCCGTCGCTCGACGCGATCCTCGACACCGACGTGGATGCGGTGGCGATCATCACGCAGCACTGGATGCACGGCCCGCAGGCGATGCAGGCGCTGCGCGCGGGCAAGCACGTCTATTCGGCCGTGCCGTGCGGCGCCTCCCTCGAGGAGGTCACGCAGCTGGTGCGCACCGTCGAGCAGACCGGCCGCATCTACATGATGGGGGAGACGAGCTACTATTACCCGCATGTCGTGTGGTGCCGGGAGCATTTCCGGCGCGGCGGCTTCGGCGACGTGGTCTACTCGGAGGCGAACTACCACCACGACTGGGACATCAAGAGCATCGATTCCCGCGGCATCATCCGGGCCCGCACCGGCGACCGGTTCCTCGAGCTGGCGGGCGAGCCCCCGATGCACTACCCGACCCACACCATGAGCCAGGTCATCGGGGTGACGGGCGCGCGCATGACGCGCGTGTCGGCGCTCGGGTTTCGCGACCATCATCCGGACGGCATCTACGACCCGGCGGTGAACAAGTACCGCAACGCCTTCTCGAACGAGACCGCGCTCCTCACCATGAGCGACGGCTCGTGCGCCTGCGTGAACGAGTTTCGCCGCGTGGGGCATCCCGGCGGCGAGTTCATGAGCGTGTGCGGCACCGAGGCGTCGTTCGAGTACACCCAGGCGGGGCGCGTCGTGATCGGGAAGGGCTTTGAGGACACGAAGCGGCTCGATGACATCCTGACGCTGCGGCCGGACGTTTTCGGCGGGACGGCGGCGGTGCAGGACGTGGCACGGCTGCCGGCGTCGTTTGCCAACCTGCCGAACAACCACTGGGGCTCGCACCAGTTCCTCGTGGACGATTTTGTGCGGGCCTGCGTGACCGGCGAGACACCGCCGAACAACGTCTGGCAGGCCGCGCGCTACCTGATCCCCGGCCTGATCGCGCACGAGTCGGCCGAGCGCGGCGGCGCGCAGCTGGAGATTCCTGACCTCGGCGGGGCGCCCGGCGTGGGGTGACCACGAAGGGCGCCAAGGGCACGAAGCCCGGCCGGATTGAGCGGCGCACGCTGGGCGACTTGGCGGTGGGATGATAGGGGAAATGGTTTTTGTTACGCCAAAGGAAGTAAATGGCGTCGGGAAGGCACTCGGCGGGCCGCGGTGAGCGTCGGGGCCGTTGACCGTGTCATAAAGTCCGGTCTACTGGGGAAAACTCAACGCGGCTCCCCCTTGCCGCCAACCCCATGTCCGCGCCTGTCACCCCCACCCCCAAAACCGATGGCGACCGTTCCGTCATCGACATGTCCAAGATGAACGAAGGGCAGCGTGCCGCCCTTCAGGTCACCGAGGCTGCCCGCGAGTCCCACGACGACCTCAGCTTCGTCGCGCATCTCTTCATGGGCCGCTTCCGTCCCGGCAAGCTGTACCCGGTCACCGAGATCGACGCCGTGGAAAAGGCGCGCGCCGACGTCTTCCTCGCGGAGCTGGGCGCGTTCCTGCGGGCGCACGTGGATCCCGACCAGATCGACCGCACGGGGGAGATCCCCGACGAGGTCATGGCCGGCCTCGCCCGGCTCGGGGCCTACGGCATCAAGGTGCCGCGCGAGTATGGCGGCCTCGGCTTCTCGCAGACCACGTACTGCCGCGCCTGCATGCTGCTCGCCAGCCACTGCATGAACATCTTCGCGCACATCTCGGTGCACCAGTCGGTCGGCGTCTCCCAGCCCCTCGTGCTGTTCGGCACGCCCGAGCAGAAGCAGCAGTTCCTGCCCCGCGTCGCGGGCGGGGAGCTGTCGGCCTTCGCGCTGACGGAGCCGGGCGTCGGCTCCGACCCGGCGCGGCTCACCACCGAGGCGAAGCCGGACGGCGACGACTACCTCATCACCGGCGAGAAGCTCTGGTCCTCCAACGCCACGCGCGCCGGCCTCTTCATCGTCGTGGCCCGGACGCCGCCGAAGCTCGTGGACGGCAAGCCGCGCACGCAGCTGACGGCGTTCGTCGTCGAGGCGAAGTCCCCCGGCATCGAGATCCGGCACCGCTGCCAGTTCATGGGCCTGCACGCGCTGTACAACGGCGTGGTGGGCTTCACCAACGTGCGCGTGCCGAAGGCGAACATCGTCGGCGGCGAGGGCCGCGGCCTGAAGGTCGCGCTCAGCACGCTCAACGCCGGCCGGCTCTCCATCCCCGCGTCGAGCCTGGGCGCCGCCAAGCGCTCGCTCGCGATCGCGCGCGAGTGGGGCGCCGAGCGCATCCAGTGGGGCGCGCCGATCGGGCAGCACGCCGCGGTGGCGGACAAGATCCGCCGGATCGCGGCGCACACCTTTGCGATGGAGGCGATGCTGATCGTCACGTCGCGCATCGTGGACCGCGACAAGAAGGCGGACATCCGCCTCGAGGCCTCGATGTGCAAGATGTGGGGCACGGAGAAGGCGTGGATGTGCCTCGACGACATCATGCAGGTGCGCGGCGGGCGCGGCTACGAGACCGTGTCCTCGCTGACGGCGCGCGGGGAGAAACCGTTCCCGGTCGAGCGCCTGATGCGCGACAGCCGCGTGGCGATGATCTTCGAGGGCTCCTCGGAGATCATGCGGCTCTTCATCATGCGCGAGGCGCTGGACCCGCACCTGAAGATCGCGGGCATCGCACTCAACTCCGAGCGCCCGTGGGGCGAGCGGCTGAAGAGCGCCTGGGCCGCGGCGAAGTTCTACGCGCGGTGGTATCCCGCGCAGTGGCTGCCGTTCGGCGGCAGCGCCCCGGCGGACATGCACCCCCGCCTGGCCGCGCACTTCCGCGGCGTCGCGACGCAGAGCCGCCGCCTGGCGCGCACGCTGTTCCACCAGATGGTGCGGTTCGGCCCACAGCTCGAGAAGCGGCAGGTCCTGCTAGGGCGGCTCGCCGACATCGGCGCGGACCTCTTTGCCCTGGCCGCCAGCTGCGTGCTGGCGCAGAAGCTCCTCCGGGACGGCGAGCCGGAGGCGAGGATCCTTGCGGTGGTGGACGACTTCGCCGCGCAGGCGGGGACGCGCATCGCGCAGAACTTCGCCGGGGTCGGGCACAACGCGGACCAGCACGGCTACGACCTCGCGCAGCAGGTGATCAAGGGCGAGCACCAGTGGCTCGAGCGCGGGATCGTCTAGGAAGTGTTTTCAAGCCGCATCCCTTCCCCGTCATCCTTCGCATTCGCTCAGGATGACGTCCAATAGGGAGGGAGTTTGAAGATCCACCCTGGTGGTTCCCCCGGCTGAACGTTCTTCCCCGCCCGACAGGTAGGACTTGTCGCGGCGGGGCGGGCTTCCACGATGGCGGGGTGCTGGTTTCCACCCCGATCATGCGCACGTTGGCCCGCCTCGCGCTGGCCGGCCTGCTGGCGTCGGCTGGCCGCGCGGCCACCGACGATGTCCGCGAGGCCTGGCAGCTGGTGGCGGACCACCTCGGGCGCGACGCGTACGTCCGGCTCGACCAGCTGCCGGGGCCCGCGACGCGGGAGCGGACCTTTGCGCAGGCGGTGGTGGCGATCGACTACCAGCCGGTGACGCAGAGCCGCCTGCAGTCCTCCGGGGCGACGCTGGCGGAGCTGGCGCGCGGGGACGACGAGCTGGCGGCGGGCGCGGCGTACCTGCAGGCGCGCCTGTACCAGGTGCATTTTCAGGAGCATGACTACGCGCGGGCCGCGGAGCTCTACGAGGCGCTGGCCCGGCGGCAGCCGCACAGCCATTGGGCGCAGCTGGGGCTGGTGAAGCTGGCGCTGCTGCGGCTGTACGCGCCACCCGAGCCCGCGGCGCCGGCGGACCGGATCGCGGCGGCCGCGGAACTGCGGTCGCGGCTGGAGGAGCCGGCACTGGTGCGCGACCTGGAGCTGCAGCTCGGGCGCGCGGCGGCGTTCTATTCGCTGCCGCCCGACACCGCGCTGCCGCACCTGCTGGCGGCGGACCACATCGGCGGGCTCGTCGGCCAGGCCAACGAGGAGCTGATCGTGATGATCGGCGAGCTTTCGCTGCGCGCCGGGCACTACGCGCAGTCCCGCACGTATTTCGAGCGGTACCTGCGCGAATTCACCTACAACATGCGGCAGGTCACGGTCCGCCGCCGGCTGGAGGACCTGGCGACCCTCGAGGCCCAGGCCCGGAAGGCCCGGCCATGATCGACCGCCTTCGCTCCCGTCTCGGGCTGGTCCTGTTCGTCATGGGCTACGCCTTTGCCGTCTACTGGGTGTTCACGCGCTCGGCGCCGATCGTCACGGACCGGCCCATCACGATCCGCGTGGCGCACTGGCAGATCGAGAAGGGTCCGCCCGAGGGCCTGGACGCGGTCATCCGCCGCTATGAGCAGCTCAACCCCCGGGTGAAGGTCGAGCAGGTGCTCGTCCCGGGCGGCGGCCCGATCTACCGGCAGTGGATGCGGTCCAACCTGATCGGCGGCACGGGCGTGGACCTCATCGAGTACGGCTTCTGGCTCGACGGCATGTCGGACATCCCGGCGCGGTACTTCGCGCCGATCACGAAGGAGATGCTGGCGCCGAACCCGTACAACCGCGGCACGCCGCTCGAGCACGTGCCCTGGGCGGAGACGTTCACGGACGGGCTGGTCGTCCAGCAGGTGACGGCCCCGGTGCCGGGCCAGTTCTACGCGGCGACGCTCTCGGAGGTCTCGACCCGGCTGTTCTGCAACCGCGAGCTGCTGCGGAGGATCACCGGGTCGGACAAGCTGCCGGAGACGCTGATCGACCTGCGGGCCCTGTCGGTGAAGGTGCGGGCCTATACGGCGCGCACCGGCCACCCGTACTTCACGCTGGCCGGATCGCGGGACAACGCGGAGTGGCTCCTGGAGTTCCTCATGCAGGGCGCCACGATGCAGATGAGCCAGCGCAACGACCGCCTCGGCGTGCTCGCGCTCTACCAGTGGGACGAGCTCGGGCACTACCTCGAGGGCCGCTGGAGCTTCAACTCGCCGGAGGTCCGGGCCGGGCTGGAGCTCGCGCGCGAGGTGGGCCTGAACATGAAGCCGGGCTACCTGCAGTCGATGCGGGACGCCGCCACGATGGAGTGGCTGCGCGGCGACTCGGTGTTCATCTTTGCCGGCACCTGGGACGGCACCAGCCTGCGGCGCCTGGCCACGTTCCCGGTCGACGTGCTGCGCTTTCCCCGGGCGACGGCGGACGACCCGGTCGTCGGAAAGTACTTCTTCGGCCGGTTCGCCGATGGCGGCGGCGGGACGTGCATGGAGCTCTACCTGAACAAGCAGAGCCGGCATCCGCAGGAGGCCGTGGATTTCCTGCGGTTCATGAGCAGCGTCGAGGGCAGCCAGCTGTTCACCGACAACAGCGGCTGGCTCCCGGCGATCCGCGGCGTGAAGGTGCCCGACGCGATCAAGGCCTACGAGACGCCGCGCGACTGCTACACCTTCGGCATGCCGTACGTGATGATCGGCTCCTCCGTGCTCTCGCAGGTCGCCCGGAACATGCACCAGCTGGTGGGCCCGCAGGGGAGCGTGGACAAGTTCGTCGCGGCGATGGAGGCCGTGATGCCCGAGGCGGCGCGGACCGACCTGCGCAAGGAGATCAACAACCGCTACATCGCGGTGCGGCCGCAGGACCCGCAGGTCGTGGCGCTGCACGAGCTCTTCCGCCGGACGCCCCGCAACCCGGAGCTGGCGGTGGCGCGGGAGCGGCTCGAGAGCTCGCAGACCCAGACCGAGGCGCTGCTGTTCCAGATGCAGCGGCAGCTGACGGCCGCGGGGGAATGACGGGAGCCGCGCGCTCCGGTCTTGTCCGGCCCGCGCAATCTCCCACGATGGCGGGGTGCGTTCGGTTCTTCGTCCCCGGTATTTTCTCCTGTGCGGTCTCGTGCCCGGCCTGCTGACGGCGGCGGAGCTGGTCCCGGCGTGGACCGCGCTGGCCAACGGCCGCCCCGACGAGGCGCAGCGCCGGATCGGGCCGGAGCCGGCCACGCGCGCCGAGCAGCTGGCGTGGGCGGCGGCGGAGCTGGGCCGGCAGCCGGTGACGGACGACCACGTGCGGGCGACGGAGCAGGTCGTGACGGAGCTGGCGCGAGGCGACGACGAGATCGGCGCGCAGGCGGAGTACCTGCGGGCGCGCCTTTACCAGCTGCACTATGCCACGCCGGACCCGGCGCGGGCGGCGGAACTGTTCCTGGCGCTGGCGGACCGCCGGCCGCAGAGCCACTGGGCGCAGCTGGGCCTCGTGAAGCTGGCGATGATGCGCCTGTATGATTCATCCGGTCCGGCGACCAACCGGCTGGCCCCGGCGGAGGCGCTGCTGGCGCGCATCCACGAGCCGCAGCTGCAGCGC
Source organism: uncultured Opitutia bacterium (assembly GCA_903825285.1). GTDB lineage: Bacteria > Verrucomicrobiota > Verrucomicrobiia > Opitutales > Opitutaceae > Opi-474. The sequence goes on along the minus strand of CAIJZY010000024.1, from coordinate 22,494 downwards.
GACCTCCACCTGCAGATCGGCCAGGCGGGCGTGACGCTGGGGCTGCCCACGCGCCGGTTCCTCCCGCACTTCGTGGCGGCGGACCGCCTCGGCGGCCTCACTGGCGCGGCGCTGGAGGACCTCATCGTGCAGATCGGCACCCTCTCATTCCGCGCGGGCGAGTACCCGCAGGCGCAGGCCTACCTCACGCGCTTCCTCCAGGAATATCCCACGAACGTCCGGGCCTACGCCGTGGCCCGGCTGCTGGAGCGGACGCAGCGGGGGCTGGCCGGGGAGGCCAAGCCATGAGCCTCCTTCGCCGGCAACCCGGCCTGCTCCTCCTCGCGGTCGCCTTTGTGGCGTCCTGCTACTGGGTGTTCACGCGCTCGACGCCCATCGTGGCGCAGCGGCCCGTGACCATCCGCCTCGCGCACTGGCAGATTGAGCGCGGCCCGCCCGAGGGCATCGCGGCTGCGATCCGGCGCTACGAGGAGCTGAACCCCCGCGTGAAAGTGGAGCAGCAGCTCATTCCCGGTCCGATTTACCGCCAGTGGCTGCGCTCGAATCTCGCCGGCGACAACGGCCCGGACATCATCGAGTGGGGCGCGTGGGTGGAGGGGCACCGCGACCTCCCGGCGCGCTATTTCGCGCCGATCACCGCCGAGCTGGCCAAGCCGAATCCCTACAACCGCGGCACCTCGCAGGAGCACATCCCGTGGGAGAAGACCTTCCACGACGGCCTGATCGGCCCGAAGCGCGACTCGCCGGACCCCGGGCAGATCTATGCGGTCACGCTCACCGAGACGACGGTGCGGCTGTATGTGAACGCGACCCTGCTGCGCGCGATCACCGGCTCGGACGCCGCGCCGCGGACCTTCGACGACCTGCGGCGGATCTTCGCGCTCACCCGCCGCTACGCCGCGCGGACCGGCCAGCACGTCTCGGCGCTGGCCGGCAGCCGTGACAACGGCCGGACGCTCGCGGAGACGGTCTTCGCCGGCCCGCTGCTGGGCCTGGACCAGCGCCTTGACGACGACGGCTACCTCTACCTCTACAACCGGAAGGTGCTCGCGGCCTACCTCGCCGGGCGCTGGAACTACCACCATCCGAACGTCACGGCCGGGCTGACCCTCGTGCGCGAGGTGGCGCAGGCGATGAAGCCAGGTTTCCTCCAGCTGCGCCGCGACGACGCGATGCTCGAGTTCTTCCGCGGCGAGGCGCTGGCCCTCTTCTATGGCACGTGGGACGCGACCACGCTCCGGCAGATGGTGCCGTTCGAGATGCTCATCATGAAGCTGCCGGCCGTGACCCCGGACGACCCGGAGGTGGGGCGCTATGTCAGCGGGCCGCTGGGCGAGGGGCAGGGCGAGACCTCGGTGGCGCTGTACCTGAACAAGACGACGGCGCACCGCGAGGAGGTGATCGATTTCCTCCGCTTCCTGACGAGCGTGCCGGGCAACCAGCTCTTCACGGACCACAGCCTCTGGCTGCCCGCGATCAACGGCGTGAAGGTGCCCGAAGCGATCAAGGGCTTCCGCGACTACTCGGTCGGCTATGCCTTCGGGCAGGCGCCGTACGATGCGCTCGGCTCGAATGTCGGCATGGTGTGGGACCGTGATTTTTACCACCTCACCGGCGACCAGGGAAGCGTGGAGCAGTTTGCCGCGGCCCTGGACCGTGACATGCCGGTGGCGATCCGGGCCGACCTGAAGGAAGACGTGCGCAACACGCTCCTGCTGGTGAAGCCGCAGGACACCGTGATCATCGGCCAGGCCAACCTCGCCGCCGCGTCATCCGACGGGGAAAAATACCGCCGGCGTCAGGCAGAGGTGGAAACCAGCCAGACCATGTCCGAGGGCATCCTGTACCAGACTCGGCGGGCGCTGGATGCGGCCAAGGAGCGCGGGGTCCAACCGCGTTAACCGCCAATTTTCGCTCATGGCCGCTATTGGGCACGATCCGGATTAGAGGATTTTTCTCCGTGCCCGGCGTACGCTGACGGCCGTTCAAGCCTGGATCGCGGAGGCGCGGAAGGGCGGAGACGCAGAGGCTTGGGCATCGTCCGAACCTCCGTGCTTCTGCCTCTCCGCGTTTCCGCGATCCCAGCTTGGTCCTGCACCACGGTAGCCAATCGCTTTACCGCTCAATCGGCAGGCTGACGGAGAAGGGACCACTCATTTTCACTCATGTCCGCGACCGGTCCGATCCGGATTAGCGGTGATGAGCGAAAATGAGCGGGTTTCCCCTGGCCTCCTAGCGGGTCTGGCCGGGCAGGGGGGTGTCCCAGCGCACGTTGTAGCGGACGGTGAAGGGCGTGATGCCGTGGCGGGCCTCCCAGACGAGGGTGCCCTTCGCGTTGCGGACCTGGGCGACCAGCGCGGCCAACTGCCGGAGGGTGAGGCCGCGGATGACGGTGCCGTTGCACGTCGTGAGCGTGTCGCCCACCCGCAGGCCCAGGCGCGCGCCGAGGCCGTCGTCATCCACCGCCGTGATCTTCGCCTCCAGGATCGGGTCGCCGAGGGGATCGGCGAGGTGGATGCCGGCGAGCTCGAAGTGCACGTCGATCGAGGGGAAGACCTGCTCGCGCACATTGAAGGGCGGCAGGTGCTCGATCGGTTCCGAGGCCGGCTTCCGGCGCGGCTCGGCGCCGGCCACGAGGCTGGCCAGCGCCAGGCTGGCCAGCAGGAACCGCGGCAGTTTCATGCCGAGGAAGGGAATCCGGCCGACGGGCTGGCGGTCACTTGCTGTCGCTCTCGAACCGGGTTGCCGTGACCTGGCCCTCGCGGAACGTGACATACAGTGTGTCGGAAGGCATGTCCGGGACATCGAGCGACGTCGAGGAATAGCCCTTCGGGTTGGTGTCGGAGAGGCTCTTGCCGCTGCGCGGGGCGCTGGCGGACTCCACGCCTGACGTGTAATTGGCGCCGCCCGGGTTGGAATTTGCGGCCTGGGCGTGCGGCTGGGTGGACGGCGGGTAGTAGTTGGCGTAGGTCCAGATGGTCTCCTGGCCGTTGGCCGAGGTGACCACCTTGGAGGGCTTGCCGAGCGCCATGTAGACCATGTCGGTCGAGAAGCCGAGATCCACGATGCCTTCCTGGATGTCCTTCTGCTGCCAGGCCATGAGGCTGTTGAAGACGACGGATTTTTCCTGAATGCGGGTGGAGACACCCGAGGTTTCGCAGCCGGCGAGAAACGCAAGGACCGCGAGGGAGAGAAGCGGGGCGAGGTATTTTTTCATGTGGGGAAGAAATTCGGACGGCCTCACCACCATAAGTGGAAACCCGGCCATGACGAGGGGGAACGAGATAATAATCAGGCGGCGGCTGCGACTTTTGGGCCGCGACCGGGTTCTGGAGACATGACCACCCTGCTGAAGATCCTCCTCTGCGTCGTCCTGGTGTTTGTCGCCTTCAAGCTGTGCGCGCTGCTGATCCTGCCCGCCGTGTTCGGGGTGGGCGCCCTGCTGGCCCTCGGCACCGGTCTGGTGGGGGTCCTCGCCGCCGTGACAGTGGGCCTGCTGGCGGTGGCGCTGCTGGTCCTCGTGGTGCTCTCGCCGTTGTGGATGCCCGTGCTGGCCGTGTGCGGCCTGGTGTCGCTCTGCCGCCGCCGTCCCGCGGCGAAGGCGAACTGAGGCAGGCCCGGCCGCTTTCGGGCTGGCGGCGGGTCGGGCGGCCCGTTTGCTGGGACGGAATGACGGACGAGCTTCCCTCCAGCCTCATCGCGGACATCAGCTTCATCGGCCGCGACGGCGGGCTGGTGAAGCAGCTCGCGGGCTTTCGGAAGGGGCACCACACGGTGCCGGACGCGGCGAACGCCGTCACCAACGGCTTCCTCGCCCGGATCGCCGAGGCCGAGCTGGCCGCGCGGGCGGAGCGGCTGTTCCAGGACGTGCGCGCACAGCTGGGCTACAAGCGCCGCGACGCGGCCCTCGCCGTGGCGCCCGGGAACGCCGTGCTGACGGCACGGGATTTTGCAGTGGAGATCACGTACGCGCTCGAGGCGGAGGCGCCGGAGCGGTACGCGGTGACGACAACCCTGCGGGGACTGCGGAACGCGGAGCTGGCGCGGACCGAGGCGTTCTCGGCGGTGTTCGCCGGCAAGTTCACGGAGATCGCCTTCGCGCTGCGCGGCGGCGTGCGGGTGGAGGCGGTGGTGGATGCGATCGAGGCGCTCGACGGCGGGGGCGGGCTGGGCGTGACGTATCCCTCGGACTGCCGCGAGTGCGCGATCACGGTGGAGGGCGTCGCGGCCCGCGTGCGCTGCACCGGGTCGGCGCTGGAGCTGGTTTTTCCCCGCGCGGGCGCGCCGCGGGAGCTGATGGACGCCTTCGCCGAGGTGCGCAGCGCCTTCCGCGTGAGCAAGGACCTCGCGGGCCTGGCGGGCTGACGAGGTGGTGAATGATGGGCCCCAAGAACATTCGGGGAGAAAGCGCTCGCGGGATGGCGAGGCTCGGTTAAGGCGAAGGGATGATCTTCGCCCCTTTTGCCGGTGAGGGAATCTGTCGTCGCGTGGCCGCCCCGGCGGCGCCGCACGGCACGCCGAACCTGGAGCCGCGCCATGCGCTCGATGGCGCCGCCTGGCTGTGGCACCCGGACCTCGGCCCGCGCGAGCCGGGCGTCGCGCTGTTCCGCCTCAAGCTGACCTCGGCCCGCGCGGAGCAGGTGCGGCTGCAGGTGAGCGGGGATGTCTGCTTTGCCCTCGCGCTCGACGGCGCGCTGATCGCCCGCGGGCCCGACACGGGCGACGTGCCCCACTGGTCGTTCGCCACCTATGAGCTGGCGCTGGCCAAGGGCGCGCACCAGCTGGAGGCGCTGGTCTGGTGGGCGGACGTGCCGCAGGCCCCGGAGGGGCGCATGTCGTGGCGCGGCGGCTTTGCCTGCGCCGGACTCGACGGCGCCGGGCCGCGCTTCACCACGGGCGTCGCCCCCTGGCGCGTGGCGAAGCTCGACGGCCTGGCCTGGGGCGGATCGCTCCCGCGTTCGTATCATGTGATCGGCTGCTCCGCGCAGGTGGACCTGGCGAAATTCGACCCGCGCCGCGCGCGCTGGGTGCGGCCCGCGGTGGCGCGGGCGCCGATCGCGAGCCACCCCAACGGCGTGGTGGCGCCCGGCTGGCGGCTCGAGCCGGCGGCGCTGCCGGAGCAGCGCCACGATCTCTGGCGCGGCGGCCGCGTCCGCGCCTGGCGGCCGCGGTGGACGGCGACCAAATCGGTGAAATTTGGCGCGGAGACGGGGCCGGAGGAGCCGGCGGGCTGGGCGGAGCTGCTGGCCGGGACGAAGCCGCTGCGGCTCGCGGCGCGCCACGAGGTGACGCTCGTGGTGGACACGGACGACTATCTCTGCGGCTTCCCGGTGCTGGAATTTTCCGGCGGCGCGGGCACGCAGGTGCGCGTGGAGTGGGCGGAGACGCTGTTCGAGCGCGAGGACCCGACGACGGACAACACGCCCGGGCCGAAGGGGAACCGCGGCACGGTGGCGGGCAAGGTGTTCGTCGGCTTCGGCGACACGTGGCGGCTCGGCGGCACAGGCCGCCGCTGGGCGAGCAGCCCGTGGTGGCGCTCCGGCCGCTACCTGCTCGTGCGCGTGAAGGTCGGCGCGCAGCCGGTGGTGCTGCACACGCTGGGCGTGGAGCGCACGGGTTTTCCCCTCGTGCCGCGCGCGGTGTTCCGGTCGGACGACGCGACCCTGCCCGCGGTGCTCGAGCTCTGCGAGCGCGGGCTGCGCGGGTGCATGCACGACCTCTTCGTGGACTGCCCGTACTACGAGCAGATGATGTATGTGGCCGACACCCGCATCCAGATGCAGGTCGCGTATGCGCTGGCGGGCGACGACCGCCTGCCGCGCCGCGGCATGGAGCTGTTCGACCTCTGCCGGAGCCGGCGCGGCTTCCCGACGATGCGGCATCCGACGCACGACCGGCAGGAGAGCGCGACCTTCGCGATGATCTGGCCGTGGATGATGCACGACTTCGCGCTGTGGCGCGACGATCCGGCGTGGCTGCGGCAGCGGCTGCCCGGCGTGCGCGCGCTGATCGAGGGCCTGCTGACCGAGGAGGACGCCGACGGGCTGCTGGTGAAGCCGCCGGGCTGGCTCTTCATGGACTGGGTGCCGGGCTGGTTCGCCGGGTGTCCCCCGGGCCAGCTGGAGGGCCGGCGCTCGGCGCTCATCAACCTGATGTACCTGCTGACCCTGCAGCGCGCCGCGGACCTTGAGACCTGGGTGGGCGACGCGCGCATGGCGCAGCGCTGGACGGAGCGCGCCGCGGCGACGACGGCGTCGCTGGCGCGAATTTTCTGGGACGAGGGCCGCGGCCTGTGGGCCGACGACGAGAGTCACGCGAGCTTCAGCCAGCATGCGCAGGCGCTGGCGGTGAACGCGGGCCTCCGCGTGCCGGACCCGGCGCGCTGGGCGGATGCGGCGGCGAACGGGCTGTTCGCGGCGACGGTGTATTTCCAGCACTACCTCTTCGAGGCGCTGGGCCGCGTCGGCCGCGGCGACCTCGTGGTCGAGCGGCTCGACCGCTGGCGCACCATGATCACGGAGGGCTTCAAGACCCCGGTCGAGGGACCCGAGCCCGCGCGGTCGGACTGCCATGCCTGGGGCGCGCATCCGATTTTCCACCTGCATGCGACGGTGGCGGGGATCCGGCCGGTGGCGCCGGGCTTCCGCCAGGTGCGCATCGCGCCGCAGCCCGGCCGGCTGACGACGCTCACGAGCGAGCTGCCGCATCCGCGCGGCACGATCAAACTCAACGCTCGGTTCGCCGCCGGCCGGGTCGAGGCCGAGGTCGAGCTCCCGCCGGAGACCACGGGGGTGTTCGTCTGGGCGGGACGCGAGACGCCGCTGAAATCAGGGGCTCAGCGCGTGAAGGGGTGAAGGGACAAGGGCCAAGTATCAGGAAGTATCCCGGTTCTTGGCACTTGATCCTTGGCCCTCTGGGCGCCAGCGGCGCCCTACTTGATCATATCGGCGACGAAGGCGCGCTCCTCGACGAGCTCCTGGTTGGTCGCGGCGAGCTTGGACTTCGCGAAGTCGTCCATGGCGTAGCCGGTGATGACCTCGTAGGAGCCGGCCGTGGTCGTGCGCACGGGCATGCCGGCCCAGACCTCGGGATCGAAGCCGTAATGGCCCTTGGACTTCACGGCGACCGAGTGGATGGCGCCGGGCGTCACGAGCGAGCGGACATGGTCCACGAGCGCGTTGGCGGCGGAGGCGGCGGAGGAGGCGCCGCGGGCCGCGATGACGGCGGCGCCGCGCTTGCCCACCGTCTCGCAGAACGGGCCCTGCAGCCAGGCGAGGTCGGTGATGACGCGCGTGGCGGCCTTGCCGCCGATGGAGGCGTGCTCGAACGCCGGGAACATCGAGGGGCTGTGGTTGCCGTAGATGAAGATGTCCTTCACCGCGGTGAGGTCGACGCCGGCCTTCTTGGCGAGCTGGGTCTGCGCGCGGTTCTGGTCGAGCCGGACCATGGCCGTGAAGCGCTCGGCCGGCAGGCGCTTGGCCTGGCTGGCGGCGATCATGCAGTTCGTGTTGGCGGGATTGCCGACCACGGCGACGCGGGCGTCCGCGGCGGCGACCGCGTCGATGATCTGGCCCTGGCCGATGAAAATCCTGCCGTTGTCCTTGAGCAGGTCGGCGCGCTCCATGCCGGGGCCGCGGGGCTTGGCGCCGACGAGGAGGCACCAGTTGGCGTCCTTGAAGCCGACGGCGGGGTCGGACGTCTGCACGATGCCCTTGAGCAGCGGGAAGGCGCAGTCATCGAGTTCCATGGCCACGCCCTCGAGAGCCTTGAGGGCCTTCTCGATCGGCGCCTCAATCAGCTGGAGGATGACCGGCTGGTCGGGTCCGAACATCGCGCCCGAAGCGATGCGGAAGAGGAGGGAGTAACCAATCTGGCCGGCTGCACCGGTGACGGCGACGCGGATGGGGTTTTTCATATGTAAAAGAAAGGGCCTACCACGGAGAAAATCGGGAGGGAGGGCAATCCTAACCGCGAAGGCCGCGGCCGGGGTTGGGATCGCGAAACCACGGAGGGGCGGAGTCGCAGAGTCATGAAAACCTCACAGAACTTTCCGTGCTTCAGCCCCTCCGCGTTTCCGCGATGGCTGCCCGGCTCAGCGCTTGAACCGGGGGGCGAGGGCGGCGTACGTCTCGCGCACCAGCTTCTCGGTGGTCGGCCAGTCGATGCAGGCGTCGGTGATGGAGACGCCGTAGCGCAGCTTGTCCTTCGGCGCGGGGAAGGACTGGCTGCCGGCGCCGAGGTTGCTCTCGATCATGGCGCCCATGAGCGAGGTGTTGCCGGCGGCGAGCTGCGAGAGCAGCTCGTGCATGACCTCGGGCTGGCGCTCGGGCTGCTTGGCGGAGTTGTCGTGGGAGCAGTCCACGAGGATCGCCTTCATCAGGCCGGCCTTGGCGAGGAGCTGCTCGGTCTGCGCGAGGTGCGCCGGCGAGTAGTTGGGCCCGGTCGCGCCGCCGCGGAGGACGATGTGGCAGTCGGGGTTGCCGCGGGTGACGATGGCCGAGGCGGAGCCGTCGAGGTTGATGCCGAGGAAGGTGTGCGGCTGCGCGGCGGCCTTGATGGCGTTGATCGCGGTGGCGATGGACCCGTCGGTGCCGTTCTTGAAGCCGAGCGGCATCGAGAGGCCCGACGCCATCTGGCGGTGCGTCTGCGACTCCGCGGTGCGCGCGCCGATCGCCGACCAGCAGATCAGGTCGGCGATGTACTGCGGCGTGATCGGATCGAGCAGCTCGGTGGCCGTCGGCAGGCCGAGGTCCAGCACGTCGCGGAGGAAGGTCCGCGCAAGCCGCAGGCCGGCGGCGATGTCATGGGAGCCGTCCAGGTGCGGATCCATGATGAGCCCCTTCCAGCCGACGGTGGTGCGGGGTTTCTCGAAATACACGCGCATCACGATCAGGACGCGGTCCGACACCTCCCGCGCCAGCGCGGCGAGGCGGCGGGCGTAGTCGCGGCCGGCGTCGAGGTCGTGGATGGAGCAGGGCCCGACGATCAGGAGGAAGCGCTGGTCGTCGGTGAAAATCAGCCGGTGGATCTCGCGGCGGGCCTGCGTGACGAAGTCGGCCTGGGCGGCGCTTTTGGGCAGCTCGGCGAGCAGGGCGGCCGGCGATGGCAGGGCGCGTGTCTCGACGACATTGATGTCCGATGTTCTCTGCATGAACTGTCAGACTGCGATGGCTTGTACCTTCGGCGCAAGCCATCGCCGCAGGGAGCAGGACTGAAGAGAGTTCGTCCACGCTTCCGTGTGTTCCGTGTATTCCGTGGGCACTACTCCGTGGCGTTGCATGCCTTCGGAGTTGTTCGATTGTGGGTGGATATCCCTCTGTTCGGTGCGAGGGGATCCTCGAAATCCGGACAAAAAAGTGGCCGGCCACTTACCCCTAAGTGGCCGGCCTTTGCTTTCTTAGTTACCCCAAAACTCCCGCTAGGCGGGAGAAGTGTTAAACTGATGGATTGATAGCTAACCGGGTTTCCGGCATCGTCAACTCAAAGTTATCAAATTCTATCACTTTCTTTTGCTAGTAGCTGAGAAATGGGATCTTATTAAAACGATGAATCTGGCAGAAAAAAAGGAGTTTCATCGCTGGCAACCCGCCGCCTGCCTGCGGGTGACGGGCACGGATGCAGGGACTTTCCTACAGGGCCAATTTACTAATGACTTGCAAGAAGCTGGACGAGTGGGGCCGGTGTATGGATTGTGGCTGAATCAGAAGGGAAAAGTGCTGGCGGACGCGTTTGTGCACAGATTATCGGACCAGGAGCACTGGATCGTGAGTTATTTTTCGCCGGTTTCGGTCATCCGGGAGCGCCTGGAGGCCTACATCATCGCGGATGATGTCGTTGTCGAGGACCACACACCCGGGACGTCCGCGGTGACGCTGCTGGGGACATGGCCGGCGGTCCTGCCTGTGGGTGGCTGGAAATTTCCGGGGCGGCGGGTGCGCGCGCCGCATGCTGAGCTCATCTTTTCAACGGCGGAGGCGGTGGACGCGCTGCTGGCGGGCGCGGTGCCGCTGACGGCGGCGGAGATGGAGCGGCGGCGCATCCTGGCGGGGATTCCCGCGGTGCCGGCGGACATCGGTCCGGGGGATCTGCCCAACGAAGGCGGCCTCGAGACGGAAGCGATCTCGTACACGAAGGGCTGCTATCTCGGGCAGGAGGTGATGGCGCGGCTGAAGTCCATGGGCCAGGTGCGGCGGCGGCTGGTGCGGGTGCGCGGGGCCGGGGCACCGCCGGCCCGGTTGGCGCCGGTCTTCCAGGGCGGGCGCCAGGTCGGAGAGGTGCGCAGCATGGCGCCGGTTGAGTCCGGCTGGGTGGGATGGGCGATGATTGCGTTGCTGTCCGTGAAGGCGGGCGAGCCGCTCGCGCTCACGGCCGACGGACCGGCGCATCTCGACTGGGAGCAAGGGTCATGAACGAGGAGACGCGGCTGCGGGAATTCTGCGGGCGGCTCGGCGCGGATCCGGCGCAGTCGGCCACGATGGCCGCGCAGCTGATGAAGCGCGCCACCCAGCTTGCCGCCGAGCGTGGGCTCACGCGCGAGGCGGCGATGGCGCACCTGCTGAAGGTGGTGGTCATGGGCCGCAACGGCGAGGTGCCGCCGGACCTGCCGCCGATCGCGCCGCCCCGCGCCTGAATTGGGGTTGCGCCGCCCCGGGCGGCGTTGCTTCGTGGGCGGGCGTCGCGGTGACGCCATTTTTCCGATGAACAAAGCAGAACTGATCGATGCGGTGCAGCAACGGCTCGGGGCCGGGGCCTCGAAGGCGGCGGCGGAACGGGCGGTGGACGCGGTGCTCCACGCCGTCGGCCACGGCCTCAAGCGCGACCGGGAGGTCCAGCTCGTCGGCTTCGGCGCCTTCGCCGTCGCCACGCGCGCCGCCCGCCGCGGCTACAACCCGCACACGCGGCGCCCGATGAAGATCCGGGCGATGAAGACCATCCGGTTCAAGGCCGGGCTCGACCTGAAGGAACTGTTGTGACCACGAAAAACACGAATCACACGAAAAGCTGATCTTGGGCCCACGGAATACACGGAACACACGGAAGTCCGTGCTCGGCTGTTCCCATTCAGTCTGCGAGTTCCGCGGGCTCAAACTCTGGGAATCCGAATTTCGTGTGTTTCGTGTCTTTCGTGGTGAAATCTGATTGGGTGCTGGACGAATGACAGCTTCGCTCGAGGAAAAATTCCGGGGCCGGTTTGGGCGGGCGCCGGCGCATGTCGCCCGCGCGCCAGGACGCATCGAGTTCATCGGCAACCACACCGACTACAACGGCGGCACCGTGCTGGGCGCGTCGATTGACCGCGGCGTCACGGTGGCGGTCGCGCCCCGCGACGACGGCCAGTGGCGCTTCGCGACCGAGGGCCGGGGCGGACTCGTGACCCTGCCGGCCACGGCCTCGCCGACGCCGCAGTCCGGCGCGAACAGCTGGGTGAACTACCCGCTGGGCGTGATCGCGTCGCTGGCGGCATTCGGGCGGCAGGCGCCCGCGGGCTTCGACTGCCTGGTCCTGTCGGATCTTCCCACGGGCGCCGGCTTGAGCAGCAGCGCGGCGCTGCTCCTCGCGTCGGCGCTGGGGATGCTGGCGCGCTGCGGCCAGGACCTGCCGCGCGCGGAGCTGGTGAAGCTGTGCCGGCACGCGGAGAACCACTTCGTCGGCGTGCCCTGTGGCATCCTCGACCAGGGCGTGTCCGGCTTTGGCCGCAAGGATCACCTGGTGTTCATCGACTGCCGCGGCCCGACCTTCGCCACCGTGCCGCTGCCGGCGTCGGCGCGCTTCTGGATCTTCAACACGCACACCAAGCACGCGCTGGTGGACGGACTCTACGCGGCGCGGCACCGGGAGTGCATGGCGGCCGCGGCGGCGCTGGGCGTGAAGCTGCTGGCGGACGCCAGTCCCGCGCAGGTGGAGGCGGCGCGCGCCACGCTGGCACCCGAGGCCTACCGGCGCGCGAAGCACATCGTGGAGGAGATCGCGCGGGTGGATGCCACGGTGGTGGCGCTGCAGGCGGGGGACCTGGCGACGGTCGGCCGGTTGCTCACCGCCTCGCACCGCAGCTCCCAGCACCTCTTCGAGAACAGCACGCCGGAGCTCGACTTCCTGGTGGACCGGCTGGCGGCGTCGCCGCACGTGCACGGCGCCCGGCTGAGCGGCGGCGGCTTCGGCGGCGCGGTGATGGCGCTGACCACCCCGGAGTTTGGCAACGCGCAGGCGGCGGCGGTGACGTCGGCGTACGCGGTGCAGTTCGGCCAGTCCCCCGAGGTGCTGCACACCCAGACCGGCGACGGCGCGCAATTGCTCCAGGCTTAGGCGGCGGTTCGGTTTTCTGTTTTACCACGAAGGACACGAAGCGCACGAAGCCGGGCTGCTCGAGACTTCGCGTTCTTAGCGGCCTTCGCGGTTAACCGGATCGGTGAAAAGCAGGTTCACCGCGAAGAGCGCCAAGGTCGCCAAGCCCGAGCCTACAAGGCATGGCTTCGTGTGCTTCGTGCCCTTCGTGGTAAATAACCAGGCCGCAGTCCTGCCTGATGGTCCGCGGACGCCAGAGGGCTACAGCAGCTCCGACACGGTGGCGAAGTAGTCGGCGACCAGCTGATGGAAGCACAGAAAGTAGAGCAGGCCGGCGACGGCGAGCATCGGGCCGAAGGGCACGTGCACCCCGAAGCCGAGGGCGGGCGGGGCGGGCTCGGGGGTTTCCGCGGAGACGGGAAGCTCGACGCTCTTGCCGGAGCCCTTCTGCCAGAGCAGCGCCACGGCAAACCAGACGGTGCCGACGATCGCGCCGCCGAACACGGCGAAGACCGCGCCCTGCCAGCCGCAGAAGGCGCCGATCATGCCGACGAACTTCACGTCGCCGAAGCCCATCGCCTCCTTCTTCAGCGCCAGCTCGGCGAGCAGCGCGATCCAGAGCACGAGGCCGGAACCGACCAGCAGCCCCTGCAGCGCGGCGGTGCCGCTGCGGAGGCCGTCCACGAGGAAGATCCCCTCCGTCGGGCCGTGCAGCGCCGGCACGAGGCAGGACAGCAGCACCCCGAAGAGGCCGGCCCCGAGCGTGAACACGTCGGGGATGATCATGTGGTCGAGGTCGATGAACGTCGCGGCGATGAGCACGCTGACGAAGACCATGCCGCACGCGGCCTTGGCCGGCGGGAACAGCAGCCAGCAGGCGAGGAAGAGTCCCGCGGTGAGCAGCTCGACGAACGCGTAGCGGAACGAGTAGGGGCGGCCGCAGCAGCGGGCGCGGCCGCGGAGGATGAACCAGCTCAGCACCGGGACGTTGTCGTACCACTTGATCGGCTGGCCGCACGCGCAGGTGGAACCGGGGTGGACGATGGATTTGCCGGCGGGGATCCGGTAGATGCAGACGTTGAGGAAGCTGCCGACGATCGCGCCGAAGAGGGCGGCGGCGAGCGGCAGGAACCACGGGCAGGCGGCGGCGAAGGCGGCGTAGGCGGGCATGGCTCAGTTCGGGCCGAGGGCGCGCGCGGCGGCGGCCTGCATGACGGGGGCGGTGCGGGCGGCGGGGATGCCGCTCCAGATTTCCAGCGCCTTGGCCCCCTGGTGGACCAGCATCGCGAGGCCGTTGGCGCAGGGGAGCCCGAGCGACTCGGCCTGGCGCAGCAGGCGGGTGCGCGGCGGGTTGTAGATCATGTCGCAGACGCTGGCGGGGCGGGGCAGTCGCTGCAAATCAATCGGCGCGGGGTCGGAGTCGTGCAGGCCCGCGCTGGTGGCGTTGATCACGACGGCCCCCGGGGGCAGGTCGGCGGGCGGCGCGCCGGGGGCGAAGCCCCGCCGCGGGATGTTGGGGCTGAGCGGCGCGAGCACGGCGAGCAGGGCGTCGAGGTGGGCGGCGGTGCGGTTGGCGATGCTGAGCGAGGCGCAGCCGCGCTGGAGGCACTCGACGGCGGCGCTGCGGGCGGCGCCGCCGGCGCCGAGGAGGATGACGTGCGCGCCGCGCAGGTCGCAGGCGAGGGTCGCCTGCAGCGCGGCGGCGAGGCCGTAGCCGTCGGTGTTGTGGCCGTGCCAGCCGGCGTCGGTCCAGAGCAGCGTGTTGACCGCCCCGACGGGCCGGGCCGCGGGGGCGACGGCCGCGACCTGGTCGAACGCGAGCACCTTGTGCGGCACGGTGAGATTGACGCCTCTGAAACGCTTGGCGTGGAGCAGCCGCAGCGCGGCGGACAGGTCGGCGGCGGGGACCTCAAAGCGGAAGTATTCCCAGTCGGCAAAGCGGGCGTCGGTGCGCGCGAGGTCGGCCAGCGCCGCGTTGTGCATCGGCGGGCTGATCGAGTGGCGGATGGGATGCCCGAGCACGGCCAGCGAGACGCCGGGGCGCGACCAGGCCTCGAGCTCGCGGAGGGTCAGGACAGGGGACATCGAGACGGATTGCGGAGAGCGGAGCGCGGTTTGGCAAGCGCGCGGGAGTAGAGAGCAAGGAGCAGGGGCAGGGAGGAGCGCGTTACCGCTGCGAACGGAGTGCAGCCATTCCGAGTCATCCGTGTATTCAGTGTATTCCGTGGGCCAAAATCCGGGGCAAATTTTTCGGGTGTTTCGTGTCTTTCGTGGTGACCCGGCTGCGTGGCCCCGGCTGGCACCTGGGTCCGAATTCCGAAGGGTGAATTCCGAATTCCCGACCCGTCCTAGCGCATGTTGCGCTCGTAGGTGGTCTCGAACTCCTCGACGAAGCTGGCAAAGAGGCGCGCGTGCTCGTGGTCGCCGGCGGACGTGTAGTGGTGGGCGAGGTTGCGGCAGCTGCGGCAGAGCACCTCGCGGATGGGCGTCGGCGCCAGGTCGGTGTCCTTCGGCGCGATCTGGTTGGCCCGCAGCAGCGTGAAGATCTCGTCCGGGTCGAGGAAGACGCCCTTGTCGAACGGGTCCACGAAGAAGGCCGGCTGGTCCACGAAGCAGCCCACGATGAAGTGGCCGGGCAGGCCGACGGGCTCGAGCGCGAGGCCGAGCCGCTGCGCGATAAGCAGGTAGAGGATGCTCAGCGAGAGCGGGATGCCCGTGCGGCGGACGAGGACCTGGTCGAGGAAGCTGTTGAGCGGGTCGGTGTAGTGGTCGACGTTGCCGTGGAAGCCCCACTCGTGGAAGAGCACGCGGTTGAGGATGCGGCACTTCTCGCGGGGCGTGGCGGGCTCGGAGATCAGCTCGGCGCACCGTGCGGCGATCTTGTCGAGCTCGAGGCAGCAGGCCCCGGCGTCGAGGGCCGGCGCGACCGTGCGGCTCAGCAGCAGGGCGCCGGTCTCCAGCTCGTAGTTGAGCGAGCGGATGAAGCCGCGGAACTCCGTGACCGGGTCGGAAAACTTCAGCTCCTCGAGGAACCACCCGGCGTGGCGCGCCAGCGGGCGGTTCGTGCCGCGGGCCGTCTCCTGCAGGAAATCCACCGCGTCCGCGCCCATCTGCGTGAAGTGCGCGAGCAGCGCGCGGCGGACGGCCGGACTGGAATCGTCCAGCAGACCCCGAAGCGCCTGGCGGCGCTCTTCGTCAAGGTTCACGTGGTCCACGGCCCGAGGGGAAAAAGGATTTCCCGCACTGGCAATCCGGAAAGAGCGGCCGGGGATAGTATCAAGTTGCACGGATCAGGGACCAAGCAATGCAGCTGCCGATTCCTGGCGCGGGCCGCTTGGCACTTGGCCCTTGCTACCTGTCACTTCAGGTCCGCGACCCAAACAGGGCCGTGCCAATGCGCACCTGCGTGCTGCCGGCGGCGATGGCGGCGGCAAAGTCGCCGCTCATGCCCATGGACAGCTCCCGCAGGGACGTTCCGGTCGCCGCCGCGAGCCGGTTGCGCAGCTCGCGCAGGTTGGCGAAGGTGTTCATCGCAACCGCGGGGTCCTCGCTGAGCGGCGCAATGGTCATCAGGCCGTCCACCCGCAGGTGGGGCAGCGCCAGCGCGGCCGCCAGCAGGGCGGGGGCGTCCTCCAGCTCCGCGCCGAACTTGGCGGGATCACGGCCGGCGTTGATCTGGAGCAGGACGGGGAGGGTCCGGCCGAGCTCGCCGGCGGCGCGGTCGAGGAGGCGGAGCAGCTTCTCGCTGTCCACGCTCTGCACGCGGTCAAAGTGCTCGGCGGCCAGCCGCGCCTTGTTGGACTGCAGGTGTCCGATCAGCTCCCAGCGCACGGCGGCCGTGGTCTGCGCGCGCTTCTCCACGCCCTCCTGGACGCGGTTTTCCCCGACCGCCGCGAGGCCGTAGCGGGCGGCGTAGTCGGCCGCGGCGGCCGGGTGGGTCTTGGTCACGGCCAGCAGGCTGACCTCCCGGGGATCCCGCCCGGCGGCGGCGCAGGCGGCCGCGATCTCGGCCATCACCCCGTCTGCCCGCACGCGAAACTCATCATACGTGATTAACATGCTCGGGGAAGATAATCTGCTTATAGGTTGCTGTTGAATTAGCGACCATTATGGTCCGGGTCTTCCGCTTCATCCATGCAAATCGAGAATTTCAAAATTTTCGCCGACCTAGTCGAAACGAAGAGCTTTTCGAAATCGGCCAAACTTAATGGCATCACCCAATCGGCCGTCAGTCAGCAGGCCCGGGCGATGGAACGACATTTCAAGACGCTGCTCATCGACCGAAGTCAGAAGCAGTTCCAGCTCACCCGCGAGGGCCAGCGGGTTTACGAGTCGGCGAAGGAGATCCTGCACACGTACGACAAGCTCCTGTCCGAGCTGCAGGAGATGAAGAAGGTGATCAGCGGCACGATCCGCATTTCCACGATCTACTCGATCGGCCTCCATGAGCTTCCTGCATACATCAAGAAGTTCCTCCACGACTATCCCTCGGTGAACGTGCGGGTGGAATACCGGCGGTCCAACCTGGTCTACGAGGACATCCTCCACAACGCGGTGGATTTCGGCCTCGTGGCGTTCCCCATCAAGCAGCGCCAGATCGAGGTGCTGCCGTTCCGCGACGACCACCTGGTGCTGATCGCGCACCCGGGACATCCGCTGGCGAAGAGCGGGGAGATCGACCTGAAGCAGCTCGCCGGGCAGAAGTTCATCGGCTTCGACCCCGACATCCCGACGCGCAAGGCCGTCGACCAGATCTTCCGCGACAACAAGCTCGAGATCGAGCCCGTGATGGAGTTCGACAACATCGAGACCGTGAAGCGCGCGGTCGAGATCGACCACGGCATCGCGATCGTCCCGCAGGCCACCGTGCTGCAGGAGGTGAAGCAGGGCACGCTCGCGGCGGTGCACTTCAAGGGGAAGGACTTCACGCGTCCGCTCGCCATTCTCCACCGCAAGGGTCGCGTGCTGACGCCGGCGATGAAGAAATTCATCGAGACGCTCGGGCTGGACCTGCCCGATGCGGTCGCCAGCTGAGCGGGTGGATCCGATTGATCCCGGCGGCGCCGGGAATGAATTGCCGAGCGGCGGCTCCCATGCATCGTAGCCGCTCTCGCATCATCCATGAAGTCGATCCGCCTTCTCGTCCTTGTCTCCCTGTTGCCCGCCGCGCTCGTGCGCGCCGAGCCCGTGAAATCGGCGCCCGCCCCGGTGTGGCAGCTGAAGGATGTCGCCGGCCAGGTCGTCCGCTCCGACCAGTTCAAGGGCAAGGTGGTCGTCATCGACTTCTGGGCCACCTGGTGCCCGCCCTGCCGCGCGGAGATCCCCGGCTACGTGGCGCTGCAGCAGAAATACCGCGACCAGGGCCTGGTCGTCATCGGCATCTCCCTCGACCAGCAGGGGCCGGACGTGGTAAAGAAGTTCATGGCCGAGAAAAAGGTGAATTACACGATGGTCATGGGCACCGAGGAGGTGCAGGCGGCCTTCGGCGGCATCGAGGCCATCCCGACGACCTTCATCATCGACCGCGCCGGCAACCTGCGGGACCGCAAGGTCGGCGGCGAGGACGAGGAAACCTACGAGCAGACGCTGCTGCAGTACCTGAAGCCGTAAGGGCTTCACGAGCGGCAGGGGGGCAGCTTTCCCGGGCCGCCCCACGCCGCGCTAGGCGTCGTTGAACCGTGCGACCTGCGCGAGGCCGTCGGCGACGGCGCGGTCGCTGCGGCAGCGGGGCATCTTGTTCTGGCCGCCCCATTTTCCCTGGTGACGCATCCAGTGCTCGAAGACGCCGGGCATGACCAGGCGCACGACGGGGAGGTCGAGCCCGCCGCCCTTCCGCTTGGCCTCGTAGTCGTCGTTGCGGGCCATCAGCTGCGCGTCGAGCTCCGTCGCCATCGCGGTGCCGATGGGCGTCTGCGCGGTGCCGGGGCGCAGCTCGATCCACCACTCGTGCCGGCCGCGGGTCTGGCCCGTCAGCGACGTGGCGAAGAGCGGGGCCACGTGGAAGTTGACGATGGTCCAGCCGTGCGCCTGGGCGACGGCGACGACGGAGTCGGTGAGCTCCTTCTCGATCACGTGCTCGCCGAACGCGCTCAGCTGCAGCTTGGTGCGGCCGACGTAGATCAGCCGCGGCGGCTCCGTGGAGACGAACCGCACGACATCCCCGAGCACGTACCGGCACAGGCCGCCGGGGGTGGTCAGGACCAGCGCGTAGTCCACGCCGGTGGCGACACCCTCAAGCGGCACGGCCTTGGGGCCGAGCGTTGCGAGGCGGGCGGGGTCGTAGTCCGCCAGCGGCAGGAACTCGAAGAACAGCCCCGCCTGCGTCATCAGCCGCAGCCCCTCGCCCGGCGTGGCGTCCTGCGCCGCGATGAAGCCCTCGGACGCCGGGTAGACCTCGTGGAAGTTCACCGTCGGCCCGAATGCGCGCCGGAGGTCTTCCTGGAACGGCGCGAGCGGCACGCCGCCGTGGATGAGGCATTCCAGGTTCGGCCAGAGGCCCTGGAGGTTGATCGCGCGGGCCTTGCCGGTGGCGGTGCCCTCGCGCATCGCCTCGGCGAGGATGAGCAGCCAGCTCGGGATGCCGGCGACCAGGGAGATGTCGAGCCCCTGCGTGCGCTGCACGATGGCGGCGAGCTTCTGCGGCCAGTCGGCGATCTGCGCGATGTCCAGGCCGGGTTCGTAGAGGTGGCGCTCGACCGTCCTCGGCATGTTGAGCGCGGCGATGCCGCTGAGGTCGCCGGTGTAGGCGACAAACGGCTCGACGTCCGGGATCGGGGCGAGGCCCGTGGCGCCGCCGAGGAAGAGGTGCCGGCCGCGGAACACGCCGGCGTGGCCGGCGCGGGCGGTGTAGTAGAGCAGCGAGTCGAGCCCGGCGCGGTTGAAGTGCGCGAGCATCTCGGCCGTGACGGGGATGAACTTCGTGCGGCCCGCGGTCGTGCCCGACGACACGGCATAGAACGAGCACGTGCCCGGCCAGAGGATGTCGCGCTCGCCGCGCTTCATCTTCTCGATCGCGGGCGCCAGCTGCTCGTAGGTGCAGAGCGGCACGCGCGCCTGGAACTGCCCGTAGTCGAGCCGGGACTCGACCCCGGCGCGCCGGCCGTACGCGGTGGCGGCAAACCTGGGCACCAGCGCCCGGAAGGTCTTTTGCTGCGCGGCACACGCCGTCCGCGGCGACCGGAGGCGCCGCATCGTGCGGGCGGTGGCAAGGCTTGCCCCGAGGGTCAGCAGACTTTTGGGAAGGACCGGCATCCGAGCGGCGGACGGTCCCTCAGGCAGCCCTGCCGGGTGTTCCGCCGCAAGCGCATTCACGCGGCGTGGCGGAGCTTACCGGATTTTAACCGATGATAGAACCCGCTGAGCGCGGGGAGAAACTCGAACACGTGGAAGATCAGCGAGGCGTGCTGCACCGGCGGGCCGAACGGGTTCCCGATCCGCTGCAGCCGGCCGTGGGGAAAATACGCCGGGAGCGCCGTGGTGAACGCGAACCGCGTGGGCGAGCCGGCCTCCAGCACCGCCTCCTCCCGCTCGGCGTAGAGCACGAGCGCCGGCGCCGGCGAGAGCGGCAGCAGTCCCGGCGCGAAGTAGCCGGGCGGCGCCGTCATCGCCTGCAGCGCCCGGACGCGCTCCCGGGCCCCGGCGCCGGAGATGCCGCGGATGGTCGCCATCACGGCCGCGTGCAGCTGCGCCAGCTCGCCCGCGGTCATCAGCCCGGCCAGGCCCGCCTTGTTCTGCGCGCCGGCCTCGAACATCCGCGCGAAGATCGTGCGCGAGCGCTCGATCGCCCCGTCGGCCGCCTCCGCCGTCGCCGTCGCCGCGAGGTACGGCTGCAGCGCCCGCCCGAGCAGCGTGGCCGGCTTGGCCGCCGCCGGGTGGACCAGGTCGGCGGTGCAGGCGACGGGGCTGACCAGCACGGTGCCCGCCAGCACCGGCGGACTGCCCGCCCGCCGCCGGCGCGCGAGCCACTCCAGCAGCAGGCCGGAGCCGAAGCTCACCGAGAACAGCACCGGCGTCTGGCCGCGCCGCTCCGCCAGCTCGGCGACGAGGTCGTCGAGCTGCGCGCACAGGAGGTCGAGGGAAAAACCGTGGCACGGGTAGTTGAAATAATAGACGTCGCCGGACCGCAGCAGGAAGTGGCGCAGCAGGAAGACCTGCTCGGTGGCGTCCGGCACGAAGCCGCCCAGCACGATCGTGGGCAGCGCGCCCCGGCCGGCCTCGCGGAGCAGCGTCGCCGCCTGGTGCGGCCCGGCGCCGGCGGCGAGGACACGGTCCTGCGCGGCGCGCACGGCGGGCGCGTGCGGGAGCGCGTGCGAGGGATGACGCTTCTCCTCGGCGGCGCGGAGGAAGGTGCGCAGTGGGCGCACGGGCGAGACGCGCTGCAGCGCGGCGAGGAGCGAGAGGGTGGGGGCGAGGCTCAGCGCGGGCATGCCTGTTCGTTCCGCGCCGGTGACGCGGCGGCAAAGCGAAAGCGTCGCCGTTGCCGAAATGTTGCCCGGGCGCCACCGCGGCGTCACGCGGCGGGCGGCTGCTGCAGGATTGCGGCGCGCGGCCCCGGCGTTCATTGGTGGCCGGCTTGAACCGCACGACCGCCGTCCCGCCGCCCCCGCCGCTCCTCTACGAGGACGAGTCCATGCTGGCCTTCGCCAAGCCGGCGGGCCTGCCCGTGGCCGCCGACCGCGCGGCGCCGGGCGGCGTGCCGCTGATGGAGCGCGTGCGCGCCCGCTTCGGCGCCGACGTGGCGAACGTGCACCGGCTCGACGCGGAGGCGAGCGGCGTCCTGCTCTGCGCGCGCAACAAGGTCGCGCTCGATTTCCTCAGCGGCCAGTTCCAGTCCAAGACCGCCGACAAGCGCTACCTGGCGTTCGTGGTGGTGCAGCCGCCCGAGCGCGCCCTGCCGGTGCTCGCGGCGCAGCGCCCCGCCGATGGCGGGCTGCCGGACGCGTTCACGGTGGACCTGCCGCTGGTGGACGACCGGCTCGAGCCGGGCCGCATGCGCGTCGGCTCGGGCCGCGGCGCGCGGGACTGCACGACCGAGTTCCGCGTCCTCGAGCGCTTCGGCCGCTTCGCGTGGGTGGAGGCGCGGCCCGTGACCGGCCGCCCGCACCAGCTGCGCGTCCATCTCGCCGCCGCCGGCGCGCCGGTGCTGAACGACCGATGCTACGGCGCGGACGACACCCGCCTGCTGCTCTCCGAGCTGAAGCGCGGCTACAAGGGCCGCGACGAGGAAAAGCCGCTGCTCACGCGCCTGGCGCTGCACGCGCACGAGCTCACCGTCCGGCACCCCGTCTCGCGCGAGCCCATCACGCTGCGCGCCCCGCTGCCCGAGGAGTACGAGATCGCGCTGAAGTACCTGCGGAAGTTTACGCGGCCGACCCGGTCCCGCTGAGGAGGACGGGTTCATGGCGGCGGATGTCTAGATCTGTGCCACTTGGCTGACGGCGCCTCGTTCGATCAGAGATGATGGCGCGGCAAGGCCCTCAACACCCGACCTAATAATGCGGACGTGAACCGCTCGGCGGTTTACTCCGGCGGGGCGGCTCGCATGGTGGAGGGAAAATACCCCGCCCCATGAGCCCCACTGTCACCCATTCCGTGGACGGCGACGGCATCGGCTGGATCGTGTTCGACGATCCCGCGGCCCGCGCCAACGTCTTCACCCCCGCCGTGCACGCCGACCTCCGCGCCGCGCTGGCCGCCCTCGCCGCGGCGCCCGTCAAGGCGCTGGTCGTGCTGAGCGCGAAGGAGCGCATCTTCATCGCGGGCGCCGACCTCAAGTGGCTGACCCGCCTGCCGGACGCCGCGGCCGCGGCCGCCGCCTCGCGCGACGGCCAGGCCTCCTTTGAACAGCTGGCCGGCAGCCGCGTGCCGGTCGTCTGCGCCATCCACGGCGCCTGCGCCGGCGGCGGCTACGAGCTCGCGCTGGCGTGCGACTGGCGCCTCGCGAGCGACGCGCGGGAGACGGTGCTCGGCCTGCCGGAGACCGGCATCGGCACGATCCCGGGCTGGGGCGGCACCGCGCGGCTGCCGCGGCTGGTCGGCGCGAAGGGCGCCCTCGACCACATTCTCAAGGCCGCGCTGGTGCCCGCGAAGGACGCGCTGGCGGCGGGGCTGGTGGATGAGGTCGTCCCGGCGGCGGAGCTGAAGGCCCGCGCCAAGGCCGCCGCGCTGCGGCTCGCGGCGGACGGGCGGCCCGCGCGGACCGCGCCGGCGGCG
>CAIJZY010000023.1 GCA_903825285.1 uncultured Opitutia bacterium | reverse complement strand
CACCGGCGTCCACCGCCTCTACCAGATGCTGGAGAAGGGTAAGCTCCGCGTGCCCGCCATCAACGTCAACGACTCCGTCACCAAGTCCAAGTTCGACAACCTCTACGGCTGCCGCGAATCGCTGGCCGACGGGCTCAAGCGCGCGACCGACGTGATGATCGCGGGCAAAGTCGCCGTCGTCTGCGGATACGGCGACGTCGGCAAGGGCTCGGCGCACTCGCTCAAGGGCTTTGGCGCCCGCGTGATCGTGACCGAGATCGACCCGATCAACGCCCTGCAGGCCGCGATGGAGGGCTTCGAGGTCAACACCGTCGAGTCCACCCTCGGCGTCGCCGACATCTACGTCACGACGACCGGCAACAAGGACATCATCACGCTGGACCACATGCGGAAGATGAAGGACCAGGCGATCGTCTGTAACATCGGCCACTTCGACAACGAGATCCAGGTCGACCGCCTCAACACCTCCGACGCCAAGCGCATCACGGTGAAGCCGCAGTACGACCTCTACACGTTCCCGAACGGCAACAGCATCTACCTGCTGGCCGAGGGTCGCCTGGTGAACCTGGGCTGCGCGACGGGCCATCCGTCGTTCGTGATGTCGAACAGCTTCACCAACCAGACGCTGGCGCAGCTCGACCTGTGGAAGAACCGCGACTTCTACAAGGTCGGGGTCTACCGCCTGCCGAAGCACCTCGACGAGGAGGTCGCCCGGCTGCACCTCGAGAAGATCGGCGCCAAGCTGACCAAGCTCTCGAAGGAGCAGGCCTCGTACCTCGGCGTGCCAGTCGAGGGTCCCTACAAGCCCGAGCATTACCGGTACTGAGCGCAGTTCCGTTCCAAGCAAAAAAACCCGCGCCACCGGCGCGGGTTTTTTTGTTTTCCCGATCGCCCCGTAGGGCACCCGGCGCTGGCGAAATCCGCCTTGCACTTTTTCGGAGGCGCGTTTGCCTGACCAGTCCTGATACGGAGGGGTGGCCGAGTGGTCTAAGGCAGGGCTTTGCTAAAGCCCCATACGGGTTAAACTGTATCGGAGGTTCGAATCCTCTCCCCTCCGCCAGTCTTCGCTCGCCGCGGCCGTGGCCCGAAGACTGCCGCGCCGAAGCCCGCGATTAACGGGCGAAGGCGGGTGAAATGCGCCGGGACGAGCTTCGACTCGGCAAGCCAGACTTAAGACGCTGACGCGGGGTCAGCTTTCCTCGTCCACCGGGCGGTCGAGTTCCTCGCGGCACTCGGCGATCACGCGGAGCCAGATTTCCCGCAGGTCGAACAGCTTCGGCAGCGCCTCCTCGCGGTAGGCCATCACCGCGCGGTGGGCCTGCGCGGGCTGGCCGTTGAGCAGGGCCAGCGAGGAGTTCAGCGCGCTGAGCGCCCGCTTGAAGAGGCTCACCGCCATGGCGTAGTCGCCGAAATCGAGCGCATGAATCGCCTGCACCGCCTGCTCTTCGCCGCGGTGCAGCGAGGCCAGCAGGCCCAGCGCCAGGGCGGGGGGCACCTTCGCGGCATCGCCGGCGTTCAGCTCCCACGGACGCTTCACGCTCAGGTAGATCGCCTTGGTCGCGATGAAAATCGGGTTCTTGTGCACCGTGTAGATCTCGGCGGCGCCTGGCTCGGCCGGAGTCTCCTCGGCGGGTTCCTCGGCCGCGGGCTCGGCCGCCTCCTCGTCCTCGCTCCATGTGCCCTGGCCCCAGCCCATCTGCTCGGCCACGGCATCAATGCGGGTCGGGCTGTGGCGGAACGCCTCATAAAACCCGAGATAGCGGTGAATGCTGTCATCCTGCTCCCGGAGGTAGCGCTCCCAGTCAAATTCGTTCCAGGCGAGGTCCCCGCGATCTTCCCACTCACTCTCCGGACTGCCGTCGGTGTCAAAATCACTCATTGCGTGCGGCGAAAAGAGTCCGCGACGAATCGAAATGCAAATCTAAATCATGTGTCATGCCGGCCGCATTGCGGGTTGAAGCAGGCCGCCCAATCCGGCACCGTGGGACGACCATGGTGGAGGTGCATCACGAGACGGTTTTCTTCAGCGGCCGCGTGCAGGGCGTGGGGTTTCGCTACACGGCGCTGCAGGTCGCGAAGGAGTTCGAGGTCTCGGGCTTCGTGTGCAATCTCCCCGATGGCCGCGTGCTGCTCGAGGCCGAGGGCTCGCCGGCGGATGTCGCGGCCTTCGTGACCGCGATCGAGGAGCGGATGCATGGCTACATCCGGAAGACCGAGCGCGCGGCCCAGCGCCGCGCCTCGCAGTACCACGGCTTCGGGATCAAATGATTCCCGCCGTGGAGGTGCGCGGGCTGACGAAGCAATTCGTCGAGGGCCCGCGCCGGACCAAGCTGACGGCCCTGGACCGGCTCAACCTGCGCATCCCGGCGGGCGAGGTCTTCGGCCTGCTCGGTCCCAATGGCTCGGGCAAGAGCACGACGCTCAAGATCCTGCTGGGCCTGGTGACTCCGACGGCCGGCACGGTCACGATCTTCGGTGAATCCTGTATCGAGCCCTCGACGCGGCGCCGGCTGGGCTACCTGCCTGAGTCGCCGGATTTTCCCGCCTTCCTGAGCGGCCGGGAGCTCGTCCAGTTTCATGGCCGACTGGCAGGCCTCGACCGCGTGGACCTCAATGATCGCGTGGCGGAGGTCATTGATTGGGTTGGTCTGGCGGAAGCCGCCGACCGGCGCATCGGCACGTACTCGAAGGGCATGCGTCAGCGGATCGGTCTCGCGCAGGCGCTCGTGGCGCGTCCGCGGCTCGTGCTGCTGGATGAGCCGACCGCCGGCGTGGATCCGGCGGGTGCGCGGGACATGATCGGAATGATCCGGCGTCTGCGGGAGGAAGGCGTGACGATGCTCCTGACCTCGCATCACCTCGAGATGGTCGAGCAGGTCTGCGAGCGCGTTGTGCTGCTGCAGCGCGGGCGATTGGTGGCGCAAGGGACCGTGGCTGAGCTGACTGGGGACGCCGCGGACCTGGTGCTCGCGGGCCCGGAGCTCGCCCCCGAGGACCGCGCGGAGCTTGCCGGCTGGCTCGGAGCGCGCGGGTGTTCACTGGTCCCGGCACCGCACCGACCCCGGCTGGAGCAGGTGTGGCTGGAACGAATCGGGCGCGGCTGACACTGCAACGTGGCATGATGAATCGGGTGAGGGCTTCCTTGCGTCGGATCGGCTGGATCGCACTGCACACGGTCCGGGAGGCCCTGCGGCAGCGCCTGCTGGCCGCGGCCCTGTTCCTGGCGTTCGGTCTCGTGGCTGGGGCGCGGTTCGCGCGGGATTTCAATTTTGGCGCACCCGAGCTGAAATTCATCGCCGATGTTGGCCTGGGCGCGATCGGGCTGTTCGGCGCAGTGCTCGCCGTGGGTCTCACGGTTCAGCTGTTCATGGGCGATCTGGAGCGCGGCACCGTGTTCACCCTGCTCGCGCGGCCCGTCGGCCGGGCCGAGTTTGTCGTGGCAAAATTCCTCGGTGTGGTGGTCGTGGTGGTGGGTTATTGCGCCGTGTTCATCGCACTGCTGGTTGTCGTGCTCTGGGCGCGCGAAACGGAGCTCCTGCCGGCCGAAGCGGGACAGCTGCCACCGGCTCAAATCGTGGCCTACGGTGCGGTGCTGGTCGCCGGGCTGCTGCTGGCGTGCAAGCTGGCGCTAACGGCGGCGATGACATTGCTGATCGCGAGCTATGCCCGCACCGCGACCTTCGCGACACTCATGGGGTGGCTGATGCTGGTGATCTGTCACCTGCAGCCGTTTGCCCGATCCGCCGCACATTGGGACAGCTTCCTGTCCCGTCTGATGCTTGGAGCCGTGGCCGGTCTAATCCCCAATTTTCAGCTGTTTGCCATGGACGCAATGGCGGCAGGCCGGATTGGCGGTGTCGCATTGTATGCGCTCGGATATGTCGTCGCGTGCGTCGCTCTCGCCACGGTCTGTTTTCGTCACCGTGAACTCTAAGATCGGTTTCGGTCTCGCTCTGACGGCCTGCCTCCTGGGCCTGTGGCAGATTGAACGATCGCTCACGTCCTCAGCTCGCGAGGAGTGTCTGGATTGGGGCCTTGACCCGGAGACCGCCGAAGTCGGGCCCGAGCTGCTCCTGGGCGTGTTGGGCGGACTGCGCACCGCCGTGGCGGACCTGATCTGGCTGCGCCTGGCGGTGGACTGGGAGGCGAGGGATGCCGTGGCGACAAGCGTGGGGGTGGACTTGGTGACGCGGATTGATCCCGCGCCGTTGTATTTCTGGATCAACGGCGCCCGCATCCTCGCGTACGACGTGGCCGAATGGCGGCTCGGTGCGCCCGAGGCGCGCCGGGCGCCGGCGGCGGTGCGGGCGCGGATCGTGCGCGAGCAGGCTGAGCGGGCGCGGCGGCGATTGGAAACGGCCAGGCGCCACCATCCGCACTGCGCGGCGCTCTGGATCGAGCAGGCCAACCTCGAGCTCAACCGGCTGCATGACCTCCGCGCGGCCGCGGCGAGCTACCGGCGGGCGAGCGAGCAGCCCGATGCGCCGTATTTCGCGGCGCGGCTGCATGCGGAGCTGCTGTGCCGGCTCGGCGAGAAACGCGCGGCGCTGGCGTGGCTCACGTCCCTGCTGCCGCGCCTGCCGGCCGGCGTGCCGGCCGCGAACGCCGCGGTCGTGCGGTCCCGGATCCGCGATCTGGCGCGCGAGCTGGGCGCGGAGGCGGGAGGAGATTTTGACACGGTCCCCTGATGAGCCCATTCCTCGCCTTGCGCCGACCCATGCCCTCCGCCGACGTGAACCTGCCCCGCTGGAAGATCTGGCTGCACGCCGCGCGTCCCCGCACGCTGCCGGCGGCGGTGGCGCCCGTGCTCGTGGGTTCCGGCCTCGCGTGGCGCGACGGCCGCTTCGACGCCAGGGCCGCGGGTCTCTGCCTCGGCTTCGGGCTGCTGATCCAGATCGGGACCAACTTCGCGAACGACTACTTCGATTTCATCAAGGGCGCGGACACCGCGGCGAGGGTGGGGCCGCGCCGCGCGGTCGCGTCGGGGCTGATCGCCGCGGGCACCATGCGGGCGGCGATGTGGGGCCTGTTTGCCGCGGCGTTTCTCTGCGGCCTCGGGCTGGTCCACTGGGGCGGCCCGTGGCTGATCGCGATCGGGGTGGCGAGTGTCCTCTGCGGCCTGGCCTACACGGGCGGGCCCTGGCCGCTGGGCTATCACGGGCTCGGGGATGTCTTCGTGTTTGTCTTCTTCGGCCTCGTGGCCGTCGGGGCGACTTATTTCGTGCAGGCGGGCCGGCCCGGACTGGATGTCCTGCTGGCGGCGACGGCCATCGGGCTGCTGACGAACAATATTCTCGTCGTGAACAACTATCGGGACGCGGACACTGACGCCGCGGCGGGCAAGCGCACGCTGGTGGTGCGGTTGGGCCGGGCCTTCGCCCGCGCCCAGTTCGGCGGCTCGCTGCTCGTGGCGTTCGCGGTTGTGCCGCCCGTGCTGGCGCTGCGGGCCGGGTGCGCGTGGCCGCTGTTTCCCCTCATCCTCGCCCCGATGGCGACACGGCACGCGCGGCGGCTGCGCGAGCAGGTGGCGCCGGCGGAGCAGATCCTGCTCCTGGGCGACACGGGCCGGCTGCTGGCGCTCTATGCGGTGCTGCTGACCGTGGGGCTGGCGGTGCCCTGCCACTGAGCCAAAAAAAAACGCCATGGACGAGTTCGTCCATGGCGGAAGGGGAGTCCCGCAGCGGCGCGGGCGGGTGCAAAGGTCCGATCAGAGATGGGTCGAGACCTTGGCCTTGAGCGCGGCCTTGGGCATCATGCCGACGATCTGCTCGGCGACCTGGCCGCCCTTGAAAAGCAGCATGGTCGGGATGGCGCGGATGCCGTACTCGACGGCGATGGCGTCATTGTCGTCGATGTTGACCTTCGCGATCTTCAGCTTCCCGTCGAGCTCGGTGGCGAGCTCCTCGAGGATGGGCGCGATGGCCTTGCAGGGCCCGCACCAGGGCGCCCAGAAATCGACCAGCACGGGGGTGCTGGCGGACGTGACGGCGGCTTTGAAGGTATCGGTGGTCAGGTTGGTGATTTTATCGGACATGATTTGGTGGGACGTTGAAAAGGAGAACCGGATTTGGCGCGGACGCAACTGCCGGCGTGAGGCCCGCCGGGCTTAGCGGGGAGTGGAGCGGTGGACAATCTCGGCGAGCTCAGTGGGTTCGATCTGCTCCAGCTGCTTGCCGCGGGTCTTCAGCTCCTCGAAGGTCTTGATCACGGTCTCGGTCATGCGGCCGTGCGTCTCGTCCGATCCCCCCACGATGGCGAACCGGTCGCCGGTGGTGATGCGCTTGTGGCCATCCTGGTTGTCGAGTCCCAGGCCGAGGAGGCCGGCCACGCGGGCCGCGGGCTTCTTACGCTTCTTGTTCACGCGGTCACCGTGCTGGGGTTTGGCGGGGTTTCAAGTGGGATTTCCTCTTCGACCGCCTCGCAGAGGATGTCGGTGAACGCCTCGTCCTGGCGCAGCCGGAGGCGCTTCAGGCGCGTCAGCTCCAGCACGGCGAGGAACGTGGCCACGAGTTTCCGGAGCGTCACCTTGCCGGGGAAGATGGCCGAGAACAGGAACGACTTCTCCGTCCGCGTGCGCTCCAGCAGGTACTCCATCTGGTCGGCCACCGTCACCTGCTCGTCATGGATCTCGCCGATGACGAGCTTCTCGGCCAGGCGGCGGAGGACGATGTTGAAGGCATTCCACAGCTCGATCCGGTCGACCTGCTTCAGCGGGCGGTCGAGGTTGTCGACGGAGAGCACGGAGACATGGCGCTCCATGAGGTCCTGCCGCAGCGTCGCGAGCTCGCCGAGCCTGGCGGCCGCCTCCTTGAACTTCTTGTACTGCAGCAGCTGGTGGACGAGCTCCCAGCGGGGGTCGAGCTCCTCGTCCTCGGCGTTGGGATCCACCGCGTGCTGGCCCTTCGGCAGGAGCAGGCGGCTCTTGATCTCCATCAGCGTCGCGGCCATCACGAAAAAATCCCCCGCCACGTCGAGGTCGAGCTGCTGCATGGCGTGGAGCGCCTCGATGTACTGGCGCGTGACCGACTCGATCGGGATGTCGTAGATATCGAGCTCGTTCTTCCGGATGAGGAAGAGCAGGAGGTCCAGCGGGCCTTCAAAGACCGGGAGCTTGATGCGATAGTCGGAGTCGGGAACCACGGCCTGATGCTTGGCGCGCCGCCCGGCGCGGCAAGGGAAAATCAGCGGCGGCGCAGGGTGGCCACGAAGAAGCCGTCCGTGTCATGCCGGGCCGGCAGGATCGTCAGGCCGCCGTCGGCGGGCGCGAAGCCAAAGGTGTGGGCCGGCGGCTCGGGCGCGAAGTCCGGCTGCGCGGCGAGGAAGGCGGCGACGACCGCGGCGTTCTCCCGGCGGCAGAGCGAGCAGGTGGCGTAGACCAGCCGCCCGCCGGGCCGCACCGCCGCCGCGAACCGGCCGAGCAGCTCCTGCTGCCGCTGCGCGCGCTCGGTGAGCGTGGCGGGCGTGGTGACCCATTTCAGGTGGGGTGAGCGTCGCCAGGTGCCGGACCCGCTGCACGGGGCGTCCACCAGCACGCCGGCGTAGGCCCCGGCGGCGGGCGCGGCGACGGTGCGGATGGTGCGCAGGCCGGCGCGGTCCGCGCGCTGGCGCAGCTCGGCGAGGGCGGCCGGACGAATGTCGTGGGCGTCAACCGTCCCGGCGGGACCCAGCAACCGGGCGAGCTGGAGCGTCTTCCCGCCGGCGCCGGCGCAGGCGTCGAGCCAGGCCTCGCCCGCCGCGGGCGCCGCGCTGGCGAGGACGAGCTGCGAGCCCAGGTCCTGGACCTCGATGCGCCCGGTGGCAAAGGCGGCGGAGCGGGTGACATCCGCCTCGGCGAGCACGCGCCAGGCAGTGGGCAGCACGGCGGCCGGCGCGGTGGGCCAGCCGAGGGAGGCAAACTCGGCGGCGACCACAGCGGGCTCGTCGGTCTGCAGGCGCAGCCAGAGCGGGGCGCGCGCCAGCTGGGCCTCGAGTTCCGCGGGTGAGAAGGCCGCGGGACATTCCTCGCGGAGCCACGCGGGCAGGAGGTCGGCCGCATGGAGGCCGAGGAATTCGGCCCGGGCGGCGAGGGAGCCGGCGTCGGGCCAGTCGCCGCGAAGCTCGGCGCGGAAGTCGCGCGTGGCGGGCGTCTCCGCGGCCAGCCAGGCGATGAGCCGGACGGCGCGCTCCGGGTCGGAGTCAAGGCCGGGCTCGATCCAGGGCAGGTAGCGCAGCGCGGTGTAGAGCAGCTCGCGGTACAGCCGCCGGTCGCGCGCGCCGAAGCGGCGCTCGGCGGCGAGGAGGCGCTGCAGCCGCGCGGGCAGGGCGGCGTCCCGGCGCCAGTACGGGCGAAGCTGCCGGAGCAGGCCGAGGCACACCTGCTGCTGGCTGCGGACGACGCTCATGGCGTTAGAAGCCGATGGCGGTCACCTTCACGTTGAAGCCGACGCGGCTCTCGCGCCGCGGGCCGTCGTAAAGCGTGAGGACGTACTCGGCGACCCAGAGGTCCGCGAGCTTCTGGCGGAGGCCGTAGGACTGCTCGGTGAAGCGGTGCTGGCGGAAGTCGTATTGGAGGTGCGCGACCGCCTCATAGACCTCGTTGATCCGCCGCGTTGCCTCGAGCCGGTAGTCGTTCAGCTGGTGCCGGAGGAAATCGCTCGAGAACCGCGTGGACCAGGCCTCACCGTCGTGGATCGTGATGCCGGAGTTGAACTCGCTCAGGGTGAAGGACCGCGGGGCGAAGCTGGAGTAGGTGTCGAACTGCAGCCACCGGGCGGGCATGAGGGCGAACTCGGTGTGGATCTCGGAGAGGTCGCGCTGGCCGGCCGGGCGATGGAAGCGGAAGTCCGCGGCGAGGTTGAGCACGAGCAGGTCGCGCGAGCCGTACGTGCCGTCCCGGGTTTGCAGCGTGTTGTCGAGGCCGAGGCGGAGGGTGTTGGTCGCGTGCAGGTCGTCGATGCTGCGCACCGCGCCGAGGTCGAGCGGCGGGAGGTAGGTGCTGAAGGACTGGCGGTCGATCGGCGGGATGTACGCCGCGCCTTTCTCGGCCTCGGGGATGTACCGGTAGGAGAGGCGGGGCGTCATCAGGTGGCGCAGCCCGTCGATCTTGAACGCCTCGTTCTTGTAGTCGTAGGTGGCACTCGTGCGCACGGCGGCATCAAAGCCGACCTCGCCCAGCGCCCGCGTGTAGGTGCTGCGTCCGCCGGTGGCGTGGTCGTAGTAGGTGAGACGGCCGCCGGCCACGGGCGTGAAGCTGAGCCACTCCGACGGCGTGAACGTCCGGCTCAGTGCATAGAAGGCGTCGAGGCGGTCGGTGGTCAGCGAGGGGACGAGCCCGATGACCGGGTCCTGGCGCAGGACGGCGAAGCTGGCGTTGAAGCGCTCGGTGAGGCCGGCGCCGACCGTGAGGGGCAGCAGGTCGAAGCGCAGCTCCGGCAGCCGCTGCTGCACGACCTGGTAGTCGTTGGGCTGGAAGCGGGCGAAGAGGGAGACGAAATAGTTGCCGCCGGTGTAGACCGACTCCACGTACGAGTCCGGCTGCTGCACCGGGAAAAAGGCATCGGGCTGGAAGTCGCGCAGCACCTCGGAGTCGCGCCAGTAGTTGAGCTGCCCGCGGATGGTCAACGACTCGCCGATCAGCTGCTGGTGCTCCCAGGTCACGTACCCGCGGTCGGCCGGGACGGGCTGGCCGAGGACGTCGTTGAGGCGGTCGCCGCGGTCGTGGATGAAGCCGGAGGTGAAGCGGCCGCGGAATTCATTCCCCGGGACCATCACGTCGTAGGATCCGGACGGCCCGAACATGAGCCCGCGGTTGGTGTAGAGGCCGAGGTCGGCGCCGAGCTTCACGCCGTCGGCGACGGGCAGGTGCAGGCCGGCCTCAAGGATGGCGCCGAGCGACGCGCGGTAGCCGCCGGTCGCGGAGACGTAGGAGATGAGCGGCTCGTGGAGATTCTGCTGGAACTTGCCGAAGATGACCGGGCGGACCTCGCCCACGCCGAGATCGGCGCCCTCGGCGCGCAGCCGCTGTCCCGGGGTGTAGAAGATCCGGTCGGCCTGCAGGGTCGGAACGAACGGCCCGGGCTCGTGCAGGGTGGCGCGGGCCTGCTCCACGACCAGGGTGTTCCGGTCGCCCGTGGCGCTGGTCCCCGTCAGGTACAGCGGGTATTCGCCCATCCGCAGGTGCTCGACCGCGTAGGTGCCGTCGGCCAGGTGGTAGGTGATCCCGTCGGCCAGGAGCCGGCGCGCGCCCTGGGTCAGGATGGCGTGGCCGCGGGCGACGACGATGCGCGTCGCGGTGTTGTAGCGGATGTCGTCGGCCGAGAGGATCAGGTCGCCGTAGGCCAGCTGGGCATGGCCGACCCCGACGGCCTCATTGGTGCGCGCGTCGTAATAGGTCGGTTCCTCGCTCGTGAACACCGGCTGCGCCGGCGGGGCCGCCCGGAGGCCGGGAGGCAGGGCGAGCAGGAGGGCGAACGGCAGCAGGTGCAGGCGACGGGTCACCGCCGCAGCAAAGGCGGCGGGGTGCGAGCAAGCAAGCCTCGGGTCGGGTGTGGCTTAACGGCGTTTTTGGCTTTTGCCGCGCCTCCGCGGCGACCATCGTTTGGGCCGCCATGGCCTCCCGCACTGTCCGCCGTCCGACCGCCCTCCGGGAACTGCGCCGCCTGGGCGCCGATATCCGGGCGCTCGGCCAGTCGCTGGGCCGCGTGATCACGCGGGTCGAGGGCCAGGCCGCCTTCGAGACGGTCGAGCAGCTGCGCCGCCTGGCGAAGGCGCGCCGCGCCGGGGAGCCGGGTGCCGCGCGCCGGCTCGCCGCGGCGGTGGCCGGACTCACGCCGGCCGAGGCGCTGAACCAGGCGATGGCCTTCACGCTTTACTTCGAGCTGGTGAACCTCGCGGAGGAGAACTTCCGGGTGGCGCTGCTGCGCGCGCGCCGGGCCGCCGCCCACGCCGACCCGGCCGCCGAGCCCATGCGCGAGTCGATCGAGGCGGGGATCCGCGAGCTCAAGGCGCGCGGCGTCACCCCCGCCGCGATGCAGGCCCTCGTGAACCGGCTCGACATCGAGCTGGTGTTCACGGCCCACCCGACCGAGTCCAAGCGCCGGACCCTGCTCGCGAAGCTCCAGCGGCTCGGCGAGATCCTCCGCGTGCGGGCGAAGCCCGAGCTCACGTCCGACACCGCGCTGCTCGACCCGGAGTGCGTGGAGCGGGAGATCGCCTCGCTGTGGCTCACCGACCGCAGCCGCGCGGCGCGGCCGGAGGTGACCGACGAGGCGCGGACCGGGTTGTGGTACTTTGACACGACGCTCTACGACACGCTGCCGCGGCTCCAGGCCGACCTCGAGCGGGCGCTGGCCCGCCACTACCCGGAGGTGCGCGCGCCGCGCCGGTGGCTCACGTTCGGGTCCTGGATCGGCGGCGACCGCGACGGCAACCCGAACGTCACGGCGCCGGTCACCGCCGAGATCCTCCTCCTGCACCGCCGCCTGGCGATCGAGAAGCTGCGCCTCGCGGCGCGCGGCCTCGCGCGCACGCTGACCGTGAGCGACCGCCGCGACGCGATCGGGCCCGGGCTGCAGCGCGAGCTGGCCGGGCACGGGGCCTGGTCGACCCACCTTGACGAGCTGCGGCGGCGCTATCCCCACGAACCCTACCGGCTGCTGCTCGGCGTGCTGCGCGAGCGCCTCGCGGCGGCGGTGGGCGAGGTGCGGGGCGGCACGCTGCTCGCGGCGGCACCAGTCGCACCCGGGCTCGACCGGGCCGCGGTGGCGGCGACCCTCGACACGATCGAGGCCAGCCTCGCGGCGGGCAAGGGCGCGGCGCTGACCGGCGGCGAGCTGCGCACGATGCGCGCGCAGCTGGAGGTCTTCGGGCTGCAGGCCGCGCGGCTCGACCTGCGCCAGCACTCGTCGCTGCACGAGGCCGCGGTGGCCGAGGCGCTGGGCCAGCCCTTCTATCCGCGGCTCGGCGAGCCCGAGAAGATCGCGCTGCTGCTGGCCGCGCTGGCCACAGCCCAGCCGCTGCCCGAGGCCGTGCGGGAGAAGCTCTCCGCGGCGGCCCGCCACGTGCTCGACCCGCTGGTGCTGGCGGCGCGCGCCGCGGCGACGCTCGGCCCGGAGGCGCTGGGCCTGTACATCATCAGCATGACCGACGGCGTGTCGGACATCCTCGAGGTGGAGCTGCTGCAGCGCCTGGCCGGCGCGGCGCTGCCGGTGGCGCCGCTCTTCGAGACGCTCGCCGACCTGCAGCGCGCGCCGGAGGTGCTCGCCGCGCTGTTCACGCAGCCCAACCGGCCGGCGCCGGCGCACCAGCACGTGATGCTCGGCTACTCCGACTCGAACAAGGACTGCGGCTACCTGACCGCGAACTGGGCGCTGTACGAGGCGCAGGAGGCGATCGCGCGCGTGGCCGCGGCGCACGGCGTGCGGTTGACGCTGTTCCACGGGCGCGGCGGCAGCATCGCGCGCGGCGGCGGCCCGGCGGCCAAGGCGATCCTGGCGCAGCCCGCGGGCCTGCGCGACGGCGGCATCCGCGTGACCGAGCAGGGCGAGGTGCTGTCCACGCGCTACCACGACCCGGACCTCGCGCACCGCATCCTCGAGCAGATGGCGTATGGCGTGCTGCTGGGGACGCATGCGGCCGAGACGGCCCCGGCGGTCCCGCCGGAGTGGCGCGAGGCGATGGCGGCCATGAGCGAGGCCGGGCATGCCGCGTACCGCGCGCTGGTGCACGACGACCCGGAGTTCCTCGTCTTCTGGCGGCAGGCGACGCCCATCGACGAGATCAGCAACCTCAAGCTCGGCTCCCGTCCGACCTACCGCCGCGCCACGCAGAGCGTCGGCGACCTCCGCGCGATCCCGTGGGTGTTCTCGTGGATGCAGAGCCGGTTCAACTTTCCCGGCTGGTTCGGCCTCGGCTCGGCGCTCGACGCCGTGCTGCGCCGCGGGCCGGAGGGCCGGCGGCGGCTGCGCGAGATGCACGCCCGCTGGCCGTTCTTCCAGACCCTGATCGACAACGCGCAGCTCACCATGCGCAAGGCCGACATGGGCATCGCCGCGCTGTACGCGGGGCTGGTCGAGGACCCGCGCATCCGGCGGCGGATCGGCGGCCTGCTCACGGCCGAGTTCGACCGCACGGAGGCGGCGATCCTCGCCGTGACCGGCCAGCGCCGGCTGCTGGCGCGCGAGCCCGTGCTGCTCCGCTCGGTCGAGCTGCGCAACCCGTACATCGACCCGCTCAACTACCTCCAGGTGGAGATGCTCCGGCGGCTGCGGGCGGACCCGGGCCGGACGGACGCCGAGACCGCGGCGGTGCGGGCGGTCGTGGAGCTCACGATCAACGGCATCAGCGGCGGCCTGAAAAATACGGGCTAGACCGGGGACCGGGCGGCGGGCAGCATCGGGATCCCTTCCGTGATCCTTGCCAAAACCGATCTGCAGGCGCTGCTGCAGGCCCGCCACGCCTCGCCGCACGCCGTGCTCGGCATGCACCCGCACCGCCGGGGACGCAGCAATGGCGTGGTCGTGCGGGCCCTGGTGCGTCACGCCGAGGCGTGCGCCGTCGCGGAGTCGGGCGGCGACGGCCTCTGGCCGATGACGCTGCTCGCGCCCGAGGGCTGC
Organism: uncultured Opitutia bacterium; assembly: GCA_903825285.1. Classification (GTDB taxonomy): domain Bacteria; phylum Verrucomicrobiota; class Verrucomicrobiia; order Opitutales; family Opitutaceae; genus Opi-474. The sequence goes on along the minus strand of CAIJZY010000023.1, from coordinate 43,910 downwards.
TTCGAGGTGTTCATCCCGAAGCGGCCGGGCGTGTTCCGGTACCAGCTGCGCGTGACGCATCCCGGCGGGGAAGTGCGCCAGTTTTTCGATCCCTACGCCTTTCTCCCGACGCTCGGCGACCAGGACCTCTACCTCTTCAACGAGGGCAACGAGCACCGCATCTACGAGAAGCTCGGGTCGCATCCGCGGGTGATGGACGGCGTGCCCGGCGTGTCCTTCGCGGTCTGGGCGCCGGCCGCGTCGCAGGTCTCGCTCGTCGGCAACTTCAACCACTGGGACGGACGCTACCACCCGATGCGCCCGCTCGGCGTCTCGGGCGTGTGGGAGCTCTTCGTGCCCGGGCTGGGTGAGGGTGAGCTCTACAAGTTCGCGGTGCGCGACCAGGCCGGCCAGGTGCGGCTGAAGAGCGACCCCTACGGCACGTATTTCGAGGCCCCGCCGAACAACGCGTCGGTGGTCTGTGACACGACGCACTTCACCTGGGGCGACCAGGCCTGGATCGAGCGCCGCAAGGCGGACGCCGGCCGGCCCGACCGGCCGGTCGCGATCTACGAGGTGCACCTCGGCTCGTGGCGCCGCAAGCCGGAGGACGCGCACCGCCCGCTCAGCTACCGCGAGCTGGCCCCGGAGCTGGCGGACTACGTCACGGAGATGGGCTTCACCCACGTCGAGTTCATGCCGCTGGCGGAGCATCCCTTCGACGGCTCGTGGGGCTACCAGGTGACCGGCTTCTACGCGCCGACGCACCGCTTCGGGCGTCCGGAGGATTTTGCCTGGCTCGTGGACTACCTGCACCAGCGCGGCGTCGGCGTGATCCTGGACTGGGTGCCGGCGCACTTTCCGCGCGACAGCTTCGCGCTGGCGGAGTTCGACGGGACGCACCTCTACGAGCACGCGGACCCGCGCCTCGGGGCGCACATGGACTGGGGCACGCTGATCTTCAACTACGGCCGCAACGAGGTGCGCTGCTTCCTGCTCGCGAACGCGCTGGCGTGGATCGAGCGCTACCACGTGGACGGGCTGCGCGTGGACGCGGTGGCCTCGATGCTCTACCTCGACTACTCGCGCGCGGAGGGCCAGTGGATCCCGAACCGCCACGGCGGGCGGGAGAACCTCGAGGCGATCGAGTTTCTCAAGCAGGTGAACGACCTCGTGCACCGCTACCATCCCGGCGCGCTGATGATCGCGGAGGAGAGCACCTCGTTCCCCGGCGTCACCAAGCCGACCGCGGACGGCGGCCTCGGCTTCGACTACAAGTGGAACATGGGCTGGATGCACGACACCCTGCGCTACTTCGGCAAGGAGTCGGTGTACCGCAAGTGGCACCAGCACGACCTCACCTTCGGCATGCTGTACCAGTACGCGGAGAACTTCGTGTCCGTGTTCTCGCACGACGAGGTCGTGCACGGGAAGGGCTCGCTGCTGTACAAGATGGGCGCGTGGCACATCGCGGAAAAGGCCGCCAACCTCCGCGCGCTGTACACCCACATGTGGCTCTACCCGGGCAAGAAGCTGCTCTTCATGGGCGGCGAGTTCGGGCAGTCGCGCGAGTGGAACCACGAGGTGAGCCTCGACTGGCACCTCTGCCAGTATCCCGACCACGAGGGGCTGCGGCTGCTGGTGCGGGACCTCAACCGCCTCTATGCCGGCGACCCGCTGCTCGGCGGGAACGACTTCAACCCGCAGGCGTTCCGGTGGATCTCCTGCGCGGACGCGGATGCCGGCGTGCTGGCCTACCTGCGCACGGACGCGGCGGAGTCGGCCTTCTACGCGGTGGTCGGCCACTTCACCGGCGCGACCCGCAGCTACCGCATCGGCCTGCCGCGGGCGGGGCGCTGGCGCGAGGTCATCAACAGCAACAGCCAGTACTACGCCGGCAACGGGCTGGGCAACGAGGGCGGCCGGGAGACCGAGCCGATCCCCTGCGACGGCCAGCCGCAGTCCATCTCCGTGAATCTCGCGCCGTTCACCACCGTGGTGTTTCAGTGGGAGCTGAAATCGGTGAGTTGAAGTTGACGGTTGAAAGTTGATAGACGGGACAGGGCCCGTTTGACCGGCCCCCCGGACCTGCCTCGTCATCCTGAGCGAAGGCGAAGGATCGCTGTTAACCCTTTCCTCAAGCCAACGCAGGGTTTCAGACACTCAGGCGACGCAGCCAGAGTACAGCGGCCCAGCGCGGGCCGACGGTACCACTAACCGCGATCCTGCGTGGTCACTCGGGATGACGGCTGGGGGCGGTGAGGCCCTGGCAGCGACAGGGTTTTCGCAGTCGACTGCGCCTTCAACTTTCAACCCGCAATTTTCAACCGCGCGCGACCGGCCCCGCCGGGTGCGCGCTAGAGCGGCCGCAGCAGCCGGAAGACCTTCATCGCGCCGCGGTTCTTGAGGTCGATGTGCCCGCGGGCCTCGACCTCGAAGTGGGGGCGGAGCAGCTCGGCGGTGATCTCGGAGACCTGGGGGATGTTGGGCTCGCCGTGGGACTCGAGCCGGCTGGCGATGTTGACGGTGTCGCCCCAGAGGTCGTAGGCGAACTTCGTGGAGCCGATGATGCCGGCGACGACCGGCCCGGTGTGCAGGCCGATGCGGAGCTCCCAGTGGAACTGGTGCCGGGCGTTGAACCGGTGCATGGCGGCGAGCATCCCGAAGGCCACGCGCGCGACACGCACGGCGTGGTCGGCGAGCGGCAGTGGCACGCCGCCGACGACCATGTAGGCGTCGCCGATCGTCTTGATCTTCTCGATGCCGGCCTGCTCGCTCAGCTGGTCGAACTCGGAGAAGAGCTCGTTGAGCAGGCTGACGGTGCGGGCGGGGGAGAAGGTGGCGGCGATGCGGGTGAAGCCGACGATGTCGGCGAAGAGGACGGTCGCCTCCGGCACGGCGTCGACGATGGTCTGCTCGCCGGACTTGAGCCGCTCGCCGATGGCCTTGGGCAGCACGTTGAGCAGCAGGCGCTCGGACTTGGCCCGCTCGGCCTGGATCTCGGCGAGGTAGGCGCGTTCCTGGTCGCGCAGCCGCTTCTTGTCGAGCGAGGCGCCCATGCGCGCGCGCAGGATGACGGGGTTGAACGGCTTCGGGACGTAGTCCTCCGCGCCGGCCTCGATGCAGCGCACGGTGCTGGCGACCTCGTCGAGGGCGGTCAGCATGACGACGGGGATGTGGCGCAGCTTCGGGTCGGCCTTGAGGCGGTCGAGGGTCTCGAAGCCGTCCATCACGGGCATCATGATGTCGAGCAGGACCAGGTCGAAGGCCTCGCGCTGCATGAGCTCGAGGGCCCGCTGGCCGTTCTCGGCGCCGGTGGTGGTGAAGCCCATGCGGGCGAGGCGCCGCAGGAGCATCTCGCGGTTGAGCGGCTCGTCGTCCACCACGAGGATGCGGCCCCAGGCGGTGGGCGCGGGCGTGGCGGGCGGCGGGACCGCGGTGGCGGTGGCGAAAGGGGCGGTGGTGACGCCGGCGGGCGCGGCGGAGCCGGGCCGGCTCGCGAACGGGTCGGACTCGAGCAGCCGGCGCAGGTGCTGGGCGGCCTGGTCGAGCTTCTCGAGGTCGGCGACGAGGTCGGGGCGGTTGCGCTGGCGGGCGGCCTCATGGCAAAGCTCGCGGTAGCCGACGAAGGCATTGAGCGGGCCGAGCAGGCTGCGGCGCAGGCCGGGCAGGTCGACCTTGCCCGCCTCGACCTTCCACTGGGCGAGCGCGTCGTTGAGGAAGGCGAGCAGCTCGCCGGCGGAGCCGCAGAGGCGCTGGAGGTCGTCGAGCAGCTCCGGCGGGCCGTTCTCCGTGACGCTCTCGATGAGCATCTCGCTGTAGCCGATCATCTGGTTGAGCGGCGTGCGCAGGTCGTGGCGCAGGCGCTTGACCGGGTCGCCGGCGGCGCCCGCTCCGGTTGGATCGGCCGAACCGGTGCGGCCCGAGGAAGAGCTGGATGCTGGGGGAAGTTCGCTCACGCCGACGGCTTGGGAAGGAGTACCTCCATCTTGGCCAAGAGGCTCGCGAGGTCAACCGGCTTGGTTTCGAACTCGTTGCAGCCCGCGGCGAGCGCCTTCTCGCGGTCCTCGGCCATGGCGTGGGCGGTCAGGGCGATGATCGGGATCCCGGCGGTGGCGGGGTCGGACTTGAGGCGGCGGCTGGCTTCCCAGCCGTCGAGCCCGGGGAGGCTCATGTCCATCAGGACCAGGTCGGGACGCTCCTTTTGCGTCATCTCGACCGCCAGGAGTCCGTCGACCGCGAGCAGCATCTCGTAGCCGCGCTTCTGGAGGCGTCGGGCCAGCATGTCGCGGTTCATTTCGTTGTCTTCGACAAGCAGTATCTTGGTCATGGCGGGGGCGGGTTGGAGGACACGGAACGGGGGGAGGCCGGCGCGGAAGCGCGGCGGCGCAGGAATTCGGTGACGGCGCTCCGGACCTCGTTGAGCAGCTCGGTCGTGGTGTAGCGGCCCTTCTGGAGCACGCGCTCGGCCTGCTGCTGGAGCAGGCGGCGCACCTCGCCGGTGAGGTCGAGCGAGGTCACGACCACGACGGGGATGTCGCGCCAGGCCGCGCTCTCGCGCATCTCGCGCAGGACGGAGAAGCCGTCGACCTCGGGCATGAGCAGGTCGAGGAGCACGAGCGAGGGCGTGAAGGTGCGGAGCAGTTCCAGGGCGCGGCGGCCGTTCTCGGCGGGCACCGCGAGCCAGCCCTCGCGCTCGACGAGCCGGACAATCATCTCGCGCGTGGCGGGATCGTCCTCGACGACGAGGATCGAGGTCTCCTTCCGGGGCGCGCTGTGCTTGGCCAGGATCGAGAGGAGCTTGTCGCCGTCGACCGGCTTGATGAGGAAGTCGGAGGCGCCGAGCGCGCTGCCGGCGGTCTGGGCGTCGTCCACCATCGTGAGGAGGATGACGGGGATGGCGGCGAGGTGCGGGTCGGCCTTGAACTGGGCCATGAGGTTCCAGCCGTGGACCTCGGGTTTCAGCGTGTCGAGGATGATGACGTCCGGGCGGAACTCCCGCGCGTGGGACAGGGCATTGAGGTCGCTGGAGATGCCGACGACGGTGTAGAGGTCCTTCGGCAGCAGGTGGGCGAGGGCGGCGTGGACGGCCTTGTCGTCGTCGATGACGAGGAGCCGCGCGGTGGCGGCCGGGGCCGCGGCGGGGGCGGCGGCCGCGGAGGCGGGGGCCGGCGGGGCCTTGGGCGCAACGGGTGCCTCGGGGACGGACTTGACTGGCGCGACGTGGGCGGGGATGCGCGTGGTGAAGGTGGAGCCCTGGCCGGGCGTGCTCTCGACGGTGACGTCGCCGCCCATGAGCCGGGCGAACTGCCGCGAGATCGCGAGGCCGAGGCCGGTGCCGCCGTAGCGGGCGGTGGTGGAGGAGTCGGCCTGGGTGAAGCTCTGGAACAGCCGGGCCATCTGCTCCGGCGTCATGCCGATGCCCGTGTCGGAGATGTCCACCACGATGCAGTCGCCCTTGGCGCCGAGCTCGCGGCGGGCGCGCAGGGTGATCTGGCCGGCGGTGGTGAACTTGGAGGCGTTGCTGAGCAGATTGAGCAGCACCTGGCGGAGCTTGGTCGCGTCGGCGTGCATCGTGCCGATGTGCTCGGGGCACTCGACCACGAGGCGGTTCTGCTTCTTCTCGATGAGCGGCGCGACGGTGGTGGCGGCCTCGCGCACGAGGTTGCCGACGTCGAAGGTCTCGAGGAACAGGTCCATCTTGCCCGCCTCGATCTTGGAGAGGTCGAGCACGTCGTTGATCAGGCCGAGGAGATGGCGGGCGGCGCTGAGGATCTTGTTCAGGTCGTCGATGGCGCTCTTGTTGCCGGAGTCGCCGGCGTCCTCGAGCAGGATCTCGGAGTAGCCGATGATGGCGTTCATCGGCGTGCGCAGCTCGTGGCTCATCTTGGCGAGGAAGGCGCTCTTGGCCTGGTTGGCCTCCTTGGCGGTGAGCATCATCTTCTCCAGCTCGACGGTGCGGTCGCGGACCTTCTGCTCGAGGGTGCGGTTGACCTCCTCCAGCATCGCGTTGATCTCCGCGAGGCGGGCGCGGGCGGTCTCGGCGTTGTCGCGGGCCACGAGCAGGTCGGCGTCGCGCTGCTGGATCGTGCTCAGCATCGAGTTGAACGCCTCGACCAGCGTGCCGGTCTCGCCGCCGGCGCTCGTGTTGACGCGCACGTTGTAGTCGCCCTCGATCGCGACCCGCCGCGCGGCGGCGGCGAGGCGGGTGATGGGCTCGGAGATGCCGCGCTGGAGGAAGCGGGAGGCGCCGACGGCGACGCCCATGGAGATGAAGAACAGGATCGCCATGCCGCGGAGGGGCTCCTGGAGGCGCTCCCAGGCGTAGCCGGAGAACTGGCCCTTGAGGTAGAGGGTGCCGAGGATCTGGCCCTCGTAGCGCAGCGGGCGGAAGATCGTGACCTTGTCGGAGGAGAAGTTGAGCGTGGTGCTCTTGGCGAAGGGGATGAACTCCTCGACGCCCGGGCGGACGTACTTGGCCAGCAGCTTGTTGTCGGCGGAGTAGACGGCCGCGGCGACAATGGTGGGATCCGACTCGAGCGTGTGCAGGCCGAAGTCCGTGGCCTTCGGGTCGTGCGAAAGGATGCTGACCGCGTTCTGGACCAGGAGGCGCTGGTTGGACTCCATGCGGTCCTGCAGCGTCTGGTGCGCCTTGTACCACTCGACGGTGAGATAGCCGCCGAACGCCATGAGCAGGGTCACGGCGCAGATCGTCGTTATTAGCAGCGTGAGCCGCCAGCGGAGCGGCAAGCGGTCAAACATGGGCGGCGGAGAAAGAAAGAAAGGGCGAAGCGGCGGGAGGCGCGCCCCGGGAGGAGGGTGCCGACGGTGGGAAGGATTGCTCCATCAACAGCGGAAGTACCATAGACTCCGGTTCCACTACGCTCGCGGGTGCGGCGGCTGTCAAACGATTCTAGGCCGGAAATTTAACCCATGTGCCCGCCGCCTGAAGGGCCGGCCTGTTTGAATCACCGAAACGCGGAGGGACGGAAGCGCGGAAGTTGCCACGGTCCTCGGTGTTTCCGTGCCTCCGCGTCTGCGCGACACTCTGTGGCAGACTGTGCCGCCGATTGGCCCTGGGCTGGACGGCTGCCGGTGAATGGGACGGACGACCCTCAGAAATGCAGCGTCAGCCGGGCGTCGCCGAGGCCGAGCGTGATGCTGTCCTTGGTGAGGCTGAGGACGCGCAGGTAGACGGGTTCGCCGTGGAGGTGGACGGTGAGGAGGCTGCCCTCCTTGTAGGTCGACTTGTTGATCACCACCATGGGGTGGTCGCCGACGATGAGGAAGCCGCCGAAGCTGAGGTTGCTGTAGGCCTGGCGGAGCGTGGCCTCGTCGGGCGTCTCGCGCGGGCCGGCGACCGGCCCGGGTCCGTTGCCGGTGTCGGTGTTGACGGCTACCTCGGGCGGCAGCGCGGCCTCGGTGGTGCGGAACGGGTTGTCGAGCGGGCCGGGCGGCTTGGGCGGGTTGTCGCGGTTCTGGAAGAGGTCGTCGATGCGGGCCTTGGTCTCCTGGAACAGCTGCGCGCCGATGACCGGCGTGGCGGCCGGCAGCGCGGCGGCGCCGGCGGCGAGCAGGAGGGCAACCAGCAGGTAACGGCGGGGGCTCATCGTTTGCCGAGGAGTTTGAGGTCGAGGCTGAGCGAGAGCTTGTCCGAGCCGGTTTCCCGGCGGCGGAAGCTGAAGAACTTGATCTGGACGAATTTTGGCCCGGTCTCGAGCGCGAGCAGGTAGCTGGCGAGCTGCTCGTAGGTGCCGACGAGCTGGAGCGTGAATGGGATGGTCTTATAGTCGCTGTCGCCGCCTGGGTCGGCGTTCTGGGGCCGGAGGTAGACCACCTCCGCATGGGTCCGGCTCTGGATCTGGTAGAAGTAGCCGACGTTTTCCTCGAGCTTGGACTCGATCACGAGGTTGCTCTCGATGCGCTGGACGACCTCCTGGGCGCGGGCGAGCTCCTGCCGGATGAGCGGCCCGGAGACCAGGGTCGAGAGCACGGCCTGGCCCTCCTGCGTGCGCTCGTGGTTGAGCGCCTCGAGCGTGTGGACGTCCTGCCACAGGATCCAGATCGCGGCGATGAGGAGAAGGCTGAGCACCGAGCAGACGGTGCCGAACAGGTAGCGCCGCATCAGCGGCACCAGCTCGCCCGAGCTCATGGCGCTCATTGGCTCACCTCCGGCTTGAACTTGAAGGTGAGCTCGAAGTTCTGCAGCGCGCTGCCCGGGGCGCGCTCGAAGTTCGACACGGCGATGGACTCGAAGTGCTGGCCGATCTCGGGGTCCTGTTTCAGCTGCTCCACGTAGGCGCCGATGGAGCGCGTGGCCTGCTCGGCCGTGCCGCCGAGGGTGCCGCGCACGATCAGGTTGGCATCGAACGACTCGACGGTGTCGATCACCATCGGCCCGAGCCGCGAGCGGCTCAGCTGCGTCATGAAGTGGGTCACGAACAGCCGGCTCTTCATGAGCGAGTGGGCCGTCTCGATCTTGAAGGCGAGGGTCGTGTACTCGCGCTGCTGCTGCTTGATGTTCGCGACCTCGATGCGGGAGTCCTGGATGCGCCGGGCCCAGTCGGCGATGTTGGAGCGCAGGCTGAGGTCGTTGGAGAGGAGCCAGCCGAAGAAGACCAGGAGGCCGAGCGCGATGAGGCCGAAGGGCAGGTTGACGAGGAAGCGGCTGCTGACGACGCGGTCGTCCGGCAGCTCGGCGGGCAGCCGGCAGTCCACATGCCAGTGGGGGCTCAGGACGAGCGGGTCGCGGCTCTGGTTTCTAGCCATTGGGCTGGGGGGCGAGCTGGCCGACGAGGCTGAAGGTGGCCAGCCAGCTGGAGTTGAGGGCGACGTCGCCGGCGCTGACCTTGATGTCGGCGGCGGCCAGCCAGGCGGCGGGATCGGGGTTGAGCGGCTCGAGCTCGACGGCGGAGCAGAGCGCGTCGCCGAGCCACTCGAGCCGGGCGGGAAGCTGCGTGCAGTGGAAGGACTCGATGCGCTGGCCGGTGCGCAGCTCGAAGTGGTCGACGGCGGGCTTCAGGTGACGCGAAAGGGCGCGGATCATGCGGCGGTCGTGGACCTTCATCGCCTCGGGCGGATCCTCCAGCTGGTGGCGGGCGGTGGCGATGTCGGGGGCGCCGACCTCCTTCATGGCAGTCTCGAGGATCGAGAGCAGGCCGTGCGGCAGCGCGGGCAGGGTATGGATGCCGTCCTTCCCCACGACGTAGAGGCGGGTCTGGCTGTACTCGATCTCACAGACGGCGATGGCGTGGTTGACGCCGGACTGGATGAGGTGGCGGGCCAGGCTGCCCAGCATGGGCAGCGTGCCGAGCTCAAGGCGGCGCGGCCGGAGGCCGAGGGACAGGAGCCGCTGCTGCTGTTCGCGGATCACCGCCCAGGGCATCCCAAGCAGCAGGCCGGGTCGCACCACGCCGTCGGCGGCCGGGGGGTCGCCCTCCATGGGGTGGATGGCCGACATCTGCCATTCGCGCACCGACGAGAGCTTGGTCTGCTCAAGGAAGAAGGAGGGCAGGTAGTTGGGCTCGTCGATGCGCTTGGCGTTGAGGTTCTCGCGGAAAAGCGCGCGCTGCGTGGGGTGAAAACCGCAGTAGGCGGGGACATAGCCGCGGCCGACGAAATCCGTGAAGTGCGTGCTCAGCCAGCTGTTGAAGGCATCCTCGTTGCCCGGCGCGATTTCCGCCAGGGAGTCCAGTTCCAGCGGGGTCGAGTCCAGCCTCACCAACCGCGCGAGGTGGATGTAATTATCCGTCAGGTTGATCAGGGCGCCGGGGCGCGCTTGGCGGTTGAACATGGTGGAACCTAGGAAAGGTGTAGCGCCGCGGCGTTCGTGGACACAAGCCAAAGCTCAACCGCCGCCCCGCGCTAGGGCAGTGCAACCTGCTCGGTCTTGTCGGTCAACTCGCGCCACTGCCGCACGATGTAGGGGTTATCGATCCCGCCAAAGGTGGCCGTGCGCAGCGAGGTGTCGAAGTGGAGGTTGGCGACGTGGTTGAAGTAGATGTTCTTGGCCGAGATGGCGCCGTAGAACTGCTCCGAGTAGCCGCTGTTCCACATGTGCACGTAGGCATTGGGCATGTAGATCACGCCGTAGAACGGCTGATTGCTCCAGAAGTAGTGGTAGGCCGAGAAATTGTACGTGCTGGTTCCGATCAAAATGCAGCGCTTCGGATCCAGCGTCTGGTTCACGATGCCGGCGTTGGTGTTGCTGCCAATGTAGAGTTCGTCGCCAAAGTGGATCTCCAGGGATGCCGTGGCGGTGTTGTTGATGATGATCTGGCCGCTGCCCTGGATCTGGAGGTCGGCGGTGCTGGTGGGACGGATGTCGATGACGACCGGACCGGTGATGTTGAGCGTGTAACCGGTGTCGAGATACAGCGTGCCGCTGGTGTAATAGTAATATTTCCCGTCGGCGGAGATTGTGTCGCTGCCTCCCGGCAGATTGGTCGTGCCGGAGGAAACCGAGAGGAAATTGGTGGCCGTGACACTGATGATGTCGTTCTGGGGCTGGTACGGACTGCGGCTCACCCGGGTCAGATCCATGCGGGGCGAGGGGATGGTCGGCGCGGCGACGGAGGTTAGGATGGCTGTGGCGCTGTTCGTCAGGCGGGGATTGTACGGCGCGGTGGTGGAGGACGGGACCGCGACGTAGCCATTGACCCGGGTCGTGGTGAGCGAGACGGCTGTGCTGGCGGTGTCGCCCCCCGAAACCACCGCGGAGGAGCCGATGTTGGGGCTGGCGACACTGAAGGGCGAGGTGGTCTGGTTGTACGTGCCCAGTGAGGAATTGTAGCTGTCGATGGTGCCGCCCGCACTGAGCATGACGTCCGTCGTGGCGGTGAGCGCGTTGGGAAAGAGTGAGACGGGAACAACCGTGGCCCGCAGCTGGGTCTTGATGGCGGAGGCGGCGTTGTTGTTGAGCGTGGCCACCCCCTCGCTATAGACCACCGGCGCGCAGACCCAATAAGTGGCGTTGGGCGGTGCTTGGTTGGTGTTGGACGCGATGCAGCGATAGGCGGTGCCGCCGGACAGGGCGACGTTGTCCACGACGTAGGCCGTGGCGGCACTCCAGGGCGCCACGGCGCTCGCGGCGGACCAGTACGTCAGGTTCGGGGGCGGGTGGTTGGAGTTGGCCGTGGTGCAGACATAGCGGTTGGCCCCGACGAGGGAGATGTCGTTGACGTTGTAGGTGGTGTCGGCTTCCCAGACCTGCGGGGCGCTAACCCAGTAGGAGGCGCTCGGGGGCACATGGTTGGTGTTGCCGTTGATGCACTGGAACCAGATCCCGCCGTACCAAACCATGCTGGTGGTCGTGAAGGCCGTGACGGCGTCCCAGACTTTGGCGTTGTAGTGGTCGAAGCGGAGATTGACGGTGCCGGTGATGCCGCTGGAGCCGTAGTGGGCGCTCGTGATCGTGAACGAGCGGCGAGTGGTCGTCACGGGATTGGCGTCGGGTGTCCAACCGCCAAACGTGTTGTAAGAAATGGAACGCAACGCGCGTTCCAGGCCCATCTCGGCCAGATGCCGGCTGACATCCTTCGCGTAGGCGCGATTGGACAGCTGCATCGCGTTGTTGCTGACCGCGAGGTAACCGGTGAGCACGATGCTGAGCACCGCGACGCAACAAAGTGCGACGAGTGTGACGGAGCCGGATTGGGAGCGGAGTCGCATCAGTAGAGTAGCCGCCGGTTGCGGAGCATCTGCCGGGCGGAATCGCAGCGGTAAACCTGGGTCAGGGTTCCATTCGTGCTGCTGCCCGCCTGGGCGGTGAAGGAGATCTGGATCTGCTTGATCCCGGAAAGATAGCTGACGAAGGCCGTGTAGGGATTGTTGTACTCGTCGTAGTAATTGAAGGTGAAGCTGAGCAGGCGGGAGTGGAGGATCCGCGCCGTGCCGCCGGCGGGCGTGCGGGTCAGCGTGCCGGCCACGCTGTCGTAGCTGTACGCGATGGTCGTGGTCCCCGAGGCCGTGGGCAGGATCAGTGTCAGGCTGCTGGCGCTGGGGGTCCCGGAAATATCCATCGCCATCCGCATGTCCTGGCCGAACAGGGCCAGCGTCTGGCGGCTTTGGTTCTCGATGGTGGGCTGGTTCGCGGCGGTGATGCCCAGCGAGCGCGTGAAGTTGCGGCCCAGGTAAACGTAGCTGGAGATCACCGCGAGCATCATGGTCGCCGCGAGCGTGAGGCCGATGAGCAGCTCGACCAGCGTGAACGCGGTCGCGTGCCGCCGGGCGGCGTCGGACTTTTCGGGTGAGGCTGGGGGCGGCGTGCTCACGAGCGCTGATAGCTGAGGTTCAGGCCGTACTTGCCGAACCACGCCGAGTTTTGGAGCGTGTACGTGAACGACAGCGGATTTCCGCCGCTGTCCCGCCGGCTAGTCTTCACGACCCAGGTCACGGTGAAATTGACCTCGCGGATGTTCGTGACCGGGTCAGGGTTCGTCAGGGTGCGCGCCAGCGTGAAGGTTGCGCCCAGCGTGCTGATGATGTCCGTGGTCTGGCCGGTCGTGACCACCGTCCAATAGGTCCCGTTCGGCGGCACGACGTTGTGGTTGGCGGTGCTGCAGCGGTACCAAACGCCGTTGTAGGTGATGACACTGTTGACGGCGTAGCGCGTGGCCGAGTTCCAGGTCGGCCAGTACAGCGGGTCAATGGCCAGCGACGTGCTCGTGGTCGGCAGGCCGCTGATCGTGGTCCAGGTGGCATAGCGCAGCTTCTCAATCTCGTGGTTGATGATCTGGTTGGCGTAGGTCTGCCGCCGGGCGTGGTCCAGGCGCGTCGCCGTGAGCGTCACCGCCTCAATCATGCCGATGAAAGCCATCACCAGGATCGTCGCGGCCATCATGACATCCACGAGGGTGAAGGCGGACGCGCGGAAAGTGCGGGCTCGGGTCATGACGGGGCACATTGGACAGAGCAGGTCATGAATAGGCCAACCCGATTTTCGCGCAAGTGATGAGTGGGCTGGGCCGATCCGCATTCGTAGTTTCCGCAATTTTTACGGGCGGCCCCTTCGGCCCTAAGAACAGCGCGTTTCATACGTGAACCAGATGAACCCCAACAAAGGCCCCATGAAAACACGCTGGATGATCCCGGGCGCCGTGGCGCTCTCCCTGCATGCCCTGATCCTGCTCGGCTTCCGGGCGGCCCCGCGGCCAGCCGTTCCACATGACTGCCCGTTGCCGCCGGTCACGCCCGCCACGCAGCGCATCACCCTCGCCGAGCCCCCCGAGGTCCAGGATGGTGAATCATCGACTCCCGCCGGCGGTCCCGCCGTGCCGCGCAGCGAGGAGCCGGTGGTGGCTCCGCGCATGGACCATCCCGGGTTCACGATGGTGCCCGCCGCGGTGACCCCCGGCCGATCGAGGCCAATCACATCATTCCCTCCGGCATGCCGGGCCCGGGCGAAGGCACATCGCCGGGCCCCGGAGTGATCTCGGCCGTCAACCTCGACCACGCCCCGCAGCTGCGCGCGCAGATCGCGCCCGCGTATCCGTACGAGGCCAAGGCCCTCGGCAAGGATGGGGAGGTCCTGGTGGAATTCACGGTCGATGAGGAGGGACGCGTGCTGCACGCGTACGTCCTCCGCTCCACCGACGCGGTGTTTGAGGCCGCCACGCTGCGCGCCGTTTCGCAGTGGCGCTTCGAGCCGGGCCGGCGCCACGGCCACGTCGTGCGTTTCCGAATGGCGCAGCCCGTGCAGTTCTCGCTGGCGCGATGAGGCGGGGGACGCGCAGTTGAAAGTTGAGGGTTGAAAGTTGAAAGACGCCGAGTCGGGGGCCGTATCCGGCTTTCAACTTTCAACCCCCAACTTTCAGCTGATGCGCCCGTCCCGGGCGCATCAAACCACCGCCACGATGCGGGCCGGGGTTGTCGCGCGGCGGCCGGGGCGCATCACGGAGTCGCCGACCCGGCGCCCGAGCAGCTGCCGTCCGAGCGGCGACTGCGGCGTGACGACCAGGAAGCTGCGGCCGCTGAGCTCGAGTTCGAGCCCGCCGGCGCGGGGACACAGGAAATAGCGCTCGGTGCTGCCCTCGGCATCGCAGACCTCCGCCACGGCGCCGAGGGCGACGGGGGCGCCGGACGGAAATTCCGGCACGGCCAGGCTGGCGATGATGGCGATGCCTTCCTCGATCTCGGCGGCCTGGCGCGCCTGGCCCTCGGCGAGATAGCCGGCCTCCAGGCTGTGCGTGTCGTACTGGTTCTCCGGCTTGCTCTCCTCGCTGATGGCCTCGTCGCGCGCCAGCCGCGCGGCCTTCGTCTGGAGCGCAAGATCCGCGCGGAGCTGGTCGAGCACGCGCTCGCGGAGCTGAAGCTTGTTCACCATGTGTCGGGGTTCACCAGCGGTGATAGGCCGGGTGTCCAGGCTTCACGGCGACAAACGTGCCGGTGCAGGTGGCGCACACCTCGCCGCCGGCGGAAATCGATCCCTCCACGCGCGCCCGGTCGGTTCCCGCATCCACAACCCGCGCTTCCAGATGCAGCTCGGCATCTGTCGGAGTCGGCCGCTGGAGCTTGATCGCGTAGCTGGCAGTCACCGTGCAGGGAGGGTGGGAGAGCTGATCACGCTGCATCAGATGCCAAGTTGCAGTCCAATTGCAGTGACAATCGAGCAAGGCGCCGACGATCCCGCCGTTGAGGATGCCGGGGAAGGCGGCGTGGTGGGGTTCGGCGCGCCACTGGGCGGTGAGGGAGCCGTCGGGCTGCGGGAAACTCCGGATGTGCAGACCGTGCGGGTTGGCGGGACCGCATCCGAAGCATATGCTCTGGGGCGAATAGCGCTCTTGCAGGCAAGCGTCTGGAATGGGCATGATGACAGGATTAGCTGCTAAAAATTCGTCAACGTAGGCCGAGTTTTTGGCTGGCAGAGTCTAAAACAAGCCGCATGTTGACGTTTCATAAGATATCGTTGTCAACGTAGCTTCACGGAATGCCGCGAAAAATTTCATTCATCAACTACAAGGGCGGCGTGGGAAAGACCTCCCTCATCGTCAATACCGCCGCCTGCCTAGCCAAATTAGGCAAGCGGGTGCTTTTGTTCGACTTTGACACGCAGTCCAACAGCAGCATCTGGCTGCTGCGGCTGGAGCGCTGGAACAAAATCAACGCGAGCGGCGAGGGCGCCTTCTTTTCCATATTCGAGCCGGGCAAGGCGAAGGTGAAGGACTTGGTCATCAAGGACGTGGTCGAGGACAAGGCCGGCCAGAAGGTGCTGCCGGGCCTGGACCTGGTGCCGACGACGTTCAACCTGGTTGACCTGGAGAGTGAATTCGAGGGCGACCCGAAGCGTCCGCCCTACGTCGTGTTCCAGGAGCAGCTCGCGGAGATCGAGAACGACTACGATTTCATCCTCTTCGACTGTCCGCCGAACATCCTGCGCGCCTCGCAGTGCGGCGTGTTTGCGAGCAACGAAATTTACGTGCCGTCGAATCCCGATGCGCTGAGTCTCATCGGCTTCACGCTGCTCGTGGAGAAGCTCGGGAAGTTTCACCAGCTGTCCGCCAGCTTCCGCAAGGCCTCGATGGGCGTGCCGGCGCAGGTCCAGGGCATCATCTTCAACTCGATCAAGACGGGCGTCGACATCGAGGTGCCCAAGATGCGCATGCAGCTTCGGCTGAATCAATTTCGGACGGCCAAGCGCGTCGCGCAGACCGCGAAGATCTTCGACACGCAGATCCGCGACGCGATGATCGTGCGCCGCGCGGTCACGCTCGGCCTGCCGGTCCTGCTCGTCAGCCAGGAGGGCCCCGAGGGCTCCACCGGCGCCGGCGTGGCCGACAACGTCGTCAGCGACTACCGCAAACTGGCGACCGAGATCGTGCGCCACACCCAATAAGCCGAGAAACTTCCCCCCCCATGTCTGCCACTCCGAATAAATTCACCGCCAAGGACTGGGACGAAATCCGGTCCGCATTCGCCGCGTCCATCATGGTCAACACGCCGCTCAGCAGCCTGGCGCAGAACCTCGACGGACCCGACTGGCCCGTGAAGGGCAAGGAGGAGACCCCGGCGGCCTACATTGACCTCGGCTACGACGAGATGGTGACGATGCTGACGATGAAGGGCATCCCGCCCTCGAAGGCGGACTTCCTCATTACGCTCCTCAAGGAGACGCTCGCGTTCGACAATCCGTTCGGCGACATGGTGGAGCAGACGGAGGCCTCCGCGGCGAAGGACAACCAGCTGCTCAAGAACCTCGTTAAGCTGGGCATCCCCGAGTCGTTCCCGATCGGCCTGACGGCCCTGAGCCAGGACACCCTGGAGTTCTGCAAGCTCGAGAAGCTCACGACCCTCGGCGAATTCTGCGTGTTTGCGCAGAACATGTCGCAAAACGTGATCGTCGGCGGCGATTTTCGCCGGCTGCTCAACGCGCTTTCCCACATCGACGAGTCCACGCTGGCCGAGCTGCTGCCGTTCCGCGTCGGCGCGAAGGGCCTCCAGCTCGTCGAGGCGCTCGTGCAGGCCTCCCGCACCAGCATGCCGGCCATCCGCGCGCAGAAGGCCGCGGACTTCTTCGCGGAGCAGCTCGAGGCGATCAAGAAGGACCTCGCGGCGGGCGGCTCGCTGCACCGGCACCTGATGGTCGTCGGCAGCGTGGACGCCGAGAAGCGCGCGGAGGAGATGTTCCTCCTCGTGACCAAGGGCAAGGGCGGCAAGAAGGGTGGACTTTTTGGTTCGCTAGGACGCCTTTTCGGGAAATAGTCGTGGCCAGATATGGCTGACGCACCCGAACCGGGCTCCGCCCCGATCAAGTTTCCCTCGGCTCCCTCCAGCGGCGCGCCCAAGCCGCTGGTGCTGCGGCGCCGGCGCGGCCTGACGCACTCGCCTTTTGAGGTTTCCGAGACGTCCACCGCGGCACGGGAGAGCATCCGGGCGGTGGTGGAGGCGACGCGCTCGCCCTTCGGCGGTGCGCCGGCCATCGACCGCATGCAGGCGGTTGATCTGGAGCGTTCGCTCCGCCAGCTCGAGGCCACGCTCGCCGAGCGGGAGCGCCTGGTGGCCGATTCCGAGGTCCGGATCGCGGACCGCGAGCGGGACATGGCCGAGACGGAGGCGCTGCTCCTGGCCCGCGAGCAGCTGCTGGCGGCCACGCGCAAGGCGGCCCCGGCCAAGGTCGGCATCTCGAAGGAGGAGCAGGCGGCGCTGGAGCAGCTTCGCGCCGAGCTCGAGCGCCAGGAGCAGGCCCTCAAGGATGAGCGGCAGGGGCTCCGCGAGCGCGAGCAGTTCCTCGACGAATCCGAGGCCAAGCTTTTCGAGAAGGTCCAGGCGCAGCAGGAGAAGGAGACCGAGCTGGAGCAGCGCGAGGAGGACCTTCGCCTCCGCTTCCGGGAGCTGAAGGAGAAGCTGGCCGCGATCGACCCGGCCGCCGCCGCCACCCTGAAGCTCGAGACCGAGGCCGCCAAGAAGAAGGCCGCCGACGAGTTCAACGAGTAAGCCAATTCCGGCGCCCAATCTCGTGGTTGACCTGCCCCCGGCCGGCCTTGAAGCTTTTTTGAAACTTTTCCCCCCTTTGCCCGTCCAAGCTCCTTTCGCCCCTCTCTCCTACATGAAAATCCTCCGCCTGGCGCCGATCGCCCTCCTCGCCTTTTCCGGGCTCGTGACGCTCCGCGCACAGGAGGGTGGCGCCCCTCCGGACGAGATCATCACCGACTTCGGCATCGACGAGTACATCTACGTCCCGAAGTTCACGCTCCGCCTGGGCACGCGCTACCTTTCCGGCGGCAAGGCGTCCTTCGCCGGCAAGGGCGTGGTCAATTCCGTGGTGCCCCCGACCGACTACACCTCGCCCAATCTCACGCGCTATTACCATGACGGCACGGTGTTCCAGGACACCCGCACCATCGTGGACTCGGACGGCTTCGCCACGCCGATCACGCCGGACGGATTCACGAATTCCTGGAGCTACAACTACACCGGCCAGGTCGCGGCGGACGGCAACATGGCGTTCCACGGCTACAGCGCGGACATCACCGACCCCGGCACCATGAACCGGAAAGTCCAGTCCAGCTATGGCGTCGAGGTCGTGGTCTCCCGTGACATGACGCAGCTGAGCAAGCGGCTTTCCTGGACCCTCTTCGCGGGCGTCAGCCTCAATCAGGTCAATTCCAAGCAGACCCTGGACCTGCCGGCGACGATCACCACGATCACCGATTACTACACCCTCAATGGCCAGACTCCGCCCGCACCGCCTTACCTGGCGCCGTCGTCGGGCTCGAGCTCGGTGACCCTCGCCGACGGCACGGTGTCCACGGTCAACACCGACACCACGACCCTGCTGGGCAGCGCGCCGCTGGGCCGCATCACGACGGTCACGAGCGGCATCGTCACCAACCGCTGGCACGTCCGCGGCGGCTATTTCACCTTCCGGGCCGGTCCGGCCCTGACCTACGCCATCACCGAAAAGCTCAAGGCCACCGTCAGCGTCGGCCCCGCGCTCGTGTTCGTCGGCTCGACCTACACGGTTGACCAGATCTACGTCCCCGATGTCGGCGCCGACGTGATCAGCACGGTGGACGACACCACGGAGAAATTCCTGCCGGGCTATTATGCCGACGGCTCCCTGGAGTACGACATCTCGGACCGGGCGGGAGCCTATGCCGGCGCCTTCTACCAGGGCACGGGCAGCTACCAGCAGCAGGTTTCGACCACGACCGCGAACTACATCACCAAGGTCGACATGGCCTCGATGCAGGGCTTCCGGATGGGCATGAATTTCCGGTTCTGACCGGGCCTCGGCATCGGGTGTCCTATGTGGGAGCGAGCTTGCTCGCGACCGATCGGCCCGGAGTCGCGAGCAAGCTCGCTCCCACCTGGGGATGCGCCCGCTTCGGGCTTTCCAACGGCCGCCGTCGCGGCTTTGCTGCCGGGGCGTGAACCCCGGCGCAAAACCCCTCTGGCCGCAGGTGACCCTGGCGGTGCTGACGGGACTCAACCTGCTCGATTACCTCGACCGGCAACTGCTGGCGGCCGTCCTGCCGGCGCTGCAGGCCGAGCTGCACCTGGGTGACGAGCAGGCGGGCAACATCGCCACGGCGTTCATGCTGGGTTATTTTCTGACCGCGCCGATCTTCGGCTGGCTGGGTGACCGGATGTCGCGCACCTGGCTGATTGCAGCCGGAGTGTTCGTCTGGAGCCTCGGCACACTGCTCTCGGGCCATGCCAACGCCTACGTCTCGCTGCTGCTGTTCCGGGTGCTGGTGGGTTTCGGCGAGGCCAGTTTCGGCACCATCAGCCCGGGGTGGATCGCGGATCTTTTTTCACCGGCGCGCCGCAACAACGCCATCACGCTCTTCTACGTCGCCATGCCCATCGGCTCGGCCCTCGGCTACCTGATGGGCGGCTACCTGGCGGTGCATTTCGGCTGGCGGTCCGCCTTTCTGTGCGCGGGCTATCCGGGACTGCTGCTGGCCTTCACGCTGTTCCTGCTGCGCGAGCCGGCGCGGGGCGCGTGCGATGCCGAGGCCACCGAGGCGGCGGCCCCGCCTCCCGGCTGGCGAGCCTACGGGGAACTGCTGCGCCACCGGGGCTACCTGCTGCTCGTGGCAGGCTACGTGGCGCAGACCTTTGCCATGGGCGGGTTCGCGCTGTGGGCGCCGTCGTTCCTGCACCGCATCCACCACCTCCCGCTGGACCGCGCAGGCTTTTTTTTCAGCGCC
Organism: uncultured Opitutia bacterium; assembly: GCA_903825285.1. Taxonomy (GTDB): domain Bacteria; phylum Verrucomicrobiota; class Verrucomicrobiia; order Opitutales; family Opitutaceae; genus Opi-474. The sequence goes on along the minus strand of CAIJZY010000023.1, from coordinate 24,279 downwards.
TCCCTGGCCGGCGCGGGCCTGCTGGCCATGCTGACCGGCGGCTTCTGGGCCACGCGGTGGCAGCGGCGCACCGGCACCGGCTATGCCTGGCTGCTGGCCCTTAGCGCCGTGCTCGCGGTCCCGGCCGCATTCCTGGCCTTCGCCCTCGACGACCTCGGCCTGGCCAAGGTCGCGCTCGTGGCCACCATGTTTCTCGTCTTCTTCTGCACGGGTCCGATCAACACGCTGATCCTCGAGACCGTGCCGAGCCGCATGCGCGCCACCTCCATGGCGGGCTCCATCTTTGCCATCCACCTCCTCGGTGACCTGTGGTCGCCGAAGTTTGTCGGCTACCTGTCGGACCGCTGGGGCGACCTGCGCCTGGCCGTGCTGTGGTCGCTGCCCGGCGCGCTGGTGGTGTCCGCCGGCTGCTGGCTCGCGCTGCTCGCCCATGTCCGCGCGACCCGCCGGGCGGTGCAGCCCCACTGATCAGCTCCGGCGGCCCCCGCGCTGCATCCCGCGCCCATGCGTTCCCGGGGATCACGCGAAGCGTGTGGGAGCGAGCTTGCTCGCGACCTTGCCCCCGATCCGTCGCGAGCAAGCTCGCTCCCACCTAAATTCGCTGCGCCCGTCTACACCGCGAGGTCGCGGAGCACGTCCTCGACGCGCCGGAGCTGCGCCGGTGGGAAGAAGCCGTTGATGCGATTGATGACCTGCTGGATGATGCCGTCCGGGCAGCTCGCGCCGCCGGTGATGAGCACGCGCTTCGGGCCCGTGGCCTCGGGCCACAGCTCGCGGGTCTCCGTGCGACCGTTGTCGCCGCCCGCGTAGACATAATGCTCCACCGCCGCACGGGAGCGGATCCCGGCCTCCGACTGGATGAAGAACGCCCGGGCACCGAGCTTCTGCGCGCAGAGCCGGAACAGCTGGTGGGTGTTGGAGGAGTTCTTGCCGCCGATCACGAACGCCGCGTCAAGCGGCTCGGCGAGGGCGCGGCTGAGCGCGTCCTGGTTGACCTGCGTGGCGTAGCAGAGCGTGTCGCGGCGGACGCTGCCGCCGACGCGGGTCGCGTCGCCGAACTTCTCGCGGTAGACGGAACGGAGGTGCTCGAGGATGCCGAGCGTCTCGTTCATGAGCAGGGTGGTCTGGTTGACCACCGCCACGCGCTCGAGGTGGCGGGCGACGTCGAACCCGGGCGTGTGGCGGCCGGCGAACAGCTCCGTGAAGCGCTGCTGGGCCGCGGCGTCGCCCCGGCCGACCAGTTCGCTCAGCTGGCGGGCCTCGTCGAGGTTGCGCACGATCACGGCCTGCGCGCAGCGCCGCGTGTTCGAGAAGGTGGCCTTGGTCTCCTCGTGCTCGTGCTTGCCGTGGATGATGACGGTGTAGCCCTCGCGGCCGTAGGCCCGCGCCGCCTTCCAGACCTTCTCCACGAGCATGCAGGTGGCATCGTAGTGGTAGACCGCGATGCCTTTCCGCACGAGCCGGCGCTTGTCGTCGTCCGTGGCGCCGAAGGCCGGGATGATCACGATGTCCTCCGGCGTGAGCGTGTCCCACAGCGTGGGCTCGCCCGGCGCGGCGGCGGCGAGGCGGCCGTCGCGCGCGTAGGGCTCGCCCTTGTCGGTCTGGAGATACCGCAGGCCGCGGCGGAGCAGGTCCTCGTTCACAAACGGATTGTGGATCAGCTCCGACAGCATGAACACGCGCCGGCCGGGATTCTCCGCCAGCGTCTCGTACGCGCGCTCGATGGCGTTCTTCACGCCGAGGCAGAAGCCGAAATGGCTGGGAATGACGTACTGCACGGCGCCGAAATCGAGGATGACGGGCGCCGCGGCCGAGCGCTCATGCTGGCGGGCGATGGCCTTGATCGCGGCACAGAGCTGCGACTGGTAGAGCGCCCCGGCGCGGGCATCCTGGCCGTAGATGGAGACGTTGCGCTCCTGGGCCGGGCGGAACTTGTAGATGAAGTCGTTCTCGCCGAGATGAAGATAGGGGATGTCGACGAGATAGGGGTCGAGCCCGCCGATCACGGCCGCCAGCGCCGGCGTAAGCTCAGCGGTGCGGCTGGTCAGGGCGTCGAGCGACATGAAGAGCAGGTCGCCCGTCGTAGTGGCTCCGACCTGGGTGAAGCTGACCCGATAGCCCAGCGGGCCGACCGGCGCGGTGAAAAACTCGGTCGGGACCAGATGCCCTGAAAACTCAGCACTCAGCTGGGTGACAGCGGCGGCCAGATCGGGGGCGGTGAACGCCAGGTCGAGCTTCCCGTCCATGCGGCGCACGGCGAGCTGGCTGCCCGCGTTGAAGGCGAGGAGCGTGTGCACGGAGGAAGCTGCCGCGGCGGCCGGGGACATGGCTCCACCGTGGCGCAGGCGGCCGCGCTCGGCAAGGGCAACGCGGCGCTTACGTCCGCAGGTCGAACGCGCCCGCGCCGAGGATGCGTCCGTTGACCTGGATCTCGACCCGGTGCCGCCCGGGATGGTGCCGGCGGGTGGTGAAGTTCCGCACCGTCTGGCGCTTGGTGAGCGTGACGCTGCCGCCAGGGGCCAGTGCAAGCTCGCGGAGCTTGAAGACCTTCGCGGATGTGGCGCCGGAGGCCTTGACGTAGTGAACGACGTAATCGATCGCGAGGTCCTGGGCGCGGCGGGCGGTGGATGTCAGCGTGAACGCAAGCGTCAGGGCTTCGCCGAGCCGGAGCCGCCGCGGCAGCACGCGCAGGCCGGACAGGGTGACCGCCGGACGGCGGCCGAAGTTGAACAGCGCGAGGGCGCCGGGATGCCCGGCCTTGATGAGCGTGCGCGCTGCCCGCTTGGCGATCCACTGCGTGTGGGGGTGGGCAAGATCCCAGGAGCGCAGCCGGGCCAGCATCACGTCGGGATGGTCGTGGGAGATGTCGTTGAGGTGGTTGGCGACGGATTTGCGGACGTACAGGCTCGGGTCGGCGCGCAGGTTGGCGAGGATGGGCGCCGTGCGGTGCGGGTCGGCCCGGAGCGCCTCGAGGCGGAAGGACCATGGCAGGCGGGGACGCGAGCCCTCGCTGGCCAGGCGGCGGACATGCTCGTCGGGCGAGCGCGACCAGCGCTCCATCACGACGAGGGTCCCGTCCAGGTCGCGGCGGAGAAACTCCCGGATGGCGAACTCGGCGCTGGAGAACCGCGTGAGATACTCGAGCGCGTCCATGGACTCGACGAAGTGCCCGTGTCCGTACTCGCCCACGTAGTCGGGCAGCATCAGACCCGCGAGGCCGTCGGCCAGCTTCGGCGCGAGGATGCGCAGCACGGCGAGCGCGTCAGGGTAGGAGGGCGGGAGCGTGGCGTGCAGCGCCCGGGAGCCGTGCCGCAGCCGCTGCAGGAGCGTGAGGGACTCCAGCCCGTCGCTGGCGAGAGCGGCGAACCTCGGGGCGTCGAAGCCCGGCTGGCACTCGGCCAGCAGGGCGCCGATCGCACGGAACCGCGCGGCATTGAGGCGTTCGCGGAGCTCGGGGGCGGCCGCGCCGGCCATGGCTAGCCTCTGAGCGCGGCGGCGAGCTTGGATGCGTCGCCGCCGCCGCCCATCGCGAAGTCGGGCTTGCCGCCGCCCTTGCCGCCCAGCTTGGCGGTGAGGGCGCCGATGAGCTTGCCGGCCTGGTGGCCGGCCTTGACCGCCTCGGGCGAGCAGTAGGCGACGAGGCTGACCTTGCCGTCGAGGAGCGCGCCGAGCTGGACCACGCCGGGTCCGACCTTGTGCAGCACCTGGCTGCCGAGGGAGCGGAGCGCCTCGGGATTGTCCGCGGGCACCACGGCGGAGACCCACTTGAGCCCGTCGCGCCCCTGCGCGGCGGCGGCGAGCTCGTCGGCCAGGCCGGCGGCCGCCTTGGACTCGTAGGCCTTCAGCTTCTTCTCGAGCTCCTTCTGGTGCGTGATCAGGGCCTCGAGCTTCTGGGCGACATCAATGGGGCCGGCGTTGAGGCGGCCGTTGACCGCCTTGAGCGCGGCCTCCTCGTGGGTGACGAAGTCATAGGCGGCCTGGCCGGCCGCGGCCTCGATGCGGCGCGTGCCGGCGGCGATGGCCATCTCGGCGGTGAGCTTGATCAGGCCGATCTCGCCGGTGGTCACGACGTGGGTGCCGCCGCAGAGCTCGCGGCTGTACCCGCCGATGTCCACGACGCGGACGATCTTCCCGTACTTGTCGCCGAAGAACGCAAGGGTGTCGGCGGGCTTCTTGTCGAACTCGGTCTCGTAGATCTGCACGCCCGCGTTATCGATGACCTTCTCGTTCACCAGCCGCTCGATCTCGAGGAGCTGGGCGGCCGTCACGGCCTCGAAGTGCGAGAAGTCGAACCGCAGGCGGTCGGCGGTCTTCGACGTGCCGGCCTGGTGCACGTGCGTGCCGAGGACCTTGCGGAGGGCCCAGTGGATGAGGTGGGCCGCGGAGTGGTGGCGCGAGATGGCGCGGCGGCGGGGCTGGTCCACCGCGAGCTCGGCCGCGGTGCCGGCGGCGAGGGCCGGGGTGTCGTCCGCGACCTTGTGCAGGTGCCGTCCGGCCTTGTCCTTCACGCAGTCGGTGATGTGCACGAGCTGGCCGCCGATGAGGGCCGTGCCGGTGTCGCCGGTCTGGCCGCCCATCTCCGCGTAGAACGGGGTCCGGTCGAACACGAGAAAGGTGGCCTTGCCCGTCTTGACGACGTCCATAAGCATCGCGTGCACGCCGGCGGTGGCCGACAGCACCTGGCCGACGAAGACGGTGGGCGTGAGGTCGGCGGTGCTGCCCTCGGTGGCGGCCACGACGACTTCCTTCTTCTGCGCGGCGCGGGCGCGGTCGCGCTGCTGCTTCATCAGTTCCTCAAAACCGGCCGTGTCGACCGCCAGCCCGCGCTCCGCGGCGAGCAGCTGCGTCATGTCGAGCGGGAAGCCGTAGGTGTCGTAGAGCTCGAAGGCCGTGGCGCCGGAGACCGGCTGCGTCTGGCCCTCGGCCAGGCGCGCGGTGAAGAGCTGCAGCCCGCGGTCGAGCGTGCGGCCGAACGACTCCTCCTCGGCGCGGATGGCGCGGCGGATGGTGTCCTGGCGCTCCCTGAGCTCGGGGAAGACGCCGCCGAGCGACTCGACGACGGGCGCGACTAGCTGCTCGAAGAAGCCGACGGTCAGGCCGAGCTTGCGGCCGTAGAGGATGCCGCGGCGGAGGATGCGGCGGATGACGTAGTTCCGGCCCTCCTTGTCGGGCAGAATATTGTCGGCGATGGCGCAGGAGATCGTGCGGGCGTGGTCGGCGAGGACGCGGAAGGCGACGTCCACCTGCTCCTGCTCCGTGAGTCCCTCGCGCTTTTTGGGCACGGTGCCCTGGTAGCTCTTGCCGGAGAGGGCGGCGATCCGGGCGAACAGCGGCGCGAAGACGTCGGCCGCGTAGTTCGACGGCTCGGCGGTGAAGTCCGTGAAGCCCTTGCTCGAGGCGTAAATGCCCGCGACGCGCTCGAAGCCCATGCCGGTGTCCACGTGCTTCGCGGCCAGCGGCGAGAACGTGCCGTCGGCGTTCGCGTTGAACTGGATGAAGACGTGGTTCCAGATCTCGATGCAGCGCGGGGAGGAGGCGTTCACCAATTTCCGGCCGGCGGCCTCATCGTCGGAAGGCAGCAGGTTGAAGTGGATCTCGGAGCACGGGCCGCACGGGCCGGTGTCGCCCATCATCCAGAAATTGTCCTTCTTGTTGCCGTTGACGATGTGGACCTTCGGGTCGAGCCCCGCGGCGGTGAAGAGCTTTGCCCAGATGTCGTAGGCCTCCTGGTCAAAGTCCGAGGGATCGCCCTTGGCCTTGTCGGGCGCGTAGACGGTGGCGAAGAGCCGTTTCGGCGGGATGCCCCACACTTTCGTGATGAGCTCCCAGCCCCAGGTGAGCGAGTCGCGCTTGAAGTAGTCGCCGAACGACCAGTTGCCGAGCATCTCGAACAGCGTGTGGTGGTAGGTGTCGTAGCCGACGTCCTCGAGGTCGTTGTGCTTGCCGCCGGCGCGGATGCATTTCTGCGTGTCGGTCACGCGCTTCCACGGCGCAGCCTGGTCGCCGAGGAAGTAGGGCACGAACTGGTTCATGCCCGCGTTCGTGAAGAGCAGGTTCGGCGCCGTCGGCATGAGCGAGGCCGAGGGCACGACGCTGTGGCCGTGGCGGGCGAAGAAATCGAGGAAGGACTGGCGGATCTCGGCGGAGGTCATGGACAGGTACAGTAAGGCACAGGGCGGCCCGGAAGGCACGGCCGGAAAAAGCGGTTTCCGGGGCCGGGCCGCGGGATCAGAGCTGGGCGAGGATGGCGTCGGTCATGGCGCGGGTGCCGACCGAGGCGCCCCCGAACGCGATGTCGGCCGTGCGGTGGCCGGTCACCACGGCCTGTTTCACCGCCGCCTCGATGCGCGCGGCCGGTTTTTCCAGGCCGAAGCTGTAGCGCAGCATCAGCGCGGCGGAGAGGATCTGGGCGCAGGGGTTGGCGAGGTTCTTGCCCGCGATGTCCGGGGCGGTGCCGCCGGCGGGCTCGTAGAGGCCGAAGGGCAGGCCGTGGGAGTTTTTCGCGGCGCCGAGCGACGCGGACGACAGCATGCCGAGCGAGCCGCAGATCACGGCCATCTCGTCGGAGAGGATGTCGCCGAACATGTTCTCCGTGACAAACACGTCGAACTGGTTCGGGTCGCGCGCCAGCTGCATCGCGGCGTTGTCCACGTACATGTGGCTCAGGGTGACGTCCGGGGCGTGCTGGGCGACGTAGGCGGTGACGGTCTTCCGCCAGAGGACGGAAGTCTCGAGGACGTTGGCCTTGTCCACCGAGCAGAGCTTCTTGCCCCGGGCCCGGGCCGCGGAGATGGCCGTGGCGGTGATGCGCTCGATCTCGCTCTTGCGGTACACCATCGTGTCCACGGCCTGGATGTCGCCGTCGGGCAGGGTAGTGGTGGCCTTGGGCAGGCCGAAATACAGCCCGCCGGTGAGCTCGCGGATGCACACGATGTCGATGCCGTTGGGGATCCGCGCGGTCTTGAGCGGCGAGGCGTCCGCCAGCTCGCGGTAAAGCAGGCCGGGGCGGATGTTGGCGAAGAGCGTGAAGTGCTTGCGCAGCGGCAGGAGCGCGGCGCGCTCGGGCTGCTCGGCGGGAGGCAGCTTCTCCCACTTGGGCCCGCCGACCGACCCAAACAGGATCGCGTCGGCCGCGGCGCAGGCCTGGACGGTCGCGGCGGGCAGCGCGCTGCCGTGCCGGTCAATCGCGGCCCCCCCGACATCCGCGGCCGCGTAGTCGAGCCGTAGGTTTTCTTGGCGGGCCACGGCCTCGAGCACGCGCAGCGCCTCGCCCATGACCTCGGGTCCGATGTAGTCTCCGGCCAGGACGGCGAACTTGAGGGTTGGCATAAGGTGGAATGAGCTAGCGGGCGGGCCGGAAAAGGGAAAGGGATTTTTCGCGGTTGCGCGGGGCCGGAGCGGGCTGGGAGATTGGGGTGGATGAAGCTTCATGTCCTGCCCGCCGGGCCGATCGCCACCAACGCCTACCTCCTGACCGCGGCGGAGTGCGGCGAGGCGGTCCTGATCGACGCCCCGGGCGACATCTGGGCCGAGATCCAGCCGCTCCTGGCGAAGGAAAAATGCCGGCTGACCGAGCTCTGGCTGACCCACGGCCACTGGGACCACACGCAGGGCGCCGCCGAGGTCGTCCGCCAGGCCAAGCCGCGCGTCCGGGCGCAGGCGGACGACCGCGTCCTGTACGAGACGCCGCAGGTGATGAGCGCGTTCCTCGCCCCCGGCCTGAAACTGGAGCCGGTGTTCCCGGACCTCTGGGTGACGGATGGCGAGCACTTCCAGGCGCTCGGCCTGGACGTTGAGGTCCGCCATGTGCCCGGACACTGCCCGGGCAACGTGCTGTTCTACCTGGCGGCGGCGCAGGCGGCCTTTGTCGGTGACGCGCTCTTCGCCGGCAGCGTGGGCCGCACGGATTTTCCCGGCGGCAGCCTGGAGGTGCTGACGCAGGCGATCCGCGGGCGGATCTACACGTTGCCCGTCGAAACAATCATTTACCCGGGCCACGGTCCTGCTACGACGGTAGGAGACGAAAGGCAGAACAATCCCTATGTCAGCGGCTGAACACGATGGCTTCATGCGGCAGGCGCTCGCGGTGGCGCGGCGCAACTGGGGCGGCACGCACCCCAACCCGATGGTCGGGGCCGTGATTGTCGAGGGCGGCCGGGTCATGGCCGAGGGTTCCCATGCCCAGGACGGCGGCCCGCACGCCGAGCGCCTGGCGCTGCTCGCGCTCGGGCACCGGCCGCGCGAGGATGCGACGCTCTATGTCACCCTGGAGCCGTGCTCCACGCCGGGCCGCACGGGCGCGTGCACCGATGCGATCATCGCGTCCGGGATCAAGCGCGTGGTCATCGGAGCCCAGGACCCGAACCCCGCCCACGCGGGCCGCGGCCCCGAGGTGCTGCGCGCGGCGGGCATCGAGGTCACCACCGGCGTGCTCGAGGCCGAGTGCATCGACCTCAACCTGATCTTCAACCACTGGATCGTGCGGCAGACGCCGCTCATCGCGGCCAAGTCGGCCGTGACGCTCGACGGCCGCATCGCCTGCCGCTCGGGCGACTCGCGCTGGATCACCGGCGAGGCGGCGCGGGCGGATGTCATGCGCTGGCGCCGGCTGTTCCCGGCCATCGCGGTCGGGGCGGGGACGGTGATGACCGACAACCCCCGGCTGACGGCGCGGATCGCGGGCGAGCCCGAGTGGTGTCCCTGGCGCTTCGTGTTCGACGGCCTGCTGCGCAGCGTGGCGGACCGGTCCATGCCCGGGGTGTACACGGACGACTTTCGCGCCCGCACCATCGTGGCGACCACGCCGCATGGCGGGCTCGGCTACGTCCGCAAGCTCCGCGACCTCGGCGTGCAGGTCTGGATCCTGCCGTCGGCGACGCAGCGCGTGCCATTCGCGGAGTTCCGCAAGCGCTGCGCCGCGGAGAAGATCACGGGCGTGCTCTTCGAGGGTGGCGCGCAGCTGGTGAGCCAGATCCTGCAGGACCGCCAGCTCGACTACCTGCTGGTGTACCGCGCGCCGCTGCTGCTGGCCGACGACCGGGCGAAGCCCGTGCTGAGCGGGCTGCGGTCGGAGAAGCTGGCCAATGCAGTGCGGCTGGCGGACGTCCGCCACGAGGTGTTCGGCGAGGACATCCTGACCCGCGGACGCGTCGACTATCCCGCGCAGATGTTCATCGATGAGACTACATTTAGCCTCGGGTAACGCGCACAAGGCGGCGGAGTTCGCCGCCCTCGTGGCCGCGGCCGGGCTGCCCATCGAGGTCGTCTCGGCCCGCGCCGTGGGCGGCATGCCCGAGGTGGCGGAGGACACGGGCACCTTTGCCGGCAATGCCGCCAAGAAGGCCCGGGCGCTCCGGTCCAAGCTGCCCGCCGGCTCGTGGGTGCTCGCGGATGACAGCGGGCTCTGCGTGGAGGCCCTCGGCGGCGGGCCCGGCGTCGAGTCGGCCTACTACGCCGGCCCGCAGGGCGACGGCGCGGCCAATCTCCGCAAGCTCGTGGCGGCAATGCGCGACGTGCCGGCGGCGCGGCGCGGGGCCCATTTCGTCTGCGTGCTTGTGCTGCTCGGCGGCGCCGGCGAGGAGATCCGGTTCGAAGGCCGCTGCGCCGGCCGGCTGCAGGACGAGCCCGCCGGCGGCGCGGGCTTCGGCTACGACCCGCTGTTTGTCCCGGACGGGCACGCGCGGACCTTCGCGCAGCTGCCCGAGGCGGACAAGAACGCCCTCAGTCACCGCGGCCGGGCCTGGGCCCGGCTGGTGGCGTGGTGGCGCGCGAACGCGCCCGCGGCGTAGGCCTGAGCCCGCCTACGGGACGAAGAGGAACTGGCCGAGGTCGAGCGTGTCGAGCGCGGCATTGCGGTCGTCGCTCCAGATCAGCTGCGGGTTGAACAGCGGCGAGTCCACCGTGCGGACCAGGCGCTTCACGCGGCCCTTGTCCTCCTCCGGCGGGTACCACGCGGCGATGTCCTTGGCCTGCTCGGGCCGGCAGACGACGATGTACTCCGTGTGCGTGGGGTCCCAGTCGCGGTCCGTGAGCGAGTCGGAGATGTCCGTGGACACGTCGATGGCCGTGCGGCCCAGCGAGCGCGCCGTGGCCTCGACGACCGGGAAGAGCCGCGAGTAGCGCGTGGACGCGTGGACCAGCAGCAGGCCGTCGCGCGCGGCGAGCCGGCGGAAGTAAAGGGTGAGCGCCTCGGTGGTCAGGAGGTGCGACGGCACGCCGTCACCCGTGAAGGCGTCGATCACGATCAGGTCATAGTCCGACTTGGACTCCTCCAGCGCCTTGCGGCCGTCGCGCTCGATCAGGTTCACCCGGCCGGCCGACTCGGCGACGAAGGTGAAATTGGCGCGGGCCACGCGGAGGATCTTCGGGTCGATGTCCCAGAAGTCGTAGATGTCCCCGGTCCGGGCATAGGCCGCGAGCGTGCCGGCGCCGAGGCCGATGACGCCGACCTTCATGGCCGGGCGCGTCGCCTGGAGCCGCTCGATCGTGCGGCCGACGCCGCTGCTCTCGTTGTAGTAGAGGGTGGGCCGGCGCCGCGCGGCGGCGTCAGTGGTGAGCTGCGAGCCGTGGGTGGTGGTGTCGCTGGAGAGCACCACGCTGCGGGCGTCGGTCTTGACCATGATGTGGCCGTAGAGGTCGCGGGTGTGGACCATCTGGCCGCCGGGCGCCTCGGCGCCGTCCTGGTGGATGCCCAGGCCGACGACCGGGATGCCCAGCACGAGCGTGGTGATGATTACGGTGGCGGGGTCGCGGCGGCCGGTGAGCCACAGCAGGCCGGTGGCGAGGAGGGCGACGGAGGCCAGCTCGAACTCGATCGGCCGGGCGAGGAGGTAGGGGATCACCGTGCTGGAGACGAGTCCGCCCAGGACGCCGCCGACGGCGAGCACCAGGTAGTAGCGCTCGAAGCGCAGGGCGGGACGCACGCCGTGCAGGATCGCGTTGCCGAGGAAGCTGCCGCTCGCGGTGAGCGAGAGGAGCCACCAGGCCGTGCCGGCGTTGACCGTCGCGGCGGTGAAGCCCTTGACGACCATGAAGCCGGTCAGGCTGACCGCGAGCCAGACGATGCAGGACATCGTCATCCACGGCCGCCAGCGGCCGGAGAACGCGATCATGAAGCTGAGCAGGTAGGCGCTGAACGGCCCGACCCAGGCCAGCGGGCTGGAGCCCAGCTCGGCGGCGAGGTGGTACGTGGCGCCCAGCATGCCGATGCAGGTGAGGGCGCTGAGCCAGACCCAGAGCAGGGTGAGGCCCAGGGCGAAGGGCTCGGCGGGTTCCGCCGGCAGCGTCTCATCGCTGCCGGGCGTCGTGCGCCGCAGGATGTAGCCGGCCGTGACGAGCAGGGCGGCGGCCACGAGCAGCAGCACATGCCACGTCGCGGCCTGGTCGCTGAGGCGGAGGCTGGTCTCGATGAAGAACGGGTAGAGCAGGACGGCGACCAGGCTGCCGGCGTTGGAGATCGAGTAGAGGTAGTACGGCACCTCCTCGCCGCGGCGGCGAAGCCAGCCGTGCAGGAGCGGCGCGGTGCTGAAGAGCAGCACCATCGCGGGCAGCGTGGTGTAGCTCAGGCGCCAGACCACGCGGAGGATGCTGGCGGTGGCATCGGCCGAATCGTTCGGCAGCTGAAACGAGACCACGGCCAGGAGGGCGAGCACGGCGGTGGCCGTCACCTGCAGCGCGACGCGCTTGCGCACGAGCCAGGCGGCCCAGCTGTAGCCGAGCAGCAGGGCGAGCTGGAAGTAGACCATGCAGCCGAGCCAGGTGCCCGAGGTCCCGCCGTAGATCGGGAGCAGCCGCTTGCCCATGAGCGGCTGGATCGCGAAGGCGAGGAAGGCCGCCAGTGGCACGACGGCGATGACCAGCACGGGCAGCACCTGGTTCAGGACACTTTGGGGGCGTGGGGATTCGGACATAAGAGTTGGGGTTAGCCGCCGCGGACGAACGCGGCGAGGGAGCGGAGTGGCGAGGCGCCGATGGCGGGATAGGCCTCGCAGGGCGTCCAGCAGTTTGGGCAGCGGCCCTCGATGACCGCCTGGCGGACGCCCTCGCGGCGCGCGGCCTCGATGATGGGCAGCAGGGCGAAGCCGCTCTGCCGGACATTGCCGAGCGGACGGTCCCAGATCGTGCACGGGTAGACGGCGCCCTTCTCGGAGAGATAGGCCGTGGACAACAGGGCCGAGCAGGTGATGTGGGTCTTGCCCGTGGCCAGATAGCGGAGCGCCTCGGAGCGGTAGATGCGCTCGATGGCGCGCATGCCGGAGTAGCCCGCCTTCGGCTTGCTCGCCGCGAGCCGCAGGGCCGCGGCCACCTCCGCCCGGTGGGCCGGGCCGCCGAAGCCGTCCTTGGCCTCGCTCGCGGAGTTGCCGTAGTAGTGCTGGGAAAGGTGCGGGATGTTGAGATGGAAGCTGCCCCAGCCGATGGGCGGCTCCTCGCGGACCGCCAGCGCGTCGTTGATGGCGGCGAACGTCTGCTCGACCAGCTCCGAGGTCGTCAGCCCGCACGACCCCTTGTGCCCGTGCAGCGTCATGCCCACGAACAGCTGGTCCGGTCCCAGCCGGCGCCGCAGCGCGGCCAAGGTGTCCACCGCATGGGCGAAGTCGTTGCGGATCCCGCGGAGCCGGTCGTTGAGCTCGGGTGGTCCGTCGATCGAGACCGTGACCACGAGGCGGGCGCGCACCGTGGCCTGGAGCTGCGCCACGACCTGGTCGATGCGCTTGGTGGCGATGCCGTTGGTGGGAAAATGCACCAGCAGCAGGTCGGGACAGGCGGCGGCGAAGGCCTGCACCACCTCCACGAAGTCCGGCCGGTCGGTGGGCTCGCCGCCGGTGAAATCTATCCACTGGAGGAACGGGTTGGCCGCCGCGAGCGAGCGGATCTCCGCGAGCGTCAGCTCATCGTCGAGCCCGCCGGGGGTGTCCTTCACCTTCCAGATGTCGCAGTAGACGCAGCGGGAGTGGCAGCGCTTGGTGACGACGAAGACCAGCTTGGTCGGCGGGCCTTCCACGCCGGCGGCCGCCGCGGCGGTGCGCAGGCCGAGCCGGCTCCAGGAATAGAGGGCGGTGCTCATTTGGCCGGGGCGGGCTCCGTGGGGTGCGCCAGGTGTTCGCGCGCCTCGCGGAGGCGGAAATCGAGGTCCGACAGCGGGCGCTGGACCGGCGCCTTGCCGCCGAAGTGGGCGTAGGCGGCGGGGGTGTCGATGCGGTAGATGCCCATCTTGAATGCCTGGCTCTGGGCCCGGCGGTACTCGACCGCGCCCGTCTCGGCGAGGAGCCGGGCGACGTTCACGGCGGAGCCGGGCTCGGCGTTCTGCCAGAAGCCCCAGTGGATGTAGATGCCGCCGGGGTACTCGTTGGCGAGCTCGGTCATGTTGGTGCGCACCATCGTGTCCACGATGTAGAACTGCGAGGAGTTGACGCCCTTCAGCAGCCACATGCACGGGTCGGAGGACAGCACCAGCGAGCCGTCGGGCAGCGTGCGGGCAACCTCGGAGACAAAGTCCACGTCGGCCACCGCCTCGATGGCCTCGCGGCTGAGGGTGGGGACGTAGTGCATCCCGGCGACCCAGTTGATCAGCCCGCAGGCGGCGGCGCCGTAGCACAGGACCGGCACGCGGCGCAGGACGCCGAAGAGCGCGGCGGCGCCGATGCCCATGAAGGCGGCCACCGGGGCGCAGGAGACGACGGCGTAGCGCGAGCTGGCGCCGTAGTAGTAGCCGCCGGCGTAGAAGACGATGAAGATGCCCCACGAGAGGGCGAACCAGACGCCCAGGGCGACCCCCGCGGTGCGGTTGCGGCCGAGCAGCCAGACCAGGCCGGCGAGGGCGAGCACGGTGCCGGCGACGGGGAACCACTGGGAGTCGAAGAAGTAGCCGCCGTTGCTGTGGAGGTTCTTGCCGACGAAATCCAGGGCGAAGCGGCGGCCGTCCTGCGCGCCCCAGTTCTCGGTGTGGACGGCCCAGAGGTGCATCAGGTTCGGCGCGGCGAGCGCGGTGGCGAGCACCAGCGCGCCCCAGGCGGAGAGGTCCTCGATGAAGCGGTCGTCGGTGGACCACAGCACGGCCGCCACCAGCGGGAACGCGAGGAGGGACTCGGGACGGAAATAGGCCGCGAAGGCGGTGGCGCCGGCGAGCAGGAGCGCGGTGGCGGGCCGGCCCTGGGCGGTGGCGAGGTCGCGAAACCGCGCGTGGATGCAGGCGGCGAGGAAGGCGACGGCGGTGGTGGCGGCCGCGGCGGGCTCGACGGCCACGGTGTGCCCCCACCACGGCACGAGCGGCGTGAACATGAACAGCAGCGCCGCGGCCAGCCCGGCGCCGACCGGAAGCGACCAGGGCACGAGGGCGAAGCCCAGGTAGAGGCACGCGGCCGCGACGCCGACGAGTGCGCGGTTGAGGAAATGCGCGGCGTCATCCGAGACGCCCCAGATGCGGTAGACCCACGAGAGCAGGTACGGCAGGCCGTTGGGCTGCTTGTTCACCCACGCGTTGTACATCTCGTACTGGCCGTACTCGACCCGCGCATAGTTCGCGCCCTCGGCGCGGCCGGTGTGCGCGATCGTCTGGCCAATCTGCATGTACAGGTGCTCGTCAAACAGGATGCGGGTCGTCCGCGGCGCGAGTCCGCAGGCGAGGTAGCCGGCGACCAAAATGGCGAGCGCGGTGAGCAGACGGCGCCGACCGAGGACCTCGCGCAGTGCGAAGGCGGTCGCGCCCAGCCCCGCGAGGATGGCGACCACGCAGGCGTGCATGCCCCAGACGGTCGTGACCGGGACGAGGTTGAGCTGCCCGTCGGGCGGCAGGCCGCCGACAATGCGCCAGGCCCAGAGGGCGGTGAGCGCCAGCGCGGTCAGGGCAAAGGCGGGCCAGAGTTTCTGGGCCAGGGTGAGGGAGCGGTTCATGACCAGGGGCTTTTGGTAATGGAGCTTTTCCGGAACAAAGCCGAGCCCAGCGCGAGGTGCTCCACGCCGCTCTCGATCCACGCCTCGACCACGCCCTGCGCGGCGTCGGCCATCGGCTTGCCGTGCATGTTGAGGCTGGTGTTGATGACCGCGCCGGTGCCGGTCAGCTCCTTGACGCCCGCGAGCATCCGGTACCACGGCTCGGCGGGATTCTCCGGCACCATCTGCGGGCGGCACGAGCCGTCGGGGCCCACGGCCCCGGCCAGCGCGGCGCGGCCGGCGGGCGTGGTGGCGAAGCCCATCGTCATGTGCAGATTCGTGTCGGCCGGCCCGCGGTAATCCGCCAGGAGCGCCGGGGCCTCGGAGAGCAGCAGCGACGGGCAGAACGGCTGGAACCAGACGCGGCGCTTGAGCCGGAGGTTGAGGTCGTCGCGCGCGGCGACGCTGTCGGCCCGGGCGATGATGCTGCGGGCGCCCAGCGCGCGGGCGCCGAGCTCCATGCGGCCCTGGGCCCACATGACAACGCTGCCGGCCGCGACCAGCTCGGCGACGGCGCGGGCGATGTCGGGCGGGCGGGTGACGGCCGCGTTGATGGCCTGGCCGAGCGTCTCGGCGTCGCGGCCCAGGTCGCCATAGTCGGTGCCCAGCCTGAAATCGGTGAACGGCGCGGGCCGGCTTCCAACCTCGCGGCGCCAGATGGCGAGCGCGGAGCCGAGGGCGAGGCCGCCGTCGCCCATGGCCGGGCAGACCTCGAGGCGAGTGATGCCGGGCAGCGCGCGGATGAGGCGGTTGACCTTGATGTTGGACGCGACGCCGCCGGCGTAGCCGAACGCGGCGCGGCCCGTGGCGACGGCCAGCATGGCGAAGAACTGGGGCACGAGCATCTCGAGCGTCTGCTGCGCCATGCGGGCGACCTGTTCCCGCGGCGTGCACCAGACCACGCGGCCGACCTCGGTGGCCATGTCGGTCGGAAGGATGGAACAACGGAGCACCGGCAGGCCGCCTTCGCCCGGTGTCAGCGTGAACCATTTCAGGAACGGGTTCACGCTGGTGGGCGTCTGCGCCGCGTAGGTCGCGAGCGCCATGACCTTGCCCTCGTCCTCGAGCGGGCGCATCTGCAGCTCATTCGTCACGTGCTCGAAGAACAGCCCGAGCGAGGCCGAGCCGGCGATGGAAAGGATCTTCCGCAGGGAGGCGTCGGCCTCGGACCACTCCCAGACCGAGCCGGATTCGCCGTCCCCGATGCCGTCGAGCGTGACCATGAGCGCGTCCGTGCCCCAGTTCGGCCAGTAGGCCGCGGAGGCCGCGTGGGCCTCGTGATGGTCGACGAGGAAGACGTCGCGCGACGGCGCGTCGAGCAGCGAGGCGAACGAGCGGCGGGCCCAGGCGCGCAGGAGGGTGGACGTCGGCCACTGGGTCAGCCGATACTTCGCGCGCTGCGTGAGCCCGTGCATCGGCCCCGGCGGCTCCAGGCGGCGGCGCAGGCGGTAATAGTTCTCCTTCATCCATGGGAAGGTCCGCGTGAGTGTCTTGGCGGGATCGGAGGTGCACGGGGCCCAGGCGACGCGGCGCGTGCCGGCGGCGGCGCGCATGGCGGCGAGGGCGCGGACGGGCAGCCCGACGTCGAGCTTGCGCCCGCTGAGGCGCTCCTCGTTGAGGGCCAGGACGACCCGGCCGTCGACGAGGAGGGCGGCGCCGGCGTCATGGCCGTCCCAGACGCCGATCACGGCTTCGTAGGGTCGGCTCATGGGGAAAGGGGACGGCGGCGGCGGCAGAGGCCGGCGACGAGGTGCCAGCCGTACGCGAGCCAGATGCTCGGGCGGCTGAGGGAGATCTTGGAGTAGCCGGCGGCGCGGCGGCGCTCGTGGGTAGGCACCTCGCTAAGGACCAGGCCGGCGGCCAGCGTGGCGGCGATCATCTCCATCTCGATCGTGGTGTGGCGCGAGCGAAGGTTCAGCCGGCGGAACACGTCCGTGCGAATGGCGCGGAAGCCGTTCTGGGAGTCGGAGAGCCGGCTGCCGTAGCGCCAGTTGAAGAGGTAGGTGATGAACGCGGAGCCGGCGAGGCGCAGGAACTCGTCGCCGCCGCCGTGGAGCTCGTCCGAGCCGCCGAGCAGGCGCGAGCCCGTGACATGGTCGGCGGTGTCCGCCAGGATGGGCGCGACGAGCAGCGGGATGTCGATCGGGTCGTGCGAGCCGTCAGCGTCCACGAAGACGCAGATCGGCGTGGTGACGTGGCTCACGGCGAGGCGGAGCGCGGCGCCCTTGCCCAGGCCCTCGTCGCGGATCACGCGGGCGCCGGCGGCGGCGGCGATGGCCGCGGTGCGGTCGGTGGAGCCGCCCTCGACCACGATGACGGTGCCGACGTAGTTGAGGCACTCGCGGACGACGAGCCCGACGGTGAGCTCCTCGTTGCGGGCGGGGATGATCGCGGTGATGGAGGGGTTGGGCTGCTCCTCGGCGCTGAGGAACTGGTCGGCGCCGGCCTGGCCGCGGCGAAACATCCGGCGCGCGCGGCGGATGACGAAGAGGCGCTCGTCCTCGCCGAAGCGGATGATGTCGCTGGGGTCGTCAGCCATGGATCAAATGGGGGGCGCGGGCAGGCGGGGGCCGGGATGCGCCGGCCGGCCTGCGGAAAATGACGGGAAGGCGTGGTGTCGGGCGATCACCACATGAAGAAATTCCCGCGCGAGAAGGACGTGGTCGTCGGCGAGCCCGCCGGCGGCTGCGAGAGCAGGGCCGAGTTGAACTGGATGTCGCGGATGGCCGGCGGCATGTAGATGTCGGCCGGCTGGCCCGGCTGCTGGAAGGTCGAAGTGTAGTTCTTCGAGGTGAAGAGGCGGCCGACGGAACCGTGCATGACCACGTTGATGCTGTTGGTGCGCATGTCCTCGAGGTAGCGGACCAGGTTCTGCGCGCCGCCGCTCGCGGTGCCGGCCCCGGCCGGCACGTTGCCGGTGAGGATGCCGGCCTCGATCGTGAGCTTGTGCGTGCCGTCGGCCGCGAGCGGGGCGGTGCCAAGGCGCGTGCCGTTGAGGGTGGTGCCGGTGTACATCGAGGCGCCGGAATCGGCATCGTTCCAATTGTAGGACAGCAGGGTGATCGCGTCACCCATGATCATGGCGGGGTTGATCGTGCCGTCGGCGCGCGGCGTGGTGTTGTAGTTGCCCTTGATGTAGAGGCCCGCGTTGGTGGCGACGGAGAAGCCGGTGTTGTAGACCGTCTCCGGCGTGGACTCGGCATTGATCAGGCGCACGCCACCGGGGTTGGTGGTGGTGGCGGACTTCACGTTGACGTACATGACGCCGTTGAAGTCGGAATAGTGGGCGGCGAGCAGCGTCTTCAGCACGCTGACGTCCACCGTGGTCATGGTGACGGTCTTGCCCTCGCGCATGTCGGTCACGCCGGCGGCAATGCCGTTGATGGCGGAGGAGTAGGTGCCGGTGACGTCGGTGGCGATCTGGGAGACCGGATCCACTTTCTCGATGGTCACGGTGTTGTTCGTGTTCACCGTGACCCGCAGTCCGGCGCGGTTGTAGATGCGCTGCGAGCTGATGGTGGGGTCGTCGCCCTTGGTGGAGTCGTAGGTGACGGGCGTCTCGTTGGGATCGGCGGTGCCGGGCGGCGGCGCGATGATCGAGCGGTAGACGTCATTGACGGTAGGGAAGAGGTCGGGCCGGCGGGCGACGAGCTCATTGGCGTCCACGCCACCCTGCAGGTTCTCGGACTCGGTGAGGGGCTGGACCTGGGTGGCCTGTGAGGTGGTGAATTGCGGGGCGGATAGCGAGGCGCCGACGAGCGTGCCCGGCTTGCGGTAGGTCGTGGTGCCCGAGCCGTCGTCGGCGATGCCGTTGAACACGCCCGGCGGCAGGTAGCGGACCTTCTGCGTGAGGGTCAGGGTGCCGGTCGGGGTGGAGCCCATGTAGATGCTGCCGTTGGCCGAGACGTCGCCGGCGATGCGCATGTTGGCGCCGGGGGCGAGCTCGAGATCGCCCTCGTAGAACACACCGAACTGGAAGATCGGGGTGTTGAAGGTGGAGAAGCGCCGGCCGAGGCGGATCACGATCGAGTCGTGGAAATAGTTGCCCGGGGGGGGCGAGACTTCGATCTTCACCGTGATGCTGGTGACCGTGCCCTGCTTGGTCGTACCGGGGACGACGCCAAAGAAGCGGTCGAAGGAGCTGTTGTAGATGGCGGAGCGCTTGACGCTCCAAGCCGGGTTGGGCGACCGGTTGATCGCCAGGAACGGGTCGCGCGCTGTCGAGGGGGTGTCGCTGACATCCACCAGGTTTAGTGCGGCGAGCGCGTCCGGCGTGCTGGTCGGGGGAGTCGCCAGCAGGATCTGGGTCATGAACTGGTAGTACAGGCACTCCATCTCGCTGTCCGCGACGGCGCGCGCCTGGGCGCGGACCTCGTTGCGCATCGACAGGCGGTACGACGTGGCGGTGAGGCCGAGGATCGCCGCCGCCCCGACGGACAGGATCATCAGAAAGGACAGGGTCGCGATCAGCACGCCACCCGCTTGGGATTTAAGATTCATGGCAGTCACTCGCAGGCTGGGCCAGCCCCCGGCCTAACCATCGAACAGGATGCTGGTGGTGGTCGAGGTCGTGGACTTCGAGGTGCTGGTGGAGGAAGTCGAGGTCGTCGTGGACGTGGACGAGGTGGTCGTCGACGTAGTGGACGTGGTCGTGGAGGTGGACGTGGACGTGCTCGACGTGGTGGTGGACTTCGTCGACGTGGACGACGTGGACGTGGATGACGTCGAGGTGGACGTAGAGGTCGTGGAGGTGGAGGTCGTCGTCTTGGATGTGGACGTGGTCGACGTGGTGGTCTTCGACGTGGTGGAAGTCGACGTCGAGGTGGACGTGGTCGACTTCGTGGAGGTCGTCGTCGTCGAGGTCGTGGACGTGGAGGTGGTCGAGGTGGACGACGTGGACGTGGAGGACGTGGAGGTGGTCGTGGTCTTCGTCGACGTGGTCGTCTTGGTCGAGGTCGAGGTGGTGGACGTCGTGGAGGTCGAGGTCGTCGAAGTCGTGGAGGTCGTCGTCTTCGAGGTCGTCGTGGTGGAGGTCGAGGTGGACGTCGTGGACTTCGTGGACGTGCTGGTCGAGGTCGAGGTGGTGGACTTGGACGAGGTCGAGGTCGACGTGCTGGTGGACGTCGAGGTCGAGGTGGAGGTCGACGTTGAAGTGGACGTCGAGGTGCTCGTGCTGGTGGACGTCGAGGTTGAGGTGCTGGTGGATGTCGAGGTGGACGAGGTGGTCGAAGTCGAGGTGGTGGACGTCGAACTCGTCGACACCAGGACGGAGGCCGCGGGCATCGGGCTGCCGGACCGCGGCATGATCAGGCCCTCGGTGTGGTTGGCTTGGTAGAAGCCCTGTTTGCCGCCGAGGGTGTTGACGTTGACCGGGACGGCGTAGGTGAACTGCCAGCCGACGGCGGGCTCGGTGGCGATGGGATCATCCGGGATCTTGATGAAAGGGTAGCTGGACGAGGATGCCAGATTGCTCGAGATGATCTCGAAGGTTTCGGCGTCACCGGAGGGCGGCGGGTCGGTGCGGGCGGTGGTCTGGTACCAGCGCAGCTCGAAGAGGCTCGGGTTGAGCGTGGACGGCATCACCTGGAAGGCCCGCTGGCGCTGGACGGACACACGGACGGCGTCTACGCCGCCCACCATGTCACCGGGGGTGCCGAGGATGTAGGTCGAGATGGGACTGTGCAGCGTGAGGGTCACGTCGCGCAAGGCGGGTCGGGAGCCGGGAGTGGAAGAGTCATTGACACCATCAATCAGGGCGCCGCTGCCGAGGTCCGGCGTGTCGCACATCAGGAAATCGCCGGCGGCAGCCTCAAAGTCAGGCGGGCAGGTGAGTGTGACGACCGTGTCGCTGACGGTGGCTGTGGTTTTCACCTTCGCGATCAGGCCGACCACGACGCGATAGGTGAGGCGGGAGTAGCGTGCAGGCGTGAGACCGTTGCTGCCGCTGTATTTCGGGCCGACCAGCTTGGTGGTGTCGATCGGCACGGCGTCCGCGACGGCAAGCGAGATTTCCTTGATCAGGCGCTCCTGGAAAAGCCGGGTGGTGGTCGCGGCCTTGTCGGCCTGGCGGTTCTTCTCGATGATCTTCGCCGACATCACCACGATCATCGCGATGGCGCCGAGCACGAGGACCGACACTGCGAGCGAGGCGAGGATCTCGACCAGGGTGAACGCGCGCTTTTTCCGGGCGGCGCGGTTCGGCGGAGTGTTCGGGGCGACGGGGATCATCGGAAGGAGCGAGCCACGGTGATTGATTGCGAGAGCGTCCGGCCCTTGACCTGGTACGTGACGGTGAACGTGCCCTGCATCATGTAGCCGGCCGCCGTGTACGAGGGCGAGCCTGAGAGCGTGGTGCCGTCCGCCATATTGATGGGCATCACCGAGCGAAACACCCGCGCAGGAGTCCCGCTGCTGGCCGTGTCACCGAGCGTGATTGGCAGGCCCGCCCGGTCCGTGGTGTCAGTCAGGTTGGAAACGGTGACGTTTGCCGCATCCGTCCAGGACAGACCAAAACTCGTCGGCGAAGGGTCCGTGCGGAAAAAAAAGAGCAGGTTGTTGGAGGCATCTGTGGTCTTCAGGCGCTGGAACTGGTCCGCATACGACAGCAGCACCGCCCGCGCGTTGTCGCGGTGCCGGCAGAGCGTCACCATCTCGTAGGATTTCACCAGCATCATGTAGACGCCGAGCATCCCGAGCGTGAATATCATCGTGGCCATCATCGCCTCGACGAGCGTCATGCCGCGGCACGAACGAAGCCCACGCGCGCCACAGAATCCGCGGGAGGCGGATTCAGCCGAGGCAGCCGACGGTACGTTCAGTTGACGCTGGAGCATGGCGACGCAGGGAAGTTGCAAGTCAGCGGATTTTAAGGCGAACCAAAAAAGCTGCCCTAATGAGATAAACCATTCTTTGCATATCCCGTCCGAGGAAGGGTTCGGGAAAGGTGGTTTGGCAGGTGGCGGACATGAACTTGGGCCGGACTATAGAGCAAGGCCGCCAAATCGCATAGAGGCGTCCGAGGGAAAAATGGTCCCTGTCCGATGGGGCCATTCGGCCCTAGTGGGGTTATGCAGATCGCGGAAGCGCAGACGGAGGGAGGCGCGAAACGCGTTGCGCCCGTTCGGTGTTTCCGGGCTTTGGCGATTCCGCGAGCCGCCATGCCAGTGACGGCCTGCGCGTGGGTGGGCCCTCAAGTCGAGAGGGGCCGGCCGGGTGAGCCGGGCCGCGACTCGCGGACGAACAGGGCGGCCGCCTGCGAGCGGCGCGAGACGTGGAGCTTCTCGAACACGTTGCTGAGGTAATTCTTCACGGTTTTCTCGGCGAGGCCGAGGTCGGAGCCGACTTCCTTGTTGGTGCGGCCGTCGGCGATGAGCGCGAGGACGCGCCGCTCCTGGGGCGAAAGGATGGCGAGCACGCTCTGCGTGGCGCCCGAGCCGTCCTTCACCAGCTGCATGACGCGTGACGTGACCGCGGGGTCGAGGATGGATTTTCCCGCGGCGACCTCGAGGATCGCCTGGAGCAGCGCGCGGCGGTCGATCTCCTTGAGCAGGTAGCCGTGGGCGCCGGCGCGGATCGCCTCGTCCACCAGCGTGTCGTCCACCACGGAGGTCAGCACGAGCACGCGGGTGTCCGGCAGCCGCTGCAGGATCTGCCGGCAGGCGTCGAACCCCGTGCCGTCGGGCAGGCGGATGTCCAGCAGCACCACATCGGGCTTGAGCCGCAGGCAGTTCTCGACGGCCTGCGCCACGGAGCCGGCCTCGCCGACGAGCTGGAGCCCCGGCTCGGTGCCGAGCAGGGCGCGCAGGCCCATGCGGACGACCTCGCTGTCATCAACGAGAACGAGGCGGATGCGGGGCTTCGTGGCGGAGCTCATGCGGATTGGCGGAGGGTGAGGATGACGCGGGTGCCGGCGCCGGGCTGGCTCTCCACGCGGACGCTGGCGCCGGCGCGGGCGGCGCGGGCCTGCATGTTGCCGAGCCCGTGACCCTCGCCGGCAACGCGGGCCGGGTCGAAGCCCGTGCCGTTATCCTGAACCAGCAGGCAGACCTCGCGGTCGCTCCGGTGCAGGCGGACGGTTACGAACGACGCGCCGCCGTGCCGGAGGCTGTTGCTGATGGCCTCGCGGGCGACCTGCAGGGCCTCGGTGCCCTGCTCGGGCGTGAGCGTGGCGACGGCCTCGTCGTCAATCTTGAGGTCGAAGCTGACCGCGCGGCCGCCGCCCAGCTCGCCGATGAGCGACTCGACGGCCCGGGCGAAACCCGCCTGCTGGAGCTGCGCCGGGGTCAGGCCGGTGATGTAGGCGCGGACATCGCGGATGGTGGCGTTGAGGTTCTGCACGCACTGGGCGAGCCGCCGGTCGGCCTCGGCGGGATCGCTCGCGATGAGGGCGCGGGCCGACTCGACGGTCAGGCCGGAGGCGTAGAGCGACTGGATAAGCCCGTCGTGGAGGTCGTGCCCGAGGCGCACCTTGCCCTCGAGCGCCTGGTTGAGCAGTTGCTGCTTGAGCAGCGCATCCTCCTCGGCGAGCCGGCGGACGTCGCGCTCGCGCGTCAGCGCCTCGGTCTGCGCGACGGACGTCGCGGCCAGGCGAGACAGGCTGCCGAGGTCGGCGCGGGACGGCGCATGCGGCGGAGTCGAGTCACCGCTGGCGGTGGGGCCCCGCCAGGTCAGCGCGGCGAAGAATCCGCCGACGGCGAGGAGGGCGAAGCCGAAGAAGAGCAGGCCGACGGTGACCCGCTGGTAGGTGGCGAGCAGGCGGCTGATGGGCGAGGCGAGGAAGACCACGCGGGCGGTGACCGGCGCAGTGGGCGACGGGACGAGCGCATAGTCGAAGAAGAGCACGGCCGGGTCGGTCGGAGCCGGCGGCAGGTAGTCGCCGTAGATGGCGACATGGCCGCCGCAGAGGGCGCCGAGCCGCTCGGCGTCGGCCTCGCTCCAGTGCGGGCGGAGCGGCGGCACGACCTGGACGATCGCGGCGAACTGGGCGCGCTTGCCCTCGATGGCCTCGGCGCGCAGCCGCAGCGTCTGTTGCCGCAGCCAGCCCTGGGCCCCGAGCGCCGCGACCAGGAAGACAAACAGCAGGAGCACCGAATAGCCGACGAGGCGGGAGAGGAAATTCATGATCGGCGGGGGGGGCCGGGCCGGACCCTGCCCCAGCGCGGGGCGCGCGTCAAAACTTTCGACATTTCCCCCGCAAGGGCTTTTGTTGGCCGGCTTCCGCATGAACTCGTTCTACGTCACCACCGCCATCGACTACGTGAATGGTTCGCCGCACCTGGGCCACGCCTATGAAAAGGTGCTGACGGACGTCATTGCCCGGTTCCGGCGGCAGATGGGCGACCGCGTGCATTT
>CAIJZY010000022.1 GCA_903825285.1 uncultured Opitutia bacterium | reverse complement strand
GAGCTCTTCAAGTGATGCGAATTCAGCCTTTTGCAGATAGAGTTCTATCTTGGACTGTCGCTCTTCAGCTTGCATCGATGTGGAGTAAGTTGGAAAGTTTTGGAAGATATTGCAATGTTTTCGTTGACTAAATGAAAGAATTTGGGCGGTATCTGGACGAAATCGCTATCCTTGCGTCATGTCCTTACCCCCTCCATCGCCTCACAAAGTCGAGATTGAACACCTCGTTCGGCGGTCGATTTACCAGCGCCTGGGCAAGGAAATGCCGCACGCGGTCCGGGCGCCGAATCCGCTGCTGGTCAACATCAGTGCGCGGCATTGCCACCTCACGCCGCAGGCGGTTGAGGCGCTCTTTGGAAAGGGCGCGAAGCTGACGCCGCTGAAGTGGCTCTACCAGAAGGACCAGTTTGCGGCGAAGGAGACGGTCACGCTGATCGGCCCGCGCAGCCGCGTGATCTCCAATCTCCGCATTCTCGGTCCGTGCCGCACCCTGAACCAGGTTGAGCTGGCGCTCACCGACTCGATCGCGCTGGGCTTCGAGGCGCCGATCCGTTTTTCCGGCAACATTCCCGGCACGCCCGGCTGCATGCTCATGGGGCCGAACGGCTTCTTCGAGATGCCCGAGGGCGTCATCCGCGCCGCGCCGCACGTGCACATGCATCCCGACGCCGCCGCGTTCCACGGCGTGAAGGCCGGCGACTTCATGCGGCTGCGCGTCGGCGGGCCGTGCGCCACCACGTTCGACCGCCTCCTCGTGCGTGTCGACCCCGAGTTCAAGCTCGAGGTGCACATCGACACCGACGAGGGCAACGCCTGCGCCCTCCGGCCCGACACGCCCGTCGAGCTGCTCAAGCAATAACCCTCCCTTTCCGCACCCCCTCAACCCTCATCCACCCAATACATCATGAGTGAATCCATCGGCATGGTAGAAACCAAAGGCTATGTAGGCAGCGTCGAAGCCAGCGACGCCATGGTCAAAGCGGCGAACGTCACGCTCGTTCGCCAGATCCAGATCGGCGGCGGCTTCGTCACCGTCATCGTCAAGGGCGACATCGGCAGCATCAAGGCCGCGGTCGACGCCGGCAGCCAGGCCGCCAAGCGCGTCGGCGAGCTCGTCTGCTCCCACGTCATCGCCCGCCCGCACGCCGAACTGCTCCGCAACGTCGGCCTCTAACCGCAACCTCAACTCTCTTCTATATGGCAAACCAGGAAGCAGTCGGACTCATTGAAACCAAAGGCCTCTGCGCGATGCTCGAAGCCGCGGATGCCGCCCTCAAGGCCGCCAGCGTGACCATGACCGGTTACGAGGCGGTCGGCAGCGGTTACGTGTGCGCATTTTTCCGCGGCGACGTCGCCGCCATCAAGGCCGCGATCGACGCCGGCGCCGAAGCCGCCTCCAAGGTCGGCGAGGTCGTCTCCGTCCAGGTCATCCCGCGTCCGCACGAGGAGCTCGCCGGTCTCGGCAAGTGGCTCCAGACGCCCGCGGCCTAAGCTCGTCCAGGCTGGAGCGCCGGCCTCCCGCCGGCCCCGCCGCCCGATGAACATCCTCGTCGCCAACCTCGGCTCCACCTCCTTCAAGTTCCGTCTGTTTCGCTTCGACGGGGCGGGGGAGGCGTCGTTGCTCGCCAAGGGCGGCTACGAGCGCGTGAGCAACCAGGGGCAGGCGATCGAGGATTGCCTCGCCGAGCTGCGCGCCGCCGGCCACCTGCGGACCACCGCCGATGTCCACGGCGTGGGCTTCAAGGCGGTCCTCGGCAAGGACCTCACCGGCTGCGTGCCGGCCGACGACCGCGCCATCGCCGCCCTCGAGGGCATGCGCGAGATCGCCCCGGCCCACAACCCGGCCTACGCCGAGGGCATCCGGCGCTTCCGCGAGAAGCTCCCGGGCGTCCCGCTGGTCGCGCTCTTCGAGACCGCGTTCTACCAGTGGCTGCCCGCCGCTGCCACGCGCTACGCGGTCCCCGAGGCGTGGTACCGCGCCGGCGTCCGCCGCTACGGCTTCCACGGCGCCAGCCACAAGTTCATCGCCGAGCGTGCCGCCGAGCTGCTGGGCCGCGACGACATCGCCGAGCGCGTCCGCGGCCTCTACCAGGCCGGCCCCGCCCCGGTCGCCGCCGGCCGCCCGCCGCTCCGCGTCATCTCCTGCCACCTCGGCGGCAGCAGCTCCGTCGCCGGCATGCGCGACGGCGTCGCCGTCGGCTCCAGCATGGGCCTCAGCCCGCAGTCCGGCCTGCCGCACAACAACCGCGTCGGCGACCTCGACTCCGCCGCCGTGCCGTTCGTGATGAAGACGCTCGGGCTCTCGCTCGCCGAGACGGAGCGCCAGATGACGAAGGAGGGCGGCCTGCTCGGCCTCTCCGGCGTCAGCAACGACCTGCGCGACATCCGCGCCGCCGCGGAAAAGGGCGACGCCCGCGCCCAGCTCGCCCTCGACGTGCTCGTGCACTCGGCCCGCCACTGGATCGGCGCCCTCTTCTTCGCGCTCAACGGCGCCGACGCCCTCGTCTTCACCGCCGGCATCGGCGAGAACAACCCCGGCCTCCGCGCCGCCATCTGCGCCGACCTCGACCAGCTCGGCCTCGTCCTCGACCCCGTGAAGAACGCCGCCACCCGCGCCGAGGGTGAGATTTCCGCCGCCGGCTCCAAGGTGCGGGTCTTCGTCATCCCCGCCAACGAGGAGCTCGTCGTCGCCCGCGAGACCCGCCGGTCCATTTTAGCCCAGCAGTCCAACTAACTAACCCGCCCCGCACCCACCCTTTAACTTCAACCCAACCATCCTTATGTCCTCGAAAGCCATCGGTCTCCTCGAAACCCGCGGTCTCACCGCCCTCGTCACGGGCGTCGACGCCATGCTCAAGTCCGCCAACGTCACGCTCGCCGGCCCCATGAAGCAGGTCGGCAACGCGCTCGTCACCGCCGTCGTCATCGGCGACGTCGCCGCCGTCAAGGCCGCCACCGACGCCGGTGCCCAGGCCGCCCGCACGGTCGGCGAGGTCGTCAGCGTCCAGGTCATCCCGCGGCCGCACGACGAGGTCGGCGTGGTCCTCCCGAAGTTCGCCGTCGCCGCCAAGAAATAACCCGGCGCCCGCGGCCGGCTCCTCCCCATGTTCCTCGCACGCGTCATCGGCTCCGTGGTCTCGACCAAGAAGGACGAGGCCATGACGGGCCGCAAACTGGTCATGCTGCGCCCGCTCCTGGTGGACGAGGCCAACCCCACCCAGTTCCGCGCGGGCGCGAACACGGTGGTCGCCGTCGACACCCTCGGCGCCGGCCTCGATGAGGTGGTGCTGTTCTGCCAGGGCAGCTCCGCCCGCCAGGCCACCGGCATGAAATCCCTGCCGGTGGACGCCGTCGTCGTCGGCATCGTCGATGCCGTCGATGTCCTCAACCAGAAGATCTATCCCGCCAAGAAGTGAGGGCGCGCCGCGTCCTTGAAATCCCATGAGCTCCCTCCAACTCGATGAACAGGCCCTGCGGGCCGTGGTCGAGGACGTGATGCGCAGCCTCGGCCGCTCGCCGGTGCTGTCGCCCGCCCCCGCTCCTTCCGCGCCGGCCCCGGCGCCCGCCCGCGCCGCCGCGCCCTCCGCGCGCGCCGGCCGCTTCGGCGTGTTTGAAGACGTCAACGAGGCCTGCGTCGCCGCCCAGGCCGCCTTCGAGCAGCTCCGGGAAAAGGGCGTCGCCGGCCGCGCCAAGGTCGTCGAGATCGTCAAGGAGCTCGTCACCGCCCACGCGGTCGAGTGGGGCAAGTTCGAGTTCGAGGAGACCAAGATCGGCCGGCTCGAGCACAAGATCGAGAAGCTCCAGATCGTGAAGCTCGTCCCGGGCGTCGAGTGGATCAAGCCCTACGGCCTCAGCGGCGACCACGGCATCACCATGGAGGAGCACACGCCCTTCGGCGTCATCGGCGCCATCCTCCCGGTCACGCACTCCATCCCGACCCTCAGCGGCAACATCATCAACATCGTCGCCGCCGGCAACGCCGTCGTCTTCAACCCGCACCCCGGCGGCGCCCGCTCCGCCGCCCTCGCGGTCCGGACCTACAACGAGGCGATCCACGCCGCCCTCGGCATCGAGCATCTCGTCTGCACCGTCCTCAAGCCGACGCTCGACACCTTTACCGCGCTCACGAAGCACGAGGCGGTCAACATCCTCCTCGTCACCGGCGGCCCCGGCGTCGTCAGCGCCGCCATGAAGTCCGGCAAGCGCGCCATCTGCGCCGGCCCCGGCAACCCGCCCGTCATCATCGACGGCACCGGCTGCCTCAAGAAGGCCGCCCGCGACATCATCCAGGGCGGCGGCTTCGACAACAATCTCCTCTGCATCGGCGAGAAGCAGGTGTTCGTGCTCGAGCAGTACGCCGACAAGTTCATGGAGTGCTTCCAGGGCGCCGGCGCGGTCCAGCTCAACGCCGGCCAGCTGGCCAAGCTCACGGCCGCGGCCTTCACGACGTCCAAGGACGCCGGCGGCTGCTCGCACGCCGTGCTCAACCGCCAGCTCGTCGGCGCCGACGCCGCCGTCCTCGCCCGCCACGCGGGCGCGAACGTCCCGGCCAACACGCCGATGCTCTTCGCCGAGACCGACGTGGACCATGCGTTCGTGATGGAGGAGCAGATGATGCCGATGCTGCCGGTCGTCCGCGTGAAGAGCATCGCGCAGGCGATCGAGTACGCCAAGCAGTCCGAGCACGGCTACAAGCATTCCGCCATCATCCACTCGCTCAACGTGGACCACATGACGCAGATGGCGCGCGCGCTCGACACCACGCTCTTCGTCAAGAATGGCCCCAGCGTCGCCGGCCTCGGCCTCGGCGGCGAGGGCTACCTGAGCTACTCCATCGCCACCACCACCGGCGAGGGCATCTCCAACCCCGGCACCTTCACCCGCACGCGCCGCTGCGTGATGGTGGACAACCTCCGCATCTACTGAGCCCATGATCCTTGCGCGCGTCGACGGAGTGATCGTCTCAACCGTCTGCCATCCGAGCATGGTGGGCTGCCGCTCGGTCATCTGCCAGCCGATCGACGACACGGGCCGCAGCGAGGGCGCTCCGATCCTCGCGCTCGACCCGCTCAGCGCCGGCCAACACCAGCGCGTGCTGATCTCCACCGACGGCTCCAAGACGCGCGACCACGTCGGCGACCCGAAGTCGCCCCTGCGCAACATCATCCTCGCGATCGTCGACGCGCGGGACCGGGAGAACGCCTGACCATGCGCCTCGGCCATGTCATCGGGCGCGTCACGCTCTCCAAGCAGGATCCCGCCTACCGCGGCGCCCGGTTCCTGCTCGTGCAGCCGTTCACCGCCGCCGAGTTCGCCGGCAAGGCGATGACGCCGCTCGCCGCCGGCAGCAGCGTCGTGGTCTACGACAATCTCGGCGCCGGCCAGGGCCACGTCATCGGCTTTACCGAGGGCGCCGAGGCCTCCGCCCCGTTCGACCAGCCCACGCCGGTGGACGCGTTCAACGCCGCCATCGTCGACGAGATCTTCTACACGCCTCCCACCCGCTAACCCGTTTTCACCATGGCCAACGTCATCACTGCCCGCGAAGCCGAAGAACTCCTCCGCAAGGGGGAACAGCCGCCGGCCGGCGCCATCCTCACCCCGTCCGCCCGCGACGTGCTCAGCGGCCGCGCCCAGCCCGCCTTCAAGGGCGCCGCCGCCGCGCCCGCCAAGGGCGGCGCGCCCAGCACGCCCGAATACGAGTTCAAGTGGGCGCCCGGCACCGATCCGCGCACGCCCGCCGAGATCGAGCGCTTCTTCCACTCGCCCGCCATCGAGACGCTCAAGGCCCGCATGTGCGACATCGGCCAGCGGCTCTGGACCCGCGACTACACCGACGGCAACGGCGGCAACATCACCATCCGCGTCGGCGACAACCTCGCGCTCTGCACGCCCACGCTCATCTGCAAGGGCTTCATGAAGCCCGAGGACATGTGCCTCGTGGACCTCGACGGCAAGCAGCTCGCCGGCACGCGCGTCCGCACCAGCGAGGCGCTGACTCACTTCGGCATCATGAAGCGCCAGCCCGCGGCCAAGTCCTGCGTCCACGCCCACCCGCCGCACGCCACCGCCTTCGCCATCGCCAACGTCGACATCCCGTCCTGCCTCATCCCCGAGGCCGAGGTGTTCCTCGGCAAGATCGGCGTCGCCAAGTACCAGACGCCCGGCACGCCCGCCAACGCGGCCGAGGTCGGCGAGGTCGGCAAGGTCCACCAGGCCGTCCTGATGCAGAACCACGGGGTGATCGTCTGGGGCAAGGACGTCGAGGATGCCTACTGGAAGATGGAGAACATCGACTCCTACTGCCGCACCGTCTGGATCGCCGCCGGCCTCGGCGGCGGGCTGCACCGCTTCACCGGCAGCCAGGCCAAGGATCTCATCAACCTCCGCCAGAAGCTCGGCATGCCCGACCCGCGCGCCGGCCTCAAGGAGTGCGAGCTGTGTGACAGCGCCGATTTCCGGCCCGCCACCGTCTGCGCGACCCCCGCCGCGCCGGAATCCACCCCGGCCGACCCGCAGATCGAGGCCGTCGTCCAGCAGATCACCGCGCAGATCCTGAAATCGATCGCCGGGAAATAGGGCTGGGAGCAGGAGCGGGTAGCGAGCACGCAACCGCATGCCTGCGGTTCGAGGTCCTGCTTCTTGCGCCATCGTCCCACTACTGTAAATTGGCTTAACGGCAACCGCTGACGGTCGGGTTTCCACTCACTACCCGCCACGCGCCACTTCCTAAAAATGAAAACCTACCAGCACGTGAACTTCCTGTGGGATGAGGCCAAGGCCGCCGCCCTCGATCCGGTCGGCCGGCTAGTCTACCGTTCCAATCTCCTCGGCAGCGACCAGCGGATCACCAACACCGGCGGCGGCAACACGTCGTCCAAGCTCACGGAAAAGGACCCGCTCTCCGGCCAGGGCGTCGAGGTGCTCTGGGTCAAGGGCTCCGGCGGCGACCTGCGCACGAGCACGCGCGAGAACTTCTCCTCGCTCTACCAGGCCAAGCTCCTCGGGATGCAGGCGCTCTACCTCGCGCGGCCCGACCAGGGCCTGAAGTCCGCCGCGGAGGACGACATGGTCGCGATGGCCGGCCACGCCACCTTCAACCTCAACCCGCGCGCCTCGTCCATCGACACGCCGCTGCACAGCTTCATCCCGGCGAAGTTCGTGGACCACATGCACCCGAACGCGATCATCGCCGTCGCCGCCTCGGCGCGCTGCGAGCAGCTGACGCGCGAGATCTTCGGGGGCGAGATGGCCTACGTGAAGTGGATGCGCCCGGGCTTCGAGCTGGGCCTCGCCATGCAGGAGATCGGCCGGAAAAACCCGCAGGTGAAGTCCATCATGATGGGCCAGCACGGCTTCATCTCCTGGGACCAGGACGAGCGGGCGTGCTACGCCTACACGCTGGACTGCATCGAGCAGGCCGCCGCCTACATCGAGGCGAAGTACGCCGCCAAGGGCGGTGACGCCGCGGCCTTCGGCGGGGCGAAGTACGCCACGCTCCCGCCGGAGAAGCGCGCCGCGCACTTCGCCGGCATCCTGCCGTGGCTGCGCGGCCAGGTGTCCCAGCAGAAGCGCTTCATCGGCACCGTCCAGGACGATGCGAAGATCCTGCGCTTCGTGAACTCGCGCGACGCCGCCCGGCTCGCCGCCCTGGGCACGTCGTGCCCCGACCATTTCCTGCGCACCAAGATCAAGCCGCTCTACGTGGACTGGAACCCGCAGGCCGAGGATCTCGCCGCGCTCCGGGAAAAGCTTGCCGCCGGCCTCGCGGCCTACCGCCAGGATTACGCCGCGTACTACGCGAAGCACAAGCACGCGAACTCGCCCGCCATGCGCGACCCGAACCCGACGGTCGTGCTCATCCCCGGGCTGGGGATGATCGCGTGGGGCAAGGACAAGTCCGAGTCCCGCGTCACCGCCGAGTTCTACAACTGCGCCGTCGAGGTCATGCGCGGCGCCGAGGCGATCGACCAGTACATCGCGCTGCCGCAGCAGGAGGCGTTCGACATCGAGTACTGGCTGCTCGAGGAGGCGAAGCTGAAGCGCATGCCCGCTGAGAAGGAACTCGCCCGCCAGGTCGCCATCGTCATCGGCGCCGGCTCGGGCATCGGCCGCGAGACCGCCCACCGGCTCGCCAAGGAGGGCGCCCACGTCGTGTGCGTGGACATGAAGCCTGAGGCCGCCGAGGCCGCGGCCAAGGAGATCACCGACCAGCTGGGGCAGGGGATCGGCGTCGCCGGCACCGGCGTCTCCGCCTGCGGCCCCGCCCTCGGGCTCGCGTGCAACATCACCGACCGCGCCAGCATCCGCGCGATGCTCGACCAGGTCGCGCTCGCCTACGGCGGCTTCGACTCGATCGTCGTCACCGCGGGCGTCATCTGGCCGAGTGACACCACCGGCCACATCCCCGACGACAAGTGGGCGTTCACCTTCGCCGTCAACGTGACCGGCAGCTACCTGGTCGGCGACGAGGCCGCCAAGACGTGGAAGAAGCAGGGCCTGCGCGGCAACCTCGTGCTCACCACTTCCGCCAACGCGGTCGTGGCCAAGAAGGGCACGCTGGCCTACGACACCTCCAAGGCCGCCGCCACCCACCTCGTGCGCGAGCTCGCCGTCGAGCTGGCCCCGCTGGTCCGCGTCAATGGCGTCGCCCCCGCCACCGTCGTGCAGGGCTCGTCCATGTTCCCGCGCGAGCGGGTCGTCAGCTCGCTGGCCAAGTACCACGTCGCCCACACGAGCGACGAGCCCACCGAGTCGCTGGTGCGCAAGCTCGCGCAGTACTACGCCGACCGCACGCTCACGAAGTCGCCGATCACCCCCGCCGACCAGGCCGAGGCCTATTTCCTGCTCGTCAGCAGCCGGCTCAGCAAGACCACCGGCCAGGTGATCACGGTCGACGGCGGGCTCCCGGAGGCCTTCCTGCGCTGACCGATCAGAACCATGTTCGACTCCATCGCCATCGTCGGCGCCGGCGCCATCGGCACGTATTACGGCGCGCGGCTCGCGCTGGCCGGCAACGACGTGCGCTTCCTGATGCGCGGCGAGCTGGCGCACGTGCGGGCGCACGGCGTGCGGCTGGTGGATCAGGCCGGCACGCAGGTCCTCGCGCCGGCCGCGGCGTTCGGCACGGCGGAGGAGATCGGGCCGGTGGACCTGGCCTTCGTCACGCTCAAGGCCACCGCAAACCGCGAGCTGCCGCGGCTCCTGCCGCCGCTGCTGCACGCGGGCACCTTGGTCGTCACGCTCCAGAACGGCCTCGGCAACGAGGAGGCGATCGCCGCGATCGCCGGCGCCGGCCGCACCCTGGGCGGACTCTGCTTCATCGCGGCCACGCGCACCGCACCGGGCGAGATCACCTGCTTTCATCCCGGCACGATCCACCTGGGCGAATGCGCCGGCCCCGCCACCGACCGCACCCGCGCCCTCGCCGCGCTGCTCACCGCCGCGGGCGTCCGCACCCACGCCGAGGACAGCCTCGCCGAGGCGCGCTGGCGCAAGCTGGTGTGGAACGTCCCGTTCAACGGCCTCGCCGTCGTGGCCGGCGGGATCACCACCGACCGGATCCTCGCCTCGCCGCCGCTGGCCGCGCGGGTCCGGGTGCTGATGGACGAGGTCGCCGCCGCCGCGCGGGCGCTGGGTCACACCGTGCCCGAGGCGTTCATCTGCGCGCAGATCGAGCGCACGCCTGCGATCGGCGCCTACCAGCCGTCGAGCCTTGTGGACTTCCTCGCCGGCCGCGAGATCGAGCTCGAGGCCATCTGGGGCGAGCCGCTCCGCCGCGGCCAGGCGGCGGGCGTCGCGATGCCCGAGCTGGCGCGGCTTTACACCGAATTGAAACAAACCACGCTCAAATGACGGCGGGCCCAATGCCCGGGCCTTGATTCCCTTTCATGAAAATCGGCGCGCACATCTATCTCTGGACTGAACGCTGGTCCGACTCCGAGGTCGGGCTGCTGGACCGGGCCCGCGGGCTCGGGCTCGACGCGATCGAGCTGTCCGTCGGACTGGACGTGCACTTCTCCGCCGCCCTCACGCGGCGCACCGCCGAGGCCAACGGGCTCATGCTGCTGGTCGGACCCGGCGGCGCCTGGCCCGACGGCGCCGACCTTTCCGACGACGACCCCGTCAACCGCCGCCGCGCCCTGGAGTTTCACCAGGGCATCGTGGACCAGACCGCCGAGCTGGGCGCCGTCGCCTACGCCGGCGCGCTCTATGGCCGTCCGGGCAAGGTCCTGAAGCGCCGCCCGCCGCCGGACGAGCAGTCCCGCACCGCCGAGGGCCTGCACGCGCTCGCCGAGTATGCGCAGCGCGCCGGGGTGAAGATCGTGCTCGAGCCCATGAGCCGCTTTCGCTCCCACGTGGTCAACACGCCGCGGCAGATGCTGAACCTCGTGAACACCGCGGCGCACCCGAACCTGCACATCCTGCTCGACACCTATCACCTCGTGACCGAGGTCCGCGATTTCGCCGCCGACATCCGCGCGGTCGGCGACCGGCTCTGGGGCCTGCACGCCTGCGAGAACGACCGCGGCGTGCCCGGCGGCGGACTCATCCCGTGGCCGGCCGTCTTCGGCGCGCTGCCCGCCACGAAGTGCGCGTACGTCGGCTTCGAGGGCTACAACACCGGCCTCGGCGACTTCGGCTGGCGCCGCGGCATTTTCCAGAATGTCTGCCCCGACGGCGACGCCTTCGTCCGCCAGGCCATCGCCTTCACGCGCCAGCACTTGAAGTAGGCCGCGCCGGCGGGCGGGGCATTGGGCAAGCCGCTGGGCCGCGGCGATGAAAAAATGTTCGTCGTCGCCCGCCGGGAAGGATTGGATCGCCGGCCTATGCGAAAGCTCATCCTCGCGGCAGCCGCCGCGCTTCTCCTCGGCGCGTCCGCGCAGGCGGCGCTCGATCCCAAGAACTTCGACCTGACGGTTAAGCCGCAGGACGACTTTTACCACTTCGCCAATGGCACGTGGCTGAAGAGCAACCCCATCCCGGCCGCGTACGGCAGCTGGGGCGCATTCAACGAGCTCCGCGACCTGAGCGTCGTCAACCTCCACACGATCTGCGAGCGCGTCGCCGCCAAGCCGGCCGGCCGCACGCTGGTGGAGCAGCAGGTCGGCGACTTCTACGCGAGCGGCATGGATGAGGCCGCCGTCAACGCCGCCGGCCTCAAGCCGCTCCAGCCCGAGCTCGACCGCATCGCCGCGATCAAGAACCCCGCCGACGTCCTCGCCGCGGTGGCCCACCTCCACTCCCTCGGCGTCAGTTGCGGCTTCCGTTTCGGCGCCAGCCCCGACCGGAAGAACAGCGACCTGAATCTCGCCACCCTCGCCCAGGGCGGCCTCGGCCTGCCCGAGCGCGGCTACTACTTCAACGACGACGAGAAGTCCCAGAAGATCCGCCAGCAGTACGTCGGCCACATCGCCAAGCTCTTCGTTCTCCTCGGCGAGCCCGCCGACGTCGCGCAGGTGAACGCCGCCGCCGTCATGGCCCTGGAGACCAAGCTCGCCCTCGGCTCCCTGCCGCGCGTCAAGCTCCGCAATCCCTACGCCAGCTACCACAAGATGACGCTCGCCGCCGCCGCGGCCGCGACGCCCGCCGTGGACTTCAAGGCCTACTTCGCCGCCGTTGGCGCCCCGGCGTTCGTCGACGTCAACCTGTCCCATCCCGACTTTTTCAAGGGCTTCGAGTCCGCCCTCGCCTCCGTCCCGGTCGCCGACTGGCGCGCCTACCTGCGCTGGCACCTGCTCCGCTCCACGTCCCCCTATCTCAGCGATGCGTTCGTCCAGGAGGACTTCGCCTTCAACGGCCGCATCCTCAGCGGCACCACCGAGATGCGTCCGCGCTGGAAGCGCGTGGTCTCCGTCGTCGACGACAACCTCGGCGAGGCCCTCGGCCAGCTCTACGTCGCCGACTACTTCCCGCCCGCCTCCAAGGCCCGGATGATCCAGCTCGTAAACGATCTCCGCGCCTCCCTCCACGACCGCATCCTCGAGCTGCCGTGGATGGATGACGCCACCAAGGCCAAGGCGATCGAGAAGCTCGCCGCCTTCACCGTCAAGATCGGCTACGCCGACAAGTGGCGCGACTACAGCAAGGTCACCGTCACGCGCCAGTCCTACCTCGCCAACGTCCTCGCCGCCCGCGCCTTCGAGCAGGCCCGCGACCTCGCCAAGATCAACGGCCCGGTGGACCGCACGGAGTGGGGCATGACGCCCCCGACCGTCAACGCCTACTACAGCCAGACCAACAACGAGATCGTCTTCCCCGCCGCCATCCTCCAGCCGCCGTTCTTCGACCCGAAGGCCGACGACGCGGTCAACTACGGCGGCATCGGCGTGGTCATCGGCCACGAGATGACGCACGGCTTCGACGACAGCGGCCGGCGCTCCGACGCGCACGGCAACCTCAATGACTGGTGGACGCAGGCCAGCTCCGACCGTTTCAGTGTCCGCGCCGCCGGCATCGTGAAGCAGTTCTCCGGCTACACCGTGCTCGACGGCCTCCACGTCAACGGCGAGCTCACCCAGGGCGAGAACATCGCCGATCTCGGCGGCCTGCGCGTCGCCTACGGCGCGCTGCAGAAGGCGCTCGAGGGCAAGAGCCGCGCGAAGATCGACGGCTTCACGCCCGAGCAGCGCTTCTTCCTCGGCTACGCGACGGTGTGGCGGATCAACTTCCGGCCCGAGACGCTCCGCCTGCAGGTCACGACCGACCCGCATTCGCCCGGCAACTACCGCGCCAACGGCCCGCTCTCGAACCTCGACGAGTTCGCCAAGGCGTTCGACGTCCCCGAGGGCGCCCCGATGCGCCGTCCTGCCGCCGACCGGGTCACGATCTGGTAAGCGTCACCACCTCTTCACTCAGGCGCGGGCTCCGGCCCGCGCCTTTTTTGTGCCCACGGAATACACGGAACACGCGGAAATGATCCGATCCGGGGTCACCACGAAAGGCACGAAACACACGAAAACTGCAGACTCGTAAGCAGTGACACAACTCCCCCGGTATTCTCTGTCCGCTGACCAGAAGCACAACGGTCGGCAACGGAAGCCAATCAGTGATCGGTTTCGTGTGTTTCGTGCCTTTCGTGGTGACCCGCGATTGGGATTCCCCGCTCAGGTGCCGCCGTAAATCTTTCCCACGAGGCCGCTCACGATCAGGAAAAGGAGCATGAGCAGCACCGGGACCGCGGGAAACAGCAGCAGTCCCGCCGCGGCGAAGCTGAGCAGATCCCACCGGCGGTCGCGCGCGACGCTGAGCCGCCACACCGCCGCCAGCGCGATCAGGAAACCGATCGCCAGCAGTCCCAGCGCGAGCCCGCGCAGCCATCCGGTCAACGGAGCCGGAAACGGCGCCAGCGCCCGGCCCACGCCGTACATCCAAACCGGCGCCGCGACCGCACACGCCAGTCCCTGCCAAAACACCCGCCGGCGCGCCTTCGGTTCCATCATGACGCCCGCCACGCTGAGCCCGGGTACCCACGAACGCAACTTCGGCACGCCTGGAGCGCGGTGATAAAGCAGGCCAGCATGGGTGTCCTGTCGTCGGTGGGCCGATATGTGATATGACCTGCTGGTGAAGAAATCGGAGCTTGCGGAATGGAGGGGGCGGCACGCACTAGCTGGCTCCAGATTTTACGGCCATGGCCGGAGCTCTGCGGCGAGGAGCGAAGGCTGCGGCCATGAATTGCCACGTCCATCTCGATGCCCATGACGCTTATCCTCTCCCTCGCGACCCTGCTGGGCGCCTTGACCGTCGGAGCCATCAGTCCCGGCCCGAGTTTTCTTCTGGTGGCCCGCACCTCCATCGCGGGCTCACGACGGGAGGGCCTGGCGGCCGCGTTGGGCATGGGCGTGGGCGGGGTAATCTTTGCGATCCTGGTGATGCTGGGCTTGAAGGCCCTGCTCACCAATCTCTCCTGGCTCTATGCTATTTTGAAAACGGCCGGCGCCCTGTACTTGATCTACCTCGCCATCTGCCTCTGGCGTGGGGCCAGCCAACCCATGGCTGACACCAA
This sequence comes from uncultured Opitutia bacterium, assembly GCA_903825285.1. GTDB lineage: Bacteria > Verrucomicrobiota > Verrucomicrobiia > Opitutales > Opitutaceae > Opi-474. The sequence continues at coordinate 33,228 of CAIJZY010000022.1, read as the reverse complement.
CGAGGAAAGTCTGGCCGTGGAAAATACTCGCGGTGCCTTTTTCCGGGCACTGCTGACCCAGCTCAGCAATCCGAAAACGCTCGTGGTCTACGGCAGCATTTTCGCTGCGTTGCTGCCCCCGGATCTGCCGCGCGGCGTGACGATCACGCTGCCCGCGCTCGTTTTTGCCATCGAGGCAGGTTGGTACGCCATCGTCGCCCTCGCCCTGTCCACCGCAACGCCGCGGCGCACGTATCTGCGCTGCAAGACCAGCCTGGATCGCCTGGCCGGCGGCGTGATGGGTTTGCTGGGCATCAAGCTGCTCTTGTCATCGGTTCCAACTCGGTAGGCACGCAGAGTCCAAGCATGACGGATTTTTCTCATCCAGATTTGACGAAACACCCGCCGCGTAGTCCGCGGGTACAGCTGGGTGGTTTCGCGCATTTGCCTCGCCTGCTCGACAAGGCCCGTGCCGTGGCTGCGGGTACAAATGGCGAGTACAAGTATGACACCATGATGGACCAGTTTTTTTCTCCTACACAGGAATTGCTCCGAAGAAATTATTGAGTGCGGTAAAGTCCGGTAAGACCGACAGCGAAATGCTCGCATGGGTCATGGCGCACCTGAATCCGCGCCGCACACCTGCTGAGATTGCCGAGTGGTCGGCTTGGCTGGATCGCCAAGGCCCTGGAAGCAGGGCCCGACATGCCTGGCTGGCCGAGCGCATCGATCACTACGGCCCGGCGCGAGAGGATATCCAGACTTGGTGCGATCACTTGGACCTCGATGACTACGTCTCGTTTGGCGGGGAGGCATGAGCAGCGCTGGGCTAGGTTGAACAATGAATTTATGATGCCTGGCTCGTCATGCTGCGTTACAATTGACAGCCGCGTTGAGGTTGGATGCTTTTCTGCCGCAGCCCTAAATACCGCAACGCCCGTAGGCGGGCAAAAACCACCCACTACTTAAAGGTAGTGGGTTTTGTTTTTAGTCTCTCCATGGGCCCCAAAATTGGGTGTTCCTTCGCACTCCTCGCGTCCTTTGCGCCAAATTCACCAATGCATTGGTAGTTCCAGTGCCCTTGGCAGTAAAGAGGCCGCACGGCTAATTCTCCGTTGAAATATGAGGGCGGCGAAATTGGTTCTGCGTCCGACGATGACGACTCCGCAACAGGTCCTGCCGGCGAAGCTGGGCGCCCCGAAGTTGGACGGCCTCAGCTGGGTTGTCCCTGCGATCACGTCGGCCATCACGTGTGGCTCGGGGGCGGCGATTGTGGGCAATGATCTCGCCGGCCCGGTCGTGGCATTGATCGCCGGCCTCGCCGGCGCGGCCTTCGGATTCTGGTCTCGCCGCGTGGATGAGAAGAAAAAGTGACTTATCTCAGCCTCACCGCCTCTCTCGTAGCCGGGGTGATTCTGGTCGCGATCAATGTCGTCGCGGCCGTGTGCCGCAGTAAGACGCCGCAGCTGAAGCACGGCATCCAGGTGTTTCTCATGGGTCCGGGCGCCTTCGGTGGGGTTCGCATGTTCTGGCGTTGCGTGGCCACCGGCGAGCTGCAACTCGCCTTGGAGGGTGACGAGAAAGTCTATTTCATGGTGGGCGCGATCAGCCTGGTCTGGATTTCGCTGCAGGAGGGTGCCTGCGCCATCAAGGCGATGCACACCTGAGGACTCAGAAGGCCCCTTCGCGTTGCCACTCTTTTGGCCCTTACACCTTACACCTTAACCTTTGCCCCTTAATTCGCCCCGATGGCCTGGATGATGACGCTCACGTCCTCGCCCGGCGGGCGGGGGTTGCGGGCCCAGTGGGCGGCGGGCTCTTGGCCCCGGCAGAGGATCGCGCCCGAGGCCCAGCGGTGATTCAGTGCGCGCACGATGGGCGGGCAATAGCGGATGGTCAGGCCGCAGCGGCGGCGATCGGAGCGGTTCGGCTCCGAGCCGTGCGCCAGCATGTCGGCGTGCAGCGAAAACTGGCCGGCCTTCAGCTCGTCGTACACGGGCTGGCCGAACTGCTCGACGTTCTCGATCTCCTGGTTGAGCACGGCCTGGTCCTTCGCCACCTGCCGCCACTTCAGGTGGCCCTGCTTGTGCGTACCGGGCAGGAACATCATCGCGGCGTTCTCCCGGTCGGCGTCGTCGATCGCCAGCCACACCGTCACCGTGCGCGCCGGCGACAGCGGCCAGTACGAGGCGTCCTGGTGCCACGCGACCTTCCGCGGATCGTGCGCCTGCTTGCAGAAGAAATGACTGCCCCAGCACACCACGTCCGGCCCGATGATGTCCTGCACGTGGTCGAGGATCACCGGATGCGTCACGATGTCGTACAGTCCCCGGCAGCAGACGTGGAAGCCGTTCACCGAGTACGCGTCGAGGTCGTGCCGTGCCGCCTGGACCTTGCGGAGCAGGTCGTCGAAGTACGCGCGGTTGTTCTCCGCCTCCGCCGGCGTGTAGGCCTGGAACGGCGCCACGTAGCCAAACTCGTTGTAGAAATCGATCTGCCGGCGGGTCAGCACCCGGGGCGCGGGGTTTGCGACGGGCTGGAAGCTCAGGTCGCGCTCTTCCTTGGCGGGTCCGTTCATGGGGGTGAATCCGTAGGGGCGGCCGCGCGGGGGTCAAATCCCGATCATCCGCCGCGGCGGAACAATCATGGCCGCAGCCGGACCAGCGCCAGCTCGGCCCCGGCGGGGTCGCGGACGATCAGGTAGGTGCGCGCGTCTGAGAAGCCGCGTCCGGCGCGGTCGAAGTAGACCGCCACCTCCGACGGGCCCGAGAGTGTGCAGGGGAACTTCGCCGCCTGCGCCGGGCCGCGGGCGCGGCCCTCCAGATCGATGGGCGTGATTTCCACCCGGGCATTCGCCGCGGTCAGCTCCAGCGGCGCCTGCTCACGGTCATCCATCGTCGCCACCGCCACGCCGCCCACGGCCTGGCCAGGCGGCAGGAGCAGCAGGAGCTTCACCATCGTGTCGGGCGTGTTGGGGGAAGCCGACCGGGACGCGAACACCTCCGCGGTGAACAGGGGCGCGATCCGGCGCCCGCGCAGGACGCGGAACTGGAAGCCGTCGATCTCAAACGCCGTCTCGTACCGGCTCATCACATAGTCGTACAGCCGGCCGCCGGGCGTGAGATGACGCTGGCGCAGGAAGTCGAGGTGTCCCGCCTGCACAATCACGCACGCGCGCGGGTGCGCCGCGAGCACGGCGATGATCGCGTCCTGCTGCGCGTCGTCGAGCAGCGAGAACCAGTGCGTGACGTTTGCCAGCGTCGGAGCCGGGAGCCCCGTCCAGAGGTTGAAGCTGAACATCCCGGGCAGCGAGTACAGCAGGTCGCCGTGGACCTCCGCGTTGACCGCCAGCAGGCGGTATAGCGCGGTGGTGCTGTCGGGCAGGCGCACGGCCTCGGCGCCGGGGAGGTCGAGCGACCGGCTCTCGAGGTAGCGCGCGCCGATCTGCGCGAGGCGGTTGCCGGTGACGACCGCGAGGAGCACGAGGACAAAGGTCAGCGTGAGGTCGAGGACCTGCGTGCGCGCGAAGGTGAAAAACCGCCCGTGCCGCCCGCCGAGCCAGCTCGCCGCCTGCCAGCCGCCGATCGCCGCCAGCGGCAGCGCGAGAAAGGTGCCCCAGGCAATCTGGCTGCCGGGCACGGGAAATGGATGCAGCCACTGGCCGAGAAACAGCAGCCCGAGCCAGGCGCGCGCCGTGACCTCGCCCGGCTCCTCCGCCGCCAGCGGCCACAGGAAGAGCCACAGCGTGGGGAGCGCGTACGCGAACACGAGGTTGTCCGGGCTCGTCCCGGGGAAACGCGCGATCGCCAGTCCCAAGGCCGCCGCTGCCACCAGCCGCAGCGAGGCCACGAGGGAGTCCACCGTCAGGCGGTCGGTCCAGCCGAGCCGCAGGGCGGCGAGGATGAGGAGGTACAGCCCGAGCGACGCCGACCCCAGGGTCAGCACGCCGGGCGGCCAGGGGAATTCCAGGCTGAAGTGTCCCGGGTGCCGCAACGGTCCGAGCACCATGCCGTCCGCCAGTTCCGCGAACGTGGTGCCGCGCGCGAGGATGATGCCGGCGACCACCACCGCGACGGCCACGCCCGCGGCGAGCGCGGTCAGCCAGACCCGCCCGCTGCCCGCGCCGGGATCCGCGTCCGGGTCGGCGGGATTAATCCACGGCCGCTGCCCGAGCGTGAAGGCCACGGGCACGGCCGCGAAGGCGAAGGTGAGCGCATAGGTCCGCACCCACGGCGCGGTTAGGAGTGGGCGCATCAGTCCGAAGGGCAGCACCATCAGCCCGAGCGCGATGATCCACGGCATCGCGGTCCGGAGCCGCGCGGGCGGGCGGTGCAGCAGGAGCAGGCCCGCGGCGGAGAGCGTGGCGAACGCGCCGACATTGATCTTGGTGAACACGAGCGCCGCGGCGCCCGCCCCGGCGAGGAGGCCCCACGCCGTCCAGCGCCCGGACTCCAGCCAGCGGTAGCCGAACACCGCCATCACTGCCGTCAGGAACGCGATCAGGCCGCCCGGATGGTTCGGCTCGCTGATCATGATCCACAGGTAGACAAACGTCGCCGAGAGCGTGGCCAGCATGCACGCGCTGTGCTTGGTGGCCTTCCAGACGAGCCAGGCGCACAGCGTCGCCGCGCCGCTCCACAGCCCAAGCGTCAGCAGCCGCCCCGCCGTGTGTGTCAGCGGCATGCCCAGCCAGTGGAGGAGGCCGTACACCACATACGACAGCGGTCCGTACTGGCTGTAGACGTCGCCGTACAGCCGTCCGTGCTCCGCAAAGTTCCGCAGCGAGAGCAGCACGTAGCCCTCGTCGTCGTAGAGCATGAACGAGCTGAACAGCATCATGCCCGCCGCGACCGTGAGCGCGGCCGAGCCGAGCGCCAGCATCAGCACGGGGAGACGGAAACGGCCGAGGGAGGGCATGAGGGAGGAAATTCGAACGTCAAAACCCGAAATTCGAGGGAAGCGCGCGGCAACGGGCCCGAGTGCTGAAGGCCCGCGAACCGAACTCATCCGCTCCGTGATCCATTCGTGAATTCAGGTCGGCGCTTCGTCTCGAATTTCGATTTTTCTTCTGCGGGCTTCTCACCGACGGTCCCCACCCGTTTTTTTCACAATGTACTGCGGCCGGTGCTTCACCTCGTCGTAAATGCGGCCGAGGTACTCGCCGAGGATGCCGATGCCCACGAGTTGCACGCCGCCGAGGAAGAGCAGGAGGGTGACGAGGGTGGTGTAGCCGGTCGGCGCGGTCTCGATGCCGAGGATCCGCCGCACCGCATAGAACACCGCCGCGGCGAACCCGAGGCCCGCAATGCTCACGCCGCAGTAGGTCAGCACGCGCAGCGGCAGGTACGAGAAGCTGAAGAGTCCGTCCATCGCATAGCGCGCCAGCCGCCGGAGGCTCTGCTGCGGCTGGCCCGCCGCGCGCTCCTGGCGGTCGTAGGGGACATCCGCGGTGGGAAAGCCGATCCATGCCCGCAGCCCGGGGAAGAACCGGTGCCGCTCCGGCAGCGCGTTGAAGGCGTCGATCGCTGCCCGCCCGAGCAGGCCGAAGGTGCCGGAGTTCGGCTCGATGGGGTAGTCCGTGAGCTTGCCGTAGAGGGAGTGGAACAGGTCGAAGCCCGCGCGCCGCAGGCCGGTCTCGCGCCGCGACCGCCGCGTCGCCCGCACGATCTCCGCGCCGCCGCGCCAGGCGGCGACCAGTTCAGGAATGATTTCCGGCGGGTCCTGCAGGTCGGCGTCCATCGTCACGGCCGCGTCCGCGCCGTCCGCCCGGGCCAGGCCGGCCGACAGCGCGCTCTGGAAGCCGAAGTTGCGCGACAGCTCCACCAGCCGGTAGCGGGGGTCGCGCGCGGCCTGCGCGCGGATCAGCGCCGCCGAACTATCGCGGCTGCCGTCGTCCACCAAAATTGCCTCCCACGCGCAATCGGGCTGCGCCGCGAACAGCGCATCGAGCCGCGCGCACAGCTCGGGCAGCACGGCCGCCTCGTTGAACACGGGAATGACGATCGCGATTTTTGGGACGGGCATGGGTTCAGTCGGAAGGGGCGCCGAAGGGGCGCGCCCGGGTCAGGGCAAACATGAGGATGACGCCCAGAAGCGCGAGCACAAGCGCGGGCGCGGGCCGTAGGACGTCGGCCAGGAACTGGAGCTGATGGACCACCTTGCCGGCAAAGTTCATGAAGGTGGAATCCGAGTAGGTGTGCATCTCGTCCAGCAGCGGCCGGCCGGGCGCGAGCCAGCGGTCGAGCACGCCGGACTGCGTGGCAAACTGCAGCCCGATCCCCAGCCCGAGGTCCAGCGCCGCCCCCGCTGCCAGCAGCCCGCGCCAGCCGCGGCCCAGCCGGGGCCACTGCGCCGCGAGGTAGGCCAGCCCGGCGAGGAGCAGCGCCTCCAGGCAGATGTGCGCCAGGCCCCATTGGTCGCGGGCGCCGTGCACCGCCACGCCGAGCGCGACCGCGCCGCCGGCAAAAAACAGCCAGAACCGGCGGACGCCGGCCGGGGCCTGCCGGGCGCCGCGGACGAGTTCCCGGATGAGGACCAGCCACGCCACGCTGCCGAACAGGAAGAACAGGTTCACCTGATAGAGCTGGAAGCACCAGTCGCGCACATGGCCCCACGGATTGGTCTGCGCGATCAGCGGGTCGTCCATCGAGCGCAGGAAGTGCGGCACGAGGGTGTCGCGGAGGTTCAGGACCATCTTGCCCAGCGGGCTGCCGCGGTAGGCCTCGGCGGCCGTCACGGTGGTGTTGGCCAGGAAGGTCGAGTGCGCGCCGTAGACCGCGATGGACCACCCGAACCAGGTGGCGAGGATCAGCCCGCCGAGCAGGGCAAGTTGCGCGGTCCGCCGCATCCAGGTCCGGCGGTCCGCCGCCGCGCGTCCGCGCCAGAGCCAGGCCGCGGCGAGCAGCACGACGTAGGGGCCCGCGGAGTAGTGCGCGAGCAGTCCCGCGGCCAGGCTGGCCACGCAGAGCGGGCCGGCCGCGGCGGGGGCGTCGGCATCATGCGCGCGGAGAAAGAAATACAGGCCGCTGAGCACGAACCCCGCGGCGATCAGCTTCGTCCACGCGAAGGTCGCGTTCTGGACGAACGAGGGGTTGAGCATGAGCAGCACCGCCAGCACGGCGGCGGTCGCGGCCGCGCCCGGCACCGCGCCGGCCGCCGCGCGGAACCGCCGCGCGAGCAGGGCGGCGGGGAAAAACGCGAGCGTGTTGAGCAGCGTGGTGAGCAGCTGGTAGCGGGGGAAGGTGAGGCCGAGGGGGCCGAGCAGGCCGGCGGTGACGAGGTTGGCGAGCGGCGGCCGCGCCGGCATTTCGGCGTAGCCGAGGAAGCGGGCGTCCGTCGGCCAGTGCTCGGCGAAATTGCGCGCGCGCTCCCAGTGCTCGTACCAGTCTCCCGTCCAGCCGCCGCCGGAGTACGAGACAATCGTCGCGAGCCAGACGAGGCACCAGGCCGCGAGCAGTCCCCAGCCCGCGAGGAGCCCGCGTGCGTCGGCGTCGGCCAGCATCGCGGCCAGCGTGCGCCGGCCCGCCAGCAGGCCCGCGGCGCCGAGCAGCGGCAGCAGCCAGTAGGCCGCCGACGGCAGCTTGAGCAAGTACAGCGCGAAGGACCCGAGGTAGGCGCCGAGCAGGGACAGGGCCACGGTCGCGCCGAGTTTTTCAGCCGGGTCGAGCGCCAGCCGCGACGCCAGCGGCCACGCGAGGCCGAAGGTCACGAGCAGGAACACGAGGAGGACCGGGATCAAGGGAGGGAAACCGCCGGAACGCGGGGAGAAAGGAACAACTGGCGGATGAGGCGCGGCGCCGGGCTAGCGGGTGCTAGCGGAACACATTGTACTTCACGATCGCCCAGAGCGCGCGGAAGCCGTCGCGCCAGCCGATCTTTTTGCCCTCGGCGTAGGTGCGGCCGTAGTAGCTGATGCCGACCTCGTAGATGACGCAGTCGAGCTTGGCCACCTTCGCGGTGATCTCCGGCTCGAAGCCGAAGCGGTCCTCCTCGATCGTGATCTTGGCCAGCACGTCGCGGCGGAACACCTTGTAGCAGGTCTCCATGTCCGTGAGGTTGATCCCGGTGAACATGTTCGAGAGCAGCGTGAGAAACTTGTTGCCCACCATGTGCCAGAAATAGACCACGCGGTGCGCCTCGGCGCCCATGAAGCGCGAGCCGAAGACGACGTCGGCCTTGCCGTCGAGGATCGGCTTGAGCAGCCGCGGGTACTCCTGCGGGTCGTACTCGAGGTCCGCGTCCTGCACGATCACCGCGTCGCCCGTCGCCGCCGCGAAGCCCGTGCGCAGCGCCGCGCCCTTGCCGCAGTTCACCTCGTGGTAGATCACCCGGTCGACCAGGGGCGCGATCTGCGTGCGGAGCAGGTCGCGGGTGCCGTCGCGCGAGCAGTCGTCCACGATGATGATCTCCTTGTCGGCCACCGGCGCCTGGCGGACGCGGTCAACGATGGCGCGGATGGTCTTGGCTTCATTGTAGCAGGGGATGACGATGGAGAGCTTCATGCCGACAGGGAGGCACGGTAGCCGCGCTCCGCGCCCAGTGACAAGAAGCAAGGTTCAACCGGTCCCCCGCCGGTGGTCACTCCCGGCCCCCGGTGCCGGCCAGCTCCCACAGGCTCCACCCCGAATCGCGGTCGATCCGTCGTCCTGGCAACGTCGGATGCCACTCGTCCCGGGTCAGCACGTAGCGCGCGCCATAATGCGCGCCGACGGCCTGCAGCGCCGCCGGCGACCGTCCGGCCCAGGCCGCCACGGGATCAATGATGCGCTCGAGCGGCGCTCCGAGCACGGCGTCCATGCGCGCCTTCCACTCGCGCAAACCGCGGTCGGTGAACGGCGAATTCTTGTCGTCCACGACCGTCGCCCGCCGCGCATAGAGCTTGAAGGTCCAAGTTTCGCCCGCGGGCGGCACGAGCACGAGCGCATCCGCCGGCGCCTGCCCGCCAAACCGCGCCCCGAGCCGCCCCGGTGCGTCGGTCGGCCGGGCGTCGGGGGCAAACCGCGCCGCGAGGAACGGCGGCCAGTCCGGGCGCGCCGCCGCCCGCACGGCGACCGCCGCGATCACCACGGCGGCCGCGGCCGCAAGGGCGAGCAGTTCCGGCCGGCGGCGGAGCCAGGCCGCGACGAGCGGCACCGCGACGAGCGCCGCCCACAGCCCGTAGCGCAGCCCGCGCGTCGCGAGCGATGCATCGAACGGCTGGAACGCCAGCAGCACCGCGAGCGCGAGCAGCCAGGTCCGCCACATGGATCCAGCCGGCGCGTCGCGCGGCGGCACCAGCACGGCCGCGAGCGCCAGCAGGAAGCCGGGAAACAGGGTCCAGGGGATGAGCACGAGGAGGACGGCGCCCAGCCAGTCGCGTCGCGCCGCGCGCGCCTCCACGCGGGTCCCCAGCAGCCCGAGCACCACGCCCTGCGCGAGCGGGGTGATGCGGCCGGGCTGGAGCTTGGCCACGAGCGCGAGTGGGTGCAGCTCGACAAAGAGGTAGTTCAGCGCGAGGGCGGCGGCGGTGAACGCGAGGGTCAGGCCGAGGAGCCGCCGTTCGCTCGGTAGACGCTCCCCGGAAGTGCGCCCCAGGTACCAGGCTGCGCCGCCATAGAATGCCGCCGCCTGCACCCACACGGCCCAGCCCCAGGCGGACGGCACGAGATGGTGCGGCAGGCGCAGCTGCGCGTAGATCGCTACGAAGTTGGCATTGTCCATCAGCGCTGGACCAGTGCCGTCCACCCACCGCATCGGCAAATAGACCAGCGCCAGCCCGAGCCCCCACCAGGCCAGGGCCGCGAGCCGCGTCCGGTTGGATGCGCGGAGCAGCAGCGGGAGCGCCAGCAGTCCGGCGTAGAAGCCCACGAGGAACTGCAGCAGCGCCGCGGCGCCGCACCACGCGAATGCGGCGGCGGTCCGGCCCCGCGCGGCGGCGGCCGCCCCGGCCAGCACCGCGGCCCCGGCCCACACGGCGGGGACCGGCGCGTGCGTGTAGAAATAGACGCCGCCGAGCGTGCCGATGCCGACGGTCAGCAGCCACGCGCCCAGCGCCGCGGTGGCGAACGCGCCGAGCCCCGCGGCGCGGCCGAGCGCGCGGACCGCGCCGAGGATCACGGCGAGCGCCACGAGGTGCCACCCCGCGAAGGCCCAGGCCAGCGGCACCCCGGCCCGCGCCGGCAGCAGGATCAGCTCGTTGTAGTAGAAGCGGGGCGAGAACCGCAGTGCCTCCTGCACGGCGAAGTCGGACGCGAACAGCCGCGGGTCGAGGCGGGCCTGCAGCGTGGCGACCTCGACGTTGCTCAGCGTGGGCCACACGTAGCCCCGCAGCAGCCAGACGGCCGCGGTGAGCAGGATGAGCTCGAGCGCCGCGACGGTGGCGGCCTTGACCGGGCTGGGGGCGGAACTCATCGTGCCCCGAATGCAGCAGCTGGCCGACGTCTTGGCAAAGCCGGGTTTTCAGCGCGCCGCGACGAACCTCGGGTGGCTCCTCGCCGAGCGCGCCGTGCGCTTCCTCCTCGGGGTGGTCGTCGGCTTCATCGTCGCGCGCCACCTCGGCCCGTCCCGGCTGGGCGAGCTGAGCTACTGCACGGCGATCGTCACCCTCGCCGGCGGCGTCGCCGCCCTCGGCCTCGACGCCGTGGTGAAACGCGACCTGCTGGCCGCTCCGGCCGACACGGCCGGGCTCCTCGCCAGCAGCGCCGTGCTGCGGCTGTTCGCCGGGCTTGCGGCCTTCGGCGTCCTGGCTGCGCTCGGCCTTGCCGGCCGGCTCGGGTCGGGGGAGGAACCGCGCCTGCTGGTCATCCTCGGCCTGACGCTCTTCTCGCCCGCGCTGCTCGTGCCGGACCTGTGGCTGCAGACGCACCTGCAGGCCAAGCGCTCGGTGGTGGCGCAGACGGTGGCGCTGGCCGCGGGCGCGGCGCTGCGGATCTATCTCGTGCGCACCGACGCGCCGCTGGCGGCCTTCGCCGGCGTGGTGGTGCTGGAGGCGGCGCTGGCCGCGGCCGGGATCGCGCTGCTGGCGCGCGGCGCCGGCCTGCGCTTCGCCTGGCGCGCCGCCCAGCCCGCCGTGATGCGCCGGCTCGCGGCCGAGGCGTGGCCGCTCATGTTCGCCGGGCTCGCCGTCGTCGTGTACATGAAGATCGACGAGGTCATGCTGCGGCACCTCGCCGGCCCGGCCGCGGTGGGCATCTACTCGGCGGCGAGCCGGCTGACGGAGATCTGGTACTTCCTCCCGCTCGCGCTGGCCTCAAGCCTGCTCCCGGCGCTGTGGCGCGCCCGCGCGCGCGGCGCCGCCGACTACCGCGCGCGCCTCCAGCACTACTACGACCTCAACGCCGCCGTGGCCTACGCGCTCTCCATTCCCCTCGCGCTCGCCGCCGGCGTGATCGTGCGCGCGGCCTACGGCGAGGCCTTTGCCGCCGCGGGGCCGATCGTCGCCGTGCACATCTGGTCCAGCGTGTTCGTGTTCCTCGGCGTCGCGCGCGGCCAGTGGCTGGTCAACGAGGGCCTGCAGCGCTTCTACCTCGCCGCCACCCTCGCCGGCGCCGCCCTTAACATCGGGCTCAACTTCCTCGTCATCCCGCGCTGGGGCCCGCTCGGCGCCGCCGCCGCGACCGTCGTCTCCCAGGCCCTGGCCTCGTGGCTGTCGTCGTTTGGGCTCGCCGCGGTCCGCGAGACCGGCTGGATGCAGACGCGCGCGCTGCTCGTGCCGGTGCTCGGGTGGCGCCACCTTCGCCGGCCGTGAACCCTCCCCCCGTCGTGCTCTTCGCCTTCGCGCGGCCCGCCCACCTGGCGCGCACGCTGGCCGCGCTGCGCGCCAACCATGTGCCGCGCGTGCTCGCGTTCGCCGACGGCGCCCGGGGCGCCGCCGACGCCGCGGCCGTGGCCGAGACCCGTGCCCTGCTGCGGGCGGTTGACTGGTGCGACATGCAGCTGACCGAGCGGCCCGTCAACCTGGGCCTCGGCCGCAACGTCGTCGCGGGGATCAGCGAGGTCGCGGCCCGGCACGACGCCTTCATCGTGTGGGAGGACGACCTTGTGGCCGTCCCGGGCGCCTATGCGTGGCTCAGTTCGGCGCTGGCGCGCTACGCGGACGACCCGCGCGTGCTGAGCGTGACGGCGTGGACGCATCCGCGGGTGACGCCCGCGGGGCTGGGTGGGGCGCCGTACTTCGACGGTCGCGCGGAATGCTGGGGGTGGGGCACCTGGGCGCGCAGCTGGCGCGGCGTGGCCGGGACCAATGCCGTGGAGCGAATGGAAGCGGCCGCGGCGCGCGGCGTGGCACCCGACGCGTACGGCTCCGACCTTCCGGCAATGGCGCGGGTCGAGGCCCGCAAGAACATCTGGGCGGTGCGCTGGCTGTACCATCACCTCGCGGCCGGCGGGCTCTGCCTGCGGCCGCCGCGGAGCCTGGTCGAGCACATCGGATTCGACGCCGGCGCGACGCACGCGGCCGGCGCGGACGAGTGGCGCAACCCGCCATTGGACGTGGCGCCACCGCCGCCCGCTGTCTGGCCGGAGCTGGTGGAGCATCCCGACTGCCGCCGTCTCTGGGCCGCGGCCTATCCGCCGCGCCCGTGGTGGGCGCGGCTCGCCCGGCGCGTGGCCGGCGCGCTCCGGCGGGGGGACGCATGAGCGGCGCGTGGCGCAGGGCCGCCAAGGCCGTCGTGCCCGCCCCGCTGCGCGCGCTCGCGCGGACGTGGTTCGGCTGGCGCTGGTTTGAGGGCGACTACCCGACGTGGGCCGCGGCGCGGGCCGCGAGCGGCGGCTATGACGACGCGGCCATCGTGGCGCGCGTGGCGGCGGCGACCCGCGCGGTGCAGGATGGAGCGGCGGCCTACGAGCGCGACGGGGTGACCTTTGCCGAGCCGGCGCCGGAGCCCGGCCTGCTGGAAGCACTGCGCCTGGCGGCGGGAGGCGGGCCGCTGCGCGTGCTCGATTTTGGCGGCGCGCTCGGCACCACCTACTGGCGGCACCGCCGGGAGCTGGCGGCGTTCCCCGGACTCGCGTGGGACGTGGTCGAGCAGCCGGCATTCGTCGCGGCCGGGCCGGAGTTCGCGGCGGGCACGCCGCTGCGATTTTTTCCGAGCGTGGCGGCGGCGGAGGCCGCGGGGCCCCACGACGTGGTGCTCGCCTCGACGGCGCTTCAGTACCTGCCGGACCCGGCGGCCGAGCTGGCCGCGTGGCAGGCGCATGGTTTCCCCTGGATCCTGCTCAACAACCTGCCCCTGCACGAGCGGGCGCCCGACCGGATCGCGGTGCAGCGCGTGCCGCCCGAGATCTATTCCGCGAGCTACCCGGTCTGGTTTTTCAATCGCGAAAAGTTCCTGGCGCGGTTTGAAGGCCGGTATGAACTCGTGCACGAATTTGCCGCGGAGGCGGTCTGGCCGGTCGACCGGCGTCGCTACGCCTCGACCGGGCTGCTGTGGCGACGGAAGGGGGCGCGATGAACTGGATTGACCGGGTCCTGGCCGAGCCCGAGCTGCGCGCCGCCCCGCCGGTGCTCGTGGACGTCGGCGCGGCCGGCGGGCTGCCGCCGGCCTGGCGGCGGCTTGCGCGTCATGCGATCGGTATCGGCTTCGAGCCCGATCCGCGCGAGACCGCCCCGCTGGGCGCGGCCCCGCGGCGGTTTGCCCGCTGGATCTTCTGCCCCGGCCTCGCCGTGCCGGACACTCCCGCCGGCGGGCGGCAGGCGCTGCACCTCACCCGTTCCCCCCAGTGCTCCAGCACCCTGCGGCCGAACGCCACAGCGCTCGCCGACTGGGCGTTCGCGGACCAGTTCGCGGTGACGGCCACGACGGAGTTTCCGGCCACCACGATCGCTGCCGCGCTTACGGCACAGGGCATCGAGCGCGTGGACTGGCTCAAGTGCGACACGCAGGGGCTGGATGCGCGGCTGTACCGGAGCCTGCCGGCGGCATGGCGCGAGCGTTTGCTGGCGGCGGAGTTCGAGCCCGGGCTGATGGATGCCTACGAGGGCGAGGACAAGCTGGGCGACGTGCTCGCGACGATGGCCGCGGAGCCGTTCTGGCTGGCCGGGCTGGAGGTCGGGCGCACGCCGCGGGGCCGGCCCGAGCTGCTGGCGGCGCGACTCGGCGCGCGCGGCGCGGCCTGGGCGCGGCGGCTCGCGCCGACGGCGCCGGCCTGGGTGAACGTCCGCTTTCTCCGCGAGTTCGGCGGCGAGCCCGCGGCGCTCGGGCGCCGCGATTACCTGCTCGGCTGGGTGTTCGCGACGATCGCGGACCAACCCGGCCAGGCGCTGACCGTCGCGGACGCGGGCGCCCGGCGGTTTGGCGGCGCGCTGTTTGCCGAACTCGGCGCCGCGAGCGCGCGGAGCCTGCGGTGGGCAATGTTCCGCGGCCTGCCGGCGGCGCTCGCGCGGCGCCTGCGGCGCGTTGTCACGTGATGAATCACTACTGCACCTACTTCGACCGCGGTTTCCTGATCCCGGGCCTGGCGCTCGCGCGCTCGCTCGCGGCGCACGACCCGGCCGCCGTGCTGTGGGTGCTGGCGCTGGACGACGAGACCGCCGCCGTGCTGCGCGAGATCGGCGGGCCCGGGCTGCGCGTGGTGCCGCTGGCGGAGCTCGAGGCGGACGATCCCGGCCTGGCGGCCGCGAAGGCGGACCGCACGCAGGTCGAGTACTACTTCACGCTCTCGCCGTGCTGGCCGCGCTGGCTGCTCCGCGCGCAACCCGCGATCGAGCGCCTCACGTACCTCGATGCGGACATGTTTTTTCTGGCGAGCCCGGCTGGCATCTTTGCGGCGCTGGATGAGGCCAAGGCGAGCGTGCTCATCACGGCCCACCGGTTTCCCTCGTGGCTGCGTCACTATGAGCAGCACGGGCACTTCAACGTCGGTTTGCTCGTGTTTGCGAACGATGATGCTGGCCGCGGTTGCCTCGACACCTGGCGCGAGGAGTGTCTCGCGTGGTGCCACGACCGGATCGAGCCCGGCCGGTACGCCGACCAGAAATACCTCGACGTCTGGCCGGAGCGGCTGGGCGGGCGGCTGCTGGTGCTGCCTGACGCGGGCGTGAACCTCGCGCCGTGGAACTGGGCGGGCCGGCGGTACGAATGCGCGGCGGACGGGGTGGTGCGGGTGGACGACGCGCCGGTGGTGCTGTTCCACTACGCGCGTTTCCGGCCGGTTTGGGGCACGTGGTGGTGGCAGTCAGGACAGCTGGACTACGGCGTCATGCCCGGCCGGCTGCGTCGCGCACTCTACGGGCCATACTGGCGGGCGCTGGAGCGGGCGCGAGCCGAGATCGCGGCGCGGCGGCCGGGGTTCGACTTCCCGCGCCGGCCGGCGCGGCGCGGGCGCGCCTACTGGCGGGCGCTGCCGCTGCGGGTTGTGTTTGGCGGGGACTGGCTGCGCGTCGGTGACGCGTTTTTCAACCTGCGCCTCGGCGCGGGCCGCTGGTCGGGTCAGGTTCTCACGAAGCTGCGGACGATCCGCTTGCGCAGGTAGCGGAGGACGCTGGCCGTGTCCCAACCCCAGCACTGCCACCACGCGAAGTGGCGGTGGCGCACGCGAATCTCCTCGCCATAGCCCTGCCACCGGCCGCGGTCGCTGATTCCGCCCGGGCGGCAGCGCGCGACGGCCAGCGCGCAGGCCTTGAAGCGCACGTGGCTCTGCCAGAGCCGGAGATTGAAGTCATAGTCGCCCATCACGGCCAGGCTGGTGTCGAACGGCCCGTGCTCCGCGAACAGGCTCCGGCGGTAGAACGCGCCCTGGTGGTGGACAAAGTTCCGCGCCCGCGGGTTTGGCGCCGCGGCCAGGCGGTAGACGCGGCCGTCGGTGTAGGCGACCTCGCCTACGACCACGCCGCCGTTGGTCTGGGCCAGCGTCATCGCCGTCTCTGCCAGCACGAGGTCGGAGGCGAGCGCGTCGTCGGCGCCGAGGAACAGCACCCACTCGCCGCGCGCGGCGGCGACGCCCTTGTTCATCGCGTCGTAGACCCCGCGGTCGGGTTCCGCGATCAGGGTGGAAATCTCGGCGCGGTGCCGGGCGAGCCACTCCGCGGTGCCGTCGGTGGAGGCGCCGTCGACGACGACCAGCTCGGGCGCGGGCCCGTGCTGTGCCCAGATGCTCTGCAGGGCGGCTGCGAGGCCCGGGCCCGGGTTCCGGCAGACCACGATCACGCTGAGAAGCGGCGGCGAGTCGGGAGGCATTGCGTTCACTGGCAGCATCGCACAGCGTCGGGGCGTGTCCACGCCGAACACGCCGATCCTCTCCATCGTCATCGTCGCCTACCGGTCCGGCGGGGAAATCGCGGCCAACCTCACCTCGCTGCCGCGCGCGCTGGCCGACCGGCCGGTCGAGGTGGTGGTGGTGGACAACTCGCCCGGCGACGGCACCGGGGCGATCGTGACGTCGCAATTTCCGTGGGTCCACTACCTGCCGGCGGAGTCGAATCTCGGGTTTGGGCGCGCGAACAATCTCGGCTATGGCCGGAGCCGCGGCGACCACGTGCTGTTTCTCAACCCCGACACCGTCAGCAACACACCCGCGCTGGCGCACTGCGTGGCGCGGCTGCAGGCGGACTCGCGCATCGGGCTGATCTCGCCACGGTTGGAGCTGGCGGACGGATCCATGGACCTGGCGTGCCGGCGGGGCATCCCGACGCTCTGGGACGGTTTTTGCCGGGCGAGCGGACTGGCGAAGGCGTTTCCCCGCATGGCCTGGTTCACGGGCTACAACCTCACACACCTCCCGGCGGCCGGCACCTATGACGTGGGGGCGATCAACGGCGCCTTCATGCTTGCGCCGCGGGCCGCGCTGGCCGCGGTGGCGCCGGACGGCAAGGTGTTCGACGAGCGGTTCTTCATGTACGGCGACGACCTCGACCTGTGCGTGCGCGTCGCACGGGCGGGCTGGCGCATCGTCTACGACGGCGCCATGCGGATCACTCACCTCAAGGGTGTGAGCGTGGCTCAGGAGTACGCCGCGATGTCCACTGCGATCTTTGACGCGAACCGCGACGTCTACCTGAAGCATTTCAATCCCGGGAACTTGGCCTGGGTGCGCTGGAAGTACACGGCAGCGTTCGGCCTGTGGAAGATTGTCGCGCGCTGGCGGGCGGCGCGCCGCGGGCGCCGGCGCGTGCAGCCGCTATGAAGCCGCGGACCTGGTGCCCGGCGGCGGTGAGTTCGACGGCGGCGTGCCGTCGCGCCCGGCTCGGACGCTAGTACGCGTTCGGGTCGCGCCAGCGGACGAGCGTCAGCAGGATGATCTGCGCGTCCAGCCAGATGGACCAGTTCTCGATGTAGTAGATGTCGTGCTGCACGCGGAGCACGAGGTCGCTCTCGCCGCGCAGGCCGCGGACCTGGGCCCACCCGGTGAGGCCGGGCCGCACGAGGTGGCGCGGCAGGTAATGCGGGATGGCGCCGGCGAGCTGCTCGACGTGGTGCGGGCGCTCGGGCCGCGGGCCGACGAGGCTCATGTCGCCGCGCAGAATGTTCCAGAACTGCGGGAGCTCGTCGAGGTTCCAGCGCCTAAGCCACGCACCGATGCGGAGGAGCCGCGGGTCGCCGCGCGCCGTGCTCTGCCGGGCGTCGTCATGGGCGTCGGCGCCCGGCGCCATGGTGCGCAGCTTCCACAGCGTGAAGGGCCGGTGGCCGGCGCCGACGCGGGTCTGGCGGAAGAAGACCGGGCCGCCGGGCGACTCGCGCTTGATCAGGACGGCGAACACGAGCACGAGCGGGGTGGAGACAACCAGGCCGACGGCGCCGCCGACGAGGTCCACGGCGCGCTTGAGCGCGCGGTTGAAGAGGCGGTTGATCGTGAGCTCCTCGATCCCGAGCACCGGCACGCGGCCGATGGTCTGGAGCCGCAGCCCGCTGAGGAAGATGTCGAACGCGCCCGGCACGATCTTCCACTCGACGTAGGCCCGCTCGCAGGTCTCGACGATGGCGCGGATCTCGGCGCGCGGCAGGTCGAGACGCGTGGCGATGAGCAGGTCGGGTGCCTCGCGCGCGAGGATGGCGGCGAGGTCATCGACGGCGCCGAGCACCGGCGGGCGGGCGGCGGCGGCTTCGGCCGCGAGCGCCTGGGCGTCGCCGGGGCCGGTGACGAGGCCGGCCAGTGCGAAGGGGTGCGCGGGGTCGCGGGCGATCTCGGCGGCGAGGGCGCGGGCGTCGTCGTTCCAGCCCAGCAGCACCGCGCGCCGGCGCAGCCGGCCGAGCAGGGCGCGGCGGGTGAGGGCGAGGTAGGCGAGGTGGCGCCAGGCGGTGAGCAAGGCGACGACGCAGACGAAGGCCTCGACGACGAAGAGGCGCGAGATCGGCGGGTCGAACTTCAGGACGAGCGACACACCGAGGTAGGCGACGAGCCAGAAGGCCGCGCCCTTGAGGATGGCGTTGAGGCTCTGGTAGCGGCGCAGCAGCAGCCGCGAGTCGTAGAGCCCGAACTGGGCGAAGGCGCCGACCAACAGGGCGACGCCCACGAGCAGCAGCGGCAGGTAGCGCGCGAAGGTGGCGTCCAGCACGGCGATGCCGTACCGCGCGAACGGCGAGGCGTAGCGCAGCCACCAGCCCAGCGCCAGGCCGGCCAGCGTGACCAGCGTGTCACCCGCCAGCAGGGCCAGCGGGACGGCGGTCTCACGGATGGATTGGCGGGAGGGAGATGGGGTCACCTTGGGGCAGCAGACGTTCCTGCAGGAATCCGAGCAGAAGCGGCGCCGGGAGCCAGCCTTTCTGCGGGAAAAGGAAACGGTACTCGCCGACGGCGAGCGCGTTTTCCTGGACGGCGAAAAGGTCCACCGGCGTTGGCAGGTCGAGGTTGCGCATCAGCACTGGGTAGGCGGTGCGCTCGCGGTGCAGGAGACTCACGGGGGCGTCGGCAAACGCCGGCCGCGGCGGCCGGCGCGCGAAGAAGGCGGTGCGCTGCGCGGTGTTGGCGGCGGCAAGCATTTCACCCGGCGCGGCCGTGCCCTCGATCCAGCGGACCAGCGCCGCGGTGTAGGCGAGCTCCTTGGCGGCGGCGGGGGTCTTCAGTCCGTCGGACCCGGCGGCCTCGGCCAGGAAACGGTACAGCAGCCCCAGTGTGCCAGGCCACAGCGGCCGGAGAGCGGGGTTGCGCCACCACGGGGAGACGAGGAAGACCGGGTCGTTGAGGCACTCGAGCGCGAGCGCCCGGGCGGCTTCCTCCTGCCGGCCCTGGTTGAGTCGTGCCAGGCCCAAGCCGAAATACACGCCACCCTTGTCGGGCACGAGCCGGGCGGCGGCGAGGAAGTGGCGCTCGGCCTCGTCGGGCTGATTCACGACCTGCAGCCAGCCAAGGTTGAAGTGCGCGATCTCCTGGTCGGGGTTGACCGCGAGCGACGTGCGGAGCAGCTCGGCGGCCGCCGGAGCCTGCGCCGGGTCGCGGGCGAGGGCCAGCGCATGGACGTTCATGGCCGGCGTCGGATCGGGCCGCGCGAAGGCGAGATAGGCGAGGGCCGTGAGCCGAAGACACCAGTCGAGGGCCCGCGACCGGACCGCGGCCGCCGGTTCGGCGGGCGGCGCCAGCAGGGCGGCCAGGAGCGCGAGGGCGAAGGCGAAGACCGGGACGTCGAGCTGGTAGTCGGAGAGCGCGAAGGCGAGGTAGCCGGCGAGCGTCACGGCCGCGGTGGGATCGCGCCGCGCGTGGCGCGCGATGAGCACCAGCAGCCCAGCCAGGCCGGCGAGGCCGACCAGGCCGAGCTCGGCCCAGAGCTGCACCGGCAGGCTGTGGAGCTGAAGGGCGTCCTCGACGCCGCCGTCGAGCCCGGCGCGGAATTTGGGATAGGCCAACGGCGTGGCGCCAGGACCCCAGCCGAGCAGCGGCCGCGCGGCGCCGAGGGCGAGCCCGGCCCGGGCCATGGCGGTGCGCTGGATGGTGCTGGCGCTCAGCGCGGCGGCATCCGCGCCGTGGAGCAGCGCGCGGGTGCGCGGGTTGGCATAGGCGAGCAGGAGGCAGGCGGCGGCGGCGAGGACGGCAAAGCCGAGCGTGCGCCTCACGCCCAGCCGGGAGGCGAGCAGCGCGCCCAGCAGGAGGACGCCGAGCCCGACGAGGCCGCCGCGGCTGCCGCTGGTGAAGAGGAGCCCGAGGGCGAGGAGCGCGGCGGCGGCCCAGCCGAGGCGCGCCCGGCCGTGGGCGGACTGCGCCAGCGCGGCAAACGTCGGCAGCATCAGCACGGCGAGTCCCGCGGTGTAGTTGGAGTGGCCGAGCGGGTGCGGGTTGCGCGCGGCGAAGATCTCCGCCGGGGCCAGCCGCGGGAGGTCGCCGAGCCAGCTCCCGAGGCTGACGAAGGCGACGAGGGCGAGGAACGCGCCGAGGGCGAGGCGCAGCCGGCGGCGACGCGCCTCCCCCTGCGCAGGGTCGGCGTGCAGCCAGTCAAATGTCACGAGGAAGAGCGCGAGCGCGGACAGCAGCGGCGCGGCGCCGAGCAGGCCGGGCCCGCGGTAGGGGCTGGCGAAGGCGGAGACGAGCACGGCGGCGCCGCCGGCGAGGACGAGGTGGAACCACGGCCGCGGCGGCGTGCGCAGCGGGCGCGTGGGCGCATAGGCGCGGAGGACCAGCGCGGCCGAAGGGACGAGCAACGCCAGCACATAGGCGAGGGACCAGGGCCAGGCGTGCATCCGCGTCGCGCCGGGATCCGCGAGGGTGATGGCCGCGAGGGCGGCGGCCCCGGCGACGCCGAGCCCCAGGGCCAGGCGGGAGGCGGAGTCGGCGGGGCGCGTCATTGCGGCCATCACAGCGGCCCGCTCGAGCCCGGGCAAGCCTGCGGCCATGACGAGGCTTGGACTTCGTGTGCTTCGTGATCTTGGTGGTGCGCCCGGATCGGGTCCCGCCGAGCGGGTGCTTGACGGTGGCGCGGCGGGGCGGGCAGGCTCCGCGCATGTCGTCCGCCACCCCGGTTCCGCCGAGGAAACTCCCGATCGTCAAGCTGGCCATTGGTGTAGTCCTGCTGCTGGTCGTGGCCGTGCTCGTCATGCGCGGGCTGGACCTCCGGGACCTGGTGGACCGCGGCCTGGCGTTGATCCGCGGGGCCGGTCCGGGACTCTTCTTCACGGCCCTGGCCCTGCTGCCGGCGGCGGGCCTGCCGCTGATGGCGTTCACGATCCCCGCGGGCGAGGCGTTTGCCCCCACGATGGGCCTCTGGGGCGTGATCGTCGCGGTGATGGCGGCCGTCGCGGTCAACCTCTCCCTGATCTACTGGCTCGCGCGATACGCGCTCCGCCCGGTCCTGACCGGGCTGCTGAAGCGGTACGGCTACGGCGTGCCGGCGGTGACGCCCGCGACCTCGCTGACCGTCACGCTGCTCGTGCGTCTGACCCCCGGTCCGCCGTACACGGTGCAGGGCTACATCCTCGGCCTGGCCGAGGTGCCGTTCCGGCAGTACCTGCTGGTGTCGTGGCTGTGCACGCTCCCCTGGGCCGTGGGTGCGGTGGTGCTCGGGCGCGGCGTGCTGAACGGAAATTTCAAGACGGTCGTGGCGGGCATCGGCGTGATCGTCGTGGCCGTGGTGGCGGTGCATTTTCTGCGGCAGCGTTTTCTGAAGCGTGAAGGCTGAACTCGATCTGGGCGACTCGGGTGCGCGCGCGGAAAGCGTGAGCGAGTTCACGCGGCGCGTGAAGACGCTGCTCGAGGAGGGGATCCGGCCGGGCTGGGTGCGCGGCGAGGTGTCGAACCTGCGCGCGCAGGCGAGCGGGCACGTGTATTTCTCGCTGAAGGACGCGGGGGCGCAGCTGAGCGCGGTGCTGTTCCGCGGCGACGCGGCGCGGCAGACGGTGAAGCTCCGCGACGGCCAGCAGGTGGTGGCCTACGGCGAGGTGAGCGTCTACGAGGCGCGCGGGCAGTACCAGCTGATCGTCCGCGCGGTGATCGAGGACGGCGTGGGCCGGCTGCAGCAGGAGTTCGAGCGGTTGAAGCAGCGGCTGGCGGCGGAGGGCCTGTTCGCCCCGGAGAAGAAGCGGCCGATCCCGGCGATGCCGGCGACGGTGGGTTTCGTGACCTCGCCGACGGGCGCGGCGGTGCAGGACTTCATCCGGATCCTGTCCCGGCGCGGCTGGCGCGGCCGGCTCGTGGTGCTCCCGGCGAAGGTCCAGGGCGAGGGCGCGGCGGCGGAGATGGCCGCGATGCTCGGCCTGGCGCAGGCACTCGGGATCTTTGACCTGCTGGTGATCGGGCGCGGCGGCGGGAGTCTGGAGGACCTGTGGGCCTTCAACGAGGAGGTGCTGGTGCGCGCGGTGGCGGGCTGCACGGTGCCGGTGATCTCGGCGGTGGGCCACGAGATCGACTTCACCCTGTGCGACTTTGCGGCCGACGTCCGGGCCGAGACCCCCAGCGGGGCGGCGGAACTGATCTCCAGCCGGTTCGTGGACGGCGCCGCGCGGGCGGCGCAGGCGGCTACCGCGATGACGGCAGCGGGCGAGAGCGCGCTCGCGCGCGCCACGGAGCGGCTCGACCACGCGCGGTCGCGGCTGCGGCTGCTGTCGCCGGCGACGCAGATCGAGCAGGGTTTCCTGCGACTCGACGACTGCGCGAACCGCCTCGTGTCGGCGCTGCGGTCGGCGGTGCAGCTGCGGCGTCAGCAATATGGCGAGATCCGGTCGCGCCTGGCGCAGGCCTCACCTGAGGCGCGGGTGCAGCTCGGCTCACACCAGCTGCTCTCGCTCTACAAGCGCCTGCAGGCGGCGAGCCCGGCGTCGGTGCTCAACCGCGGGTTCGCGATCGTGCGCGACGAGGTCGGCCGGCCGGTCGCGCGCCGCGCGGCGGTCAAGCCCGGCCAGCGACTCACGAACGAATTCAGCGACGGCTCCGTGAAGGTGAAGGCGGAGGAGTGAGGGCCCACGGAATACACGGAACACACGGAAGGGCTCCCGAGCCGATCAATCTTTGGCTTCGGTGTATTCCGTGGGCCTACTGCCTTGGCTGGAATATTTTCCCCGGCTGACTACTCGTATGGGCATGTTGCGAATCCGGCTGTTTCCGCTTTTTTCCGCGCTGGCCCTCACGGCCTGCGCCCAATCTGACATGAAATCCACCTCCTCCGCCAAAGACGCCCTGCAGTGCAAGCCCGGTGAAGTCTCCGCCTGCGGCCTGCCCTCGAACGTCGTGATCGACATGAGCAAGGCCAAGGTGCAGCTCACGGACGCCCAGTGGCGGGAGCGGCTCAATCCGCGCCAGTTCCAGGTCGCGCGCCAGCAGGGGACCGAGCCGCCGTTCCAGAACGAGTACTGGGACAACCACGCGGACGGTGTGTATTTCTCGGTGTGCAGCGAGACGCCGCTCTTCGACAGCCGCGACAAGTTCGAAAGCGGCACGGGCTGGCCGAGCTTCACCAAGCCGATCGAGCGTGCGTTCGTCGGCGAGACGGTGGACGTGAGCTACGGGATGACGCGCACGGAGGTCCACTGCAACGTGGACGGCGCGCACCTCGGCCATGTCTTCGACGACGGCCCAGCTCCGACCGGCCTGCGCTACTGCATCAACAGCGCGTCCCTGCGCTTCATGCCGCGCAAGGAGTACGAGGCGTGGGTGGCGAAGAACCAGGTCGGAAAGTAAGTGTAGGGCGGGGTCGCTGACCCCGCCCTACAGCCATCGCGGTCAGGCCTTCGGAAATTTCAGCCAACGCGCCCCGCGCTTCGAGCTCTTCACGACGGTCTCGATGAACGCCATGCCCTCGACGCCGTCGTCGATGGTGGGGAAGTCGAGGTCCCTCGGCGGGCGCTTGCCCTCGACCTCCGCGCTGATGGCGCGGAAGGCCTCGAGGTAAATGTTCGCGAACGCCTCGAGGTAGCCCTCGGGGTGGCCGGCAGGGATGCGGGTGAATTTCTTGCCCTGGTCGCAGATGTAGCCGTTGCCGCGGCGCCAGGTCTGGCGGGGCTGGTCGCCGAACTTCACGACCAGCTCGTTGGGAAACTCCTGCCGCCATTCGAGGCCGGCCTTGGTGCCGTAGACCCGGATGTTGAGCATGTTCTCGTCGCCGATGCTGATCTGCGAGGAGTGCAGCACGCCCTTGGCGCCACCGCGGTAGCGCACGAGGACGTTGCCGTCGTCGTCGAGCTTGCGGCCCTTCACGAACGTGGTGAGGTCGGCACA
Source organism: uncultured Opitutia bacterium (assembly GCA_903825285.1). Classification (GTDB taxonomy): domain Bacteria; phylum Verrucomicrobiota; class Verrucomicrobiia; order Opitutales; family Opitutaceae; genus Opi-474. Next base: position 9,201 of record CAIJZY010000022.1, on the reverse strand, counting down.
GAGCGAGTCGATGTGCAGGCCGGTGATGTAGCGTGCGAGGTTCTCGGCGTGCGTGCCGATGTCGCCCATGCAGCCCGCGGCGCCGCTGCGCTTCGGGTCGGTGCGCCAGTCGGCCTGCTTCTGGCCGGTCTTTTCCAGGAACGTGCTGAGCCAGCCCTGCGGGTACTCGACGACCACCTTGCGGATCGCGCCGACGGCACCGTTGCGCACGAGCTCGCGGGCCTGCTTGACCATGACGTTGCCCGTGTAGTTGTGGGTGAGGACGAGGACCTTTCTCGTCTGCTTCACGACGGCGCGCAGCTTTTTCGCCTCGGCGAGGTCGAAGGTGGCGGGCTTGTCGAGGACCACGTTGAAGCCGCTCTCGAGGAAAAGCTTCGCGGGCGGGAAATGCTGGTGGTTGGGCGTGACGATGATGACGAAGTCGAGCCGCTGGGCGGCGGGCTGTTTCGCCTCGGCGCGGGCCATCTCGGCGTAGCTGCCGTAGACGCGCGCCGGGTCGAGGAAGAGGTCGGCCCCGGAGGCCTTGGAGCGGGCGGCGTCGGAGGAGAACGCGCCGGCGACGAGCTCGGCCTTGCCATCCATGATGGCGGCAATGCGGTGGACCGCGCCGATGAATGCGCCGCGGCCGCCGCCGATCATGCCAAAACGAAGTTTACGATTCATAGGGATGAAGGAACTAAGCGCGAAGACGCGAGGTCGCCAAGGTCTGAGCAAAGGGAGGTTGCTTCGCGCGACCTTCGCCCCTTCGCGACTTTGCGCTTAATCGGATCTTATTGGTTTTTCTTGTCGAAGGCGGCGTCGAAGGCGACGGCGCTGGAGGGGAAGTCGACCTTGCGGACGAAGGCGGCGGCCTCGGTGGCGCCGTGGACGCGGTCCATGCGGATGTCCTCCCACTCGACGGAGAGCGGGCCGCGGTAGCCGACGTCGTTCAGGGCGACGATGATGTCCTCGAACCGGATGTCGCCGTGGCCGAGCGAGCGGAAGTCCCAGGCGCGGCGGGCGTCGCCGAACCCGACGTGGCCGCCGAAGGTGCCGACGGTGCCGTCGCCGTGGCCCCACCAGACGTCCTTCATGTGGACGTGGTAGATGCGGTCGGGGAACGTGCGGATGAACTTCACGTAGTCCACGCTCTGGTAGCCGAGGTGCGAGGGGTCGTAGTTGAAGCCGAAGCGGCGGTGGCCCTTGACGGCGGCGACGGCGCGCTGGGCGGAGGCGGTGTCGAAGGCGATCTCGGTCGGGTGGACCTCGAGGCCGAAGTTGACGTTGGCCTTCTCGAAGGCCTCGAGGATCGGGCCGAAGCGCTTGCCGAAGTCGGCGAAGCCCGCATCCCAGTACGCCTGCGAGGTGGGCGGGAACGCGTAGATCGAGTGCCAGATGCTCGAGCCGGTGAAGCCGTTGACGACGGCGGGGAAGGCATCGGCGCCCTTGCGGCCGGGCCGGCCGTCGAAGAAGGCGCGGGCGGCCTTGGCGGTGTGGGCGAGCTTCTTGGCGGCGCGGGTGCGCACGCCCTCGGGGTCGCCGTCGCCCCAGACGTCGGGCGGGAGGATGGCCTGGTGGCGCTCGTCAATGCGGTCGCAGACGGCCTGGCCGACGAGGTGGCTCGAGACGGCGTGGCAGGTGAGGCCGTGGTCCTTCAGCAGGGCCCATTTGTCGGCGACATATTTCTTCGAGGCGGCGGCCTGGTCGGGGTCGAAGTGATCGCCCCAGCAGGCGAGCTCGACGCCGTCATAGCCCATCTGCTTGACGAGCGGGGCGAGCTTGGCGAGGGGCAGGTCGGCCCATTGGCCGGTGAACAGGGTGACAGGTCTCGGCATGGCGTGCAGCGGTTGGGGGTTGGGGAGCTAACGGGGCGTCCGCGCGGCGCGGCGTCCACTGGGAGATTTCGCCTTCCGCGCCCGGAGCGGCAAGGGAAAAGCCACGGGCGCCGGGGTGATTGTTCGTGGGCTGGATTCCGCCACGAAGGGCACGAAGCACACGAAGTCTGACCTTCGCGCATTTTCGCGGCCTTGGCGGTAACACCGGTTACTCATCAAACCAGTTCACCGCCAAGATCGCGAAGCTAGGCCAGGTCCGGGCTTCGTGCACTGCGTGATCTTCGTGGTGAAAACCTGGTCAGCTCGACCGCTCGAAGATTTCCGGCGTGATGCGGGCCTCGAGGGGCTGGCCGGCGGCGTAGGCGCGGAGATTGCGCAGGGCCAGGGCGGTGGCGTCGGGATAGCGGTCGAGGGTCGGGCCCGCGATGTGCGGGGAGAGGCTGACGTTGGTCAGGCCGCGGAAGGGGCTGCCGGCGGGGAGCGGCTCCTCGACGAAGACATCGAGCCCAATCTGGATTTGACCCTCGCGGGCGATGCGCAGGAGCGCGGCCTCGTCCACGATGGCGGCGCGGCCGACATTGACGAAGACCCCGCCGGGGCGGATGAGCCGGAGGTGGCGCTCGGTCACGGTGCCGATCGTGGCCGGGATGAGCGGGGCGAGCTCGATCAGCACGTCGTTCGTGCCGAAGAGGTCGTCGAGCGACTCCGCGCGCCGCACGCCGTGCTGGCGCGCGACGGCGTCGTCCACGTCGGGCGCGAAGACCGAGACGGTGCAGTGGAACGGCCGGAGCAGCCCGACGAGCGCGCGGGCGACCGGACCAAAGCCGTGGATGCCGACGCGGCGCTCGAAGAGCGAGCCGACCTGCTCCCAGTGATCGCGCCAGCCGCCCTCGCGGTGGAGGAGGAAGGTGTAACGCGTGGCGTGACGCAGGCAGCAGAGCGTGTGGAAGAGGGCGCACTCGGCGACGATGCGGCTGATGGCCGAGCCCCAGTTGGTGAGCAGGAGGCCGCGCTCGAGGTGGGCGCGGGTGACGATGTGCTTGACCGAACCGGTGAGGTAGCAGACGTAGCGCAGCCGCGGCGGCAGCGCGGCGGGGAAGGCCGGCGTGCGCCAGCAGGCGAGGACCACCTCGGGGTCGGCGGCCGCGAGCGCGCGGGCGAAGCCGGCGGTGTCGAGTCCGGTCGGGTCCATCAGCTGGAAAGCCGCCGCGTAGCCGCGCAGCTCGGCGAGCACGGGCGCGGGGAGGAACTTGGACTGCTCGTCAGGGGTGACGATGACCAGGAGGGAGGTGGGCATGATTGAGAAATCCGAAGGCGGAAATTCGAAATTCGAGGGAAGCATGAGGGGCCAAGCTCCGGAGGGAAAGCCTAGCCGTTGCCATCCAGGGCCCGGTTCCAGTTGCCAGAAACCCGGCCCCTGAAAATTTCCTCCCGTCTAATCGGTTCGAGCTATCCTCGAATTTCGAATTTTCGCCTTCGTGCTTCCCGCCGCGTCGCGCGGCGGCTCAGCGGTAGAGCCAGTAGCGCTTGCTCTGTTCCTGGTAGATCTTCGCCTGCTCGCGCCAGGTGCGCAGCCAGGCGTCGACATCCACGGCGGCGCCCTTGGTCACGAGGTCGTTGAAGAACGCGCTGGTGCCCATGTGGACGAGGAAGGTGCGGCGCTCGGGGGCCGGGGCGGTGGCGAACGGGTTCCGGCGCTCCAGCTTGCAGGCCAGCTTCATGAGCTGGAAGCTGAGGTCGATGGGCTGCCATTCGTCGTAGTCGGTGATCTCGACGTAGAGGCCGATGGCGGGGTTGCCCTTGCGATCGGGGGCGCTGACGCGGCGGAACTGGAGCCCGGCGAGGTTGAGCGCGCGCAGCTCCTTCTCGACGACGTCGATCTTCGCGGTCGCGTGCGAGATGCCGCGGAACGGGTACTGCTTGCCGACGCCGTGGCTGAAGCCGCCGATGATGCAGCCCAGGCCGGTCATGGCGTAGCCCTCCACCGCGCCGAAGTCCTGGATCGCGGTGGACGTGGGGACGAAGGTGAGGCCGGTCTCGGGCCAGCGCATGGCCCGGCGCCAGCCGCGCATCGGCACCACGGTGAGCTTGCCGCGCTCGCGGACGGCGTCGGAGGTGCCGAGCACGCCGGGCGCGTTCTTCGCCATCAGCGCGAGCTCGCCGATGGTGAGGCCGTGCACGTAGGGCACGCGGAAGCGGCCGACGTCGCTGACCCACTGCGCGTCGAGCGGCGGCCCGCTGACCTTGAGCCCGCCGAGGGGATTGGGCCGGTCGAGCACGATCACCTCCTTGTCGTTCTCGAAGCAGACGCGCATCGCGGTCTTCATCGCGCCGCTGAACGTGTAGCTGCGGACGCCGATGTCCTGGAGGTCGATGACGAGCACGTCGATCGCCTTGAGCTGCGCGCGGGTCGGCACGAAGTGCTGGGTTTTGGCGTTGTAGAGGGAGTACACCATCAGCCCCGTGCGGGCGTCGACCTTGTCCGGGAACGTGGTCTCGGCGGGCAGCTCGTTGTAGAGCCCGTGCTCGACCGCGTAGAGCGCGACGAGCTTCACGCCCGGGGCGCGGCGGAGGACGTCAATGGTGCTTTCGCCGCGGCGGTTCACGCCGGCGGGATGGGTGAGCAGACCCACGCGCTTGCCCCGCAGCGAGGCGAAGCCCTCGGACTCAAGCACGTCGATGCCGAGCATCACCGGGTACACTGGCGCGGCGGGCGCGGTGGTGACGACCACCGGGGCGGCGGGGGCGGGGCGCGCGGCGGGCGTCGCGGTCGCGGGCCGGGTGGGGGCCTGCGATGAGCTGCAGCCGAGGAGGCCGAGCAGCAGGAGGACGGGGGCGCAGAGGTGCTTCAAGGGGAGCGGGCGGCAGTGACCGGGCATGTCGGGCGCTAAGTTGGTGAGGGGGAGGGCAAATTCGAAGGCGAAAATCGGAAATCCGAAAGAAGTCCGAGCCGCCTCCTTTTCATGGCCGACCGGCCACGCCGTCAACGGCGGCCTCCAGGTTGGCAGCGGCGGCCCGCAGCGCGTCCTCGAGGGATTGCCCGGGCGGGGTGATGGCATGGAGCGCGAGGCCGGGGTGCGAATTCGCGGCGGCGATCTGGCCGGCGTAGACCTGCACGGGCTTGCCCAGCGCGAGGGCGCGGGCGGCGACGGCGCCGGGTCCTTTGCCGCTGAGCGAGCTGTCGTCGAAGCGGCCCTCGCCGGTGAGGACGAGGTCGGCGGCGGCGAGCCGGGCGTCGAGGTCGAGCCACGCGGCCACGAGGTCGAAGCCGGGCAGGAGCGTGGCGCCGGCCCCGGCCATCAGGCCGAAGGCGAGCCCGCCGGCCGCGCCGGCGCCGGAGGCTTCCATCAGCGCGTCCGGCATTCCGGCATGCTGGCAAAGGAGCAGGCCCAGCCGCGCCGCAGCGTGGTCGAGCTGGGCGCGGTCGCCCGGTTTCAGCCCCTTCTGCGGGCCGTACACCGCGGCGGCGCCGCGGGGGCCGAGGAGCGGGTTGGCGACATCGCACGCGATGCGGATCGGGGGCAGCGAGCGCGGCACGGCGCCGGCGATGCGCTCGATGCGATCCCAGCGGGCCGGGACCGGCGGTCGCACGAGGTCGCCCGCCGCGGCCACGAATTCCAGGCCGAGGGCGCTCAGCGCGCCAAGCCCGAGGTCGTTGGTGGCGCTGCCGCCGACGCCGAGCACAAGCACCGCGGCGCCGGACCGCGCGGCCGCGGCGAGGAGCTGGCCCGTGCCCAGGGTCGTGGTCTGCCACGGGTCGCGCTCCGCCGACGGCAGCAGCGCGAGTCCGCTGGCCGCCGCCATCTCGATCACGGCGACCTCGGCGTGCGGCTCCGGGGAGAAAGGCAGGGCGAGCCGGGCGCGCGCGGCGGCCGGGATGCGGGACCAGGGCACGAGTCCGTAGGCGGCGTCCACCGGCGCGCCGCGCGGGCCGGTGACGGTGAGGGTGGTCATCGTGCCGCCCGCGGCCGCGGTGAGGATCGCCGCGAAGCCCTCGCCGCCGTCGGCGAGCGGGCAGAGGTCGAGTGCCCACGCAGGCTGTCGCCGGCGCAGCGCGGCGGCCGCGGCGTCGCAGGCCTGGCGCGCGGTCAGGGCGTCCTTGAACTTATCGAAGGCGAGCAGCGCGCGCATGGTTCACCCATGAGCGGGAATTCCGAAGGTGGAAATCCGAAATTCGAGGGCAGGCCCAAGTCCGCGGCGGGATCAGCGGCCCGCGGTTGGGGCGGAATCGCGGGCGAGTTTCGCAAACCGCGGCACGGTGCGGCCGTTGACCGTCACGGTCTCCATGAACATCCCCGCGGGGCGGACCCAGATGCCGTGCTCACCGTAGAGCGCCTGGTAGACGACGAGCGGCTCGCGCGTCTCCGAGTGCCGTGCGAGGTGCAGCACTCGATAATCGTTGCCCTTGTAGTGACGGTAAAGGCCGGGCGTGGGCTCGGCGGGGAGGGGTGGGAGGTCGGACATTTTTTTGGGAGATGGGAGTTGGGAGATTGAACCTAGCAAGACTGGAGGGGCCAGGCGCGTCCGGTGTCGAGGCGGGCGGAGCCGGTGGAGGCGAGCCGCGCGGTGGATGACGGCGGAAAGGGGACGACGCGCGTGTAGCAGGCGTGGTGATCAACGAAGATCTCGAGCAGGGAGCGGTCGAGGAGCCAGTGGACGCGGGCCGTGGCGCCGTCAGGCAGGCGCTTGACAGGACGGCCGTCGAATTGGACGCCCTCGGGGCCAAGCAGGATGGTCACCCCGGCGACCTCGAGGCGCACCGTGGCCGCGGGATCGCGCGACAGCGTGAGCTCGGCTTCGTGCGAGGCGTCGCCCGGCAGGGCGAGCGTGATGCCTGCCGGCCCGAGTGATTGCGGGGTGAAGCGGGCCGCGGCGCCGCGGAGGACGGCAAGTTCCGCGATCGGCTCGGCGCAGAGGTCGCCGGCGGCATCGAGCCAGATGCGGCGGGGCGCACCGAGGCGGCCGTTCCAGCCGCGGTTCTGGGGAAACCGCTGGACCCACGCGAAGAGGACCGTGCGGCCCGAGGGCTCGAGGAGCGTCTGCGTGGCATAGTAGCTGTCGCTCTCGTCAACCCGGCCGCGGCGCTCGACGTGGAACGCATACGCGGCGAGGTCCAGGGTGCCGCTGCACCACTCGACCTCGCGGACGGGGGAGGTGAGCAGCAGCCATTTTTCCCTGAGCCGGACCAGGTTGGGGCACTCGAAGAAGACCGTCTCCTTAACTGGCGCGCGGTGGAGGATACCGCGGTAGGTCCAGCGGCGCAGGTGGCCGTCGGGGTTTTCGTAGAGCGGGATCACGGACTCGTCGCCAAGCCGAGCCCCGAGGATGAGGAAGGTGCGGCCCTCGGCGCGGAAGACGAAGGGGTCGCGCCACTCGCGCCCGAAGTCCGGGCCGTCGTGCGTGGCGAGGTCGAGAAACGGCGCGGCCACGTCTTGCGTCCAACCCAGCAGTCCGGCGTCGGTGGGCGAGGCGATGACCTGGTTCCCGGCCCCGACCGGGTCGTGGGCCACGCTCGTGTAAAGAATCCGCGGCGTGCCGCCGGCGTCGAGCGCGGTGCTGCCCGAGTAGCAATGGCCCTCGCCCAGCGCGCGCTGGGGACGGAGGGCGAGCGGCAGGTGTTCCCAGTGGACGAGGTCGCGGCTGCGGGCGTGGCCCCAGTGAATGTCGGCCCAGACCTCGCCGGTCGGGTTGTGCTGATAAAAGAGATGGCACCAGCCGTCGTGCCAGAGCGGACCGTTGGGGTCGTTCATCCACTGCGCCGGCGGCCCGAAGTGCCACGCCGGCCGCGCGGGGTCGGCGAGGGCGGGGTAGGCGGGCCGGGCGGCGGAGGACACGGGCGTGAGCGCAGCCAAGTTTCCCCGGTGAAGGAAGCGAAAAGCATGGGTTCACCACGAAGGACACGAAGCGCACGAAGCCCAAGCCGCCCTGGTCTTGGCGATCTTCGCGGCCTTGGCGGTGGGTCGGATCGATTCCAATCCATTTCACCGCGAAGGCCGCCAAGCCCGCGAAGACCGGAGCCTTTGTCTTCGTGTGCTTCGTGCCCTTCGTGGTGAAAACAACAAGCGGAGCCCGCGGGCTCCGCTTGGAAGAGGACCGGCCGGGAGGGGGGTCAGAACTTCGCGCCGTCGGCCTTGGTGCCGCAGAGGGAGACGGTGAGTCCGAGCTCGGCGGCGAGGGCGGCCTTGGCGTACATCGCCAGGTCGGCCTCGGCCGCGGAGTTCGCGTAGGCGACGTGGATGTGGTTGGCCTTGTGACGGGCCATCATCTGGTCGCGGGTGACGCCGTAGGTGACCGCGTGCATGATCGGCCACTGCACGGTCGTCTCCTTCCAGCGGCGCTCGGTCTCGGCGCGCGGGAGGGTGATGACCTTGGCGCGGCCGAGGTCCATCTTGAGCTTGCCGCCCTCGACGAAGATGCGGCTCCAGACGATCTCGCCGGGCTTGGCGATGCCGCGCACGGTGCCGCCGCCGAGGCGGAAGTACATGTACGGCTGGCGCAGCGAGTCGGTGCCGCGGTAGCCGTCAATGTGGTGCGCCGGCGGCGCGCTGCCGGAGATCAGGAACACCCACACATAGTCCTTGGTGGTGCCGCTGCGGTCGTAGTCGCCCCAGCGCAGGTCGTGGAGCGTGTTCTCGACCGGCTGGGCCAGGGCGGTGTGCACGCGGTTGGTCAGCAGGCCGTCGAGGCCGGCGCACTCGTCCACCTCGTTGAAGTGCGTGAGCGGCAGGCCGTCGCGGATGATCTCGCCGCGGGCATTGGCAACGGGCGGTCGGTCGGAGTTGTTGAGCAGGCCCTCGACGAGGTCGGAGGCGGGCAGGAGGTCCTTGAGCCCCTGCTGGTACTGGATGCCGATCGTCTCGCAGCCGAACTCGTCGGCGATGCGCAGCGCGGCGACGTAGGTTTTGCACTGCCAGAGCACCTGCGCCTCGGTGAGGTCGGTGTCCTCGTTGGTCCCGAGGTGGAACTTCATGCCCTTCGCGCGGAGCCAGTTGTAGACCCCGCGGGCCTCCTGGTCGCTGACCTGGGTGGCGCCGTAGTAGAGGGCCGACTGGGACAGGCGCTCCTTGTAGACGCCGGTGGAGAAGAGGAGCTCGTCGGGGATGATGGCGTTGAACATGCCCATGCAGCCCTCGTCGAAGACGCCCATGATGGACTTGCGGCGGCGGAGGTCGGCGGCGACCTGCCGTGCGATCGCGCGGGCCTTGGCCGGGACGCGGGCCTTGGCGAGCGGGCGGACGTGGCTGGCGGCGTGCCGCACGACGCCCGTCTTGAGCCAGCCCGCGAGGTTTTTCAGGAAGAAGTCGTCGGTGAAGTCGGCGCTCCAGAGCGTGGAGTACTTCACGCCGGCCTTGGTGAGGGAGCCGTTGAGGTTGAGCATGCCGACGAG
>CAIJZY010000021.1 GCA_903825285.1 uncultured Opitutia bacterium | reverse complement strand
TTCACGCGGTCGTGCCAGCCCAGCGCGGTGCCGCCGAACACGGTCCGCCAGCCGGGATAGCGCACGTTCCAGAGCATGGCGCCGTGGCGGTACACCGACGGATACCACAGGCCGTCGAGGGCCGCGGTCAGCGCCGCCGCCGCCGCGTCGAGCCGCGGCTCGGGCGTCTCGACAATGAAGCGCGCGGCCAGCGCCGCGGAGCGCGCCAGCCCCAGCGCAAAGGCCGCGGCGGGCCCGCCGCGCCGCGGGGCGGGGACGGACGCGGGCTCGGGCCGCAGGAATTCCCAGTGCACGCAGGGCTCCGCGGCGAGCTTCGCCGCGCCCACGACCACCGGCAAAGCCGACGCAGCCGAGCCGAGCAGGGCGGCCGGCGTGGCACAGCGGCGGGCATCGCCCACCTTCGGCCGCGCGCGCGCGTCACACCGGCCCAGCGAGGCCGGCTGCGTTCCCGCGGCCGGGGCCACCGTGAATCCCGCGGCGGCAATCTTCACGCGGTTGCCGGTGCCGAGCGCGGGATCGAACCACTCCGGCAGGAGCGGCGGCGTGCGGTGCGGATCGAGGTCCCAGTTGATGATCTGGTCCGGCCACGAGCGCGCGCCGCCGTAGGCCCACACGAGCTGGTCCGCCGCGCGCGCGCCGTCCACCGTGAGTCGCACCGCGAAGCCGACCACGTCGTCGAGACCGACAACCTCCAGCGTCACCTTGAGCCCGGGCAGCCGCCGGTCGCGCGCGCGCCACGTCACGTGGGCCGGGCGGTATTCCATCGTCACGTCGGAGAAATCATGCAGCCACGCCGCGCGCGGGCCGCGCCGCACGCCGAGCCAGAACGTGCCGTGCAGCGTGACTCCGCTGCCGAAGCGCAGCAGCGGCCGGTCGCCCGCGAGCACGAAGGCGTTCGTGTGGGCGAGGTAGAGCGGACGGTTGCAGAGCCGGCCCTGGTTGCGTCCCACAATGGCGCCGGCGCGCGCCGCGTAGCGGCTGGGGCGCTCGGCCGGCGCCGCGGCGGAGGAATGGGCCGGACGGGGGGAGCGGCGAAGGGGCATGGGGTGGCAAACCGCGCGGGCGGAAAGCCCCGATGCAACCCGCCCGCCGGGGCGACACAAAGCATTTTCCCCGGCGGCGGCTGAATATACGCCCGGCCGTCCGGTTTTGGATTGTGCCATGGGGGAATGCGGCTACGCACCCACCGTTCCCCCACCCCATGTCCACTCCTGCGCCGACCCCGTCCTCCGTCCCGACCGCGGCGGAAAGTTACCACTTCGCGACCCAAGGCTACCTCGTGCTCGAGAACTTCCTCGCACCGGCGCACGTCGCCCAGCTGCAGGCCGCGCTCGCGCCGGCCGTGCAGCGCCGCCGCAGCGCGCAGCCCGCGGGCTGGAAGGCCGTCTGGCCGCCGCGCAACCGGCACGACCTGACCCAGGCGCACGGCGAGAAGAGCACGCGCATCCTCAACATCCTGGAGGACGACCCGCTGTTCCTGGAGCTGCTGACCTGGCCCGCGCTGCTGCCCTACGTGCACGCATTCATCAACCCGCAGCCGCACTACCATGCGTCGGACGCGATCGTGGAGGACGCGAAGGATTTCCAGGATCGCACCGACGGCTGGCACATTGACGGCAGCGACCAGGGCTACCGCAACCTCGGCGCGGTGATCCCGATCCTCCAGCTCAAGGTCGGCTACTACCTCACCGACATGGCCGCGCCCGGGCGCGGCAATCTCACGGTGGTGCCCGGCAGCCACCTCTCGCGCGCCGAGCCGGCGCCGGAGGACCGGAAGCGTCGCGAGCTTTTCCCCGGGGCGCGGCAGGTCTGCGCGCCGGCGGGATCGGCGATCCTCTTCCACAACGCCATCTGGCACACGGCCGCGCCGTACGTGCCCGGGGCGCCGGGACGCACGATGCTGTACTACGCCTACGAGCATCCCTGGATGCTCGCCTCGACGGCGCACTGGAACTACAGCCAGGCGTTCTACAATCAGCAGCTGACCGCGGCGCAGCGCCAGTACTTCCACGGCTTCGTCTTCGACCCGCCCGAGCTGCGCTGAGCGCCGGGACGGCCGGAAGGTTTCACCGCGAAGCGCGCGAAGACCGCGAAGCTCGGGAGCTGGATCGCATTCCGCGCCTCCGCGCTTCCGCGATCCATCGAATCGGGGGAAAACTCCGGTGGCCTCATCGCGGAAGCGCGGAGGAGCGGAGGCACGGAACACAAACCGCCTGCCGGATCGGGCTTGGCGATCTTCGCGCGCTTCGCGGTGAAACCTCCGGCTCAGACCAGGCCGAGGCCGCCGTCGACGCGGAGACTGGTGCCGGTGACGTAGTCGGCGTGCGGGCCGGCCAGGAAGATCGCCGCGGCCACGAGGTCCTCGGGCTCGCCGAGCCGGCCGAGCGGGATGCTCCGCCCCGCCGCCGCGCGCCGCTCGGGATCGAGCATGGCCTCGCGGTTCATGTGGGTCGCGTAGGAGCCGGGCACGAGGCTGTTCACCGTGATGCCGTGCGGCGCGAGCTCCAGCGCCAGCACCTTGGTCAGCATGCCGAGCCCGCTCTTGGAGATGCTGTAGACGGAGGAGCCGCGCAGGGCCTTGGCCTCGTGGTTGCTCGTGACATTGATGATGCGGCCGCGGGTGCCGGCGCGGATCATCTCGCGGGCCACCCGCTGCGCGAGGAAGTACGGGCCCTTCAGGTTGACGTGCTGGACCTCGTCCCAGAGCGCCTCGGTCACCTCGAGCAGCGGCATCTTCCCCTTCACGGCGGCGTTGTTGACGAGGATGTCGACGCGCCCGAAGTGCGTGAGCGCGGCCTCGACCAGCGCGGCGTGGGTGGCGGGCTGGCTGATGTCGGCCTGGACCGCGACGGCGCGGCCGCCCTCGGCGTGAATGAGATCGAGCAGGTCCTGCGGGACGGCCTGGTCGGGCGCGTGGTTGCCGACGACGGCGGCGCCGGCGCGCGCGTAGGCCAGCGCGATGGCCCGGCCGATGCCGCGTGAGGCGCCGGTGATGATCGCGACGCGGCCGCGGAGCGAGTGCACCGCCGGATCGGGATTCCCGCCGGCCGGTGTCTCAGGGGTCGAAGAGGCGGGGTTCATGGCGGGGCGACGCCCGCATCTGGCCACACCCGGACCGGCGCGTCAAAGCGCAACGGGCCGCGGCTCAGCCGGCGGCGTCGAGCAGCTCGCGCACCGTGGCGAGCATTTTGTCGAAGGTGAAGGGCTTCTGGAGAAAGTGAAATTGCGGCCCGAAGCTCGTCTCGAGGGAGATGCGCTGGGTCGGGACGCCGCTCATCGCGATGAGCGGCAGGTCCGGCCGCCGCTGCCGCAGCGCAGCCATGGCCTGCCGGCCATCCATGACAGGCATCATGATGTCGGCGATGACCAGCCGCACCTCGTCCCCGTGCGAGGCGAACACCTTCAGGCCCTCGGCGCCGTCGCCGGCGGTCTTGACCAGGTAGCCGAAGCGCTGGAGGGCGGCGGAGAGGGACTCCCGGATGGCGGACTCGTCGTCGAGCACCAGCACCAGTTCGCCCCGGCCCTGGAGCTCCGGCCGGGCGAGGGCCCCGGCCACGGCCCGGATCTCGGCCGGGCGGGCCGGCAGGTACACCGCGAACTCGGAACCGGCGCCTATCTGGCTCTCGACGGTGACAAAGCCGCCGTGGCTGCGCACGATGCCCAGCACGGAGGCGAGGCCCAGGCCGGAGCCCTGGCCAAAGGGCTTGGTGGTGAAGAACGGATCGAAGATCCGTTCCAGGATCGCGGGGGGGATGCCCACGCCGGTGTCCCGGACCCGGATGACCACGTGCAGGCCGGGGGTGGCGCCGGGCTGCCGCGCCGCCAGCTCCTTCCCCACGGTGAGGTTCTCCGCGAACACCGACAGCCGGCCCCCGGCCGGCATGGCGTCTCGCGCATTCACGCAGAGATTCAGCAGGACTTGGTGGAGCTGCGTGCTGTTGCCGCTCACCATCCACAGGTCGGGCGCGACCACCGTCTGGACCGCCAAGCTCTTGGGAAAAGTCTCCCGCATGATCTGCTCCATGTCCCGGATGACCTGGCCGATCTTCAGGAGCGTCCGCGGGGCGTCGCTCCCCCGGCCGTAGAGCAGGAGCTGCTGCACGATGTCCGCGCCCCGCTGTGCGTTGTCATGGAGCAGCTGCACCAGCGCGCGGTCCCGGTCGTTCTGCACCGCGTCCGCGAGCATGCCGGTCGACATGACGATCGGCGTGAGCACGTTGTTGAGGTCGTGAGCCACGCCGCTGGCGAGCGAGCCCAGGCTCTCCAGCCGCTGGGCGCGGAGGAACTGGGTTTCCAGCCGCTTGGCCTCGGTGAGGTCGGTGACGACCACCATCGCGGCCGTCGCTATGCCGCTCTCGTTGCGCACGAGGGTGGCCCGCTTCTGCACCATGATTTCCCCGCGGCTCCGGGAAAATTGGCGGTGCTCGGACTTGAATTCGCCCACCTCCAGGAAGCCGCCCCACGCCGCGAGATAGCCGTCCGGCACCTCCCGGTACGCGATCGCCTCGTATCGCTGGCCCAGGGCCTCCTGCCGGCTGACGCCGTACAGCCTCTCGGCGCCGCGGTTGAAGAACGTGATCACGCGCTCGAGGTCGAGGACGAGGATGGCGTCCTCCGTGATCTCGAGCAGCGCCGCCTGCTCCCGGATGCGCTTTTCCTGCTCCACGCGCTGGCTGATGTCGCGGGTCGTGGTGATCAGCACCTCGCGGCCGAAATATTTTCCCCGGTGGATGATGCAGGCCTTCGGAAATTCCTCGCCGTTCTTCCGCCGGCCCCAGAACTCCAACGCGACGGGCCTGCCCGTGGCAAACACCTCGGCCGACAGGCGGGCAATGGCCGACAGGTCGTTCCGGCCCGGAGCCGAGACCTCGGCCGGGGTCTTCCCAATCAGCTCCTCCCGGGTGTAGCCGTACATCCGCAACGCGCCCTCGTTCACATCGAGGAACACATTGTCCGTCCCGTGCACGTAGATGGCCTCGGAAACGGTGTTGAACAGGCCCTGGTAATTCTCGCGACTTTCCAGCAGGGCCTGCTGGGCCTGCACCCGCGCCGTGATGTCGCGGAAGGTCCACACCCGGCCCGCCGTGACGCCGTCCATGCGCCAGGGGACGGAGGTGCGCTCGAAGACGCGGCCATCCTTGAGTTCCAGCTCATCCTGCGAGTTGTCCCCTGAGGCATACAGCTCCTGCACCTTGCGCAGGAAAGCATCGGGATCGCGCAGCTGGGTGAGGGCCCAGTCGAGCAGCTGCTGGTCGTCCTTCGAGGCGACCAGGTCCGACGGCATTCGCCACATCTCCTGCATCCGCCGGTTGACGCGGATCACCTTGCCCGCGGCGTTGACGGCCAGGACTCCGTCCATGGACGACGCGAGGATGCCGTCCAGCTGCGCCTCGCTCTCGCGCACGGTGTGCTCCGCCCGGGTCCGGGCCGTGATGTCGCGGACCAGCACAATAAAACGTGGCTGCGGCCTGGTCGGGCTCGGCATGCGGGAGATCGACAACTCGAACCAGCTGGGCCCGCGGGGCAGCGTGAGCTGGTAGTGCCGACCCACCGAATAGCCCGTGGCGTGAGCCTCCGCCAGCGCCTCCGCGACGGTCTGGGCGGCAGTCGCGTCGATGAAATCATAGAGCCGCTGGCCGATGAAGGTCTCGGGCGGCGCGGCCAGCAGGTCGTGGCGCGGCGAGTGATAGGCGTGGATCCGCCCCTCCAGGTCCACCTCGAACAGCAGGTCCGGGATGGCGTTGAACGTGGCGGCCAGCTGCTGGCGAGCGGCCTGGGTCTCAAGCTCCGCGGACTTCCGCTCGGTAATGTCCTGAATCGTGCCGCGGAGAGCCACCGGCCGCCGGGCCTCGTATTCCACCTGGGCACGGCGATGCACCCAGCGAACCGCCTGGTCGGACGCGCGGATGATCCGGAACTCCTTGCCGGCCGCCAGGGCGGCCGCGGCCCGCTCGTCCCGGAAATCGCCCAGGACCTGGCCGCGGTCCTCCGGATGGACCAGCGCCACCCAGCCCGCCGACGTGCGGTCGTAGTCCGGGCCGAGGCCGAGCACCTGGTCGAGCACCGGCGAGCTCCGCCAACGCCCACTGGAGATGTCCAAGGTGAAGTGGCCGAGTCCGGCGAGGACCTGCGCCTGCTCCAGCTGCTGCTCGTGCTCCGAGTGCGCCTTGAGCTCGCCGCCGCGCGACCAGCGGGACCACGCCGTGAGGCCGGCCAGGATCCCAGCTGTGCCGAAAAACAAGCCGAAATCCTCCGCGCGGCCGGTGACCTGCAGGCGGCTGAGCAGCGGCACCAGCACGCAGCCGCCCAGCGCCCCGATGGCCGCCACCACGGCCAGGCGCCGCTCGAAGCGCGCAACGGCCCAGACCACCAGGGGAAGGATCAGGAAATACCAGGGCCGCGCCCCACCCCACGCCATCCCCGCGAGCACACCGATTAATACGAGAAGCCAAAACGTGAGTTCCCGTGATCGGCGCATGAATTTCCGGATTTCGATGGAGCGGGGTTTGGTCGTGTTACCTAGGGAGATCCCCCCGGCACACAACCCTCAAGGCTGCGCACTAATTGTTTCAACGGCCGGGAGCCTTGGCTCGGCGTGGCGCAAGGTTGCATGACGGATGTCGGACCACTTGGCTTTCCATCCGACATGGACGACCCCGGCCAAACCTGGCGGCGCGCCAACACCGACTGGCTGAAGGCCAGCCGCTGGGGCGTGCTCGGCTGCTACCTCGCGGACACGGCGAGCAACCTGCAGCCGACCGGGTTGCCGGTGGACGACTGGAACCGGCGCATCGACGCGTTCGACGTGGAGGGGCTCGCGGGCCAGCTGGCGGAGGCCGGCGCGCCCTACTTCATGCTCACGATCGGGCAGAACTCCGGATACTACCTTTCGCCCAACCGGACGTACGACGACATTGTGGGGATTCACCCGAGCAAGTGCTCGCGCCGGGACCTGATCGCCGACCTCGCCCGCGCGGTGACGTCACGAAAAATCCGCCTGCTGGCCTACCTGCCCGGCGCGGCCCCGGCCAGTGACGCCAGCGCCAAGGCCCGGCTGGAGGGCCAGCCGGATGAGCGCATGTCCCGGCTGCAGCGGAACTGGGAGGCGGTCGTGCGCGAGTGGTCGCTCCGCTGGGGAAAATCGCTCAGCGGCTGGTGGATCGACGGCCCGTACAACGCCGCGGCCTATCAGCACCCCGACGCGCCCAACTACCGCAGCTTCGCCGAGGCGCTGAAGGCGGGAAATCCCGACGCGATTGTCGCGTTCAACAACGGCCTGCGCACCCCGCTCTACTCGATGACCGAGTTCGAGGACTTCACGCCGGGCGAGATTGAGCGCGACCTGACCGTCGCCGCCGGCAACACGCCCGACTACTCGCGGCTCCAGAACTACGAGCGCTTCCTCAACGGCGCCCAGCTGCATGTGCTCACGATCATGGGCGAATGGTGGGGCAAGGGCCCGGTGCGCTTTCCCGACGAGCTCACCATCGGCTACACCAAGTTCATCAACCGCCGCGGCGGCGCCGTGACCTGGGATGTGCCCCTGACCACCACAGGGTTGATCGACGATAGCTTTCGTCCCCAGCTGGCGGCACTGGGACACTCCGCGGACTAAGCGGATCATCGCGGATGCCGGACCGACTGAGTCTGCGCCGCCGCGTGATCCGAATCCTAAGTCGCAATCCACGAGGTGATTCCCGTGCTGCACACACGTTCATCGGGCGGCGCTCAGGCTTCTTTCGCGGGCCTTGCCTTATTGCAAAATAAGTGTCATAACGATCAAACGATGACCCGCTACCTTGTATCGTTTTGCGCGGTAATCCTGCTGGCTTCGATTGGGTCGGCACATGTGCAGACGACGGTCTGGGGAGGGGATTTCCCCAACAACAAGTTCAGCGTCCCAAGCAATTGGTTTGGCGGCGTGGTTCCGGTGACTGACGGCACGGGGCACCCGGCAGCGTGACTTCAGGTCCCGTCGGCACGGGCCCGCTCACCCTCGGCGACGGCACGCGCCTGACGACCAACTCGCCGTCGGCGGTGACGCTCGCCAATGACATCTTCATTGGCGACGACAGCAATGGCTACGCGGTCCGGTTCGGCGGCTCCATCTATCCCGGCGACACCACGGCGAGCCTGCTGACCCTGTCCGGGCTCATCACGCTCAACGACAGTGATCTCACCATCAAGATCGGGCGCAACTCGCTCATCACCGTGTCCGGCGACATTACGGGCTACACGTCGGGCGTCTGCCTGGACCTGACCAGCTCGTCCCATGGCAACTCCTACGTGGTGTTCCAGGGCAACGTGACCAACGTGGATCGCATCGACCTCGACCGGCAGGTGGCGCTGATCCTCGACGGCGCCGGGCCGACCCAGATCGGCACCATCACCGACCTCGAGTCGAGCTCGGATCAAACCTACCTCGGACTCGGCAGCGGCTATGCCGGCACGGGCAGCGTGAGCACGTTCCTGAGCTTCATGAGCGGGAGCGGCAGCGCGGGCAATCTCGCGGGCACGCTGGGCTTCGACACGACGTCGGGCACCACCGCGACCTTCAACGATCCCGTCGACCTCACCGACTTCACGAGCGAGGGCTTTGTGGGCCTCGGTTCGGCCACGCGGGCGATCCTGGGACCGTCGGCGACGATCACGCCGCCGGGCGGCCCGACCAGTTATTATTATGCCTTCGGCGGCGGCGGCGGTACCCTGACCGTGCAAAGCCCGCTGGGTGATGGCGACTCCGAGGGCCGGGAACTGGACCTCAATGCCGGCAACGCCCCGCTGACCCTCATCCTGTCCGGCCCGCTGACCTATTCCAGCGGCACCTATGTCGAGGGCGGCGCGCTGATTTTCGACACGCTACTGCCCAACTTCAACCTGAACCTCTATTCGGGCTACATCGGCAGCACCGCCAACTCGGGGTTCACGGATGCCAACGAAAACATCCAGTCGTTCATCAACAACGTCTATATCGATGCCTACGAGGGCGTGGTCGGCTTCGATTCGCTGTCCGGCCCCCGGACGATCACGAGCAACATCGATCTCTCCGACACCAGCTCCAGCCTCTTCCTCGGCACCGCGACATCGGTGAATTACACCGGCGTCATCACGCCGTATGACATGACCTACCGGTTTGCCGGCGTGAAGGGCGGCTCGGTGCTGGTGTCCTCGGCGCTCACCGATTCCTTTGTGGAGGAGGGCGACCCCTCCCGCTCCGTGGTCATCGGGCTCACGAGCCCGCTCGAGAGCCTGAACCTGGACTACCACTTCGTGACGCAGTCGTCCGTCACCCTCGCGGGCGCCAACACCTACTCGGGCGGCACCAGGCTCAACAGCGGCTACCTGTTCGTCACGAATTCACAGTCGCTCGGCACCGGCGAGCTGGACGTGCCCTCGAGCGCGTCCACCGGTTGGGCCGCGACCCTCGCCGCCAGCGGCGGTCCGGTCTCCCTGTCCAATGACATCTATCTTGGTTACGCCGGCCTGGCGCTCAACACCAACAGCAGCAACCTGCTGACCCTCACCGGCAACATCTACGACTACGGCGAGGAGGACGGCGGCAACCTCGGCATCTTTGGGCCCGTGGACATTGAGGGAAACAACTACTACTCGGGCACCACCACGGTCAACGGCGCGACGGTCACCATCGGCTCGGCCACGGGCTTCGGCGACAGCTGGGTCAAGGCGTACAACAGCACGCTGGACTTCACGTCCACGTCCAACGATCCCAGAGTCAGCATCGACGGTCTGGAGCTCAACAACTCGATCGCCACGTTTGCCGGCAGCCCGCAGCTCAGCTGGGTCACGATGTCGGCCGGCTCCATCCTGAACTTCAACGGCGATGCGGCCGACATCTGGGGACTCCGGGACGCCCCGTCCTCGAACAACGTCATCAACCTGGCCACCGGCACGACGCTGACGATCTACCCCTACTCGCAGGACGACGGCAGCGGCACCACCTTCCACGGCTCCATCAGCGGCAACGGCGACGTCACCGTGGCGGCGGCCGACGGCGCGAGCCTGAATCTCACGGGCGCCAGCACCTACTCGCAGGGCACGACCATTGACTCCGGCGCCATCGTCATCGCGAGCAACAACACCGCCCTCGGCACCGGCGCCGTGACGGTGAACGGCGCGCTCCTGACCAACACCGGGGTCACGCTCTCCAACGCCCTCACGCTCGGCAGCACGGGCGGGCTCGCCGGCTACGGCACGTTCTCGCCCGGCGGCACCCTCGCGATCCAGGGCGGCTCGTACATCAACCCGGGCCGCGCGGTGATCTCCAGCGGCGCCGGGGACCAGATCCCGTTCGCCGGGACGCTCGCCATCGGCGGCGCCACCACGGTCATGTTCGGGTCGGGCGGCAAGTACATCTTCGCGCTGTCGGACGCGGACGGCGCCGCGGGCACGGGCTACGGCACGCTGACGGTCGGGGCGCCGCTCACGTTCAGCTACACCGGCACGCCCTTCGACATCGAGATCCACACCTTCGATCCCTCGAGCGTCGCCTCGGGCCTGGCGCTGAACTTCGACTCGTCACTCTCCTACTCCTGGACGCTCGTGTCCGCGACCACGATCACCGGCTTCAACCCGAACTACTTCACGATCGACGCGACTGACTTCCAGAATTCCACCGGGGTCGGCCACTTCTTCGTGTCGCAGAGCGGCAACAGCCTGATGCTCAACTTCACGCCGGTGCCCGAGCCCGCGACCTGGGCGATGCTCGCCCTCGGGCTGCTCACCCTCGGGACGGCGTACCGCCGCCGCCGCTGAGCGGCCGGACGGGGATGTGCACCTCGGCGCGCTTGGCAAACCACAGCGTGAAAGGGCTGTCCCAGTAGACCGCGTACGGTTCGCCGGCGGCCTCGACGCCGGGCTGATGGGCGAGCCAGGCCAGCAGCCGATCGCGCGCCTGCTCGAAATTTTCCCGCGAATAGCTGCCCCGCACGCCCAGGCTGGCGACGTGGCGCTCCGCCACGTCGATGACCTCCACCTCGGTCGTGCCGCCGGAGACCTTGGGCCGCTCGCTGGCGGCCACCCAGAAATACATCGCCGCCGGCGCGACCCGCACCTCCACGGGGGTCGTCATCGCGATCTTGCGCGACGAGATATAGCCGAAGAGTGGGCGGAAAAGCCCGTTCGCCTCCTCGAAATAGTTGCCGCGGCCGGTGGTGCGCAGCAGCACGCCCGCCGGCAGGGTCTTGAATTCCGCCACGCCGGGCGCGGTGGGAGGAAAGGCGGTTTCGGTGGCCATGGCGGGAACGGCGGTGAGCAGCAGGAGGACAATCCACAAACGCATAAGGGAAGGCCGCATCAGCGGCCCCGCGACGGAGGAACGCAAGCTCGCCGGTCCGCCCACTCACCCTCGCGACTGCCGTCCGCGCCTTCGCCCCTCCGCGTTTCCGCGACCCCACCCGAATATTTTCACCACGAAGAGCACGAAGGTTAGGGATTCACCCGGCGCACTTCCCCGCCGTAGGATCGGGGCAAGCGCGCACCCACCCCCCACCATGACCGGACGAGAACGCATCTTCGCCACGCTGGCCGGACAACCGGTGGACCGCTTTGCGGCGATGCCGATCACGATGATGTGGGCCGCAGACCTCGTCGGGGCCAAATACCGCGACTACGCGACGCGCGCGGAGATCCAGGCGGCGGGCCAGTGTGCCGCGGCGCGGCAGTTCGGCATCGACCATGTCTCGGTGATCTCCGACCCCGGCTGCGAGGCGGCCGACCTCGGCGCGAGCATCTACTATCCGCCCGACAGCCCCCCGGCCATCGTGGAGGAGCACGCGCGGCTGGCCGAGCCCCTCACTCTCCGCGGCCTCCGCGTGCCCGACCCGCTCGCCGCGGGCAGCCGCATGGCCAACCGCGTCGCCGCCGTGCGCCTGCTCAAGGCGCAGTTGGGCGCCACGCATCTCATCGAGGGCTGGGTGGAGGGACCCTGCGCCGAGAGCGCGGACCTGCGGGGCATCAACACCCTGATGCTGGACTACTACGACGCGCCCGAGTTCGTGCATGAGCTGGCGGGCTTCTGCGTGGACGTGGCCCTGAAGTTCGCCACGGCGCAGATCGCGGCCGGCGCCGACCTCATCGGGGTCGGCGACGCTGCCGCCTCGCTGGTCAGCCGCGAGCTGTACGACGAGTTTGTCCTACCCTACGAGCAGCGGCTCGTGGCCGGCATCCACGCCGCCGGCGCCAAGGTCCGGCTGCACATCTGCGGACGCACGGGTCACCTCGTGGACGCCTTCGCCACGCTCGGCTGCGACATCGTGGACCTGGACAGCCTGGTCGATCTCCGCGAGGCGCGCGCCCGCGTGGGACCGCGCCAGGTGCTGCTGGGCAACGTGAACACGGTCTCCGTGGTGCGGAACGGCACGGCGGACGACGTGCGCCGCGCGCTTCGCCAGTGCGCGCGGGACGCCGGGCCCGCCTGGATCTCCGGCGCCGCCTGCGAGGTGCCGCGGCTATCGCCCCCGGAGAATGTCCGCTGCTTCGCCGAGGTGAATCCCGGCGCGGCCTGACCGCGCGGTCGCCGTCAGGCGGCCGGACTCACGCCTTCGCCGCGTCGAAGCGCAGGATGGCGTCGTCCGGCGCCGGCTTGATCGGCTCGGGCTTGCCGTGACCCTTGCCGCCGTACGGAAGATTGGAGAGTGCGTTGTAGCAGCAGATGTAGGCGCAGCGCGGCTTCTCCGAGAGGTTGGGCTCCGAGGAGTGAAACGTGTTGCAGTGGAAAAAGAGCACGCTGCCCGGGGGCGCCTCACAGTAGCGCACGGGGAGCCGCTCCTCCAGGATCGCCAGCCGCTCGGGGTCGGCGCCGGTCTGCGAGCCGATGCGGCCGTGGTCGCAGCGGCCGAGCCGGTGCGAGCCGACGAGCACCTTGAGGCAGCCGTTCTCGCGGGTGGACGGGTCCAGCGCCACCATGCAGGAGATCATGTTCGGGTAGAGGCAGCCGTCGTTGTACCAGTAGCCGTAGTCCTGGTGCCACTCCCACGCCGCGCCGGCCCGCGGCTGCTTCACGCTGAGCTTGCTGTGCCAGTGGTAGATCTCCTCGCGCAGGAGCAGCTGCGCCGCGCCGACGATGCGGGGGCTCGCCGAGACGGCGCCAAACACGTCCTCCGCGATGTCCACCCACGCCGCGAGCTTGCTGACCCGTCCGCCGGCATCGACGACCTGGTGCACGGTCTCGCCGCGGCGCTCGCGGCCGGCGTGGGCCTTCAGGATGGCCACCTCGGTGGGATTGAAAACATCGGGGACCAGCACGTAGCCGTCCCGGTCGTAGTCGCGGATTTGTTCAGCGGTCAGCATGGGGAAAATTCAGGGCGTGGGGTGGAAAACGCCCGGGGCGCCGACACCCATCGGGGCGCCGCCGGGGCTTGGCAAGCCGGAAGGATTCACGCGGGCTCCCCCATCTGCTCGAGGGTCCGGCCGCGCGTCTCGGGCACGGACCGGCGGACGAATCCCACCGAGACCAGCGAGAACCCGGCGTAGATCGCGAACGCCCCGCCGAGGCCCACGCCCTCGACGAGCGCGGGAAAGCTGAAGGTCACGAGGAAGTTCGACACCCACAGC
Source organism: uncultured Opitutia bacterium (assembly GCA_903825285.1). Classification (GTDB taxonomy): domain Bacteria; phylum Verrucomicrobiota; class Verrucomicrobiia; order Opitutales; family Opitutaceae; genus Opi-474. Next base: position 44,198 of record CAIJZY010000021.1, on the reverse strand, counting down.
ACCGCCGCGGCCACCGCCAGCGCCGCGCCGCGCATCCGGTTGGGGAACATCTCGCCGAGCAGCACCCAGGTCACGGGCCCCCACGTCGCGCCGAAGCAGAAGATGTAGAGATGCTCCGCGGTGAGCGCGATGACGGTCTGGAGCGGCGACGGCGCGAGCGTGCCGCCGGCCTGCCGGTCGCTGAGCAGGAACACCGCCATGAGCACCGCGAGCATCGCGGTCATGATCACGCCGCCGGCGAGCAGCAGCGGCCGGCGGCCCAGGTGGTCCACCAGCGCCATCGAGACGAGCGTCGCCACGATCAGGTTGGCGCCGAGGGTCACGTTGATGAGCAGCGCGTTCTGCTCGGTGAACCCGGCCTTGTGCCAGAGCACCTCGCCGAAATACATCACGGCGTTGATCCCCGAGGCCTGGGAGAAGAACGCCAGCCCGCAGCCGACCATCACGATGGGGAGCAGCCGCCGCGTGTGCGGCACGAGGACGTCGCTGAGCCGGGCCTTGCGCTCGCGGTCCACCGAGGCGCGGATCTCCGCCACCACGCCGTCCAACCCGTCCCCGCCGCCGCCCCAGAGCCGCGCCATCACGCGCCGGGCCTCGGGCTCGCGGCCGCGGATGACAAGGAAGCGGGGCGACTCCGGCAGGAAGAGCGTCGCGAGCAGGTAGCCCGCGCTCGGGAGCAGCTGCACCCAGAACATCCAGCGCCAGGCCGCGGCGTGGAGCAGCCATGCGTGGTCGGCGCCGCCGGCGGCGCGGGCGATGAGGAAGTTGCTGAGGAACGCGGACTGCAGGCCCACGACGATCGCGAGCTGCTGCAGCGTGGTGAGCCGGCCGCGCAGCTGCGCCGGCGAGATCTCCGCGATGTAGGCCGGCGCGACCACGCAGGCCGCGCCGACGCCGAGGCCGCCGATCAGACGGAAGAGGATGAACGTCGTGGTCGAGCCCGCCCCGCCCGCGCCCCACGCGCTCACGCCGAAGAGCACAGCGGTGACCATCATCACGCGCTTGCGCCCGAGGTGATCGGACGCCTGGCCCGCAACAAATGCGCCCACCGCCGAGCCGAGCAGCACGACCGCCACCGCAAAGCCCGTTGCCGCGGCCGAGGTGCCGAAGGCCGCCGCCAGCGCGAGCACCGTGCCGTTGATCACGGAGGCATCGAAGCCGAAGAGGAAGCCGGCGAGCGTTGACGCCAGGCAGAGGAACAGCAGATAGCCGAAAGGCTTGGCCGGGGCGGGTTCAGTCATGCGGTCTGGGGTAAAATGGAATCCGCCGGCCAGAGGTGACCGGCGGAAACAGGGGTAGCTTCAAGTGGCAGCCCCGCCGGCCTCAGACAATGCCTAACTGCGCGCCGCACCCACCGGCTATCGTCCACCGGCCTGCACCCCCAGGGCCGCGAGGCGCTGGCGGACGGTGTAGACGCGGGCGTCGATGGGATTCTCCGCAATGTAGATCCGGTAGTACTCCGCGGCCTGCTGCCGGTCGCCGGCCAGCCGGGAGAGCTCGGCGACCTGCAGCACGCAGTCCCGGCGCGTCGTCCAGTCGAGCCGCCCAAGCCGCACCGCCGCGAGCAGGTGCGGCAGCGCCTCGGCGGACGGCAGGTGGTAGAAAAAGATCGCGGCGGACAGGACCACCCGGAGCTCGGCCTCGGCCGCCGGCGTGCGGACGAACCGGAGCAGCTCCGTGGCCCGTGCCACGCGCTCGCCCGGCGTCGACTGCGGATTCAGCGCGTAGATCTCCAGCATCGCCAGCCGGGCCAGCGCCGTCTGCGCCCAGAGCGAGTCGGCCCGCGCGGCCAGAAGCCGGTGGTACTGGCGTGCGGCCTCGGGCGCGTCGGGCACCTGCAGGTGGGCCTGGGCCAGGCGGCCGAGGAAGAAGCGCGCGCCCAGCGCCACGTCGTCGTTGCCTCCCTCCGCGAGCTCCGCGAACGCCCGGCGCGCCTCCTCCAGCTGGGCCGGCGAGACGGGCTGACGGCTGAGCACGCAGATTCCCCGGCCAAAGCGCGCCGCCCGCGCCACGCCCGCGTCGGCGGCGCCCATGCGCGATTCAAAATGCGCCTGGGCCCGCTCCACGTGCAGGTCGGCCAGTTCCTTCCAGCCGGCGAGCACTTCCGGATCGGTGACCGGCACGAATGGAACCGGCGCCGGCGCGGCGGGAAGGGAGTCGGCCGGGTCCGGCCGCGCGGATTTTTCCGCGCCGCCCGGCGTCGCCGCCAGCGGCGTGAGCATCTCCTGGTTTTGGTCGTTGTTCGTCTCGGCCATCACGGCGATGAGCGGCAGGACCTCGGGACGCTGGCCGCCCGGGGCGAGTTCGGCCTGGGCCACTGCCATCGCGTCCACGCGGCGGAGGTTGTTGAGGCCGGTGATGATCTCCTGCCGGAAGTCGTCGCGGATCTTGGCGTCGAGCCCTTCGCGCATGACCTGCCGGAAGCGCTCGACGCTGCCGGAGGCGCTCCACAGGTCGGCCATGTGGGAGTAGATGAAGCCGCCCGCGTCGATGGACAGGCTCGGGATCAGGATATTGCAGCCCCCGACATAGCCCTCGGTCTGCTGCTTGAACTGCGCGGCGAACTTGGATGGCTCCACGCCCACGGTCGCCGGCGGCCAGTTGCTCACCTCCGCAAAGATCCGGCTGCCCTCCTGGCTCGTCATGAAGTGGAGGAAGTCGATCGCCTCCGCGCGGTGCGTCGTGGCGCGGTTGAGGTAGATCGGCAGGCCGGTGGTGACCTGGCCCTCGCTGTATGGGCCATGGGCGAATTTCCCATAGACGGGGTCGTCCTGCTGCGGGTACGGATACTGGAACGCCGCGATCTCAAACGAGCACAGGCCCAGGAGGTTGGTCGCCTCCCAGCTGGGGGCGACGATCATGACGGCGTGCTCGGTGACGAAATCGGTCACCGCCGCGTCGCGGTTCCGGTCCCAGAATCCCGGCGAGCTCATCTCCCCGTATTCCTTCAGCTCCTGCAGCATCGCGACCACCTCGGGGGAATCGAAGCTCCACTCGTGACGCAGGAAGCTGCGGCCCAGGTCATCGGGATTCGCCCCGATCCGGTGCTGGAAGTCGATCCGGTCCCCCAGCCCGATCGTCGCGGTCACCGAAATCAGCCAGGCCTGTAGCGTGCAGGTGTCCTGGGAATTCGTGATCGGCACGAGGTTGAGGCCGTGGGCGCGCGCATAGGCCCGAATCTGCGCGCACACCGCGAGCATCTGCCGGTAGGTCTGCGGCGGCTGGTCGCTGCCGGTGATGAGCTTCAGCAGCGGCTTGTTGTAGACGAGCCGGCCCATGTGCGTGTCCATCGCGACCGAGTAGTACGCATGCAGCGCCTCGATGTAGGCGTCGGGGCTGGTCATCCCGTCAATAAAGGTGTCGCGCCACTTGACGCCCTCGAGCGGCGTCCCGCGGTTGTACGGATTGGGCTGCATCACCTCCGCGCTGAGCGGCTGGAAGAGCGAGGGGATGTTGGGGGCGACGAAGCTGTACTGGACGAGGTCGGGCGCGGTGCCGCCGACCATCTGGGTCTGGACCCAGGAGACGTAGGTGGGCCCGCCGGGCACGGCGATCTGCACGACATGGACGTGCGGGTTGATCTGCTCGTAGCGGTGGATGACGGCGTTGATCGCCTCGCGCACGCCGGTCTCGAGCTGCCATTGGGAAATGCGGATCGTCACACGGCCGGGCTCGTCCTCGCGCGAGACGTGCCGGAACACATGGAGGGCGCACAGCGCATAGATGGCGCCCACCAGCGCGTAGCTCACGGTCCTGCGAAATGGCCTCATGGAAGCCGCGACGCTTTAGACTAATCCCCGCGCGCGAACAAGGCGTTAGGGCGAAATGGGCGGATCGCGAGGAAGACTATTCACCGCGAAGCGCGCGAAGACCGCGAAGGCTCGATCCCGGATTCTTACCACGAAAGGCACGAAACACACGAAACAGGAGATTTTCCCGCGGAAGCGCGGAGTTGGACAGGATTGATTCCCGGGGGACAGGGTGATATTGAAATGCCATGAACTCCCCTGCTCTGGGGCTACGTGTCGCCAGCGTGATCTTCGGACTCGTCGGCCTCGTCCACGTGCTACGCATTGTCGCCCACACCACGGTGCTGGTCGGCAATTTCCCGATCGGTCGCCGCTGGAGTGCCGTCGCCGTGGTCGTCCTCGCCGTCTTGAGCATCTGGCTCTGGCGGCTCGCCTGCACCGCGTGCCAGTCCAAGAATGCGGCGCCCCCGGTCGCCCCCGCCGCCTAGTTCGGTCTGCCGCGTTTATATTTTCGCCTGCCTGCCGCGCCTCCGCGGCGGGAGCGTGGGGATTGTTTTCACCACGAAGATCGCGAAGGCTCGATCCCGGATTTTTTTACCACGAAAGGTACGAAACACACGAAAGACCCGAGCCTTTTCCCGCGGATGTCGCAGATGAAACGGATCGGAGCCCCAAACCCTCCGGAATCCGTGTCCATCCGCGTTATCCGCGGAAAAATCAGGTGGGTTTGATTGTGAAGGCCGCGAAATCCGACCCTGCTCCGATTTCGTGTGTTTCGTATGTTTCGTGGTGGCCTCCGGGATCGGACCTTCGCGGTCTTCGCGCCCTTGGCGGTGAAACCTGGCCGCGTCCTTCCAAACAGCGTTGCGCCCAACCACGGGTCTGCATGCTGGACGGCGTGGATCCCCTGCCGACCGCCCCGCAGCCGCCGCACCCGGCCCTGTTGAAGTTTCGCTGGGAGCCGGCGCTCGCGCTGCTCGCGGCCGGCGCCATCTCCCTCGCCTTGCCCGAGTCGCTCCGCATCGGCCCGCCCTGGCTCCTGCTCGGGCTGGTCCTGCTGCTCCTGGTGCCGACCACGGTGACGCACAAGACGGGACGCCACTCCTGGAACCACTTCTTCGGCATCCTGTGCAACGCGGTGGTCACCGCCGCCCTGTGCGGCTCGCTGGCCCGGCTCGTGGCCGCGCTGCCGGCGCGCAAGGAGCCGCCCGTCACGCTGCTCGCCTCGGCCTTCCTGCTCTGGTGCTCGAACATCCTCATCTTCGCGCTGTGGTACTGGCGCCTCGACGGCGGCGGCCCGATCCTGCGCCACCGGCGCCTGCCCTACGGCAGCCGCGCGTTTTTCTTCCCGCAGCTGCAGATCGAGAGCGGCGAGCGGAAGGCCATGGGCGCCGATCATTGGACGCCGGGGTTCGTCGACTACCTCTTCGTGGCGTTCAACACCAGCACGGCCTTCTCCCCCACCGACACCCTGGTTTTGGCCCGCTGGGCCAAGCTCCTCACGATGGCCCAGGCGCTGATCTCGCTCTCCGTGCTCGTCCTGCTCGTCGCCCGCGGCATCAACGTCCTGTAGCGCGCGGATAGGCACCTCCGATCGAGTTGATCGCGGAAACGCAGAGGAGTGGAGGCACGGAATATTTCGGGAGCCGCCGGCGGCGAAGCGTAGCAGGGCTTCAGGTCTCCAGGTCAGAAGGTCTCCAGGGTCTTAAGGTCGGCAAGACTGATGTCTGACCTCTGATCTCTGACGTCTGATCTCAGGACTCCGCGCGGATGCGCCTCTTGCCTCTTCGCGCCCTTCGTGTTCTTCGTGGTGCCCTCATCATGGCTGAAAAACCCCTGGTCTACATCATCCTCGGCGCGGCGGGCTCGGGCCGGCGCGAGATCGTGGCCGACCTCGTCGAGAGCGGCCTGACGCCGGACGACCGCGTGGCGGTCATGCTGGCGGACACCGAGGCGCCCGACGCGGCCGACGCGCGCCTGCCGGGGCTCATCCGCTGGGAGGGGTCGGACGGCTTCATCCTCACGCCGCGGCCGCCCGGGGCGACGCATGTCTTCTTCGTGACCGACGGCCGGCTCAACCCGGTGGACCAGCTCGAGACGCTGCGGACCTGGCTTGAGGCGCAGGGCGCGGAGGTGGCGCGCATCCTCGCCGTGGTGGACTGTCATCTCGCGTCACAGCACCCGTCGCTCCTCGCGTGGTTCGAGGCCTGCGTGCATTTCTCGGACGTCGTGCTGCTCACCCGCCGCGAGGGCCTGCCGAACAAGTGGCTCAGCGAGTTCCGCACCTATTTCGACAAGCAGTTTTATCCCTGCCTCTTTGAGAACGTGAAAGGCGGCCAGGTGAAGAACCCCGCGCTCGTGCTCGACCCGCTGGCGCGCCGGCTGACGCATGCGTTCGACGCGGAGCAGGACTGGATCTTCACGGACGCCGACGGCGAGGTTGTCGAGGAGGACGAGGCCACCGACGGCGACGAGGAAGTCGAGGCCGCGCCCGAGGAGGACCCCTACTTCGTCCGCGACGCCGCCCAGCGCCGGGCAAAGAAGATTCCGGACATCCGGAAATTCCTCCCCACGCCCGAAGCCAAGCCCGAGTGACAAACCACTAATCCGGGAACCGATTTCGGGATCCGATCTCCGGAATCCGGGATTACTTCACTGCCGCGACCGCGGCGACGAACGCCTTGGCGCGGGCGGTGATGGCGGCCCAGTTCTTGTCCTTGAGCGCCTTGGCCTCGACGAGGGAGCTGCCGGCGGCGGTGGCGAAGGCGCCGACGCGGATGTACTCGCCGACGGTCTCGGGCGTGACGCCGCCGGTGGGCAGGAGGTCGATGTGCGGGAACGGGCCCTTGATGGACTTGATGTAGGCGGGGCCGAAGAACTCGGCGGGGAAGACCTTGGCGGCATCGGCGCCGGCCTCCCAGGCGGCGAGAATCTCGGTGGGCGTGAACGCGCCGCTGAAGACCGGCACGCTGTAGCGGCGGCAGAGGGTGATGACGTCCGGGCGCAGGGCGGGCGTGACGATGAACTTGGCGCCGGCGAGGATGCCGGCGCGGGCGGTCTCGGCGTCGAGCACGGTGCCCAGGCCGAAGAGGAAGCTGGGCAGCTCGGCGGTGGCCTTTTCCAGCATGCGAATGGCGCCCGGGGTGGTCATGGTGAGCTCGATGCTGGTGAGCCCGCCGTCGGCGAGGGCCTTGGCGCAGTCGAGCAACCCGTCGGGATTGTCGGCGCGGATCAGGGCAACGACCTTCTCGGCTTTGATCTTGGCGAGGACGGCATCTTTTTTCATGCGGAGTAAACCTCTAGCGGCGGTGACCGGTGAAGGGAATCACGTTTTTGGCGGGAAAACCTCAAGGCACTGCCCTCCTCGCAACTGAAAAAGCGCTGTCCTCAGCTCAGCTACCTACGAAACTCGTCGGTCGATCGTGAACACTGATTGGAATAGATGTGATCTCTCCGACCCCTTTGATTGACGATAAAGCAGATCCTTGGTTGGCTCATGGCCTTGTTGTTCGCGCCGACCCCCTCGAGCCTCATGGTCGGGAAGAGAGGCCGCGGGGCAGGCGCAAAAGTCGGGCAACGCACCCACCGTGCCGACGCCGTTGCCGACAAGAATCCCGGCCATTCTTCCGCGATCGGTTTTGTCACTGCTCCCCTGGATCGAGCATTAGGGGGCGTATTGGCAAGTGCAGCCAAAGTAACTTCGTTCGCTTTCGAAATATTACCGATTGCAGGCCGCCCCAAGTGGGCGGAAACCTAGTGCGGCCTAATAATGCCGCAAGCATGTCACCCCCCAGGGCATCTCACATCCACCCAAGCGTCGTCTACCTTGTGGGGGCCGGTCCCGGCGATCCCGAGCTGCTCACGCTGAAGGCACTTAGGCTGATCCGAGCCGCGGAGGTGGTGGTTTACGATTACCTGGTGGCGCCGGAGATCCTCGCCGAGATCCCACCTGGGTGCGAACGCGTGTTCGTCGGCAAGCAAGCTGGGCACGTTTGCCGTCCGCAGGCTGAGATCAATGCCCTCCTCGTCGCCCTCGCTCGCCAGGGCAAGAAGGTGGTGCGACTGAAAGGGGGCGACCCGTTCGTGTTCGGCCGGGGCGGCGAGGAGGCGGAGGCGCTCGCGGCGGTCGGCATTCCCGTTCAAGTCGTCCCGGGCATCACGGCAGCGCTGGGAGCAGCGGCCGCGGCCGGCATTCCCCTCACCCATCGCGCCTACACCTCAGCGCTGGTATTCCTGACTGGCCACGAGTGTCCGGGAAAACCCGGCCAGGCCGTGCGCTGGCGGGACTACGCCCGGCTCAATGCGACCCTCTGCATCTACATGGGCCTGCATCGGCTGGCGGCGATTACGCGAGAGCTTCAGGAAGGCGGGCTTTCACCGGACACGCCCGCCGCGATCATCCAAGCGGCGACAATGGAAGGGCGGCGAGAGGTGCTTGCCACCCTGGGCGACCTGACCGAGCGCGCCGGAGCCGCGGGCATTGCTTCGCCGGCGATCGTGATTGTCGGCGAAGTGGCGGCGCACCGGCCGCGGGCGCTCTCCTACTTGGCAGCCGAATCCGAGCGGGATGTTCTTCGCGCCGCCGTGCCCGGGGGTCGGTAGTGCGGCGGAAACGGCAGCCGACCGGGCAGCAGCAGGTGCCAGTAGATGGGGCGGAACAGGAGCTTTCCCCAGTGATTTCGCCTGGACTCCTTGAGCAACGGGAGCGGGCCGAAGCGGCGCAGCGGAAATGAACCGGGCAGCGGCTCCGCGTTATAGCTGTAGTCGATGAGGAGCGCCCGCCCGAAACCCGTTTCAATGAAACAGTTCGCGTGGCCGTCAAAACTGGCGGGATCCGCCCCCTTCCGGCCCCTGATTTCGTGGAGGAGGTTGTCCACCAGGATGTCAGCCATGAAGTGGGCCACGGAGCCGGCCTTGGCGGTGTGGACGTCGGCTGCGTCGCCAATCACCCAGACGTTGGGCCACCGCTTTGCCCGCAACGTGTGCGGGTCGGTTTCGACGTAGTTCAGCTCATCGCCCATGCCGGAACGGCCGATCACCTCGGCCCCCTTGTTGACCGGGACTGACACCAGCAGGTCGAAGGGAATTTCCCGATTGTCGTAGGACATGAGCGCGCCCCGGCGGTTGTCCACCTCGCTCAGGGCAAAATCGGGTACGACCTGGATCCCCTTGCGCTGGAGCAGGCCGCCCAAGGCCGCCGACGCGATGGGCTTCGTGAATGCGCCCGTGAGCGGCGTGGCAAGAATCAGCTCAACTTTGCGACGCAGGCCGCGCTGGCGGAAGAACGCATCCGCTAAAAACAGGAACTCCAGTGGGGCGACCGGGCACTTGATGGGCATTTCGGCGATGCTCACGACCAGGCGTCCCCCGGGCCAGTTGCGCAAGTGGGCTCCAAGCGCCGAAGCGCCCTCAAAAGTGTAGAAATCGAAGATGTTTTTCCGCCAGCCCCCGTCGACCAATCCCGGCGTCTCCGTTGGGTCGATGTCGCAGCCGGTGGCGATGACCAATTGGTCGTAGACGATTTTTTCCGCCGAACCGGCCAGCTTCACGTGGCTGTTCTGCGGATCGATGCATTCGACATCGTCGAAGACGACCTCCACTTGGGAAGGCAGGAAGCTCCGCGTCGGTCTGACCACCTGCGCCGGCGAATATTGCCCGAACGGGATGAACAGGTAGCCCGGCTGGTAGAAATGCCGCTTTTCCCGGTCCACGACCACGATCCGCCAATCGCGCGGATCAAGTCGGCGCGACATCTTGTTCGCCACGATGGTCCCGGCCGTGCCGGCGCCGAGGATGAGGAGTGTTTTCATGGGGGAAGCATGCGGTGTTTCACGAGCTCTCCGTCTCCGCCCGAACCGACAGGACAATCCTGTAAAACAGCGTCAGGAGCAGCACCCCGACGGCGTAGATGCCGAGGCTGATCAACAGCTCCGGCACGGTCGGGGCGTAGCTTGTCACCGTTCCCATCGGGGAGATCGCAAGTCCGCCCGCGACAAATCCGAGCCCCTTGTCGATCCATGTGGAAATCAGCACCAGTCCGCAGGCCAGGGCCAGTCGCCGCTGGTTACCGCGCCGGATGGAACACAACAGGATCGGGATGGAAGCGACCGCCATGAGCAACGACAGCCACATCCAGGGGACCATCACGGCATGACCATCGAGACCCCAGAAAAGATACTGCAGGTCGTGCCGGTGACTCGGCACGCCGCTGTAAAACGCAGTGAAGCACTCGACGAAAATGAAAAACAGGTTCGCGATCATCGCGTAGACGATCGTGTGGGAGAGCCGGCGAAGGCCTTCGTCGCCGGCGTTGAATCCCGCGGCCTTTTTCAACAGCAGGCAGAGGAGGACGAGCAAGGCGGGACCGGACGAAAACGCCGTGGCGAGAAACCGCGGGGCCACCACGGCGGTGAGCCACAGGTGACGTCCGGGCAGTCCGGAATAAAGAAAGGCCGTGACCGTGTGGATGGCGACCGCCCACGGGATGGAGAGAAAGATCAACGGCTTGATCCATCCCGGCGGCCGGGTGGCGTTGCGCTCGCAGTCAAGTGTCGTCCAGGCGATCACCAGGTTGAGCCCGAGGTACCCCGTCAACACGATCATGTCCCAAAACATCACGGAGCCCGGGGAGGGATGCAGCAGCACGTTCAAGACGCGCGCCGGCTGGCCGAGATCGACGAAGATATGCAGCAGACACAGGATCACCGCCGTGACAGCCAGAAACTCCCCCAGGATGACGATGCGGGCGAACTCCCGGCAGTCGTGGAGATAGAATGGCGCGACGACCATCACCGCCGAGGCCGCGATGCCCACCAGGAAGGTAAATTGGGCCACATAAAACCCCCAGATCACGTCGCGACCCATTCCCGTGATGCCCAAACCATGGGCCGATTGGAAAAGGTAACACGCCAGCCCGACCCCGACTGGAATCAACCAGCCCGCCAGCCAAAGCTGGTAACGTCCCCGTCCGATGAGCGCGCGATCGATCATTTTGATACCAGGTAGTAAACTGCCGGCTGTGTCCCGAGTTCGGGCATGCGGCGGATGCTGTAGTTTTCGCGCAGCAGCTTCACGACGGGCGATTGCTCGTCCCGCAAGTCACCAAACGCCATGGCGCCACGGGGGCAGGCTTCCACACAGGCGGGCAACCGGCCTTGGGCCAACCGCTCGTCGCAAAAGGAGCATTTTTCCACCACGCCTTTGCCGCGGGTTGGATATTCGGGATTGACCGTTTTCAGGGAGGGCCTCGGGTCCTCCCAGTTGAAGCTGCGCGAGCCATACGGGCACGCCGCCATGCAGAACCGGCAGCCGATGCAGCGGTGCGGATCCATCACGACGATGCCATCCGTCCGCTTGAAAGTGGCCCCCGTCGGGCACACTCGCGTGCACGGCGGATTGGCGCAGTGATTGCAGAGGGCCGGAATGGGCTGGTCCGCCAGCGCCGCGCCGGAAAACTCGTCCAGTTGCTCGGGAAAGAGATGCGCTCCCCGCTCCCGCCAAATCCATTTCACCTCGTGCTGCGGGTTGGCGATGTTCGGGACATTGTGCTCCATGTGGCAGGCGCGAGCGCAGGCGTCGCGGCAGTCCTTCGACTCCAGACACTTCCTCAGGTCGATGACCATGGCCCACCGACCAGCCTTGAGTGCGGCGCCGGGCTTCAGCACCTCCGATGGCACGACGGCCGCCAACGCCGCCAACAGCGGCTGCCGCCGCGCGATGCCCGCGGCGGCAAGCAGCGTGAGCTTGAGCATCGTGCGCCGGCTACATTTCATTGCGGCTCCCTTCTGCTCGAGGACGCAAGCGCTCCCGGAGTTGCCGACGTGGCAATCCCGGACCACACCCGGGGACGCGCCCGTGCAGCGGCGCCAGCCGCCGCCTCATGGTGGCAATTCCAGCAATCCAGCTCCGCGTCGACATAGCCGTGGCACTCGCTGCAGGCCGCCGCGGCCGTGGTGGACTTCCCGCGCGCATCCGCATGCCCGTGACAAGCCACGCAGGTGTTCAAGCCTTTCTCCCAATGTCGGCCATCCGTCGCCACATAGACGCGGTTGCCTTCCCGGACCACGTCATCACGCCAGCGCACGAGGATGCTCATGTGTTCGACGCGCATGAAGTCCTTCGGTTCGATGCACCGCTCGCCCCCACGATTGGGTGGGCTATGAAAATCCGAACGGTGGCCACCCGCGCCGAGCCAGATTGGCAGCGTCGCCACCACGAGGAAGAGGGCGAACCCGGGCAAGATGTATTGGCCGTGATAGAGGTTCATCTCACGCCTCGCCTTCGTGCAGCGGCTCGCCGCGCAGATTGGTGGTGCGTTCCTTCTCGCCATCGAGCACGAGCGCATTCCCGACCAGCTCGTGCAGCCCCGCGACGCCGACGCCCGGCAGCCAATGATCCATCAACGTCGGCAGGACCGCCCGGTCGATGGCGCAAATGCAGGAGAGCAGATTGACGCCGTATTTCTCCCGCACGCTGCGTACCGCCTCCGCCCGGGGAATACCGCCGCGCATGCGCAGATCCATGCATTCCTCACTGCCGAGTCCTGCCCCGCAGCCGCAGCAGAAGGTCTTCTCCCGGATCGTCTCCGCCGGCATCTCGTGGAAATGCCGGCAGGTCTGGCGAAGGATATACCGCGGCTCCTCCAGCAGCCCCATGGATCGGGCGGGGTTGCACGAGTCATGGAACGTGACGCGGTAACGATCGTTGCGCTCTGGAGCCAGCTTGAGTTTCCCCTGCTGGATGAGGTCCGCGGTGAATTCGGCGATGTGCACCATGCGCGTGGTCCGGGCGTTCCGAAAATGCGTGCCGGTGATCGGCGAAATCGGCTCCTGCAAAAAATCCGCCGGACCGTTCATCGTCTCCATGTACTGGTGCGCCACGCGCCACATGTGACCGCATTCGCCGCCGAGGATCCACTTGACGCCCAGCCGGCGCGCCTCGCCGTAGATTTTGGCGTTGAGGCCTTTCATGAGCTCATGCGACGCGAACATCCCAAAATTCCCTCCCTCCGAGGCGTAGCTGCTCCAAGTATAATTGAGTCCGCTCTGGTGGAGCACCAGCAGGTAGCCCATGAGCGTGAAAATCCCGGGCTCAGCCAACAGGTCGCCCGAGGGGGCCACAAACAGCACGTCGGCCCCTTTCCGGTTGATCGGCGGGTCCACCCGCACGCCGGTGACCTCCTCAATCGTGTCGACGATGAATTCCAGGTTATCCTTGAGGGCGTGCGGGGTGATCCCGAGATGATTGCCGGTGGTAAAGCACTTGGCCGCCGGGTCCATCACCCAGTTGATGTTCAGGCCCAGCAGATTCAGCAGCTCCCGGCCGAGCATCGTGATTTCGGCCTGGTCAATGCCGAACGGGCAGAAGACCGAGCATCGCCGGCATTCCGTGCATTGGTAAAAGTAATAAAACCATTCCTTGAGCACCTCGGGGGTCAGCCGCCGGCCGCCGGCCAGCCGCCCGAGCAGGCGGCCCGCCAGCGTCATCTCCCCGCGATACACCGAGCGCAGCAGCTCGGCACGCAGGACCGGCATGTTCTTGGGATCGCCCGTGCCGATGAAGTAGTGGCACTTGTCGGCGCAGGCCCCGCAGCGCACGCAGCAATCCATGAAAAGCCTGAGCGACCGGAATCGGTCCATCCGCTCCCGCAAGCCCTGCAGGATGATTTCCTTCCAGTTATCGGGCAGCTTCCAGTCCGCCTGGTCCGGCGACCAGTCGCGGGGGTTGGGAAACCCCAGGGTGCGGAGTGACTTCGGCTTGGCGCTGTAGCTCCACCGGCCGGCCGCAAATTTCGTGGTCGGCTCCAGCCAGTCGCGCGAACTGGGAGCGAACGGCACCCTGGCGGGCCTCGCGGGCTTGCCCTCCTCGCTCATGGGGCCTCCTTTTCCAACGGTATGCCCGCCGCCCGCATCTTGTCGCGGTATTCGTTCTCATAGTCCGCGTAGGAATGTGTCTTGACGGGCGCATTCCACGGATTCACGTGGCGAGTCATCCGGCCGGCGCCGGGCAGGTTGCGGGTCGGGCTGAGCGGCAGGCTCACCATGTGCGCCAGTTTGCTGAAGGGCACATAGGCCAACAGTAGGCAGGCCAGCGTCAGATGAACGTGGAAGAGCGGCCCGAGGCCTGACAAGCCAGCGGGACGCAGCCGGGCCAGGCCCAGGCAAAAATCCTTGGCCGCTGGAACATTGGCCCGCGTCGAGTAGTGCATCATGCCGCCTGTCAAGGCGACCCCGAGCAGGAGATAGAGGGGAAAATAGTCCGCCGGCAGGGATAGGTAGCGCAGCCATGGCAGCCACCAGCGGCGCGCCAACAGGTAGAGCAGGGCCAGGATCAGCGTGAGGCCGCTGACGTAGCACGCCGCCGAACCGAGTTGGAAAAACGCATCCAGCCGATCGAGACCCCGCACCCAGCCCAGCACCGGCTCAAGGAAAAAACGGGCGTGGTGCAGCAAGACCAGCAGCATGGAATAATGGAAAACCAGCGCCGCCAGCCACAGGCCCGGGCTGGATTTGAAAACCAGCTTGGGCGCGGCCCCCTCGCGTCCGCTTTCGACCCATTCATGCTGCACATTGCGCAGCAGGCTGCGGAACAGTAGCATCTCAAGCACGACCCGCCCGGCCGCGCCCCAACGGGTATGTGGATTTTCGAGGCGGCTGGAACGGATCCACGGGAGGGAATACTGCTGCCCGCAGGTGGTCGTGATGTTGAAGGGAACCGGCGACCTCGTCCAAGAGAGCACGCGCCAGGACATGCCTACCAGGAACGCCAGCAGGGCGCCGTAGGGGAGAATCACGCCATAAAACGGCTCCAGCCGGGGCCACCCAGCACCGGTCCACGCCATCAAGGCCAGGGCCGCGACCGCCACCAGCGGCAACATGGCCTTTGCGCCTCCGCCCCTCCCAGCCGAGGATGAAACCGGTGAGTCCTGACCCAGCGCCGGTGGCTTAATCTCAGGCATGGGGTAATCACCGGCGGCTACATTTCAACGACGGTAATTGCCATGGGCGCGCACACCGACAGGCAGCTCTCGCACTTGCTGCAATCGTCGCTGCTGCCGACGACGACCTTCCCGTTCTCGAGCTTGTACACCTCGGAAGGGCAGATCTTCACGCATTCGGTGCAGTTCGTGCACTTGGCCTCATCGATCGTGATGATGTACATGGGGAGTCTGGATTTTTCTATGGGTTGCGAGGCGACGACCGCTCAAGGAAATGGCGGCGCCACCGCCTCCGCCCCCGCGACAAAGGAGAAGCGCGATCCCGGGCGTCATACGCAGCCCGTCGGTTTGGGGAGTCCGGCCAGCTTGCATGCGCCTTTGGCCGGGCCGGTCGGAAACAGCCGGTAGATCGTCTTCAGGTCGAAACCCGTCTCCCTGCAAAGCTTTCGGACCATCGGCGCGCTGCCAAACTGCGAGTAATAGTCGTGCAGGAAGCGGATCACTTTCCAGTGATCCTCGGTCAGTTCGCTGATGCCCTCCTCGCTGGCGAGGCCGGTCGCGACGGCTTCGCTCCAGCGGCTGGGATCTTGGATGAAGCCGTCCTCGTCTACCTCGAAGAGTTCATTGCCTAGCGTGATGGTCGGCATGGTGATGGATGGATCTGGGTTGAAGTTGGGCGTGTCGCGGGGCGGGAGTCGTGGCTACCAGCGGAACCGCACGTTGGTGCGGGCATACTCGAGCGACCGGGCGTCATAGCCGTCGACCAGCTTGAACGACATCGGCAGCCCGGTGCGGCGGAAAAATTTCTCCCATCCGATGCGGTTGATCCATTCGCCCACCCGCTCGTCGCGGTGGGCGTTCGCCACCCAGGCATCCACGATCTTCCGCACGGTCTCTGTCACCTCGGGCCAGTACGGGGGATTGTTGGGGAGATAGGGCACGACCATCTTGGCGAGGGCCGGACCGTCACCGGTATTGCCGGATTTGCCGCCAACCACAATCGCCACGCCGTCGCCGTTGGCGCTGCCGATCGGAGCGAAGGCCGCGCAAGCCACCGAGCAAGCGGGGCAATGGATGCACTTTTTGGGGTCGATCTCGACCATGCCTGGGCCCTTGGGCCGGATCGCGCCGACGGGACAGACCGAGATGACCAGCGGTAGCTCGCAGCCCTTGAGCTTCTCCGCGTTGATCGGCGGAAGGTCGCGGTGCACGCCGACGATGCCGATGTCGGCGCAGGAGCCTTCGCCGCAGTTGTTGATGCAGCCGGAACCCGAGATCTTCAACTTGGCCGGGAGGCAGTCGGTTTCATACTCCTTGCTCAGCATTTCCGAGACCGCCTTGACGATGGCCGCCGGATCGGTCGCGGCCAGATGGCAGTGCATATAGCCCGTGCAGCACGTCATGTTGTGCAGCGACCGGTTGGTGCCACCGACCGGGAAGCCATGACCGGCCAGGCTGGCGATCAGCTCCTCGATGCGCCCGACCGGGACGCCGACGAACTCGATCGAATTGCGCTGTGTGACGCGGAAAAAGCCTTCGGAAAAATCATCGGCCAGGTCGCACAGCAGCCGCATGGTCGGGGTGCTGACGCGCGCGTTGGGCGGCATGGCCGCCCGCACCGTGTAACACGCCTCGCCCGATTCGGCGTCATGCTTGATGACGCCGGGGCGGATGTGCTCGTGCGAGGTCCATTTGCCATAGTTCCGCTTCACGATGGGCGGGAGGCTCGCTTCGAGGGAGGGAATTCCGATTCCTGGCATGGGATGGTCCTTTCGTGGGATGGGTTGTTCAGTGCCTGCGCTCGTCCTTCACTTCCGCGGGCTCCCAATGGCAGAAGAAATTGGTGCGCGGTTGCTTCAGCAGCTGGGGCGAAGGTTCGACTCCCGCCAGCTTGTAGAATTCATCGATGCCGATGCGCAGGATGAAGTCCCCCACGCGCTCCTTCTTGCGGGCATTCGCGTCGTACACCTCGGTGAATTTCTCGATGCAGTCGAAGACCTCTTTGTAATCCGGGCCCTCCGCCTTGATGAAGGGAACCAGCACGCGCGAAAGCATCGGGCCGAACTTGCCGCGCAGTTTCCCGCCGACGAGGACGGCCACGCCGCGGTCGCCACCGGGTCTGACGCCCGGGACCTTGTTGCTGCAGTACATGCAATGCATGCAGCTGTCCTCATCAACGCGCAGCCCCTTCCCGGCCTCCCATTGCATGGCCTGGCCCGGGCAGCGCGAGCACACCGTCGTGATGTCGCCGCCGGCCTCGACCCATTTCGCGACCTTCTGCTGGTCGACCTTGGGCGCATCCCGGTAGACGCCACAGAGAAAGATGTCCGCCTTCTGGCAACCGCGCACGCAGTCGTTCGGGCAGCCGGCAAACTTGCATTTGATCTTGTGCGGGAAGCGCGGGTACTGGACGTCGTCCAGGAAGCGTTTGTACCAGGCGGCCCGCAGTCCCAGCGTATCGTAGAGCGTCAGGTCGCACTTGGCCGGCCCGATGCACTCCTCGCTCGTCCGATAGTCGTCGCCGGTCGACCCAATGTCAAAACCGAGGCTCGTGATTTCCTCGACCGCCGGCTTCAGGTTCTCGGTCGGGATGCCGAGCAGCTCCAAGTCTCCCCCGGTACTGAGCAGGTGCAGCAGTCCGTAAGCATACTTGTCCGCAATATCGCATAGCCCCCGCATGGAGGCGGTGCTGAAAAAGTTTCCGCACGGGTCCATGATCCGCACAAAATTCGAACCCTTGGTGATCTCCGGCCGGGCCGACGCCCGGACGAGCACCCCGGAAGCAACCCCGGGCAATGAAACATAGCCGCCATAGCCCCATTGCGTCCGGCGCTGCTGCAGGGCCTGCTCGTACATCTGGACCGGGTACTTGGTCTTCTTCAGTTCCGTTGCATGGCTCGGAAAACGCCCTTGTGAAATCGCATCCATCATCGGCGTCGGCGACTCCGCGTGTTCCTCGTGCCCCACCGGCGCAGCCGTGGAACTGGCCGGGGCGGCCGCCCCTGCGGCGACCGCCGGCCCGCCTTCTTCGTTTACGCGAACGTCCTGAAGCCGCCCCGACGCCAGGCAGGACGGGCAGATGCTCGATTTGTTCTTCAGGTATTGGTAGCGCTTCGCTTTCCGGGGAACAGTGGCCAGCTCCTCGGCCGTGTATTCCTCGATCACAAAACCGCATTTCGCGCAGGAGAGTTTAATCTTTTCCATCGTGGGTCTTGGTTTCGGTCATGGAGAGGCGCCGGATCGGTCCGGCCGATGTCGTCGTGCCGCGTCGCGCGGCGAGGCCATCACGAAGCATATTTTCGCATTCGAAACAACCTCTATTGACCTCTCCCGGTTCGTGGACCCTGCGATTACCTGGGCGCATGATCGCCTCCTGCTTCGCGCCGTCGTGCGGCAGCGGAATGCGATTATATAATGACCTTAATAATCAGGATATTACGGCAGCATCCACGCGGTGCGCTTACGCAAGACTAGCTCTATGAAGAACTTTGGACTCCCCATTAGTAATCGGCATTACCACTTTTCCTTTCTCGCTGCGGGGCATGATCAGACATCAACGGGCCCGCGAGGACATCAGCAGAGCAGGAAACGCAACTGCGCCGTGGTCGAGAGCGACCGGAGATTTGTGCGGACCCGGAAAATTGCCAACCCAGCGTCAAGTACGGGAACCTAGCCGCAAACAGGAGGGCGCGGCCGCACGACATTAATGCGGTATCTCGCGACAGCATCCGATCACCTTGTCGGTGCTCCAGGCCCCCAAGCCGCCGCGTCTGCGAACTTGAGAGTAGCTCGCACGCCCAAACTGCTTCAATGCTTCGAAGCCCTGCGTGCTGGAAATGAGCCGGAGCCCGGCTCATCAACCTAAAGCCATCCACCCTGCCTTCGTGCCATCGACGATGTTGCCTCGAGAATCAGACTTGGCCTGCAACCGCACTGCCGTCCCGGCGATTGCGCTGCTCGACCACGGTTCGCGCGAGCCCGCGGCAAAGCGCCACGTACGCGCGTTAGCGTCAGCCCTCTCGGAGAACGTCGGCGTTGAAGTGACGCCCGTCTCGTGGAGCAAGTTCGCGAGCCTTCCGACCGCGGCGCCCGGGAATGCCCCTGTGTGGATCCTCGAGCCTTGGGTGCGCGCCCAACTTGCGGCCGGGCGCCGGAAATTCTTGTTCGCTCCTTTCCTCATTAGCAACCAAGGCGCGATCAGTTCCACCCTGCGCGCGGAACTCGACCAACTCGCCATCGACGCCGGCGGCTTTGAGTTCAGCTTCACTCCAGGTCTGACCGACGTATTGGGCCTAATCGTCTCGGATTACGTCCGTCAGGTCATCACCGAACGAAAGCTCGAGCGCGCATCCGTCATCGTTGTCGACCACGGCGGACCGTCGTCCGCGTCCGCCGCCCTGCGCCACATGGTTACCTCCGAGGTGCGGGAGCGGCTGCACCCGCTTGTCGGCCCCGTCGCGGCGGCCTCGATCGAATCATCCGAGGGACCGGAGCTCACCGGCCATCATCCGCTGCTTGCCGAACTGCTAACGACCGCTGGATTCAATCGCGGGCCCGTCATCATTGCTCCGTTGTTTCTCTCGCCGGGCCGCCATGCCGGAGCCGAGGGTGACCTGAGGCAGATTGTTCGCGCGGCCGCAGTCCAGTTTCCCGGACTTGATTGTCGGGTTACAGACTTGGTCGGCACGCATCCCCTGGTCGTCGACACCCTGTCGCGGCAACTGCGCGTTGCCCTCACACCTCGGGGGCAGGGCGAAACCGACCTCTCGGTCGGGGAGTAATCTGATCGGATGGGTGGTGATCGTCATTCTGCTGCCTGTTCACTGCCCGTGCCCATTCTCCGACGATAGTCGTTTGGGGTTTGGCTCAGGACGTGCCGGAAGACCCGATAGAATTGCGGGTAGCTGCCGAAACCGGCCTGCAATGCCGCGGCTAGCATGGTCCGGCGCTGGCCGGTGCCGTAGAGGTGCAGAAAATTCCGAATGCGCTCGCGATTCCGGAAGTCGACCCACGTGACCCCGGTCTGCCGCTTGAACAGGCGACTTAGTCGCGATGCGCTCAGACCGGATTTGCGAGCCAGTTCATGCAGATCGAGGTCGCTGGCGTCGTGGCGGATCAGGCGCGCGGCATGTTCCACGGCCGGGTGGACGTCATCCACCGGCACGTCCACGGCCCGTTCGAATTGCTGCCATGTGGCCAAGAACGCGTACGCCAGACCCGCGTTAAACAACCCGGGCTGATCCCGCGTGCTGGCGACTTCCGAAAACAAAGCCTCAAGTCGCGCGAGGATGCTGAGGGTAAGGCGGCGGCAACAAATGCCCATGGGCCCGGCCTGACGCAGGGTGCGAGCCTCGGGGTCGGTCGCCACGCGCCGGATGGCATGAGGCTTCAAGACGCCGACCCACATCTCAAAGTCATGCGTCTCGCCGACCAGCACGTGCTCCTGGGCGGGAAACAGCCAGAGCAGGTCGCCGCGCATGATGCGGTACTTTCGATTCGCCAGAAGGTAGGTGCCCGTCCCTCGCGTCACCAGGTTCCATTCAAGCTCAGCGTGCCGATGCTTCTGCCGGGCGTGGCCGAGATAGCCGCTGCGCCACAGGTTTCCGTCCCAAGCCACGGGCAAGTTGAGGTGGTATCGCATACGACAAGAAATGATAACAAGAAGGGAGCAAAATGAGAAGCCCCCAAAAGGGGAAGGAAGTATATTACCCGCGATGAAACCAGTCCCCGACCTTGAACTCGCCCGTTTTCGCCGCGAGGGCTACATGATCCTGCCTGGGGTCATCCCCCTCGACGTTTTGACCATCTTGCGCGAGGAATGCTCCTATTTCCTCGGCTATTACGACGCCCTGATGGACGCGCAGGGGAAGCAGACGGAAGGCCTCAGCCATCGGGGTCGGCGCTACTTCATCAACAACCGCTACCGAATGAGCAACCGGCTTTGGCAGTTCATCTTCAGCCCGCTCATGGCGGCGGTGACGGAGGCGGCGCTCGGGCCGGACGTATACCTGTTCCACGAGCAGTGGGTCGTCAAGGGACCCGAGCAGGGAATGAAATTCTCCTGGCATCAGGACAGCGGGTATGTGAAGTGGAATGACCCGGCGACGCGTCATCGACCGTATCTGACCTGCTGGTGCACGCTGGACGACGTGAACGAGGCGAACGGCACGGTTTACCTGCTGCCCCACTCGCGCGGTGGCACGCGTGACAAGATCCTGGACCATACAAAGGAAGCCGGATCAAACGACCTGATTGGCTATACTGGACGGGATCCGGGCGACGCGGCGATCGTGCCTGCCGGCAGCATCGTGGCATTCGATAGCTGCGTGCTGCACCGCAGCGGGCCGAACACCACCGATCGGATGCGGCGGGTTTATCTGCCCCAGTACAGCGCCGAGCCGATATGCCGGCCAGACGGTCGGCCGCGGACGCTTGCCGTCCCGTTCCTCCAAAGCGGCAAGCTCGTTTACAACCGCGCGGAGGATCGCCCGGAAAATTTCGGGCCGTTTCTGGCGTCGGCCCAAGGTTGAGCTCAAACGGAGTGGAGCCATGATCGCACGGGATATCGTCTCGAACCAAGTTGTCGGCCCCGGCACGACGGGGATCACAGGGGAAAAATGAAGCCAGGCACCCAAGCGCAGGAAGTGGCCTGGAAGGACAATTGGGAGGCATCCAAGCGGCGCTTCGTGAATTGGTGGCGGCAGGAGGGCATGCTGATCGGCATGTACGGCGACCTGAACACAGGGCATTGCAGACATGAGGCCGTGGCCAAGCCGGTGCGGCCCTTTTCGCTCCGGGACCGCTATTGCAACGCCGAATTCCGGGCGGCGGAGAATCACCATCGCCTGTCCTGCTGCGCGTTTCCCTTGGATATACTGCCGCTTGCGACCACCAACCTTGGACCCGGTTCTCTGGCGCTGCTCCTCGGGACCGAACCGGACTTTGCGCAGGACACCATCTGGTATCGGCCTGTTATTGAACCGGAAGCCGTCGTGGAAGAGCTCCCGGCCCTTCGCTTTGATCCGGAGAGCCCCTGGTGGCACACGACCACGGAAATCGTCGGCCGCTGTGCCGATGCCGCGCGGGGAAAATATCTCGTGGGTTGCCCCGACCTGATCGAAAACGTTGACGTCCTGGCGTCGCTACGCGGGGCGGAGACGCTGCTTCTGGACATGCTCGAGCGCCCCGCCTGGGTTGAGCGATCCGTCTGGGAAATCAACGAGGCCTGGTTCGCGGCCTACGAACGCATTTACAACCTGATCAAGCTGGCGGACGGCAGTTCATCCTTCGGACCGTTTAGAATCTGGGGTCCTGGCAAAGTCGCCAAGTTGCAATGCGACGCCTCCGCCCTGTTTTCCCCGAACATGTTTCAGCGTTTTGTCGTGCCAGCGTTGACCGCCCAATGCAACTGGCTGGACCATTCCCTCTATCACCTGGATGGCACGCAGGCCCTGGGACACTTGGATCTGTTGCTCGCGATTGAGTCTCTGGATGCGATCGAGTGGACGCCGCAGGCGGGAATTGAGCCGGGCGGGAACCGGCGCTGGCACGAGCTTTACCGTCGCATTCTCGCCGCCGGCAAGTCGGTGCAGGTGATAGACGTGGATCCACTGGAAGTGCTGCCGCTGCTCGACGCCATCGGATCGAAGGGCGTTTACCTCATGGTCAACTGCCATGACGAGCGGGAGGCGGAGGCGCTGGGTCAGCAGGTCGAGCGTCATTTCGGGACGGATTACCTGTAGAATCACTTCCTCGTGCGCCGTCGACGACAGTCCTTGCCGCCCGGGCGGCGGAGATCGCGAGAGATGAGCTCTGCTTGGTGCAACATGATTGAAAACGCGACCGTTTGACGTTGCGGCGGCCCGCATCCAGCCTCGCCCATTGTCCTCCGAAGCTCACCATTCCGTTGACCTTCGCGGCACGCTGGCAGCGACCGCGGCCTTTCTGCTTTGGGGCATCATCCCGATCTATTGGAAGCAAATCCAAGGCGTTTCCCCGCTAGAACTCATCGCCCACCGTTCGTTCTGGTTACTGCTCTTTCTACTGGCGGTACTCGCCATACGAAGGGACTTGGGCGCACTGCGCCCTGCTTTCGCCGGCCTCCGGCCGATTGCGTTCTCTGGCCTGAGTGGCCTCCTGCTGGTGTGCAATTGGACGATCTACGTCTGGGCGGTCAATGCGGGCTACATCATTGAATCTAGCCTGGGTAACTTTCTAATCCCGCTCGGCAATGTCGCCTTGGGCTTCCTCCTGCTGCACGAGCGCCTCCGCCCGCTGCAGTGGACGGCCATAGCCCTGGCCGCGCTCGGCGTGGCCCTGCTGCTGGCTGGCGTCGGCCATCCTCCGTGGATTGCCCTGTCCCTGGCAGCCACCTGGACCACCTATGGTTTTTTAAAAAAAAGATCTTCTTTGGGGCCAATTGCCGGACTGACGGCGGAAACCCTCACCGTGGCCCCGCTGGCCGCGGTGTTCCTGCTCTGGCGGGTCCACACCGGAGAAGGCGCGCTGAGCCATGTCACCCCTTTGGTGAAGGCCTATGTGTTGAGCGCGGGGGTCATCACTGCCATCCCCCTGCTTCTGTTCGCCTACGGTGTGCGTCGGGTCCGACTGACCACGCTGGGGCTGCTGCAATACATAGCACCGACCGTGCAATTCCTCGTCGGGTTGCTGATTTACCGGGAGCCTTTCGATTTCGGGCGCTTTCAATGCTATGCCCTGATCTGGGGGGGCCTGATCGTCTATACGGCGGATAGTATCTGGTTCCAGCGGCGATTGATTTTCAAGACCGCCGGGATGCGCTGAGCTGACCTCATGCCAGCATGGGCAAGGCAACTAGATGAGCATCGGCGCCCACGGAAAGGGCCGGAGTCAGTGTCGGCGGCACTTGCGTTCAAGTCATCTCGGCAAGCTTCTCGCCTTTGGTTTCGGGCAGGAACCACAGGCAGACCAAGCCGACCAGATAGAGCAATGCCAAGATGCACACCGCTTCCCGAAGGTCGAGGTTGGGCCGGGACTTTAGCCAGCCGGAGAAACCCAGGAACACCGCCGCCAGCAGGCGTCCGCCAT
Source organism: uncultured Opitutia bacterium (assembly GCA_903825285.1). Lineage (GTDB taxonomy): Bacteria > Verrucomicrobiota > Verrucomicrobiia > Opitutales > Opitutaceae > Opi-474. The sequence goes on along the minus strand of CAIJZY010000021.1, from coordinate 20,447 downwards.
TGAAGCAAAATCCCGTGCCCGTACCGCGGAGGTGGGTCGGAAACAGTTCAGGAAAATAAAAGGCAAATCCCGCATGAAATCCAAAGGTCAGAAAACCATAAAACGGCAGCAGGCAGAGCAACTGGCCGTACGCCTGGGGTAGATACCAAGTCACGGGTACGATGAACATCCCCCCCAGCATCACGGCGCCAAATGCCCGCCGCCGTCCGAGCCAATGGGCCAGCGGGCCGAAGGCAATCGCGCCCAAAAAGCCCCCTCCGTTGATCAAAAAGCCATAGGCGAACTGGGCCCGCGGCCGCGCCGCGGCCGCGTCGACGCCATGACGAACGAGAAAATCCTGCACCAGATCCTGACCCCCGACCGTTATGCACCAATAGGTGCCGATGCCGACTGCCGCGAGGCACATGCCCAAGAGGGCCCGCGGCGCCCAAGGGCGCACCAGCAGCAGGTCCTTGAAATTGCCCCGCGGCTGACTTCCCGCCTTGTCCGCCTGTTCTTTCCAACTCGGCGATTCCTGCACGCACGCCCGCACCCAGAAAACCATCGCAACCGGAAGCACTCCCAGCAAATAGGCGAGGCGCCAGTTGGTCCCCACCGCCATGCCGACCAGTGACGCCAGTGCCGTGCCGATATTGCTGGTCGAGTGAAAGAGCGCGCCCGCCTGGGCGCGGGACCGGGCAGAGAAAACCTCGGCCACGAATGAGGCGCCCACGGCCCATGCTCCCGCCGTGCCCATCGCCACCACAAACCGGAGCGCCGCCACCTGCCAGCCCGTCTGCGCCAGGCAGGTGAGACCGGAAAAGGTCGTGTAGATCAGGATGGTGATGATCATCGTCGGCCGTCGGCCGATCCGGTCCGCCAGCGATCCAAAATAGCTCCCGCCAATCGCCCCACCGATGAGATAGATGCCCAGGAACATCTCGCCCCAAAACTTGATGGCCGCATCGCCCGCGCGAAGATGCAGGACATCAGCGAGAATATCAGTGCGCGTGACGTTGAAAATTTGCGCGTCGTACGAGTCAAAGATCCACGTGGCGCAGGCGATCACGAGCACCAGCCATTGGGCGTGCGAAACCCCATGATACCAGCGCAGCCGTTCTGGGGACCGGTCATGGTCCTTCTCCGAGTGGGGGGCGGCATGCATCGGCGATATTAGCTAACGGGGTGCTGTCTGCCTCGCGGTCGCCGGCCAATGGGTTTGGCGCGAAGCCCGCGGCATCATCATTTCGATCAATTGGACTTGGTGATCATCCAGAGTGGCAACCTATTCGCTCAACCTGTCGCGGTTGCTCGGGCGTAAAGGTAATCCGCCTCGCCTGGAATGGCTTCCGGGCGAGGCGGACTCGACGCCAAGCAGATCGTTGGACTTAGAAGTCCTTGTGGACCGTAACTCCAAAAAACGTGCTGTTGTCCCGCGGAACTGTCCGCCAGACCATGCCACCCGCTTCTGTAAGGAGCGTTGCATAGTGGGTATTGGTCAGGTTCTTGCCAATGACGGCCACCCGCCAGCCGTCGGACGGCTTCGATAGCCCGATCGATGCGTTCCAAATTCCATAGGCCTGTTGGATGGTGTCCGGCGTTTGGGTGATCTGGTATTGCTGCCGGGTTTGATACGCATAATCCGTCGACATGCTGAGGTCGAGTTTGTTGGTGAGCGGAGTATGGTATTCCAACATTGTGTCCTCCTTGAACTTCGGCGCAAAGGGCAGCGGTTGCCCATTGTAGTTGATCGTGCTCACGATCTTGTTGAAGTTATCGATGACGGCATCGATCCGGGCAGCGGTGAAGGAGAACGTCAGTTGCTTGGTCAAGCGGACCCGCAAATCCGCCTCAATTCCCTTGGATGAAACCTGCCCGGCATTGATCAGATTGGTGACCGGCGTGCCAAGAACAGTGGTGGGCTCATTGGCCTGATAGTTATGGTAGGTGGTGTTAAACACCGTGGCGGTGAACTGCAGGCGGCCGTTCCAAGTCAGCGTTTTGACTCCGAGTTCGTAATCGTCGGAGGTTTCAGGATCCAAGGGGAGCACTTGGAGGGCAGTCTGGTTGAAGAACACGTTGTAGGCTGGCCCCTTGTAACCCTTTGAATAGGTCGCAAACAGCATGGTGTCCTTGTTCAGATCGTATTGCAGCCCGCCTCGGCCAGAGACTCCGTTCGAACTCGTCGTGCCGTCATGGGGTGCCAACGCGGGCTGAATGCCCGGCACCGCGACCGCCGACGAGGCGATACGCGAATGATAGAAATGAAGGTCGTCCCGCGTCAGCCGCAGCCCGGTTATCACCCGGAATGTCTTCGAAATATTCCAGGTGCCCTCACCATAGATCGAATAATTGGACCCGGCAGAGCCGTAGTGCGCCTCACCATAATTAGGAACCAGGCTGCCCAGTGAAGGTTCCTGGATGATGTCCCGCCGATACGTCTCCGTGTCGATGGCCTTCTGCCAATAGAGGCCAGTCACAAAGGTGAAGAACTTTCCCGTGGGTGAAGTAAGGCGCAACTCCTCGGAATACTGGTCAAACCAGAGGTGACCATTGTCCCAGGAGACGGTAAAACCCACGGCTGGCGCGGCGACGACACCGGTGTCCTCAAACTGGTTGTTGTACCAATTTTGGTACGCCGTGATCGAGGTCACCTTATAATCGCCCACCGACCATTCGAGATTGGCCGCAACGCCGTCGTTGTAGTCTTGGATGCGGCCCAGCAGGCCGCTGTTGGTCTGCAGGTTGTTTTCCGTCGGCACCACCGGCTGGATTGCGGCCAGCGTGCCCGCCGAGGCCGGCGTCGTCACGAGTGCAGGGAACGAGGTGTTGAACGGCCGAACAAACGGGCCTTCGTTCGGCTGCGTGGAGTAGGAATTGATAAAGTGGAGAATGACCGTCGCCTTGAAGCTGGTGCTGGGCGTATACACGAATTTTGCGCGCGTGCCCCAGTTGCGGAAGCCATTCACCTTTTTATTGAGGAAGAGGTTGTCCACATTGCCGTCATACTTGTCATAATTGAACGCAACCGATCCCAACAGCTTGTTGGGCACGAGGGAACCCGACACACCGGCACGAATCGCCTTCTCCCCGCCCCCGCCAAAATAGCCGAGGTTGAAGAAACTGTGGGTATTCGGCGAAGGATCCTTCGAGACAATGTTGATGGCGCCGACCGAGGAATTCTTTCCGAACAGGGTGCCCTGGGGACCGCGCAGGACCTCAATGTGATCGATATCCATCAGATCCATGGTGGATTGTCCCGGGCGGGCCAAGACCACGCCGTCAATCACCGTCGAGACGTCGGGCTCGACGCCGGGTGAAGTGGTGATCGTGCCGACACCGCGAATCAGCAGCGAGGTGTCTTTGTTGGACGCACCCGCGCGAAACGTGAGCGACGGCATTTGCCCCGTGATGTCGCTCAGGTCCCGGAGATTGACCTTCATCATTTGGTCGCCGGTCAGCACGGAGATCGCGATCGGCACAGACAAAACCGGCTCTTCGCGCAGTGTCGCGCTGACGCTCACCTTCGGAAGGCGAACAATTTCATCGGAAGTCGCCTCTGAGGCGGCAGTGCTGGGGTCCTGGGCGAACGCCGGCACCACGGTAAGCGCCGCGAGAGAGACAAGGAGGCAGAGTTTACCTCCATTGGCTCGGCAGACTGAGACAACGCTATTCCCGGAACGGGCAATCGAGCTGTTCATGTTTGTTGGGTGGGGTTAGGGTGAAAACGTTTCTTTCGCTTTCGAATTAACTATCTGTGACCCGGTTGTCATAAAAGCACAAGGCAAATTTATGGAAAACAAGAGCGGCCCTTCCCACGGGCCGCCCGGGAGCGGCGGCAAACGCGAGAGCCCCGCGTTTCCCTGGCATCACGCCTAATCGGCAATTGACAGGCCCCAGCCCTATCGATCTTTTGAAAGCGAATTATTCTCCCGGCCTTAACGTTACGGCGGTCTACCGATGCCTTACCCTTCCACTCTGCGGATTCGCGTCGAGCCAAGCTCGATGCAAGATTTGCGTGGTCCCTCCAATTTTTCCCAAGGTCTCTCCCGCCCGCCCTCTCCCAGTCCGGCCCCACCAAACTAGACCGCCATGGAATTTGTTTTTGACCAGGCAACTTGGGCTCTGCGCCATGAAGGACGGTCGCTCATCGAGCATACTCCCAGCACCCCGTGCTGTTTCGTCGGGTCCGGGATTGCGTCGGTCAAGATGCACCATGGGAACTTTGAATTTGCCGACTACGTGGAGGAACGGGTGCCGTTGCGGCACGCCCGGGTTGAGGTGACTGCAGGCGGGGTGCGCGTGTCGCTGGCCCGAACCGCACACGTGGAGGCGGAACTGGTCCTTACCGTGCGGGCCGACGCCTCGGGGGCAGTCATCGAATTTTCCCAAGCGGCAGGGTCCATCAACCGTTTGTGGTGGCGGGTCATGGCACAACCCGATGAGCACGTGTGGGGAGGCGGGGAACAGATGTCCTATTTCGATCTGCGCGGCCGACACTTCCCGCTGTGGACTTCAGAACCGGGCGTTGGTCGCGATAAAACCACCTACCTCACATGGCAGGCGGACACGACCGGGAAAGCCGGTGGCGACTATTACACAACCAACTACCCGCAGCCGACCTTCGTTTCCTCCCACCGCTATTGCCTGCATGCCGAGACGACGGCGTATGCCGACTTTGATTTTCGCCACCCGCATTTCCACGAGCTCCAGTTCTGGGCGGTGCCCGCTCGGATCGAATTGTTCACGGCCAAGAGTTTCATCGGCCTGATCGAGCGCATTTCCAATCGGTTTGGCCGGCAGCCTGCTCTTCCCGATTGGGTGTTCAAGGGGGCGATCCTCGGGCTGAAAAACGGTCCCGAACATGCGGAACGCATCCTGGCGCTCAGCCGCGAACACGGCGTCAAAGTCTCCGCGCTTTGGTGCGAGGACTGGGTGGGCCTCCGCAAGACTTCCTTTGGCAATCGCCTGTTTTGGGACTGGCACTGGAATGAACGGCGCTACCCGAACGCGCGCACCTGGGTTGCCTCGCTCAATGCGCGCGGTGTCCGTTTTCTTGGCTACGCAACGCCCTATCTGTGCAGCGACGGCGTGATCTACAAGGAGGCGCAGGCGGCAGGCTATTTGGCCACCGACGCAAGCGGCGGTGAGTACATCGTGGATTTTGGCGAATTCGGCTGCGGCGTGGTCGATTTCACCAACCCCGAGGCCGCCCGGTGGTATGGGCGCCGGGTCATCCGGCAGGAGATGATTGACGCCGGTCTGGATGGCTGGATGGCCGATTTCGGCGAATACCTGCCGACCGATGTCAAACTCGCAAGCGGCGCCGACCCCATGTTAATGCATAACGCCTGGCCCACGATGTGGGCCAAGGTCAACGCCGACGCGGTCGCAGAAGCCGGTCGAAAGGGCGACGTGCTCTTTTTCATGCGCGCCGGGTACACCGGCATCCAAGCGCATTGCCCGCTCCTTTGGGCGGGCGACCAGTCCGTGGACTTCACCCGCCACGATGGGCTTCAGACGGTCATCTGCGGCGCGCTTTCGTCGGGTTTGCTTGGCAATGCATACCATCACAGCGACATTGGCGGCTACACGAGCCTGTTCGGAAACCGGCGCACCCCGGAACTTTTTCAGCGCTGGGCCGAAATGGCCGCCTTCACGCCGGTCATGCGCACTCACGAGGGCAACCGGCCCGACGAAAATTTTCAGTTCTGGCAGGACGACGGCGTACTGGCGCATTTCGCGCGAATGACGCGCATCTACATCGCCCTGGTCCCATATGTCCGGAAGCTCGCGGAACAGGCGGCCACCCAAGGTTTGCCTCTGCAGCGTCCGCTCTTCCTGCATTTCGAGGACGACCCACAGGCCTACACGATTCAGGACGAATACCTTTACGGCGCCGACTTGCTCGTCGCGCCGGTGCACGCTGCGGGACGCGACTCCTGGGAGCCCTACCTCCCGGCGGGGGCCCGCTGGATCCATTTGTGGACCGGGAGGGAATTCGACGGCGGTGCACGCGTGACGGTGGCGGCGCCCTTGGGTCAACCACCCGTGTTCGTGCGCCAGGGCTGCGCGATGCAGGCCCAATTACTCGCCTTGGCGAAAGCTTGATCCAACCATGAGGATCCACCGCACATGAAGGCCAAGCGCTACATTCTCGCCTTGGACCAGGGGACCACCAGTTCCCGCGCGGTCCTGTTCGACCGCGAGGGCACGCCGGTGGCGATGGCGCAGCATGAGCACGCCCAGCATTTTCCCCATCCCGGCTGGGTGGAGCACGATCCGGGCGAGATCTGGCAGTCGCAGCTGGCCGTAGCCCATGCGGTGATCCGTCAAGCCCAGGCCAACATCGCCGAGGTGGCTGCCATCGGAATCACCAACCAGCGTGAAACTGCGGTGCTGTGGGAGCGGTCGACCGGCGCTCCGGTCCACCCGGCCCTCGTGTGGCAGGATCGTCGCACGGCCGAAGCGTGCGGAGAACTGACGGCCAAGGGATTTGGCCCGCGGATTCAAGACAAGACCGGCCTCCTGATTGACCCCTATTTCTCGGCGACGAAGCTCGCGTGGCTGCTCGATCACGTGCCGGGAGCCCGCCTTCGCGCCGAACACGGCGAACTCGCATTCGGCACGATCGACAGCTGGCTGGTCTGGCAGTTGAGCAGCGGCCGCCGGCACGTGACGGATGTCTCGAACGCCTCCCGCACGTCGCTGATGAACATCCACACGCTGGCGTGGGACGACGAGCTGCTCAGCCTGTTCGGGATCCCGCGAGCCGTACTGCCGGAAATCGTGCCGTCGAGCGGGGTCGTGGCCAAAACCGATCCTGCCTGGTTCGGCACGAGTGTGCCGATCAGCGGCATCGCCGGCGACCAGCAGGCCGCGACCTTCGGGCAGGCCTGCCTGCAGACGGGAATGGCAAAAAACACCTACGGCACCGGTCTGTTTCTTCTGATGAACACGGGCGCGCGACCGATCGCGTCCCATAACCGCCTGCTGTCCACCGTCGGCTGGCAACTCGGGGGCGCGACGACCTACGCGCTGGAAGGCTCCGTCTTCATGGGCGGCGCGATCATCCAATGGTTGCGCGACGGCCTCGGCTTCATCGCCTCCGCCGGGGAAATCGAAACGCTCGCGGCGGGGTGCGCCAGCAGCGAGGGCGTGATCCTGGTGCCGGCGTTCACCGGTCTGGGGGCGCCGCACTGGGATCCCTACGCCCGCGGCAGCTTGCTGGGCATGACCCGGGGCACGACCCGCGCGCACATCGCGCGGGCGGCGCTGGATGCCATCGCACTGCAGACGGTCGATGTGTTGGGGGCGATGGAGTCGGACGCGGGCTTTGCCGTGAGCGAGTTGCGCGTCGATGGCGGGGCGTCCCGTTCTGATTTGTTGATGCAAATCCAGGCCGATCTCCTGGGCAAACCCGTGGTCCGACCGCAGGTAACCGAAACCACCGCGCTGGGTGTGGCCTACCTCGCCGGGCTCGGAGTCGGTTTCTGGTCGGATCAGAATGAGATTTCCCAGCAGTGGCGCGCCGCCCGCCGGTTCGAGCCGGCCATCACCGCGTCGGAGCGCGCCGCCCGCTTGGCCACCTGGCGCCGGGCGCTCGAGCGCGCGCGCGATTGGGCCCGCCCGGGCGAATAACCGCCAAATCAAACCACCCCGCGCCCAAGGCCTCCCGCCACTTCCCGCCAAAACCGGCCAACCCATCTTAAACCTCTACCATGAACCGGACCACTGCCCTTGACCGTATCCGCTCGGCCACCGAGCCCTTTGACATCCTCATCGTGGGTGGCGGCGCCACCGGCCTGGGGGCGGCGGTTGACGCGGCCGCGCGGGGCCACCGGGTCGCGCTGATTGAACAACAGGATTTCGCCCAGGGGACTTCCAGCCGTTCGACGAAGCTCGTTCACGGCGGCGTGCGCTACCTGCGCCAAGGCAATATTTCGCTGGTGCTCGAGGCGCTGCGCGAACGGGGCCGGCTCGCGCAAAACGCCCCGCATCTCGTCCATGACCTCGCTTTCGTCATTCCCAGCTACAAATGGTGGGAGGGTCCGTTCTACGGCGTCGGCATGAAGGTCTACGACCAGCTGGCCGGCCGGCTCGGGCTCAAACCGTCGCGCAATCTGAGCCTGGCCGAGACGCTCGAGCTCATCCCGACCGTCGAGACCGAGAATCTCACGGGTGGCGTCGTCTATCACGACGGCCAGTTCGATGACGCGCGACTCGCGATCAACCTCGCCCAAACCGCCGACGATCTCGGCGCCGCGATGCTGAACTACTGCCGCTGCGTCGGCCTTCTCAAGGAGAGCAACATCGTTGCCGGAGTCTTGGTCCGGGACGAGGAGTCCGGCGAGGAATTCACCATTCGGGCCCGGGCGGTGGTCAACGCGACCGGCGTGTTTGTCGATAATCTGCGCCAGCTGGACGAGCCGGCCGGGCGGCAACTGATCTCGGTCAGCCAGGGAATTCACCTTGTGCTACCCAAGCGTTTCCTTCCTGGCACCACCGCGATCATGGTGCCGAAGACGGCCGACGGGCGGGTGTTGTTTGCGGTGCCATGGCACGACTGCGTCGTCGTCGGCACGACGGATACCCCGATGGCAGAAGCTTCGGTCGAACCCCGCGCGCTGGACGAGGAGCGGGAATTTGTGATGTCCCATGCCCGTCGCTACCTGGCCATGGATCCATCGGACAGTGATGTGCTCAGCATCTTTGCGGGCCTACGTCCGCTGGTGAAGTCCGGCGAAGGCAGCAATACCGCCGCGCTGTCGCGCGATCACACGATCCTCATCAGCCAAAGCGGCCTGATCACGATCACGGGTGGAAAGTGGACGACTTACCGGAAGATGGCCGAGGATGTGATCGACCAGGCCGAAACGGTCGCTGGGCTGGAGAGCACCCGCTGTCACACCGAGAACATGCACGTGCATGGGTGGACCCAGGCTGAAATCTCCGAAAAGAACCTTGCTCCCTATGGCTCCGACGCCGTGCGCGTGTCGGAACTGATCAAAGCCACTCCCGGATTGGAGCAAAAGCTGCACCCGGACCTGCCCTACCAACAAGGTGAAGTCGTCTGGCAGCTGCGGAACGAGATGGCACGGACGGTGGAGGACGTGCTGGTGCGGCGCACCCGGGCCTTGATCCTCAATGCCCGTGCGTCGATCGAGACCGCGCCGCTCGTCGCGCGGCTGGCCGCAGCCGAACTCGGGCGCGATCAAGCGTGGCAGGCCCGGCAGATTGCAGACTACACCGCCCTCGCCCGCGGCTACGTGTTCAGCGATCCGGCCAGTCATCACCCATCCGCGCAAAGGAAAGGGGCAAAGTAAGCCGTTCCCGATTGATCGCGCGTGCCGCCGGCAACCCGCCGCCTGGTCAGGTCAGCTTCCCACTTGGTTTGCCCTTCGCGTCCCGGGTCTTGCGCCCCTTGGGAGTTGGCGGGCCTTCCGCTTCCGACTCGCGCCCACGCCCACCCAGTACCGGTTTCCACTCGTGCAACGCCAGCGCTGCGGCGCCCAGCGCGCCACTGTACTCACCCATCGTGGAATTCACGATTTCGGGTGAACGCGAGCCGGAGAGGCGCAGCAATCGATCGACCCGGGCGCGCAGCGGCTGGAGGAAAACCTCGCCCAACGCGGTCAGCGGTCCCGCCAGGACGATCTTGCCCGGATCCACGGCGAGGGAAAGCTGACCGATGGCCCAGCCGAGCGCCCCTGCGGACTCGCTGACCACCCGAATCGTTAATGCATCCCGTTGTTGGCAGGCGTTGACGATGTCCGTCACCGAAATATGCGACTTGCTGCCAGCCAGCACCGTCTTTTTCCCCTTCGCCACGGCATTTTGCAGCGCGCGCTGCACCGCCCGGACCGAGGCGATTTCCTCCAACTCCGGTCCGTCCGCGTCGCCATCGCCCGTCATCGGCGCAAACCAAGGTGCCGCGGGGGCGGACATAGCCAGATAGCGCCAGCGCCCCAATTCCCCCGCCGCATGGTGGGCGCCGGAATAAACGCGGCCATTCAGGACCATGCCAGCCCCGATGCCGCTCCGGATTCCGATGCAGAGAAAGTCATCGTGTCCCTTGCCCTGGCCAAACCAAAGCTCGGCCAAGGCCATGGAACGGGCGTTGTTTTCCAAAAACACCGGGACGTCAAATCGCTCCGACAGGATCTTGGCCAGCGGCACATTGTCCCATTTGCGAATGTACTTGTAGTGCACCGCCACGCCCTTGCCCGAATCAACAATGCCGGGAACGCCCACCCCGATGGCCAGGTTCCGCCGATTCGCCCCCGGCAGCACTTCCTCGATCGCGTCCGCAATCTTGGCGATGACCTGCTCCACGGTCTCATCGGCCTCAATCAGCTTGTGGGAATTCCGCAGCGGCCGGTCGGAAAAATCCACAGCCACGGCCATGATGTTCCGGGCTTCAAAATCGACCCCGATGAACTCTCCGCCCTCTGGATTCGTCCGCAGGATTCGCGGGGGACGGCCGGCGTCACCCGTGGTTTCCTCGGTCTCAAGCAGGAATCCCCGGGTGATGAGTCGTTCGACATAGATGCCGGCCGTGGACGGAGCCAAGCCCAAGTCCCGCGCCAAATCCACGCGTGAAATGCCCCCGCAAGCGCGTACCCGCTTGAGGATGTCCGATGCCAGATGGGTGGTTTGAAATGCGGATCGTCTCACAGAACGAGCGAAGCATGTTTGGTTTCGAGAAATGCGTCCAGCCCTTCGTTGCCTAGTTCTCGTCCCCACCCGCTATGTTTGGTCCCGCCGAAGGGACACTGGCTCGTCGACGGGGCGCCGTCGTTGATCCCAATCGTCCCTGCCTCCAGGCTCTCGATCAACCGGAAGGTCCGGCCGAGGTCCCGCGTGCAGGCATAGGCGCTCAGGCCAAACGGCGAGGCGTTGGCCCGCGTGACGGCCTCCTCTTCAGTCTCGAAGGAGCAAACCGCGGCCACGGGGGCGAACGTTTCCTCGCTCATGCAGGCGGCCGCCTCCGGGACGTCCGCCAATACGGTCGGCTCCAGGAACCATCCCGGCCGGTCCATGCGCCGGCCCCCGCACAGGCAACGGGCGCCGCGCGCCTTGGCATCGGCGATATGCGCCAGCGCCTTGTCGAGCCCCTCCTGGTTGATCACGGGACCGACATTTACGCCGGCCTCCAACCCGTCGCCAACCTTCAACTCACGGGCCTTCTGCGCGAAACGCACCAGAAATTCCTCATAGATCGGCCGCTGCACGTAGATCCGGTTGGCCGCGATGCAGGACTGGCCCGAATTTCTGAATTTCGCGATCATGGCCGTTTCCACTGCCTGGTCCAGGTCGGCATCGGCAAAGATGAGGACCGGCGCGTGCCCTCCAAGCTCGAGTGACAGGGGCTTGATGTCCGGGGCCGCGCCTCGGATCAGCAGCTGCCCCACCTCGGTGGAACCCGTGAAGGTGATCTTGCGGCAGAGCCGGTTTTCCAGAAATTCAGCGGCGATTTCCGACGCGCGGCCCAGCACGACCTGGAAGACACCGGCCGGCAACCCGGCGGCTTCGACACATTCCGCGAACAGGAGGGCGCACAGCGGAGTGGCGCTGGCCGGCTTTAATACCACCGGACAGCCGGCGGCCAGCGCCGGCGCGATCTTGCGCACCGCCAGCACCAATGGAAAGTTCCATGGACTGATGGCGGCCACAACCCCGATGGGCGTCTTCACCACGAGGTGGCGTTTACCCGCCGCTTGGGCCGGGACGATGCGGCCGTAGGCCCTTCGGGCCTCTTCGGCAAACCACAGCAGGTGGTCGACCGACATGGCCACTTCCCCGAGGCTTTGCGCCAGGGGTTTGCCGTTTTCCAGCGTGATTGTCCGAGCGACCTCGTCGCGGCGGCGCACGAGGTGATCAGCCACCGCCCGGAGGCGGTCGCCTCGTTCCTTGCCCGTCAAGGCGCGCCAGCCAGCCAGTGCCGCGTGCGCGTCGGCGAGGGCTTGCGCCACCACGGGCCGGCCCACGGTGCAGACTTCGCCGATGGCATGACCGTTGGCGGGATTGTGGACCTGGAGGGTGGTGGTGGATGTCGCCCATTTCCCTCCCAAATACAGCGGTAGTGTTTTCATGACTGGGGAACTTTCTTCCAATCCTTGAGGAACGTCTCGATGCCCAAGTCGGTCAGGGGGTGGTGATAGAGTTGAACCATGACGTCATAACCCATTGTGGCCACCTCGGCCCCGGCCAGCGCGGCCTCCAGCACATGCAGGGGATGCCGGACGGCGGCGACGATGATCTCCGTCTTGTAGCCGTAGTTCGTGTAAATCTGTTTGATCTGCCGGACCAAATCCATCCCGGTGTGGCCAAAGCTGTCCAGCCGACCCACAAAGGGGCTGATGTAGGTTGCCCCGCATTTGGCGGCGAGCAGGGCCTGCAACGGTGAAAAGGTCACGGTCACATTGGTCTTGATCCCCTCCGCGGCCAGGACCTTCACGGCCTTCATGCCTTCGCGTGTCATGGGAATTTTTACGACCACGTTGCGGTGGAATTTGGCGAGCTCGCGCCCTTCGGCGATCATCTCCGGGGCGGTGAGGCTCAGCGTCTCGAGGCTGATTGGCCCGTCGACGATTGCACAGATGTCCCGATAGACTGCGGCCGCAGGCCGGCCGGTCTTTGCGACATGGGAAGGATTCGTGGTGACGCCATCAATGATGCCCCACGAGTAGGTCTCCTTGATCTGGGCGATGTCAGCTGTGTCGATGAATAGTTTCATAAAAACTCACTTTCTGGTTGCGGGTTGGGCCTCCGCGGAGGGCGGGGGCCGGGTGGTTGGGAAATGGGCTTGGCTTTATATCAGGTAAGGAATGGTGGAGTTGGCATGGGGGAGAACGCCGATCCGCTCACCGGGCCGCAGTCGCGGCAACGCCTCGTCCACCGCGGCCTGGAAATCCCGGACCGGATTGAGCAACAGGGCCCGCGCCAGGCATTCGTCCATTCCTGTGCAGAAGAGCAGCCGCGTCCTGGAGGCATCGCGGGCAATTTGATAAGCCTTGTGCGGCCCGATGCGGAAGCCCTCGGCGCTGAAGCGTTTGATGATTTCCTCGTAGGACTTTTTCCCTGTCATCCATTCCTCGTAGTGCGGGCTGCCCGTGCCTTCGGGACAGGCGGCCACGAGGATGATGGTCCCGCCCGGCCGGGCGACCAGCGCCGCGTGCCCGAGCGCCTTCTGCGCCTGGTAAATATTGATGTCCTTGGGGTGCCCGCCCGGTGAGGTGATGAGGAGGCTGTACCTCGATGCAACGCCCACCTGGCAAACCTGACGCGAGAGCGGCACCCCGGCCCGCATCACGGCGCGGGGCTCACCCGCGAGCACATGCACGATCTGCCGGTGCTGATTCAAGATGGCGTTCAACGCCAGGTGGATTCCCATTTTGGCCCCGATTTCCTCCACGTCCTGCCGCGCCGGGTTGGTCTCGTATTCGCCCAACTGGGAATCGGGATGCATCATCAGCGCGTGATTGCGGTTGATCGTCTGCAACCCGGAAAGCCCGATGGCTGCACCTTTCACGCCGCCGGAGAAACCGACGAACTGATGGGGCTCGAGATTGCCCACCACGATCTTCAGGTCAGCGGCGACGTAGGCCTTGTTGGACCAGACCGGCGTTCCACGCGAGGTTTCGCCCAAGTTGGTCAGCTGGTCGCCATCTTCCGCATCGTGTGACACCACCTGATAGCGCTTCAGGATCTCGCCCGGCAGGATCGCCGGAAATTCGTCCCGTGTCATCGGCGGATGCGTCCCCACGGCCACGTAAAAGGTAATGGCGGTATCGGGGATCCCGAGGGCGGCGAGGCGCTCCAGCAGCGGCGGCAGGAGCTGATGATGGGGAACGGGACGCGTCTTGTCGTTGACGGTGATGGCCACCGAGCGCGCTCCCGCGAAATCAGCCCACGTTGCCCCGCCGCAAAGGTTGGCCAGAGCCGAGCGGACGGCGCCGGCCGGATCGGCGGCCCCCGGTGTTTCCGCGGCCTCAATGATATCGATCCCCGTCAGATCCGGAACGGAGGCCGACACAAAGGAACGTCCATATGGAACGCGGATTTGCATCATTGGGGCCACCGGTGCGCTTGGTGGGTCGGGCCGCGGCGGCTGGACTGCGAGCTTGCGCCACGGAACGTGTGCGCCGCCGCGCGAGGCAAGGACCGCCGCCGGGGCGCCGGTGGCCGGAGATCGTCGACCGGATTGAGCCGGAACTTCACGCCCAGGTCTTTGCAGAGCTGCTTCAACTCCGCGCGCGTGGATTCCTCGAGGGGTATTCCCAGCTCGTGGTTCTCCTGGGCCCGGCGGTGCGAGCGCTCCCCCGGGACCAAAATCTCGGAAACGCCGGGACGTTTCCGGCACGCCTTGATCCCTTGGATCGTTTGGTCGACCCGTTGTTTGAACTCGGAGACGTCCATGAAGGCCGCGATGTCCAGCAGGCAGAGGAAATGGCCCACCCCCTGCGCGCGGTTCATATTCTTGTACATCGAACCCACCGCCGGACCGATCGCCGCGCCCGACAACACCCCGGACAGGACCTCCAACATCAAGGCCAAGGCGTAACCCTTGTGCCCGCCCAACGCGAGGACCGTGCCCGCCAATGCCGCCGCGGCGTCGGTGGTCGGTTCTCCCTCGAGGTTCAGCGCCCAGCCTGGCGGGATCCGCTGGCCGCGCTTTTGTGCAGCAATGATGTTGCCCCGCGCCACGATCGAAGTGGCGAAATCAATCTTCACGGGCCAGCCCAGGCCCGTCGGGAAGGAGGCGGCCAAAGGGTTGGTGCCGAAAAAAGCTTGGCACGCGCCCTCGGGCGACACGGCCGGCTCGCCATTCGTGGAGGCAATCAGGATCATGCCCTGGGCTGCCGCCCTGTTGCAGTAGTACGAGACGGCGCCGAAATGCTGCGAGTTGCGTATCGTCGCGACCGCCACGCCATGCTCCCGAGCGAGCGGAACGAGCTTGTCCAAGGCCTTGAGTGTTTGGACCTGGCCGAGGCCATTGTTGGCGTCGAGCACGAGCACGCCGCCCCGCCGGCGGCGAACCGCCAGCCGGGCCCGCGGATTGATCAGCCCGGCTTGAATCCGCCGCAGATAGATGTTCAACCGGGAAATCCCATGGGTGGGGATGCCCGCCACGTCTGCGGCAACCAAGGCATCCGCAAACCGCCCGGCATCGCCGGGCGGCACTTTTGCCGCCACGGCGAGATCGCGGACTAGCTCCCTGGCCCACACCACGCCGCAGCGGCTCGAGGATGCGCTTTCGGTCGGCATGGTCCGCGAAGCGGCGCCGCCACTAGGCGCTTCGGTAGAGCTTTGTCATCACGAATTCACGATGGCCCAAGGCCTCCGCGGCCGTGAGACGTCCACTGGCGGTCCGCACGACCAAGGCCAGCAGCTTGTCGCCGGCTTGGTCCACCGACATCTCCCCCCGGAGAATGGCCGAGACATCGAGGTCGATGTGCTCGCTCATCGTCGCGCAGGTGAGAGGATTGGCGGACAGCTTGATCACGGGCTCGATCGGATTTCCAATGATGTTGCCCTGCCCCGTTGGGAACAGATGCACCACCGCGCCTGAGGCCGCCCACAGCGTCACCGCCTCGGCCGCGGCGGACGAGGTGTCCATGAACCAAAGGCCCTTGCGAGTCGGAGCTTCGGCGGGCTTGAGCACCCCCACGAACTTCGTCTTCTTGCCGAGTTTCTCGATGTTGCCCATCGCCTTCTCCTCAATCGTGGTGAGGCCGCCGCGAATGTTGCCCTTGGTCGGCTGCGACTCGGACAAATCATCCGTCTTTTCCTTCATGATCATGTCGTTGTAGTTGTTCCACACCTTCATGAACGCCTCACCGATGGCCGGCGTTGCGGCCTTCGCCTTCACGATATGTTCGCCGCCTGTCAGCTCCGAGGTTTCGCCGAAGGAGGCGGTGGCCCCCATCGCCACCGTCTTGTCGATCACGTTGCCGACCGCCGGACATGAACCCAGGCCGGTGGTCGTGTCCGATTCGCCGCATTTCACGGAGATATAGAGTTCATCGACCGTGCACTCCACGCGCTGGAGCTCGCTGGCCCACTGAACGTATTCCTTGGCCGTCCGCGAGGCCTCCGCGATCGTTTTCAAGTCGCCATGCCGTTCGATCGAGAAACCGGCGACCGGCTTGCCCGTCTTGGCGATCCCGTCGACGATCCGCTGCGTCCAACCTGGCTCGATGCCGATCACGACGACCGCGGCAACATTGGGGTTGGACCCCGTGCCAATCATCGTGCGGAAGAAGAGCTCGAGATCTTCGCCGAATTGGAGCCGCCCGTAGGCGTGCGGAAGCGCCATCGTGCCCTTGACGTTGTTGGCCACGGCCTCGCAGGCCGCGTTGGAAATATCATCAACCGGCAGGATGATGACATGGTTGCGGATTCCGACCCGCTTATTCTTGCGCCGATAGCCGAGAAAGGTGGGAGTTTTCATGGGGAAGATTACCAGCGCTTGGTCTTGAGGTTGTGGACGTGGACGTGTTCGCCCTTTTTCACCGGCGCCACGATCTTTCCGATGTCGACGCCATACTTGAACACGGTGTCGCCTGGCTTGAAGGGCTGGAGCGCAATCTTGTGGCCGAGCGGGATGTCGCTCAGGGTCTTGAGCCGCGGCGTGCATTTGCCATGCAGGGAGCGTCCCTGCACCACCTGGCCGGCTTTGAGGTCCACGACGGCGACGCCGACGGTGTCCTGTTTTTCGTGCATGAGGAATGAGATCATTGGTTTTGGGAGGATTGGAGCGAAGACTTATTACGATTCCGAAATAACTATGCGGGAGCAAGCTGAAAATAGGCCGCCAGGGCCGCTTCGTCGCCAGGGTCGATCTCCGGTAGATCGGTCCGCAAATCCCAGTGCTCGGTCAGCTCCGCGGTGGTGCCCAGTTCAAAGCGCTGCAGTGGCCCCAGCGTTTCCAGCTCCAGCATCCGCCCGTTGGTAAAGACCTCGAGGTTGCAGCCGTCGTCGGGGTAATCGGCGCTGGCCGCTCGGGTGAAATATTTGATGAACAGGGTGCGCGGCAGGTGATAGGCGGCCCAGCCCACCGACGTGGCCAGGCCGATCTTGGTGGGGACCCCCGCCGTATCCTGCCGCACGGTGAAGAATTTCCGTCCGAGCCGATAGCGCGCGTCGGCAAGATCCGTGTAGGGCCAGACCACCAGCCGCCGGTTGGGCAGCAGGTCGCGGGGATGCTCGCCGAAGGGCGGCTGGGGCAGGATTGCCGTGCCGCCCGCGGCCATGACACTCAGAGCCCACGGCGCGGCGACGCTCGCAACCGGGGAGATCCGGGTGATGCGGTGGTGTACCGTCACCCTGCTTCCCGTGGCCGCCAGAATGAGGTCGATCTGCTTTTGGAAGCCCGTCGCGGGCTCCGGCGGGGGAATCAGCCGGACGCCGGTGTCGCCCAGTTTTTCCCAAGCCACCGGCTGGTTGTCCGGGAAATTGCTGAACCCAGGAGCCTCGGGTGCCAGCCAAAGCCGGTGGCCCCCGCGGTTGCGCCATTGCGCCTCTCCCCGGCCTCCAGCCTGATCCTCGTAAATATTGAAGGGATTCAGTCCACCCTGCCGGGTGTAGGACAGAATCCGCGGCCCGACATCGAGCGTCATGATCAGCTCGACCGTGCCATTGGCGAGCCGCAGGGCGTGGGGCCAGCCCTGGAACGCAATTACCTCCCGCACGACGCTCATTTTAGGTCGTCAACTTGTCCACTTTGCCGGTCATGAAGTCCTTGTTCTTGTCGCCGACCCAGTAGCGGTTGCCGGCAATGCACCAGATGAAGTGCAGTTCCTCCTCCTGGCTGAAGACAGGGTGGTAATTCAACAGGGGGATCGTCACCGCGTCACCTTCGGCCACGCTGCGGACAAAGCTCTTGGTTTCCTCCTCCGCGTACACCTCCATGGAGCCGCGCCCCTTGGTAAAGATGTAGATCTCCTCCTGATCCGTATGGTTGTGGGGCGGCCAGGAGCGTTGGCCGGGCTGAAACAGTGTAAAACCCGCCATCAGCTTATCGGCGCCTTCACTCACATCGAACATCAGAAAGACGTCCTTGCCCTTGAGATGCCGGATGCGGCTTTCGTCACGGGAGTATTGCTTCCAACTGGCGTGATAAACCGGGTGCTCGACCTTGGCGGGCGCCCGGCAGACCACCAACTTGCCCTGTCCCTCTTCCTGGCGGAGGCGGTAGGCCTGGTTGCGGGGCACATAGATAACATCATAGGGGTCCATGACGAAGGTCTTTCCCCCCAACTCGACCGTCACCCGCCCCTTCAAGGCGAACAGCAACGCCTCCTCCCCCAGATGGGACTGCACTCCGCTCGCGGCCTTACCTTCCAATTCATAGACCCCATAGGTCAAAAACTGCAGGTGCGATGAGGCCGGGCTGGATTTTTCAGTGTAGGTAAAGGCCCTCGCATTGGCAGGCAGAAAATGGGCGGGTTTTACGGAATTCATATCCCTATGATGTATATTTTTGTTTTCGAAACAAGTTGAAACTAATTTGTGCTACTGTCCTACCCATGCCGGTCAATCGCAAGGAGCGACTTGCGGAAGGAAACCCACCCAGGGGCGGGTTAATCGGAAGCGAAGGCCTGATTGGCCGATAGCGCGGCACTTATCGCCGCAAGCCGATTTGCGCTTGATTATATTGTTAATGCGAAAATAAACGCCGTGCCCCATGCCGTCGCGCCACACACCTGAGATTTTTGACAGCTGGGACAGCCTGGAGGGGGTAATGCGAATTTCTCCCCCCAGGAACGCCCGCACGGTTAGCCGCATCGGGCATTGGGCGTTGGGCTGGGTGGGCGATAGTGTACCCGGCTTCTTTCTTGCGGCGACCCTCGCGTACCTGGCGAATAGTAGCGCCGACTGGATCGGCCGGACATTCTTCGACGCCCACCTCAATCCGATCAGCGCCATCCCCCTCGCGATCGCGATGGGGATCATACTGTGCAACACGGTAGGCATCCCGGCGGTTTTTCAGGAAGGTCTGCGCACCTGCATGCGCCCGCTGCAACGGATCGCGATCATGCTGCTCGGCTGGCGCCTGAGTCTGGGTGCCGTCGGTGGGATCGGTTTAGTGGCAATGCCCGTGGTTGTTGCCACCATTGCGTCCGCACTGGTCATCATCCCTTGGATGGGGGCAAGAGCCGGGCTGTCGCGACGACTGGCCACGCTGATCGCCGTGGGAACCAGTATTTGTGGCGTGTCCGCGATCATGGCGACCGCGCCGGTCATCGATGCCGAGGAAGGGGAGGTCAGCTATGCCGTGGCCTGCGTCGCCATCTTCGGCATGCTCGCGATGCTGCTCTACCCGTTCATCGTCCCATGGCTGCTGGGAAATGATCCACTCGCCATCGGCATCTTTTTCGGTACCGCCATCCACGATACGGCACAGGTGACTGGCGCAGCGCTGGCCTACCAGCAATCCCACCATGCTCCGGCGGTGCTCGATACTGCCACGGTCGTGAAGATCATGCGCAACCTCAGCATGGCAGCCGTGATCCCGATGATGGCGGGGCTGTTCCACAGTGGGCGGCGCGGACATGCCAAGAGTCGGCCGCGTCACCAGATTCTCCCGCCCTTTGTACTTGGCTTCCTTCTTCTGACAATCGCCCGGACCGTGGGTGACGCCTCCAGTCGCGCGTTCGGATTCATTGACCACGAACTTTGGGTCCAGTTTCTGGGCTCTATGAACCATGCCTCCACTTGGTTGCTCACTTTAGTGATGGCCGCAGTGGGACTGAGCACTGGTTTCGCCAGTCTCAAACGGCTGGGCTGGCGTCCGTTTTTCGTTGGCCTGTCCGCCGCTGTGACCGTGGGCGCGGTCGGCCTCGGCATGATCAAGCTTCTTGGGGCCATTCGCGGGTGATCCCGGTCAGGATGACCCGTCGGGAGAATTTGTCCGCCGAAGATCCATTCTGCGGCTAAGGATTTACTCTGCGCTCTCGCCGGCTTGTGGAGCCAACACGGGGTTAACGCTCGTTGAACGTGAAACGATGGTTGAATCTGCCCCAGACCATTTCGCGCGCCCCTCACCGCCTAGCTTCGTGCAAATCGCCTATCCCGCAGCTAGCGAGCTGCATCGGCTATTTGGTGCCCGAGGGGGGACTCGAAGCTCAGAAAGAAAGAAGGTTACAAACGGAGCAAGAAGCGAATGTGAAAGTGCGGAACTGGAATCTTCCCTGATAGACTCCCCAAATGCGGACCGTGCGTGTGCGGAGTTGGCGGAAATAGTCTCGGCGTGGAGCAAATTGTCTGCGGACACGCGCACGGCAATTCGTGCGATTGTCAGAAACGTTATCGCGGCAAAGAGTCCGTCACAGGTCACGTCTGACCAAGGAAAGGAGGGCGCAAAATGAGCGCACCTTCCTGGCGTATCGAGCAGCATCGGCTGGCATCAGATGCCCGGCAGTTCGGGCTGTGGTGCATGGCGAACGATTCAAGCGGCGTTC
>CAIJZY010000020.1 GCA_903825285.1 uncultured Opitutia bacterium | reverse complement strand
CTCCGCCGCTCCCGCCGCCGGCGCCAAGCCCGCGGCTGGTGCCGCCCCCGCCGCCGGCGCGAAGCCCGCGGCCGGTGCCGCCGCCAAGCCGGCGGCTCCCGCCAAGAAGTAAGCTTTCCCGTCCCGCCCGCCGCTTGACCACGGCGGGTGGTGACGATTGTTCTTTGAGTCATGTCCATCACGCTCGTTGCCGGGCTCGGCAACCCGGGCCGCGAATACGAAGCCACCCGTCACAACCTCGGGTGGATCGTAGTCGAGGCCTTTGCCCGCAAGCGCGGCCTGACGTGGAAAACGTCGCCGCAGTTTGAGGCGGAGGTCGCCCGCTGGGATGCCGCGCCGGGCCGCACGTGCTACTTCGCCAAGCCCCTGACGTTCATGAACGGCAGCGGCAGCGCGGTCGGCGCGCTGGCGCGGTACTACAAGGTGCCGCTGGAGTCGGTGATCGCGGTCTACGACGACCTCACGATCGACCTCGGCCTCGTCAAGATCTCCGTCACCGGCAGCGCCGGCGGACACAACGGCGTGGCCAGCCTGCTCGAGCACCTGGGCGACGGCTTTGTCCGCTATCGCCTGGGCATCGGCCCCAAGGAGCCGGCGCAGATGGACCTCAAGGACTTCGTCCTCGGAAAATTCACTCCCGCACAACACACTCTCGTCACTCAGAACCTCGATCACTACCTTACTGGCCTCGACCTGCTGCTCTCCCGCGGCGCCGAGGCCGCCATGAACCAGCTTAATCGCAGAGACCCAAAATGAAATCCTCCAAACGCAACTATCGCGCGACCTTCATCCTCGATAACCGCGGCAACGCCGACTCCATCGATCAGATCATCGACGGCGTCAAAAAGGAGATCGCCGCCGTGCAGGGCGAGGTCACCGCCGTGGAAAACATCGGCAAGAAGGATTTCGTCCGCGTGACCGACAAGAAGTTCACCGGCGGCACCTACGTGCACATCAATTTCTCCGCCCCGTCCGACGGCCCGACCCACCTGAAGGAGCGGCTCCGTCTCAACCACAGCGTCTACCGCACGTTCGTCCAGTCCGCCTGAACGGTCCGGACGGTTGCGTCTCCCCCATGGCCTACCTCAACAAAGTCTTCCTCATCGGCAACCTGACGCGTGATCCCGAGCTGCGGGTGACCCCGAAGGGCACGGCCATCTGCCAGTTTGGCATCGCGGTGAACCGCCAGTTCAAGGACGAGTCCGGCGCGACGCGCGACGAGACGACGTTCGTGGACATCGAGGCCTGGGGCAAGCAGGGCGAGCTCGTTTCGAAGTACCTCACCAAGGGCAGCCTCGCCATGGTGGAGGGCCGGCTGAAGCTCGACCAGTGGGAGGACAAGACCAGCGGCCAGAAGCGCAGCAAGATCAAGGTCGTCCTCGACAACGTGCAGTTCCTCTCCACCCGCGGTTCGGGTGGGGGCGGCGGCGCGGCCTCCGCCCCGACCGACGGCGTCGACCAGACCACGCCCGAGCGCCACTCCCCGCCGCCCCGCAGCGGCAGCCCGAAGCCGGCCGCCCCGGAGAACCTCGACGAGGATGTCCCGTTTTGAAAAGCACGCAGCACGAAATTCGAAATCCGAGGGCTGATCCGACCTCGCCCGCACCTTTAAACAACCCAACCTGAATTCCCATGGCCAACAGTGAAATCCTCCTCGTCAAACCCGTCGACGGCCTCGGCGGCGAAGGCGACCAAGTCAAAGTCCGCGCCGGCTACGCGCGCAATTATCTCCTGCCCCGCGGCATTGCCGTGCCGCTGACCACCGCCAACCGCAAGCAGGTCGAGGCGCTGAAGAAGCGCCGCGCCGTGCGCGAGGCGGATGAGCTGACGGGCGCCCAGGATCTCGCCAAGAAGCTCGAGAAGGTCGCGCTCGCGTTCGCCGTGAAGACGGGCGAGGGCGGCAAGATGTTCGGCGCCATCACGGCGACGGACGTCCACGACAAGCTCACCGCCGCCGGCGTCACCCTCGAGAAGCGCCGCATCCAGCTGCACACGCCGGTGAAGACCCTCGGCCAGCACACCGTGAAGGTGAAGCTGCACCCGGAGGTCACCGTCGAGCTCAACTTCGACGTGGTCTCGGAAAACCCGATCGTGCCGGCCGCCGAGGAGAAGAAATAATCCCGGGGTTCCTTTCGCCGAAGGCCGCGTCGACGTGACGCGGCCTTCGTGTTTATGGGAACATCTTGTTGAAAACCCGTTGTTGCCGCCCCGCCTTCGCCGCGCCTGAATCGCCTGTTTCCCATGGCTGAAGAATTCGCTCCTGCCACCCCGCGACCGGCGGCCCCCGCGGCGGCCGTGGGCCGCACGCCGCCCCACAGCATCGAGGCCGAGGAATACCTGCTGTCGTGCTGCCTGCTGGACGGCTCGGATTCCATCGCGCGCTGCCTCGAGGCCAAGCTGCCCAGCGCCGCCTTCTATGCGCCGGCCAACCGGGTCATCTACGAGAAGCTCTGCGAGCTCTACCAGAAGAACCCGCCGGTGGACGTGGCCGTCCTGGCCGAGGAGCTGAAGACGTCGCGGCAGCTCGAGAGCATCGGCGGGTTTGCCTACCTGACCCAGATCAGCGGGCGCATCCCGACGACCGCCCAGGCGCAGTACTTCATCGAGAAGGTCCGCGAGCTCTACCTCCTCCGCGAGCTGATCAAGGTCGCCACCGGGGCCGTGGAGGAATGCTACGGCTACCAGGGCGGGCTCGAGGAGTTCATCGACAAGGTGGAGCAGAATATTTTCCGGGTGACGCAGGACCGGGTCTCGGACGCGGCCAAGCCGATGAAGGACCCGACGCACGAGGCGATGAACGTCATCACGAAGATGATGATGAAGAAGGGCGAGCTGACGGGCGTGGCGTCCGGCTTCCGCGACCTCGACACCCTGACCTTCGGCTTCCAGCGCGCGGAAATGATCGTGCTCGCGGCGCGGCCCTCGATGGGCAAGACCTCGTTCGCGCTGAACATCGCGGACGCCGCGGCGCTCCCGCATCGCGGGGAACCGACCACGACCCTGATTTTCTCGCTCGAAATGAGCGCCCCCCAGCTCGCGCTCCGCATGCTGTGCGCCCGGGCGCGGGTGAACATGAAGCTCCTGCGCGACGGCCTGCTGTCGAAAAACGGCACCGAGCAGTCCGAGCTCATCAAGGCGGCCGACGAGTTTTCCAAGGCCCCGCTCTTCATCGACGACTCCAGCCATCTCTCGATCATGGAACTGAGAGCCAAGGCCCGCCGGGTCCACTCCCGCCACAAGCTGGGCTTCATTATCGTTGATTATCTGCAACTACTGAGTCCGACGGACCCCCGGGTGCCACGGGAGCAGCAAGTGGCGGAGGCTTCGCGCGGATTAAAAGCGCTTGCGAAGGAACTCAATGTCCCGGTGCTTGTATTAAGCCAACTTAACCGCTCGTCCGAAAAGGACAACCGCCCGCCCCGGCTCTCGGACTTGCGGGAATCCGGTTCGATCGAGCAGGATGCAGACGTTGTTTTGATGCTAGCCCGACCCAAAGATGCTGACGAGAAGTTCCAAGTTGCCACCGACTCGGCTGAGTTAATCGTTGCCAAGCAACGAAACGGCCCGGTAGGAGAACTAAAGCTTACTTTCCTCCGAGATATCACCCGCTTTGAAAACTTTACACAGTAACCCGTTGCAACGGGTCACAGGCCCCCTTTTTGCATTCATTTTCCTCCTGGTCGCGGGTGTGGGATTGGTTCGAGCCCAGGATGCGGCCCCCGGCGCCGGCCAGGCGCCCCCCGTCGCGTACAAGGTGGGCACCATCACGGTCAAATTCATCGGCACGGCCATCGTGAACGAGCAGGTGGTCCGGGCGAACATGCAGCTGCGCGAGGGCGGGGACTATGACGGCAGCATGGTGGACCGCGACATCCGCGCCCTCTACAAGACGGGCCTGTTCGAGTTCATCGAGGTCAAGCAGGAGGCCGCGAGCGACACCGTGTTCAACCTTGTGGTGGAGGTCACCCCCAAGTTCCGCGTCCTCGCCGTCCGGTACGAGGGCAACAAACAGGTCAAGGCCCGCCGCCTGGAGAAAGAGGTCAAGACCAAGCCCAACACCGCGCTCGACGAGCGCCAGGTGAAGGAGGACGCCGAGAAGATCCGCGAGTATTACCAGAAGACCGGCTACAACCAGGTCTCGGTCAACTACACGATCCAGCGCGACCGGGCCACGAGCTTCGGCACCGTCGTTTTCAAGATCAAGGAGGGCGCCAAGGTGAAGATCGCCGCGATCAAGTTCGCCGGCAACGCCCACATCAAGAGCAAGGCCCTCGCAGGCGAGATGGAGACGAAGAAGTGGAACTGGTTCTCGTGGCTGACGGACACGGGCCGCTTCAAGGACGACCAGTTTGACGACGACCTGGAGAAGGTCCGCGACTACTACCGCGAGCAGGGCTACCTCGACGTCGAAATTCCGCAGAACAAGGTCACGTTCTCCTATCCCAACCCGACCCACCTCGTGATCACGATCGCGGTGAGCGAGGGCCGGCGCTACCGGATCGGCGACATCTCGATCACGGGCAGCAAGCTCCACCCCGAGGCCCTGCTCCGGCGCGTGCTGCGGCAGAAGAGCGGCATGGTCTTCGTCCCGTCCAAGATCGAAAAGGACAAGGAGCGCATCGAGGAGTTCTATGGCCGCGACGGCTATCTCGAGACGACCGTCCGCCTGACCCGCAAGTCGAACATCACCACCGGCAACATCGACCTCGTCTATGAGGTCAACGAGAGCGGCAAGTACAACGTCGAGTCCATCGTCATCCAGGGCAACACCAAGACCAAGGCCACGGTGATCCTGCGCGAGCTCACGCTCGGCCCGGGCGACGTCTTCAGCACGATCTCGATGAAGATCAGCAAGCTGAAGCTGGAGAACACGCGGTTCTTCGAGGACGTGAGCATCCAGCCGCAGGAGACCAACATTCCCGGCCGCCGGAACATGCGCATCGCGGTCAAGGAAGGCCGCACGGGCAACCTGACCTTCGGCGCGGGCTTCAGCACGCTGGAGCGGGCGACGGTGTTCGCCGAGGTCTCCCAGTCCAATTTCGACATCTTCAACCGCCGCTCGCTGTTCCAGGGCGACGGCCAGAAGTTCAAGCTCCGCATCCAGGTGGGCTCGGTCTCGAGCGACCTGATCCTCTCCTTCGAGGAGCCGTGGGTCTTCCAGCGCCAGCTGGCCATGGGTTTCAACCTGTTCCGCCAGTCCTCGGACTACACCAGCACCTACTACTCGGAAGTGGTGGCCGGCGCCGAGATCTACGCGCGCAAGCGCCTCTTCGAATTGGTGGAGGGCCGCCTGTCGTACACCTACCAGGTCATCACCATCAGCAACGTGTCCACGTCGGCCTCGTCGATCATCAGCTCGCTGGAGGGCAAGAACTCGGTCTCGAAGATCGGCTTCTCGGTGCTCCGCGACACCCGCGACAAGATCATCAACACCACCGCGGGCAACTACGTGAACATGATCACCGAGGTGGCGGGCGGGCCGCTCGGCGGCAACGACCAGTTTTACCGCCTGGAGCTGAAGACCTCGCAGTTCTTCCCCGTCTTCGAGGCGCAGACCCAGGTGCTGAGCCTGATCGCCCGCGGCGGCGTCATCCAGAATTACGGCAGCAGCAAGGACGTGGCCTACTACAACAAGTACTATCTCGGCGGCCCGACCGACCTGCGCGGCTTTGAGTACCACATGGTCAGCCCCCGCGACGCCCTCGGCGAGCCGATCGGCGGCAAGACCTACGGGTTCTTCAGTGCGGAGTACTCGGTGGACATCGTGAGCCCGATCCGCTTCGCCGTCTTCTACGATGCCGGCTACGTGAATTCCGGCGCCTACAGCTTCAGCCCGGTCAACTTCTGCGACAACATCGGCATCGGCATCCGGCTGTTCGTGGCGGGTTCCCCGCTCAGCCTCGACTTCGGCATCCCGTTGACGGGCGACCACGACAGCAAGAAGGGCGACCAATTCAATTTTTCCTTTGGCACGCGCTATTGAATCCGCTTAGCTTGTCCCTTTCCCAGCCCTTTACCCATCCATGAAAAAAACCATTCAGTCCCTGATCGCCCTGTCGGCCTTTGGTGCGGCGGCCCTGCTCGCCTCCGCCCAGCCGGAGCCGAAGCTTCTCGTCGTCGACATGGCCAAGCTCTACGACAGCCATTACAAGACCGAGGAGCAGAACAACAAGCTCAAGGGTGACGAGCAGAAGGCCCAGGAGGAGCTCGACCGCCTCAACAAGGAAGGAAATTCCATGGTTGAGAAGTACAAGGAGCTCGCTGAGCAGGCCAACAACCCGGCGGTCACCGCCGAGGCGAAGGCCAAGGCCACGGCCGATGCCCAGCGCATCATGGATGACATCCGCCGCAAGCAGAACGAGGTGCAGAGCTTCCAGCAGAACACCCGCAACTCGCTCCAGCAGCGCATCAAGAATTTCCGCGACCTCATGATCGAGGAGATCAGCAAGATCGCGGTGGAAGTGGCCAAGCGCCATGGCGCGACGCTGCTGCTCGACAAGTCGGGCCCGACCCTGATCGGCGTCTCCAACATCATCTACGCTGATGCCAGCTACGACATCACCGACGAGGTGCTGAAGGAGATCAACAAGGACCGTCCCGCCGCCGTTACGGCGCCCGCGGCCCCGGCTCCGTCCGCCCCCGCCGCCTCGGCTCCCGCGGCCGACTCCAGCTCGGACTCGCCGAAGATCACGCTGCCCGGCGTCAAGAAGCCGTAATCCCACCTGACCCTTTCAACCCCGGTCCCGTCCAGGACCGGGGTTTTTTGTGCCCGGCACCTGGGCTGGACCCCGCCGGGTCCCCGTTTTGAGACGTTGCACCGGCCCGCAAAAATCCCACGCTGTCGCCATGCAGGTTTCGTTTCGGCCGGAGGAAATCGCGACCATCGTCCAACCCAAGGAAGTCCGCGGCACCACCACCGAGGTGGTGCGGGGGATCGCCTCCCTCAGCTCGGCCGCGCCGGGCGAGCTGTCCTTCCTGGGCAACCCCAAGTACCGGGGCGAGGTCGCCGGCACGCGCGCCACGGTGGTGCTGGTGCCGCCCGACTACGAGGGCCAGCCGCAGCCCAACCAGCTCTTCCTCCTCGTGGACAACCCGTCCGTGGCCCTGGCCCGGCTGTGCTCGCGGATCGAGCAGCTGCTCTGGCCCAAGCCGGCGCCGGGCATCCACCCGACGGCCTGCATCGCCCCGGGCGCCAGGGTCGCGGCCTCCGCCACCGTCGGACCGCTCTGCGTCGTCGAGGCGGAGGCCGTGGTCGGCGAGCGCTCCCATCTCCAGGCGCAGGTCTACGTGGGCCGCGCGGCCCGGATCGGGGACGACTGCTGGCTCATGCCGGGCGTCACCCTGGCCGCCGAGTGCGTGCTGAAGAACCGCGTCCGGCTCCAGCCCGGCGTCATCGTCGGCGCCGACGGCTTTGGCTACGAGTTCATCGCCGGGAAGCACGAGAAGGTCCCGCAGGTCGGCAACGTCGTCATCGAGGACGACGTCGAGATCGGCGCCAACAGCACCCTCGACCGGGCCCGCTTCAGCCGCACGGTGGTCGGCGAGGGCACCAAGATCGACAACCTCGTCCAGGTGGCCCACAACTGCACGATCGGCCGCCACGTCATCCTCTGCGCCCAGGTGGGCATCTCCGGCAGCACGACCATCAGCGACTACGCGGTCCTCGGCGGCCAGGCGGGCATCGGCGGGCACATCACCATCGGCCGCGGCGCCAAGGTCGGCGGCCAGTCGGCCGTGACCTTCAACGTCGATCCCGGCGCCTACGTGAACGGCTCGCCGGCCATCAGCTACATGCTCGGCCAGCGCCTCGAGGTGCTGCACCGGCGGCTGCCCGAGCTGTTCAAGCGCGTGGAGCAGCTCGAGAATTTGGCGGCGGACACTTAAAAAAGACTTCCGCCGGAGACGGTTCGCCCCCAGCGTCGCGCGCATGAGCGAAACGCGGCTGAAAATCTTCTCCGGCAACTCGAACCGCGCCCTGGCGGAAGAAATCTGCGCCTCCATCGGCATGCCGCTGGGCGAGGCGACCGTCACCAGTTTCCCTGACGGCGAGTCGTTCGTGAAGATCAACGAGAACATCCGCGGCCAGGATGTCTACATCATCCAGTCGACCTGCCCGCCGACGAACCATCACCTGATGGAGCTGTTGATCATGATCGACGCCGCGCGGCGCGCGTCGGCCCAGCGCATCACGGCCGTGCTGCCGTTCTACGGCTACGCGCGCCAGGACCGCAAGGACCAGCCCCGCGTGCCGATCACCGCGAAGCTCGTGGCCAACCTCCTCGTCGCCGCGGGTGCGACGCGCATCCTGACCATGGACCTGCACAGCCAGCAGATCCAGGGCTTCTTCGACATCCCGGTCGACCACCTGTTCGCCTCGCCGGTGTTCTTCGAGTACCTCAGCCACCAGAAGCGCGAGCGCCAGCTCGTGGTGTGCTCGCCCGACGTGGGTGGCATGAAGATGGCCTCGGCCTACGCCGACACGATGGGCGCCGCCCTCGCGCTGGTCGCCAAGAAGCGCAAGAGCGCCACGACCGTCGAGGCGATGAACGTCGTCGGCGAGGTGGCCGGCTGCGACGTGCTGCTGGTGGACGACATCACCGAGACCGCCGGCACCCTGACGGCGGCCGCCAAGATCCTCCGCGACCATGGCGCCGCGCGCATCACCGCCGCGGTCAGCCATTGCATCCTCAACGATGTCGCCCTCGAGCGCCTGCGCTCCGGGCTGATCGACGAGCTCATCACCACCAATTCCACGCCGGTCGAGACGCACGGCCTGCCCATCACGGTCCTGAGCATCGCCAAGCTCCTCGGCCAGGCGATCGTCCGCATCAACGGCAACGAGAGCGTCACCGGCCTTTTCCGGATCAAGGGCTTCTAGTCCGGCGGCGGCGGGGCGGGGCAGGGCGGCGGCGGGAATTTCCCGCCCTTCCGGGGGTTGCGCGCGGAACAATTGGCGCTAGCGTTCGGTCCCTCTGTTTTCCCCATGAAATCCAAGCTTCTCCCCGGTCTGCTCGCCTGCCTTGCCACCCTCTCGTTTTTCCCGGCCGCGGCCTGGGCCAAGGACGCCGCCGCCGCCAAGAAGCCGGCGCTGCGGGTGGACCCGAGCCCGGTCTCGGAGGGCAAGTCCGCCCTCGTCACGAGCTACGCGGACATCGTCGAGCCGGTCCAGAAGGCGGTTGTCTCCGTCTATTCCAAGAAAATCGTCCGCGAGCGTGTCGTCGCCAATCCCCTCATGCGCCAGTTTTTTGGCAACATCCCCGACCAGGAGCGTGAGCACAAGGAGGAGGGGCTCGGCTCGGGCGTCATCATCTCCCCCGACGGTTACATCCTCACGAATAATCACGTGGTCGAGGGCGCGGACGAGCTGAAGGTCGGCCTGAGCGACGACCGCGAGTTCCTGGCCAAGGTCATCGGCACGGATCCCAAGACGGACATCGCGGTGATCAAGATCGAGGCGGGCAACCTCCCGACCGTGACGCTGGCGGACAGCGACAAGCTGCGCGTGGGCGACGTGGTGTTTGCCGTGGGCAATCCCCTCGGCGTTGGCCAAACGGTCACCATGGGCATTGTTTCGGCCAAGGGACGCAGCCAGTTGGGGCTCCTGGAGGGCGGCTACGAGAGTTTCATCCAGACGGATGCGGCCATCAACATGGGCAACTCGGGTGGCGCGCTGGTGGACGCCAAGGGCCGGCTCGTGGGCATCAACAGCGCCATCATCTCCACTTCCCGCGGCAGCATCGGCCTCGGGTTCGCCATCCCGATCAACCTGGCCTCGACGGTGCTGCAGAGCCTGATCGCCACCGGCACCGTGTCGCGCGGCTATCTCGGCGTGTCCGCCCAGACCGTGTCGGCGGAGGATGCGGAATCCCTCCACCTCACGAAGGGCACCCGTGGCGCCATGATCACCGACGTCACGCCGAACTCCCCGGCCGGCAAGGCGGGCATCCAGCGAGGCGACGTGGTGCTGAGCTTCAATGACCGGCCGGTCAGTTCCTGGGAGGAGTTCCGCATCATGATCGCGGAGATGCCGCCGGGGGCGAAGGTGAAGCTCGCCCTCTCGCGCGACGGCAAGCCGGTCACGGTCGAGGTCACACTGGAGAAGCTCGACGAGAAACCGGATGAGCTCCTGTCCGGCGTGGATGTCACGCCGCTCACCAGCGAGCTCCGCGCGCGACTGCGCATCCCGGCCCGGTTCGACGGCCTGCTGGTCAAGAATGTGGCCGAGGACTCGCCGTACGCGGACACCCTGGTCCCGGAGCTCCTGATCGTGCAGATCGACCGGGAGTACGTGAGCGATCTGGCGTCCGCCAAGGCGGCGCTTTCTCCCGGCCGCCACCTGCTCTACGTCTACTACCGCGGCGCGCTGCGCGTGGCCCGCATTGAGATCAAGGGCGAGTAAACCGGGCCGGACGGATCGCAGCACGCAGTTCGGAGATCGCAGTTCGCGATCCTGACGGACGGGTCTGGCTGTGTTACGGCGAGTTTCCCGAACTGCGATCTGCGAACTCCGAGCTTCGAATCAGCTCCCCGGCTTCTGCACCGGGATCTTCGCGAGCCAGTCCGGCACGGCGTCGGCCGCGTAGGTGGGGAAGCTCAGCTCGAGGAGGGAGACGGCGGGCACGTCGAAGCGCGCCTGGCCGGCGCTGCGGTCCACGAGCATGGCGACGGCCACCGGCCCGGCCCCGGCCTGGCGCACGAGGTTGAGGCACTCGATCACGCGGCCGCCGCGGGTCACGACGTCCTCGACGATGAGGACCTTCTCGCCCGGCGCGAAGGTGAAGCCGCGCCGCAGCACGAGGACGTTGTTTTCCTTCTCGGCGAAGACGTACCGGACCTTGGCCTGACGGGCCACTTCCTGGCCGATGACCAGGCCGCCCATGGCGGGGGCCAGCACGGTCTGGAAGGAATGGTCCCTGAGCTTGGCCACGAGCAGCTCGGCGAGGCGCTCCACGGCGTCCATGCGCTGGCAAACCTGCGCGCACTGGAAATAGTGGCCGCTGTGGAGGCCCGAGCGCAGCACGAAGTGGCCCTCGAGCAGCGCGCGCGTGCGGGTGAAGATCGAGAGGATTTCCGTTTGGTCGTTGGCCATGCGCCGACGCTGGGAGATGCGGGATAAAAAACAAAAACATTTTGCACCCCGGCCCATCCCTTCATAGCGTCCCGGCGCCATGGTGAACCTGTCCGTACCCCTGGAAGACGAGCTCGGCGATGTGCTGGAAAAAGCCATGCGCCAGGCGGGGCTGTGCGAGGCGGAACTGGGACAGCGCTGCGGGGTGTCGCCCGAGAAGATCCTCGACGCGATCGACTACCGGCCAGACCTGTCCTCGGCCGAGCTGCGGCGGCTGGCGGGCGAGCTGCGGTTGAACGAGGTCGGACTGTGCGCCCTAGGCTGCGGGCAGTATCCGCTGCCCAAGACGCCCGCGCTGCCGTTCTGCGTGCACGCCCTGCGCATGCCCCACGGCATCGGCTGCGCCAACGCGTACGTCGTGGCCGACTGCGGCACCGACCACGGCATCCTCTTCGACACCGGGCCCGACCTCGCGACGCTCACGGCCGTGTGGCCGGCGGGCATCAAGAAGCTCGAGGCCGTGTTCGTGACGCATGTGGAGGGCGAGCACACCGGCGGACTCTGCGAGGTGGTGGCCCGATTCGGCGTCCCCCGCGCCTACTATCCGGAGGGCGCGCATTCCCCCTGCGGACAGCCCATCGCCGAAGGGCAGAAGCTGCGCTTCGGGCCGTTCGAGGTCGCGGTGTTCAACACGCCCGGGCACGCCCTGGCCCACAACTGCTACCTGGTCACCATGCCCTCCGTGCCGTCCAGTGCCTCGCTGCTGATCTCCGGCGACCTCGTGTTCGCCGGCTCGGTGGGACGGGGCGATTTCTCGCAGCTTCAGCTTGTGACCAACCTGCGCCGCGTGCTCGAGGCCGTGCCGCCGCAGACGGTGATCGCGCCTGGCCACGGGCCGTTGACGACCGCGGCCAACGAGCTTCGGTACAATCCCTTTGTCGTCTAGGAACGCGCGTCCGGTCCGCCGGGCTCAGGCCGCGTGGCCGATGACGTGATCCGGTGTGGGAACCGGCCTGGAAGGGGCGGGTGCCGGGGCGGCCAGCACGATCCGGACATGGATCCGGGCCAGCCGGTCGAGCCGGCGCTGTTCCTCCAGCAGCGGCCACCATTCGTAGAGATAGATCTCGAGCGGGCGCCACATCGCCACCCAGCCGGCGATGCTCAGGCCCTCCTCAAAGAAGGCGCCCACGCTGCCGACCCCGGCCCGTGTCACCAGTCCGCTCAAGGTGAGGCAGGTGGCGAGGAAGAGCAGGCCCACCGCCAGGCTGAGCCGCCCACGACGCATCAGCTGGCCGAATTCGAGCCGCTTGATGGCGGCGCGGGAGGCAAAATAGCGCCGCACCGACTCCTGCACGCCGTGCATCGAGTCGTCGCTCGGAGGCTGGGTGAGATGGATGACGAGTTCCAGGTCCTCCCCGGCGGGCAGTTCGCGTGCCCAGCTCACGATGAATTCCTCGGCGTCAGCATCCAGGTCCCGCTCGACGAAGGGCGAGGGGTCCATCGAATTGAACAGCTGGCCCAGTTCACGCAGCCGCAGCAGAATGACGGTGTCGCGCGTGGTGTTCATGGCTCCATCTTGCCCGCCGGGCGGCCAAGGTCAAAGCGGAGGCTCCCCAAACCTCGCTGGGTGCTGCCGTTACCCCCGCGGCACCAATGACTCCGGAAGAAGAAATATCGTCACAATAAAATGACGCGTTCAGTACCTCAAAATGCCCACATCGGGGCCAGTCCAGGGGCTGCGCCCAAGGGTGAGAGGGATGTGGGAAGAAGGTGGGAGCGAGCTTGCTCGCGACATCTGCGTCGCTCGGTCGCGAGCAAGCTCGCTCCCACCTTCGCTTCCCGGCGAAGCCCGCCGGGTGGACAAAACAAACCCCGCGCCGGGTGGCACGGGGCTGGAAGGGAATTCCGACAGGATCTGGAAACTCAGGTGCCGCTGCTGTCGTACTTGATCTCGGCGACCCGGTCATTTGCGAGGAACACGTAGACCTTGTCCTGCTTCATGTCGGGAACGTTGAGCGGCCCCATGGAGCTGCCATGAATGGCGCCAAAGCCAAAGCCATTGGGTGAAGTGGCCGCCTGCTCTCCGCCGTGCACCGGCGTGTTCGTGGCGACGGTCTCCGGCGTATAGCCGGGGGAGTCTGGATTGTTGGTCGTGTCCTGGGCGGTCGGATGCTGCGGGGTCAGGACCACGTAGGTCCACATCTCGAGCTTGCCGAACTTCGAGTCCTTGACCGTCACCTTGGCGGGTTTGCCGAGGGCCATGTAGACCATGTCGCCGGTGAAGCCGCGCTCGATGGTGCCGGATTGCACGGCCTTCTGGGCGACGGGGGTCATCCGCGCATAGGTTTCGGATTTTTCCTGGATGCGGGCGTTGATGGCGATCGAGGGATCGATCGTGGTGCAACCGGTGACGAGCAGGCCGATCGTGGCGGCGACGAGGGGGGCGAGCGTGGATTTCATGGAGTGTAACCTGAAAGGATGACTATTCCGACACAGGGGGCGGAGGATGGTTTCATCCGCGGAAGGGCGACATGAAAGAAACGGGGTGCTTCGGGAACGCAGTCCTGATGGCCCTCCCAGAGGGCGTTGGCAAGGTTTGTCGTGGCCGACGATTCGGGTGGCCCCTGGGCTCTGGAGGGCAGCCTGACCCAGGAATCACGCCCGCAATGCATGGTCGGCAGGAAGGCCTTTTGCCGCCGGAAAACGAAAGAGCCGCTTACGTTCGTAAGCGGCTCTTTAAGAATGGTCGGGGCGGTCAGATTCGAACTGACGACCTCTACGTCCCGAACGTAGCGCTCTACCAGGCTAAGCTACGCCCCGATCACTTTTCCGGCCGACTGCGGCAGGAGGAAGGCGGAGGAAAGGCCCAGCGCGCGGGCACTGCAAACAAAATATCGCGGCAATAAAAAAGGCCCGGGTCTCACGACCGCGGGCCTGATAAATCGGGGCTCGTCCTGCTCAGGAAGAGGGGACCGGGGCCGGCGGCGGCATGCGGGTCAGGGAGCTTTCCGCGGCGCGGCGGGAGACCATCTGCACCGTGCGCTGGATTTCCAGCTCGGCGGTGCGGCGGTTGACCTTGCCGAGCTCGACCTGCTTCGCGAGCTCGAAGGTCTCGCGGTTGAGCTTCTCCTTGGCGGCGCGGAGGGCGCTGAGTTGCACTTCGAGCTCGGCGGCCTTCTTGGAGCTGGCATCGGCCTCGGCATTGTACTTGTCGGTGGCCTCCTGGATGCGGCGGCCTTCCTCGTCCCACTTGGCGAGCTTCTCGGCCTCCTTCTTGGCCTCCTCGGCGGCGCGCTCAGCCGTGCGCTTCTCGGCGTCGGCCCGGGCGGTGGCCTCGATGGCGGCCTTGCGGGCGGCCTCCTGGCGCTGCTGCTCGGCGATCTTGGCGGCGGTGACGCGCTCGCGTTCCTCCACCTTGTTCGCCTCCGAGAAGTACATGACGAGGAAAATGGCCAGCATTGCGCCGACGGAAATGACGTACATCCACTTTTTCATGGGAAAGGTAAGGCTGTGATGAGTTAAGAGTTGTCCCGGTCCTTGTTCTTCTTGGCGGCGGCGGCCTCGGCGGCGGCGCGGGCGGCGTCGGCCGCGGCGATCTTGTCGAGCACATCCTTGAGGCTCTGGACATTGTCCTCGGCCTGCTTGACGTAGATGCGGAGGAAGGCGTGCTCGTCGATCAGGCGCTTGCGCTCATCCTGCAGCTTCGCGATGGACTCCTTCTCGGTCTTGATGTCGCTCTCGAGGCGGGTGACCTGCTTGGCGAACTTGTTGGCGTCGATGCCGGCCTTGTCCTTGGCGTCCATCGCGGCCTGGCGGGCCTCGTGGTCCTTCTTGTCCTTGGCCTCCTTGGCTTCGCGCTCGGCCTTGCGGCGGAGCACGCCGGCATTGGCGTCCTTGATGGCCTGCTCGTTGGCCTTGGCCTGGGCGAGGAGCTTGGCGTCCTTCTCCTGCTTGAGCTTGAGCGCCTTGGCGGCCTCCTTGGCCTCGTAGCCAGAACTGAAGTTCCAGTAGACGGCCCCGAAGATGATCAACCCCACGATCGGGGCCAGGATGTAGATGAAGGTTTTCTTCATGATGTTAAATGGACAATGAGGGGATTATTGGGTGCGGCTGCCGGCGTTCTTGTACTGATTGCGTTCCTTGATGGCGTCCTCGATGGCCTGCTTGAGGCGGGGCAGCTGGGTGTCGTGCGACGAATCAGAATAGGCGATGGCCTTGTCAACCGCGGCCAGCGCCTCGTCGTAGCGGCGAAGCTCAAACGCAATGTAGGCGAGGAAATTGAAAACCGAGCCGGGCTTCTCGAGGTGGCCCTTGGCCACGGCGGAGATCAGGCTGGCGTAGGCCTCCTCGGTCTTGTCGAGCGAGTAGTAGATCTGGGAGATCTGGAAGTCGAGCTGGCCGGTCCGCGGGAAGAGCGCGGAGGCCTCCTTCAGCACATCCACCGCCTGGTAGGGCTTGTCGACCTGCTGGTAGGAATAGGCCAGGTATTCCCAGTTCTTCTGGGTGGACTCGATGGAGCCGTTCTTCAGGCCGCTGTAGAGCAGCTCCGTGGCCTTGCCGTACTGGCCCAGGTTGATGTAGATGCCGACGAGGTTGAAATTGTCCTTCTGGGTCTTGTTGAACCCGATTGTCTGCGAGCGCTCGGTGGCGTTGATGGCGCGGATGTTGAACTCGCGGGCCTTCACCTCGTCCTTGTCCAGGGCCAGGTTGAGGTAGGTGGCGATCAGCTGCGCCCAGTAGTCCTTCTTGCCGGGGTACTGCTTGACGAGCAGTTCGAGGACTTCGGCGGCGCGGATGTAGTTGCCCTCCTGCTGGTAGGTGGCGAGCTGCAGGACGTAGAAGGTCTCCTTGGGATGGGCGCTGGAGAGGAGGCCGTTCTCGATCTCGGTCTGGGCCAGCTTGAGCGCGGAATTGTCGACCTTGTCGGGGTTGATGACCGCCTGGTTGTAGAGGATCGAGGCGTAGAGCAGGGCGGCCTCCTGGCGCTGCGCGTCAGGGGAGGTGCGGCCGGTGGGGCTGTTGATCCAGCGCTTGATGCTGGCCGAGGCCTTGTTGAAATACTGCTGCTGCAGGGCCACGGACTTGGTGCCCGTCGCCTCCTGGTAATAAATCTGGACGAGGTAGTAGACCTTCTCGGCGATGTCGCGCTCCTCGAAGTAGCCGTAGGCGTCGCCGAGGCGGACCGCCGCTTCCATCGGCTGGATGGCGTTCGCGTATTCGCCCTTCGAGAGGTAGACCTTGCCCTTGATGTCGGAGATGATCGCGTAGTCGTAGGACGAGGGCGAGACGGTCGCCGCGAGGTTGGTGAGCAGCGACAGGGCGGCGTCCCAATTCTTGGCGTCCGTCAGCGGCTTCAGCTTGTTGAGCTCGTCGGAAATGTGTTCCGACAGCTCGGCCGGCGCGCCGGCCGCATGAGCGGCCACGGGGGCGGCGCAAGCGAGGGCGAGGAGGAGGGCGACGCGACCCTGCAGGGAGCAGGCTTTGGTAAGAAAGGCGGACACGGTGAATTATTCCTCGTTCAAGGTGAAGACGATCGGCACCTGCATGTGGGTGTTGACCGCGCGGCCCGACTTCTTGCCCGGGCGGAACTTCCATTTGCTCACGGCCTGGACGGCGGCGGACTCAAACTCGCGCTGGGTCGAGCGGGCGGCATACGCGTTGCGCACATCGCCATTGGTATCGACGATGAAGTCGACCACGACCTCGCCGGCGACGCCGGAGCGGCGCATTTCAAAGGGATACTGCGGGCGCGCCTGAAACTTGGCGACCGGGACCTGATCCAGCTTGGAGATGTCGAAGACCTCGATGTTCTTGCCGAGGCCACCACCGGAGCCCTTGGGGATCACGATGGCGCCGGCATTGGGCTTCAGGCCCTCGGGCGGCGGCGGCTGCAGGGGCTGGACAAAGGAGTCGATCTGGACGACCTGCGGCACGTCCGTCTGCATCGGCGGGGCGAATTCGAGCGGGGTGTCGGGCTGCTCGTCCGCGATGACCTTCTCCGGCTCGTCCTGCTCGATCGGGGGCATCTCGATCTTGACGACCGTCTCCTCCTCCTTCTGGCGAGCTTTGTGGGTGGGGTGCCCGAAGGCCTCGCTCAGCCAGGCGGCACCGCCGTGGAGGATGAGGGAGACAACGAGACCGATGATTAAATCGCGACGCATGATGGTGGGGCGCTCGTGGTTTTACCGGCCGGTGGCGCGGACGCGGGTCTCGACCGAGACTTGGGTGATGCCGGCCTTGCGCACCTCGTCGAGGGCCTGGACCGTGATGCCGAACTTGGCCCGGTCGTCGCCGGCGATGAGGACGCGCGGATTGGGCACGCGGGTCTTGAGATTGGCGAGGCGGGGGGCGATCTCGCTGAGCTGGATCAGGTCCTTGTTCCAGTAGCAGGTGCCCTGGTCGGAAATCTGCAGCGTCACCATGTCGGGATCAGGCGGCGTGGGGTTCGTCGGCGGGACCGGAATCGGCAGATTCACCGGCACGGAGGCGAGTTTGTTCAGCGACAGCGTGAACAAGACGAAGGTCGCGAGCAGGAAGAAAATGACGTCGATGAGAGGAATGATCTCAATGCGCGCCTTTTTCTTGCCATCATCGCCTTTGGGACTGGGACCAGCCATGGTGGGAGAGTGGACGGGGGTGGAAGGGTGGGGCCGGGGGATTACTTCCCTGCCGGACGCACGTGGGTCTCGATGAACACCTTGGAGACGCCGGACTTGCGGATTTCGTCGATGGCGTAGCCGAAGACGGCCGAGAAGGTCGCGTTTTCGTCGCCGTTGATCAGGATGCGGCCATCCGGATTGGAAGTGTGGTAAGCCCGCAGCCGGCTGATGAACTCATCCAGCGCGACCGGATCCTTGTCCCAAGCGAGGGTTCCCTCCTGGGTCACGCTGATGGTTACGGTGTCAGACGGGTCGCGGGGCTCGCCGGTTTCCGAATCGGGCACCTTCACGCCCGGCAGGCCGTTCGACTTGTTCAGCGAGAGCGTGAACAGGACGAAGGTCGCGAGCAGGAAGAAGATGACGTCAATGAGGGGGATGATCTCAAT
Source organism: uncultured Opitutia bacterium (assembly GCA_903825285.1). Classification (GTDB taxonomy): domain Bacteria; phylum Verrucomicrobiota; class Verrucomicrobiia; order Opitutales; family Opitutaceae; genus Opi-474. Next base: position 20,242 of record CAIJZY010000020.1, on the reverse strand, counting down.
GCGCGCCTTCTTTTTGCCGCCTTTGCTGGCACCGGATGAACCTGCCATGGTGAGAAGGGTCGAGGGGGGACGTTACCGAGTGATTTCCAGTGGTGAAAATCAGCGGCTGAACGGGGCGTTCGTCTCGGACTTCTTGATGATCAGCTCGAGCGCGTTGGAGGCATCGGCGACCTCGTGCTTGGCCTCCTCGATGCGGGCGTTCAGATAGTTGAAGGGCAGCAGCGCCGTGATGGCGATGAAGAGACCGCAGGCCGTGGCGATCAGCGCCTCGGCGACACCACCCGTGATCTGGCCGGAGGCGGTCGCGATGTCACCCGTCATGCTGCCGAAGGTGCGCATCATGCCGGTGACGGTGCCGAGGAGGCCGAGCATCGGGGCCGCCGTGATGACGGTGTCGAGGGTGGCGATACCCTGCTGATAGCGGGCGAGCTCCTGGCCGGAGGCGCGGATGAAGGCGTTGGTCAGCGAGTACTCCTTGTTCGTGAGGCTGTACACGAGGATGCGGGCGACGAAATCCTTGCTCTTCTTGCCGATCTCGACGGCGCCCTCGATGTCGCGGCGCTCGACGTGCTCGAGCATCTTCTCGACGACCTCGGGCTCGCGGGTGCCGTTCTCGCGGATGATGAACAGCAGGCGCTCGACGACGACCGTCAGGCCGACGAACGAGAGCAGCAGGATCGGCCACATGATTTGACGGCCTTTCATGAAGAGTTCCATGAGCGTGGCATCGCCGAGCAGGAACGCGAGGGGGAGGCTTTGATGGATCATAGGAGGAAGAGGTTTTGAGGGATCGGTGTTAGGACGGATTGCGTAGGTATGTGAGCGGAGAAAGCGCGGTGCAGGTCAGGCTGCCGGATGGATCGGCATGGCCGGCCAAAATCTCATTTTGTTTCCACCTTGCCCCTGAGGAGCAAATCCCGCGCCGTCTCTCTGGGGAGACTGTCATTTTCCGTCATTTCCGGAGTGTTGGCTGGGAGTATCAGCATGTCGCTGAGCTTACAATTTGGGGGAGAATAAACTGGGAGAACGTGAACTAGGGGTTAACGAAACTTTCCTGTCAACTTCCTTTGTCAGGGAAACGCGGGCGCGTTGCGAAAAATCAAAGTTGGCTGCCCGACTAGGACTCGAACCTAGACAAAACGAGTCAGAGTCGTTTGTGCTACCATTACACCATCGGGCAGAAAATCGAAGCACGCGAAACCGCCGGCGAGACTGCACCCAACAGGAATGGAGCCGGCGATGGGATTCGAACCCGCAACCGCCTGTTTACAAAACAGGTGCTCTACCATTGAGCTACGCCGGCGCGAAAGGATCGCGCATTTGCGAAGAAAGGGACTGGAAAATAACGAGAGGTGGTGGCTCCCCGGGGACTCGAACCCCGAACCAATTGATTAAGAGTCAACTGCTCTACCATTGAGCTAGGAAGCCAAAACCGAAGGGCAAAAAACTCATGAAGCCACAGGTGATGTCAACTGTGATTTCCGAGCGGAGGCAGCAGAAGAATCCTGATTCAACGGAATTCATGGCACGAATGACTTCATTCGCCGCCGTGGCGAAATTCTGGGATTGATTTTTTTCGGCCGCGCCCAGCCGCTTGACCCCACATGGCCCTCCTTCACCTGCCGACCGTCCGCCGCGTCCTCCTGGGCCTGACCGGCATCCTTCCCGCCTTGGTCCTGGGCGCGGCCCAGCCGCTGCCGGTGACCGTTGTGCCGCTCACGCGATCGCATGGGATGGTCGTGGCGGGACATCGCCAGGCTGCCGCCGCAGGACTCGCGGTGCTGCAGTCCGGCGGCAACGCCATCGACGCCGCGGTCGCCACCTCCCTCGCGCTGGGTGTCGCCGAGCCCTACGCCTCGGGCTTGGGCGGCAAGCTCATGCTGCTCTATTATGAAGCCCGCACCGGCCGCGTCCAGGTGATCGACGCGATGGATGCCGCCGGATCCCTCGAAGTTTCAACCTATCTGCATCGCCCGGCCGAGGACCGCACTTATGGCTACGGCGCCGTCTGCGTCCCGGGACTCGCCGCGGGCCTCTGGCTGGCGCATCAGCAGTGGGGCGGGCGGCCCTGGGCGGACGATGTCCGTCCGGCCATCGACCTTGCCCGCACCGGATTCGACGTGCTGCCCAAGTCCCGGGACTATTTCGAGGAGCAGTCCCGCAAGCTGCACCGGGGCGACACGGAGATTGCGCGGCTCTACCTCCCCGGTGGGAAAATCCCCGCGGTGGGCTCCGTGCTGCCGAATCCCGACCTGGCCGGGACCCTGACGCTGCTGGCGCAGCACGGGCGCGATGGCTTTTACCGGGGCCCCGTCGCCGAGCGGTTGGTGGCGGCGATCCACCGCGGCGGGGGCGTGATCACGGCCCAGGATCTCGCCGGCTATGAGGCGCGCCTGACCGAGCCGGTGGCGATCGATTTCATGGGGTATCGTATCGCCAGTGCGCCGCCGCCGGCAAATGGCGCGGCCATGTTCCTGCCGGCGCTCAAGGCGCTCGAGGGCGAGCCCTTTTCCGGCGGACCCCTGCGCACGGCCGCCAACTTGGATGAACTGGGCCGCGTCTGGCGACTGGTCGAGCCCGAGGGCTATCGCGTGATCGGCGACTCTCCCGGGTCGCGATTTGCCTTCGAGAAGCTCGTGGCGCCCGACGCGATCCAGGCCCTGCGCGCCAAGGCCGCGGTCCCGCTCAAGCCGGAGGCCGCCGCGGCCGCCTCCGCCCCGGCCGGCGAATGGGCCGTCGCCTCCACCACACACTTCATCGTCGTGGATGGCCAGGGCAACATCGTCTGCGCGACGCAGTCACTCAGCGTGCATTTTGGCGCCGGCGTGGTCCCACCGGGCACGGGCGTCGTGTTGAACAACTCCATGAGCAATTTCGAGTATGTGGACGCGGCGCATCCGAACTACCTCGCCCCCGGACGGCGGCCGCGCAGCACGATTTCACCGACCATCGTCCTGCGCGGGGGCCGGCCGGTGCTCGCGCTGGGGATTCCCGGCGCGGCCCGCATCCCGACCTCCATGCTGCAGGTGCTGCTCGACCGCCTCGTGCTGCACCGGCCCCTGGCGGAGGCGATCGGCGACAGCCGCTTCCATTTCATGGTGCCATGGCGACCGGGGGACGTGGACACCTTCGAGGCCGAGCAGTCCTTTCCCGCCACCCAAGCCGATGGCCTGCGCCGGCTTGGCTGGAAGGTGCTCCTGTCCGAGCCGGCGGGGCAGGGGATGAAGTTCACCGGGATCAGCGCCGTGGAGATCAACGCCGACGGCACCTTGACGGGTTATGCCGACCCCCGGCGGACCAATGCCGCGGCCGGTTATTGAGGCGTCCGCCCGGGTTGGGCGACAGGAACCGGTGCCCCGGAGCAAGTTTGCACTTTACAGGAGGGGCTGGGTTCTCTGTTTTCGAACGCTTCCTCCATGCAAAAGACGAAAAAGTCAGTTGCCAAGCGCTTCAAGCTGACCGCCAGGGGCAAGTTGCTGCACCGTTCGCCGGGTACCCGGCACCTTGCCAGCACCAAGTCCTCGAAGCAGAAACGCCGCTTGGGCAAGGCCAAGGTTCTGTCCCAGACCCACACGCCTCCGCTCCTGCGCTGTCTGCCTCACGGTCTCTGATCCATCAGCGCTTAATCCAATAACTTCGCCAGGCGGGTGAATCCCTAAGCCGACCCGCCGGCGACTAACCTCCAAAGGAATCCAACCAACATGGCTCGTGCAACCAACTCCCCCGCGTCGCGCAAGCGTCGCAAGAAAGTCCTGAAGTACGCCAAGGGCTACTTCGGCAACAAATCCAAGCTCTTCCGCTACGCGAAAGAAGCTGTCCAGCATGCCTGGCAATACGCCTACGCCGCCCGGCGCAAGAAGAAGGGCGATTTCCGCGGCCTCTGGATCGTGCGCCTGAACGCCGCCTGCCGCAACGCCGGCATCAGCTACAGCCGCTTCATCGAGGGCCTCAAGGCCGCCAATATCGTCCTCGACCGAAAGGTCCTGTCGGACCTCGCCATCCGCGACGAGGTGGCCTTCAACTCCCTGGTCAAACAAGCCCAGGACGCGTTGAAGACCAAGGCCGCCAGCAAGGCCTAAACTCTGACAAACGCGAGCCGGGCCAGGCTCGCCTCCCTGTCTGTCTCCCTGGAGGACGGGCCTCACCCGAGGTTCCGTCCTCTTTGTTTTTCTTCGCCTCGCCCCCTTCGCTCTGGTTAGCTTCCGCCATCCGCCATGCAAGCCACCCTCACCGCGCTCGTTGCCAAGGCCCAGACCGACCTCGCCGCGCTGCCCAACCGCCCGGAGTTCGAGGCGGCCAAGGCCCGGCTCGTCGGCCCCAACGGCGAACTCACCGCCCTGATGAAGCAGATGGGCACCGTGCCGAAGGAGCAGCGGCCCGCCATGGGCAAGCTCATCAACGAGACCAAGGCCCGCATCCAGGACCTGCTCGACGCCGCCCTCCGCCGGATCGAGGCCGGCGAGCTGCAGGCCCAGCTCGGGCCCGCCGTCGACCCCACGCTGCCCGCCCCCGGCGGCGGCCCCGGCACCTACCACCCGCTCACCCTCGTCCGCGAGGAGATGTGCCGCATCCTCCGCAAGGTCGGCTTCACCGTGGCCGACGGTCCCGAGGTCGAGACGGAGTACTATTGCTTCGACGCCCTCAACACGCCGGCCGACCACCCGGCGCGCGACACCCAGGACACGTTCTATTTCCCCGACACCGCGCATTTCGGCAACGTCTCGAGGAAGACCCCCGGCGAAAAATACCTGCTGCGCACGCACACGTCCTCGGTGCAGATCCGCACCATGCTCAAGGGCGCGCCGCCGATCCGGATCGTCTCCCCGGGCCGCACCTACCGCCGCGACACGACCGACGCCACCCACTCGGCGAACTTCCACCAGCTGGAGTGCCTCTACGTGGACAAGAACGTCACGGTCCGCGACCTCAAGGCCCTCCTCGACTACATCTTCGCGTCGCTCCTCGGGCCGGACACCAAGACCCGCTTCCGCCCGCACTACTTCGGCTACACCGAGCCGAGCTTCGAGGTGGACCTCAGCGCGCGGCACCTGCCCAAGGTGAAGAAGGAATGGATCGAGATCGGCGGCTGCGGCATGGTCGATCCCCAGGTGTTCGCCGGCGTCGGCTACGATCCCGAGATCTGGAGCGGCTACGCCTTCGGCATGGGCCTCGAGCGGCTCGCGATGCTCCTCTACGGCATCGATGACATCCGCTACTTCTACCAGAACGACCTGCGTTTCCTGCAACAGTTCGCGTGAGGCATTGCCGAGTAGCGTGTAGCGCGTAGCGAGTAGTGAGCATGATCAACAAATCACAATCCTTCCGCGACGTGATCGTGTGGCAACGAGCCCACGCCTTCACGCTCGCGGTTTATCGGGTCACCGAAAGATTCCCGAAGCATGAGCTGTTCGCGCTCACCTCCCAGCTGCGTCGCGCCGGCGCCAGCATCCCCGCTAATTTCGTCGAGGGATTCCGGAAGCGCACGAAGCCTGACAAGATCCGCTTCTACAACATTGCCCAAGGCCCGGCCGACGAATGTCTCTACCAGCTGATCCTGGCGCAGGATCTGGGCTACGTCCCCACGGCTCCGCTGCAATCGGAACTCGAGGATGTCTCCCGCCTCCTTCAGGGCTACATCAACGGCCTCGAACGCAACTGAGGTCCTACGCGCCACCCGCTACTCGCTACCCGCTACTCCTGTGAAAATTTCCCTTAACTGGCTGAAAGACTACGTCCCGCTCGACGCCTCGGTCGACGAGCTGAGCCGCGCCATCACCTTCCTCGGCTTCGAGGTCGAGCAGGTGCTCCGCACCGGCGCCCCGCCGCTCAGCTCCGTCGTCGTCGGCGAGGTCCTCGTGCGCGACAAGCACCCCAACGCCGACAAGCTCTCGGTCTGCCAGGTGGACGTCGGCCCGGCCGGCGGCGTGAAGACGATCGTCTGCGGCGCCCAGAACTACCAGGTCGGCGACCGCGTGCCCGTCGCGCTGGTCGGCGCCGTGCTCCCGGGCGACTTCGTGATCAAGCAGTCCAAGATCCGCGGCCAGGCCTCCGACGGCATGATGTGCTCGGCCAAGGAACTCGGCGTCGCCGAGGACGCCAGCGGCCTGCTCATCCTCACCGACCGGCCCGCACTCGGCACGCCCATCAACGCGGTGCTGCCGCCCGGCGACGTGGTGTTCGACATCGAGATCACCCCCAACCGCCCCGACTGCCTCTCGCACCTCGGCATCGCGCGCGAGCTCGCCGCCTGGTTCCGCCTGCCGCTGACCTACCCGCAGGAGCGCTTCCGCGGGGAGCTCGACGGCCCCGGCCAACCCGAGCTGCTGCGCGGCGTCTCGGTCCTCTCGGCCGAGGACTGCCCGCTCTACACCGCGCATGTCATCCAGGGCGTGAAGATCGGCCCGAGCCCCGCGTGGATGCAGCAGCGGCTCACCGCCGTCGGCCTGCGCCCGATCAACAACGTGGTCGACGTCGGCAACTACGTGATGCTCGAGACCGGCCAGCCGCTGCACGCGTTCGACGCGCGCAAGCTCGGCGGCAACCAGATCGTCGTCCGCCGCGCCACCGACGGGGAGAAGCTCGTCACCCTCGACGGCAAGGAGCGGACGCTCTCCAGCCGGATGCTGGTCATCGCCGACGCCCACCAGCCGGTCGTCATCGCGGGCATCATGGGCGGGGAGAACTCCGGCGTCAGCCCGGACACCACCGACCTCGTGCTCGAGTGCGCCATCTTCAAGCGCCAGTCGATCCGCTGGACCTCCCGCCGGCTGGGCCTGACGTCGGACTCCTGCCACCGCTACGAGCGCGGCGTGGACCCGCACGGGGCTCTGGAAGCCGCCTACCGGGCCATTGATCTCATCATCGAGACCGCCGGCGGCCAGGCCGTCGGCCCCGCCTACCGCGTCGGCAGCGACGTGCCATGGCAGCGCGAGATCGTCGTCACGCACGACTACATCTGCGAGAAGCTGGGCTTCGACATTCCCGCGCCCGAGATGCGCGCCGCGTTCGAGGCGCTCGAGCTCAACGTCACCCGCGAGGAGCCGACGCCCGCCCGCGGCCCGGCCTGGACGGTGGGCATCCCGAGCTGGCGCGACGACCTCGACCGGCCGATCGACCTCGTGGAGGAGGTGCTGCGGCTGCATGGCACGGACAAGATCCCGCCCGCCCAGGTGAACTCGCCCGGGCTGCTCGGCGACGACGACCCGGTCGTGCGCTTCAACCGCCGCGTGACGGACTACCTGGTCGGCCACGATTTCCACGAGTGCGTGAACTACACGCTGCGCTCCGCGAAGGAGATCAGCACGTGGGTCTCCCAGACCGCGGCCGTCGAGCTCGCGCTGGCCAACCCGTTTGTCGACGACCAGTCCCACCTTCGCCCCACGCTGATCATGGGCCTGCTGGAGACGCTGCGGCTGAACCAGTCCCGCGGCGTCCCGGCCTCGCGGCTCTGCGAGACGGGCCGCGTGTTCATCGAGCGCAACGGCCAGAACTACGAGTGCGCCGCCGTCGGCTTCGTCATCGCCGAGCCGCTCGGCGCGCGGACCTGGCTGCCGTGCGCACCGGCTGATTTCTACACCGCCAAGCAGCACGCGTCCGCGTTGGCGGCCGCGGCCGGGGTCGACCTCGCGCGCCAGCCCCTCGTGCCGATCGAGGGACCCTATTACGGCTGGCAGGAGGGGCACTCCGCCGCCGCCGGCGAGATGGCGCAGGGCTGGGCCGTGCGGTTCGGCCTGCTCAACCTCGCCATGGTCAAGGCGCTCGGCGTCGAGGGCAAGGTCTACGCCGGCATCGTCTCCATCCTGCCGGAGAAACTCGCATCCGCCGAGTCGCGGCGCCGCTACGCCGACTTCAGCCTGCTGCCGGCCGCGCTGCGCGACCTCGCCCTGGTCGTCGACGCCGGCGTGCGGGCCGAGGACGTGCGCCGGACGCTCGCCCAGACCGCGCGCGCCGCCGTCGGCACGGCCTTCACCCTCGAGGCGGTGGAGGTGTTCGACGTCTATCAGGGGACCGGCCTCCCCGAGGGCAGGAAGAGCCTGGCCTTCTCGCTCGTGTTCCGCTCGCCGGAGCGAACCCTCGTCGACGACGAGGTGAATGCCGTCCTGCAGAAAATCCAGGACGAGGTCACGCGCTCGACCAGCTGGCAGATCCGGAAATAGCATGGCCTCCGCCCCGCAGCTCAACATCGACCACGTGGCCCACCTGGCCCGGCTCGCCCTCTCCCCGGAGGAGAAGGCGCGCTACGCCCAGCAGCTGGGCGACGTGCTCCATCACATCGAGCAGCTCGGCAAGGTGGACGTCACCGGCGTGGAGCCCACCGCGCACGCCTTTCCCCTCGTGAATGTCTGGGCCGAGGACACGCCCCGGCCGGGCCTGACGGCCGAGGCCGCCCTGCGCAACGCCCCCGCCCAGCGGGATCACATGGTCGTCGTGCCCAAGGTCGTGGAGTGACGCGGACATGGCCGACCCCATCAGCCTGAAGTCGATCGCCGAGCTCGGCGCCCTCCTCGAGGCGAAGGCGATTTCCGCCGTGGAGCTCGCGCAGGCCGTCATCGCCCGCACGCAGGCGGTCGAGGGCCGCGTCCATGCCTTCAATTCCCGCGACGAGTCTGGGGCGCTGGCCGCGGCCGCCGCCTCGGACGCCCGCCGGGCCGCGGGCCAGGCGCGGGGGCCGCTCGACGGCATCCCGGTCGGCCTCAAGGACGTGATCGCCGCCGCGGGCCAGCCGCTGACGGCGTCGAGCCGGATGCTCGCGAACTTTGTCTCGCCCTATGATGCGACCGTGACGGCCCGGCTCAAGGAGGCCGGGGCGGTGCTGTGGGGCCGGCTGAACTGTGACGAGTTTGCCATGGGCTCCTCGACGGAGAACTCCGCCTTCGGCCCGACGGCCAATCCCTGGGACCTGGCCCGCGTGCCCGGCGGCTCCTCGGGCGGCAGCGCGGCGGCGCTCGCGGCGGGCGAGGCCTGCGCGACGCTCGGCTCGGACACCGGCGGCTCGATCCGCCAGCCCGCGGCGCTCTGCGGCGTGGTCGGACTCAAGCCGACCTACGGACTCGTCTCGCGCTACGGCCTGATCGCCTTCGCCTCCTCGCTCGATCAGATCGGCCCGTTCGCGCGCACGGTGGAGGATGCCGCGACCGTCCTCGGCGCCATCGCCGGACACGACCCGCTCGACTCCACGTCCTTCCACGCCGAGGTCCCCGACTACCGCGCCGAGCTGAAGCGGCGCACCGGCCCATGGCGCCTCGGCATCCCGAAGGAGTATTTCGGCGAGGGCCTCGATCCCGCCGTTGGCGCCGCGGTGGAGCAGGCGATCGCCTACTATCGCGCCCAGGGCTGCGAGATCAAACCCGTCTCGCTGCCCCACACGCCCTACTGCCTCGACACGTACTACATCATCGCGACGGCCGAGGCCTCGTCGAACCTCGCCCGGTTCGACGGCGTGCGCTACGGCCACCGTTCGAAATTCGCCACGGACGCCGTGGACCTGTATTTCAAGTCCCGGGCCGAGGGCTTCGGCGCGGAGGTCAAGCGCCGCATCATCCTCGGCACCTACGTGCTCTCCAGCGGCTACTACGACGCGTACTACCTCCGGGCGCAGAAGGTGCGGACGCTGATCCGCCAGGATTTCCTCAACGCCTACCGCGAGGTGGACGCGCTCCTGACGCCGACGTCGCCCGTGCCTGCCTTCAAGCTCGGGGAGAAGTCCGACCCGCTCGCGCTCTACCTCTGCGACATTTACACCATCGGTGTGAACCTCGCCGGCCTGCCCGCCGTGAGCGTGCCCTGCGGTTTCACCCCTGGCGGCCTGCCGATCGGCTTGCAGCTGATCGGTCAGCCGTTCCAGGAAGCCAACCTCCTCGCCATCGCCCAGGCCTACGAGCGGGGCCACGACTGGGTCCTGCGCCGGCCGGCGCTGGATTGAGGTAGCGAGTAGCGGGTAGCGCGGAGCGAGCATCCGAACCAGAATATGCAAAGCCTCGGCGATCCCGTTGTCGGCCTGGCAGCATCCGGCGCATGCGTCCCTGCCAGCGCGGGCTTTTCTACTCGCTACCCGCTACCCGCTACCCGCTACTTTCCCCCGGAATCATGAACTACGAAGCGGTCATCGGCCTTGAGGTCCACGTCCAGATCCGGACGCGCACCAAGGTTTTCTCCCGGGTGGCGGCCGGCTACGGCCAGCCGCCCAACACCCTGACCGATCCCGTCGTGCTGGCGCTGCCGGGCACGCTGCCCGTCATGAACAAGGCCGCGCTCGACGCCGTCATCAAGGCCGGGCTCCTCCTCGGCTGCGAGATCGCGCCGGTGTGCAAGTGGGACCGGAAAAACTACTTTTATCCCGACTCGCCGAAGAACTACCAGATCTCGCAGTACGACCAGCCGATCTGCGCCGGCGGCAGCGTCGAGATCGAGCTGCCCGGCCCCGCGCGCAACGTGATGGGCGAGCACCAGCGGATCCCGCTCACCCGCATCCACCTCGAGGAGGATGTCGGCAAGCTGAACCACTTCGCCGCGGACTCGCTCGTGGACTACAACCGCGCCGGCACGCCGTTGATGGAGATCGTCTCCGAGCCCGCGCTGCACTCCGCCGAGGAGGCCTTCGCCTATCTCACCTCGCTGCGCGCGACGATGGTCTACGGCGGCATCTCGGACTGCGACATGGAGAAGGGCCAGCTGCGCTGCGACGCCAACATCTCCATCCGCCCCGTCGGCGAGACGAAGCTCGGCACCAAGGTCGAGCTGAAGAACCTCAACTCCATCTCCTTTGTGCGCGACGGCATCGCGCACGAGATCAAGCGCCAGCTCGCCGTGCTCGAGCGCGGGGGCACCCTCGTGCAGGAGACGCGCGACTACGACGGCCAGACGGGAACCTCGCAGTCGCTCCGGTCGAAGGAAATGGCCCATGACTACCGCTACTTCCCCGATCCCGACCTGATGCCGGTCAAGGTGGACGAGACCTGGAAGGCCCGCCTGCGCGGCGAGTGTCCCGAGCTGCCCTTCGACAAGCAGCGCCGGTTCGCGGACCGCTACCAGCTGCCCTACACGCTGACCTCCGTGCTGGTGTGGGACCGGGAGCTGGCGGATTATTTCGAGGCGACGGTGCAGCTCACGGGCCGCGAGAAGGCCCAGGCGGTCGCCAACTGGATCGTGAATTATTTCCTGCGCGAGTGCGGCGAGAAGCGCCTCACGGCGGCCGCCCTGGGCGTGGTCATCACGCCCGCGCACGCGGCCGAGCTCATCCAGCTGGTCGACTCGGGCCAGATCCTGAGCAACGCCGTCGCCACCGTGTCAGCCGGCATGTTCTCGACGCACGAGAAGCCGCAGGCGATCGCGGCCCGCGAGGGCCTGGCCGGCCGGACCGACGCCGGGGAGCTGGAGCAGTGGTGCCGCGACGCGATCGCCGCCAACGCCAAGGCCCTGGCCGAGTTCCTCGCCGGCAAGGACAGCGCGATCAACGCCTTCAAGGGCCCCGTGATGAAGGCCGCCAAGGGCCGCGCGGACCCGAAGCAGGTCGACGCGACGCTGCGCCGCCTGCTGGCCGGGCAGCAAACTGGCCGGTGAAGTTGCGCTGCCGCCGGGCGACGCTACGGTGGCGGTCATGAACCCTTCGAACCGATCGGACAGGGGAGTTTCGCGGCGTGAGGCGCTCAAGACCATGGGCGCCGGGGCCGCTTTGCTGGGACTGGGCATGATTTCCACCAAGGCCCTCGCCGCCGATGCCGCGCCGGTCGCGGCCACACCGGAATCCCTCGGCCAGCCCTTCGCCCTGCCGAAGCTCGGCTACGCCTTTGACGCGCTGGAGCCGCACATCGACGCGCGGACGATGGAGATTCACTACACCAAGCATCACCAGGCCTACATCACCAACGCCAACAAGGCCCTGGCCGATCATCCCGACCTGCAGAAGCTTTCCGCCGCGGAGATCCTGAAGAATCTCGGCACCATGCCGGAGAAGATCCGCACCACCTTGCGCAACAATGTGGGCGGACATGCAAATCATTCCCTTTTCTGGCAGGTCATCGGCCCCAAGGGCGGAGGCGCTCCCAGCGGCGCCCTGGCCGCCGCCATCGGCACCACCTTTGGTTCCGTCGACGCCTTCTCCAGGCAGTTCTCCGATGCCGCGCTCAAGCGCTTCGGCAGCGGCTGGGCCTGGCTCAGCGTCAAGGGCGGTTCCCTCGTCATTCACTCCACTGGCAATCAGGATTCGCCGCTTAGCGACAGCGCCGTGCCCGTCCTCGGCCTCGATGTCTGGGAACATGCTTACTATCTGCATTACCAGAACCGGCGGGCGGATTATATCTCAGCCTTCTGGAACGTGGTGAACTGGGCCCAAGCTGAGGCTAACTACGCCGCCGCGACGAAGGCCTAGGCACTGGGAGCGTTTCGGCTGAAAACTAAAAATCCGCGGACCGACAAAGTCCGCGGATTTTTCATGAGGGAAAGTTAGCGCAATCAGCTGGCGCGAACGGGTGGGGTGACCTGGCTCGGCGTGCTGGTGCGTGCCGCCTGCGGCGCGCGACCGAAGAATTCCACCATGTGGGTCACGTCCGTGTAGCCGCGCGCCTTGAGCGTGGTCTCGATCTGCTGCACGCAGCGGCGAATCTCGGTGGTCGTCTCGTCGTCGATCTCCTCCACGCGGTTCGATTCCTTGCAGATGAAATGGTAGCTCTTCGACTCGCCCAGGTTGATCGTGTAGAGGCTGGTGCCGTTGTGATAGAACGAGCGACGGACCAGACCGATCTCCTCAAATGCAGCTAAACAGCGATAAACAGTGACGAGGTCACAGGAACCAGGGGCGAGGTCGCCGTGGATCTGCTCGATGCTGGTAGGTTGGGCCCGCTTGATCAGGGCCGTGAGAATCGCGATGCGGGGTTGGGTGATGCGCAGGCCGGCGCGCTTCAATTGCGTGCACGCGACCGTGATGGGCGACTGAGTTGCCAGCCCGGATTTGGCGCCAACCAACGGATGGTTTGTCTGAGTTGAGGCGATCATTTGCCGGTGAAATTGTAACGAGACCGTGGCACTGGCGAGGGAATTTACCCTATGCTTTGGTACAGGTAGGCCTCAAGCGCAATCCTGCGCGGGTTGCAGGTTGCGCGGCCGCAGCGCGTGTGCTAAGTCCCTCCGCCACGAACATGGAAGACCCGGATTTCGCTGATGTTGTCGGTTTGATCTGCAAGGAGGATTCCCGCTTTGACCGCAAGGCGTACGATTTTATCCGCCTGGGCTTGGATCATGCCGTCAAGGAGCTGAAAAAGAAGGACGCCGCCCGTGCCGGACGCTCGCGTCATGTCTCTGGACCGGAGCTACTTGAAGGCCTCCGCGTCTATGCCCTCGACCAGTTCGGGCCGCTCGCCAAGACGGTGCTGAATTCCTGGGGCGTCACGCGCTGCTCCGATTTCGGCGATATCGTGTTCAATCTCATTGAGTACAACGTGTTCAGCAAGACGGACAACGACCGCCGCGAGGATTTCTCCGACCTGTACTCGTTCGACGACGCCTTCGTGAAGCCTTTCCTCCCCGCCAACATCCGCCGAGGTCCCTCCAACCCCGAGACCGTCGGCTCCGCCTGAGCCGGATCCGTCCTTCCATGGCTCCTTCATCTTCCGCGGCGGTTGACCTCCGCCTCCTCGACTCGTTTTGGCGTGAACCGGTGGAACGCTTCGTTCTGCCCAACGGCCTGACGGTGGTCCTGAAACCCGACCGCTCCGCGGCGCTCGCCTCCGTGCAGGTCTGGGTCAAGACCGGCAGCATCCACGAGGACCAGCTCCTCGGGGCGGGCCTCTCGCATTTCCTGGAGCACATGCTCTTCAAGGGCACCACGCGCCGCGCCGGCCGCGAGATCTCCGCGACGGTGCAGGCCCATGGCGGCTACATCAACGCCTACACCACCTTCGACCGCACGGTCTACTACATCGACCTGCCGAGCGAGCACACCGCCGTCGCGATCGACCTGCTGGCCGACGCCGTGCTGCATTCGACGCTGCCGGCCGACGAGGTCACGAAGGAAAAGGACGTCATCCTGCGCGAGATCGCGATGACGAAGGACGACCCGGACCACCGGCTCTGGGATGCGCTGTTCTCCGCCGCCTTCCGCGAGCATCCCTACCGCCAGCCGATCATCGGCCACCGCGATGTGTTCTCCGCCGTCACGCGCGAGGACCTGGTGGCCTACTACCAGGCGCGGTATGTGCCGAACAACCTGGTCGTGGTGATCGTGGGCGACATTGATCTCGCGGTCACGCGCGCCGCGATCACCACCCATTTCGGCGGCGCGCCGCGCGCCCGCCTGGCCCCGGTGCTGGTGCCAGTGGAGCCGCTGCAACTCGCGCCGCGCGCCGAGCACCGCTTCGAGGACGTCGAGGTCACCCGCGCCTCACTGGCCTGGCCAATCCCCGGCCTCACGCATCACGACGCGCCCGTGCTCGACCTGCTGTCCATGGTGCTGGGCAGCGGCGACAGCTCGGTGCTCTGGCGGGATATCCGGGAGCGGACCGGCCTGGTCCACACCATCGACGCCGCCAGCTGGAATCCCGGCTCGACCGGCCTCTTCTGCATCTCCTTCACGAGCGATGCCGCCAAGCGCGAGCCCGCCGCCGCCGCGATCCTGCGGTCCCTGGCCCGCTGCGCCTCGCGCGGCTTCACCGTCGCCCAACTCCGGAAGGCCCTGCGCCAGCTGGTCGTCAGCGAGATCAACACCCGCAAGACCATGAGCGGCCAGGCGTCCCGCCTCGGCGCCGCCGAGGTCGTCGTCGGCGACCTCGACTTCAGCCGGGCGTACTTCGACCGGCTGCGGACGGTCACCCCGGGCGAGCTGCGCCGCGTGCTGCAGGACTACCTCGTGCCGTCTCGCCTCACGTCCGTGTCGCTGAATCCCACGGCCGCCGCCCCCGCCGCCCCGTCCGACGCCGCCTTGTCCGTCGCGGTGCCCGACTTCGAGCTCGTCACCCTGCCCAACGGCGCGCGCCTGCTGCTGCAGCCCGACCGCCGCCTGCCCAACCTGCACCTGCGCCTGGTCATGCAGGGCGGCCCGCTGTTCGAGCCGGCCGACCGGCGCGGGTCCACCGCGCTGCTGGCGACGCTGCTCACGAAGGACACGCGCCGGCGCACCTCCGCGCAGGTGGCGCAGTTCATCGAGGAGGTCGGCGGCTCCTTCTACTGCTTTGCGGGCAACAACTCGCTGGGCATCGCGGCGGAGGTGCTCACGCCCGACGCGGACCGCGCGCTCGCCGTGCTGGAGGACGCCGTGTGCGCGCCTGCGTTCCGCCCGTCCACCTGCACGCAGGAGCGCGACAGCCAGGTGGCCGCGCTGCAGCAGGACGACGACGACGTGGTCACGCTCGCCCGGAAGCGGCTGCGGGAGAAATTCTACGGCTCGCACCCGCTCGCGCTCGACGCGCAGGGCAATGTGGCCGGGGTGAAGGCCCTGACCCCCGCCGACCTGGCCGCGCTGCATGCCCGCCTCTGCGTCGGGCCCAACGTCGTCCTGGCGGTGGCCGGCGACTACGACGCCCGCACCCTGGTGCCGAAGCTGCAGGCCTTCCTCCGCCGCCTGCCGCGCGGGAGCGCGCTGGAATCGAAGGCGCGATTCACCGGGCCTGCCGAGGTTGGCGATTTCGTGGAGCGGCAGCCCCGCGAGCAGGCCGTGGTGATGCAGGCGTTTCCCGGTCCGCGGGTGAACGCGGACGACTTCCACGTCAGCGAGGTGGCCGACGAGCTCTTCAGCGGCATGGCGTCGCGCCTGTTCGAGCGCGTGCGCGAGGAGAAGGGCCTGGCGTATTTCGTGCGCTCCAGCCGGGTGGTCGGACTCGACTCGGGCATGTTCTCCTTCTTCGCCGGCACGCAGCCGGGCCGCGAGGCCGAGGTGCTGGCCGAGATCGACGCCGAGATCGCCCGCGTGCAGTCCGGCGGCGTCGAGGCCGTGGAACTCGCCCGCTGCCAGGCCCGCCTCAAGGCCGCCCGCCGGCAGGGCATGCAGACGACCTCGTCCCGCGCGATGCAGGCCGCCCTGCTCGTCCTCCAGGGCCGCCCGGCGAACGACTGGAAGAACTACGACGCCCGCATCGACGCCGTCACCATCGCCGATCTCGCCCGGTTCGCGCAGGCGCACTTCCGGCGCGAACTGCGCACGCAGCTGGTCGTCACGCCGTGATCCTGCCGGAAGGATTGTTTCCCGCGGGCCCGTACCGGCTGCACCTGACATTGCGGCGCGGCGAGCCGCGCGACTTCTTCGGCCCGCAGGATTCCACGGGACGCATCCGGGCCGAGCGGGCGAAATGGCTGGCGGCCGAGCCCGGGCGCTACGCCGCGCTCCGGCCCGAGGGCGAGCCGCTGCTCGCCGAGGTGGGCGAGCTGGCCGCGCGGGAGTGGGGGCTGCCGGCCTTCGCGACGGTGGACGAGCTGGGCCGCCGGTGTGAGCCGGACATGTTGCTGCTCTCACCGGACGAGACCGGGCTGTTTCGCCTGCGCGGCGGCGCGCTGTGCTTTCCCACCGGCTGGGCGCTCGAGGAGAAGCTCGGCCACACGCTCGATTTCATCCACGGCGTGGTCCCGGGCCTGAATGCGGCGCTCGCCTCGCCGATCCAGCAGTTTCTCACCCGGCTCAAGCCGGGCGTGGCCTTCCACCGCGACAACTGGGGCATCGCGGCCACCGCCGAGCTCAATCTCCATCCCGCCCGCCAGCTGGCCGCGCCCGCGCTGCCGGTGGCGCTCGACCGCCTTTGGCTGCGCATCGAGCACCAGGCGCTGCTCGCGCTGCCGCGCACGCGCGGCGTGCTGTTCGGCATCCGCATCGCGCTGCACCGGCTTGACGTGGTCGCGCGGGATCCGGCCGCCGCGGCGGGTTTGCGCCAGGCACTGGCGACCATGTCGCCCGAAATGGCCCGCTACAAGCGACTCGATGGCATCCGGGCGAGATTGATTGAAAGTGTCTGAGTCGGGACTGGATTTTGGTTTCGCGGCTGGCAGTTTCCGCGCCGCATGAAAACCCCGAACCTAAAACGGATCGTGATTCCCAGCCTGGTGCTGGTCGTGAGCGCCGTGGTCCTTCCGACCATGCGGGCGTCTGATGAGAAGCCCGACGCGGAGACGCGGAAGGCCCGCCGCGAGGCGGAAGTGCTGAAGAAGTATGACGCCAACCACGACGGCAAGCTGGACGACGCCGAGAAGGCCGTGCGCAAGGCCGACAAGGAAAAGGCCCGGGCCGAGCGCGAGGCGCGGAAGCGCGAGCGCGCCGAGCAGGAGGCCGCGCAGGAGCAGGAAGGGCGCTAAGCCCCGATCCGTGGACAGAGGCAGCCCCGGCGGCAACGCCGGGGCTTTTTGCTGCCCGCGCGGATCAGGCCCCGGCCTTGGGCGCCTCGGCCGCGGCGCCGTTCCACTTCAGCTTCGTGCGCACCACGGCGAAGTGCGAGTAGTCGGGACGCTGGGCGAGGAGGAGCTTGTGCCGGGAGATGGAGATCTCAACCGGGGAGCCGATGCCGACCTTCAGGTTGCGCTGGCCGTCGAGCGCGACGAGCAGGCGCGAACTGTCGGTGCGGTTGAAGACGCGCAGCCGGACGTTTTCGCGGAAGATGATCGAGCGGTTGCTCAGCGTATGCGGACAGATCGGCGTCATCGCGATCACCTCCGCACCCGGGTGCACGAGCGGGCCGCCGGCCGAGAGGTTGTAGGCGGTCGAGCCCGTCGGCGTGGAGAAGATCAGGCCGTCGCAATGGTAGTCGGTGACCAGCTCGCCGTCGGCGACCACCTCCAGGCGCACGAGGCGGGAGTTCACCTCGTCCTTGATCAGCACGTCATTGAGCGCCAGGTCGTGCGCGCCGGTGCCGGTCGAGCAATCCAGCAGCGCGCGCTGCGCGACCTTGTAGGCGCCCTGCAGCAGGTCGCCGAAGTGCGCCCGGGCCTCGTCGGCCGAGAAGGTGGTGAGGAAGCCCAGGCTCCCGCGGTTCACGCCGATGATCGGGATCCCCTCGCGCACGGCCTCGCGGGCCACGCCGAGCAGCGTGCCGTCGCCGCCGATCACGCAGCACGCATCAACTCCGCGCAGCACGCCGCGCGCCAGCGGGAAACGGGTGGTCATCCGCTGCTTCACGCCCGCCTGCCTCGCCACCGCGATCAGGGTGCGCGCCAGGTCCACGGCGCCGGCCTTCTCCTGGTTGACGACAAACGCGAGCGAGCGGATGGGCTTCATTGAACCTTCACCCTACAGTCCGGAACTGGGTCGCGCGAATCTTTTTGCGCTTTGTCGGGCACGAGGCCGGCGCGAGTAGCGGGTAGCGCGTTGCGAGCATTGGGATGAAACGAGCTGTTCAACTCCGGCGTTCTTCTGCCCGATGAGCGCACTCATACGGAAAGCAGCAGGATCACACGTGCGAGGTAGGCGTGGGGTATTGAATAGCTATATGCTCGCTACGCGCTACCCGATACTCGCTACGGCCGCGTGTTTCAGCGCGAGCAGCAACTCCCGGTTCCCATCCGCGCCGGTGATGGGGGAGTCCATCGTGCCGACGAGCCGGGCGCCGGGGAGTTCCTTGAGCGCGAAGTCGCGCACGGCGGCCAGCGTGGCGTCCTGCACGGCGGGGTCGCGGATGACGCCGCGGCCCTTGTCCACCTCCGCCTTGCCGGCCTCGAACTGGGGCTTCACGAGCGCGACGAGCGTGCCGCCAACGCGGAGGCAGGGCCACACGGCGGGCAGGACTGATTTCAGCGAGATGAACGAGAGGTCCATCACCACGAGGTCAAACTCGGCCCGGGGCAGGTCGCCCGGGCGGAGATGGCGCGCGTTGACCTTCTCGAGGTTGGTCACGCGCGGGTCGGCGCGGAGCTTGGCGTGCAGCTGGGCGCGGCCGACATCCACGCAGACCACGTCCGCCGCCCCGGCCTGCAGCACGCAGTCGGTGAAACCGCCGGTGGATGCCCCGACGTCGAGCACGTGGGCGCCGGTGGGGTCGAGCCCGAACTGCGCGAGGGCGGCGGCGAGCTTTTCCCCGCCACGGCTCACGAACCGCGGCGGCTGCTCCACCGTCAGCTCGAGGTCGGCGGGGAAATCCTTGCCGGGCTTGTCCAGCCGCTCCGTGCCGTGCAGCACGCGGCCGGCCATGATCAGGGCCTTGGCCTGCGCGCGGCTCGCGGCGAGCCCGCGGGCGACCAGCAGCTCATCGAGGCGGAGTTTGGCGGCGGCCATGGGCGCTCACAGCGGCACGCCGACGGCATTGAGGAAGGCGCGGGCGATCACGGCGTGGCCGATGTGATTGGGGTGAACCCGGTCCCAGGCGATCGCGTTGGCGTGCATGTGCGGCAGCACGCGGTCGAAGGCGGCCTGGACGTCGACGAACAGCGCATCGTGCTTCGCCGCGATGCCTTTCGCGATCGCGCCATACTCGTCCATCCGGCTGCGCATCGCGTCGGCGCGGTTGGGCTCGATGTAGAACGGCGACATGACCACCAGGCCCTTCACCTTCGGGCGGGTCGGGGCGACGAGTTCCTCCAGCGTCCGGGCATAGACGTCGGGCAGGACGTGGAGCTCGGTCTGGCGCGGCAGGTCGAACTGCCGCCAGACGTCGTTCACGCCGATCATGACCGCGAGCCAGTCGGGCCGCAGGTCGAGCGCATCGGTCTGCCAGCGCGCCCTGAGGTCCACCACGGTGTGGCCCGAGGTGCCCATGTTCACGACGCGGATGGCGTGGCCCGGGTGGATGGCGCCGAGCAGGCTGTCCACGAGGGCGACGTAGCCCTTGCCCACGGCGCCGAAGAGGCCCTCGCCGACGGGTCGGGCCCGCTCGCAGTCCGTGATCGAGTCGCCGATGAAGACGAGTTTGCTGTGCGGCGCGATTTTCATCGGGCGAGGAGATAAACCACGAAACACACGAATGACACGAAATTCGATCTGCGGAGGATATCGCGGAAGCGCCGAGCAGCCGAAACTCGGAGAAAGCGTGGTGAGGGATCGCGTTCCCAAATTCCGCTCCACCGTGTCTCCGCGATCTGGATTGGGATTGGCGGATATCACAGGTCCAGCCTAGCTCATTTCATGCGATTTTCTCCCCGCTTCGCTCTTTTCGCACTGAGCCTCTGTGCCGCGCTGCCGCAGCTGCGCGCCGATGAGCAAAAGTACACCATCGCCGTCATCCCGATGGGCACGACGCATGAGTATTGGAAAATGATCCATGCGGGCGCGCTTAAGGCGCAAGCGGAGCTGAAGGCGCACGGCACGGACGTGGAACTCATCTGGAAGGGCCCGCTGCGGGAG
>CAIJZY010000019.1 GCA_903825285.1 uncultured Opitutia bacterium | reverse complement strand
TCGCCGAGGTTGTGCTCGGGGCCGAGGACTACGACAGCGATGTGAAGCTCAACGGGCGGTCGAGCGTGGCCGTCAGCATCGCCGTGCTGCCCACCGCCAACTCCATCGACGTCATCCGCCGCGTCCGCGCCGTCTGGCCGGACCTGGTCGCGCAGCTGCCCTCCGCCCTTTCCGCCGGCATCGTCTACGACTCCACCGAGTTCATCAACGAGTCCATCAACGAGGTCATCAAGACCCTGATCGAGGCCATGCTCATCGTCGTGGTCGTGATCTACCTCTTCCTCGGCTCCTTCCGGTCCGTCGTCATCCCCATCGTCGCCATCCCGCTCTCGCTCGTCGGCGCCGGCCTGCTGATGCTGGCCCTCGGCTTCTCCATCAACCTGCTCACCCTGCTCGCCATGGTGCTCGCCATCGGCCTGGTCGTGGACGATGCCATCGTCGTGGTGGAGAACATCCACCGCCACATCGAGGCGGGACTGACGCCGCTCGCCGCCGCCTTGCGCGGCGCGCACGAGCTGGTCGGGCCGATCATCGCCATGACCATCACGCTGGCCGCCGTTTACGCGCCGATCGGACTGCAGACGGGCGTCACCGGCGCGCTCTTCCGCGAGTTCGCGTTCACCCTGGCCGGCGCCGTGATGGTCTCCGGCTTCGTCGCGCTCACGCTCTCGCCGATGCTCAGTTCGCGGCTGCTCCGCCACAACCCGAACCCCCGCGGCTTCGAGCACCTGCTGGAGGTCGGCTTCACGCGTCTCCGGGCCGCATACGAGGCCCTGCTCAGCCATGTGCTGGGCGCGCGCGGCGCCGTCGTCGCCATCGCGCTGCTCATCTTCGCGAGCATCGTGCCGTTCTTCCTGATGAGCAAAAAGGAGCTCGCGCCAGCCGAGGACCGGGGCTTCGTCATCGGCTTCCTCCAGGGCGCGCCCAATGCGACGCTCGACCAGGGCCTGCGCTACACCGACGCCCTGCAGCCGATCCTGCACGCCGCGGTGCCCGAGGTGGACCTGTTGCTCACGGTGATGGGCTTCGACATGGCCACGGGCCTGCCGAGCCCGAGCTCGGGCGTCGCCCTGCTGGTCCTGCGACCGTGGAGTGAGCGCACCCGCGGCGCCGCGGCCATCGCGCAGCAGGTGACCGCCTCCGCCAGCTCGGTGTCAGGGCTCAACGCCGCCGGCATCCTCCCGGCCGCGTTGCCCGGTGCCGGCGGCGGCCTGCCGGTGCAGTACGTCGTGAGCTCGACCTCCGACCACGCCCGCGTCGTCGAGGTCGCCAACGACCTCCTCCGCCGCGCGCTGGCCAGCGGCCGGTTTGTCTACGGCGACGTGGACCTGAAGTTTGACCAGCCGCAGGCCGACATCCTCATCGACAAGGACAAGGCCGCGCTGCTGGGCGTGGACATGGCGCAGGTCGGCGCCGATCTCGGCGTCATGCTCGGCGGCGGGTACGTCAACCGCTTCGCCATCGAGGGCCGCGCCTACAAGGTCTCGCCGCAGGTCACCCGTGGCGCGCGGCTCACGCCGGGCCAGCTCGGCGGGTACTATCTCGCAACCAGCCGCGGCACGCTCGTGCCGCTGGCGAGCCTCGCCACGATCCGGCCCTCGACGCAGCCGCGGAGCCTCGGCCGCTTCCAGCAGCTCAACGCCGCCACGCTGGGGCTCGTGCCGCGCCCGGGCATCTCGCTCGGCGACGCCCTGGACTGGCTCCGGGCCGAGTCCGCCCAGATGTTCCCCGAGGGCTTCACCGCCGACTACAAGGGCGAGCTGCGGCAGTACGTGCAGGAGGGCAGCGCCTTGCTGGGCACCTTCGTCCTCGCCGTGGTCATCATCTTCCTCGTCCTCGCCGCCCAGTACGAGAGCTGGCGCGACCCCATCATCATCATGCTGGCCGTTCCGCTCTCACTCGCGGGCGCCATGCTCTTCCTGTTCCTTGGCGTGGCCACGCTCAACATCTACACCGAGGTCGGCCTGATCACGCTCGTGGGCCTCATCACCAAGCACGGCATCCTCATGGTCGAGTTCGCCAACAAGACCCGCGACGACCGGGGCTGCAGCGCGCGCGAGGCCATCGCCCACGCCGCCGGCGTGCGGCTGCGGCCCATCCTCATGACCACCGCCGCGATGGTCTTCGGCGTGCTGCCGCTCGTCATCGCCCACGGCGCCGGCGCCGAGGCCCGGTTCAGCATGGGCCTGGTCATCGCCACGGGCATGGCCATCGGCACGTTGTTCACGCTCTTCGTGCTGCCCGTGTTCTACACGTTCATCGCCGAGGGCCCCCGCGTGCCGGCGACTCCTCCGGCGGCCTGAACTCTTCTCCGGCGACCGCGATCCAGGACAAGAAACGCCCAGTCATTCGCAATCCATCAGGAGGGTCGTGCCTTGTCTCTCCCCGCCGCCGGGATAGTCTGCTGGAATGGAGCTGCGCCATCTCCGTTACTTCAAGGCCGTCGCGGAGCTCCTGAATTTTACGCGCGCGGCCGAGTCGCTGCGGGTCGCCCAGCCCGCCCTGAGCCGGCAGGTGCGCAACCTCGAGGACGAACTCGGGGTCCGCCTGCTCGACCGCAACCGCGTGCACGTCCAGCTCACCGACGCGGGCCGCACGTTCTACGCCCACGCCAGCAAGGTCCTTGCCCAGGTGGACCTCGCGGTCGCCTCCGTGCGCGACACCACGCGCGGCGTCGGCGGCCGTCTGCTCATCAGCAACGACTGGCGGCTGTCCATCCATGTCATCCCCGAGACCGTCGCCGCGTTCCGGAAGCTCTACCCCGGCGTCGAGGTCGAGCTCGTGGACCTGCCGCTCTCGCAGCAGCTCGCCACGCTGCGCGCCGGCCGGGCGCACCTCTGCTTCCAGCCGCGCGAGTCCATCCCGGCTCGCGGCGACTTCGCGACCCTGCCCATCCTGCACACGCGCATTGGGCTCATCACCGCCCGCACGCACCCGCTGGCGCGGCGGCGCTCCGTCCGGCTGGCGGACTTGCGCGACCAGACGTTCATCCGGCTGACCGAGGACCACAACCACGACCATCACGCCTACCTGGTAAAGATGTGCCGCACGGCGGGCTTCTCGCCCATCATCGGCACACAGCAGGCGTCCTCCCTCGAGGCGCTGCTCGCGCACGTCGGCTCCGGCTTCGGCGTCACCCTCCTGCCCGACTTCGTCTGTCCGCCGGCGCACCCGCTGGTCAGCACCGTGCGGACCGACTGCCCCGAGGTGGAGCTCTGCGCCGTCTGGCTGCGCACGGAGACCTCGCTCCTGCTCGCCCACTACCTGGAGATCCTGCGGGAGCGGACGCAGATGCCGGAGGCCGCCGCGTGCGGCGGCAGCTGATGGCTGACGCAGGTGAACGTTGAGGGATTAAAGTTGAAAGACCCGGACAGCGTGAACTGAGCGGACGGCTGCCTGCGCTTTCAACTTTCAACCCTCAACTTTCAACCGCCGGCGCCTCCGGCGCGGGCTACGGGCGTCGCAGCGCGTCAAGCATCGCCCGGAACTTCAGCTCGGTCTCGGCGAATTCCTTCTCGGGATTTGACCCGGCCACGATGCCGGCCCCGGCATAGACGCGCGCCGTGGCGCCGTCCACCAGCGCGGAGCGGATGCCGACGAGGAACTCCCCGCCGCCGCGCGCGTTGATCCAGCCGATGGCGCCGGCGTACAGCCCGCGCGGAAAACCCTCCAGCCCGCGGATGCGCGCCACCGCGGCCGCCACCGGCGTGCCGCCGACGGCCGGCGTGGGATGCAGCCAGCTGAGCGCGGTCAGCAGACTGACCTGGTCGCCCAGCTCCGCGCGCACCGGCGTGTGGAGGTGCTGCACGTTCGCGAGCCGCCGCAGCCCGGGCTGGGCCGGGTGCTCGGCCTTCAGGCCGAGCTGGGCCAGCCGGCCCGTGATGGTCTCGAGCACGAGGCGCTGCTCGCGCACGTCCTTCTCGCTGTGGAGCAGCGCGGCGCCCAGCGCCGCGTCCTCGCTCGCGCCCGCGCCGCGCCGGATCGAGCCGGCCAGCGCCTCGGTCTCCAGCACGCCGCGGCTCACGCGGACCAGCCGTTCCGGGCTCGCGCCGATGAAGCTCTGCCCGCGGCCGTTCGCCAGGGAGAAGGCGTAGCACTCGGGAAACTGCTGCCGCAGGCCGTTCAGCACGCGGAGGGGATGCAGCGGCCGCGTGGTCCGGAGGTCGATGGCGCGCGCCAGGACGATCTTCTCGAACTCCCCCGCCCCGATGCGCGCCAGCGCGCCGGCCACCGCGGCGCGGTAGTCGCCGGTCTCATGACTCGTGAATTCCGGCGGCGGCGCGTCGTCGGCCAGCGCCGGCTCGCGGTAGCGGAACTGCGCAAACTTGCCGTGCGCCCGCCAGACCCGCTGCGCCAGCGCGTCGAGGTCGGAGTCGGGCGTCACCAGCAGGTTGGCCACCGCCGTGGTGGTCGCTCCGGCCCGCGCCACCTGCCAGCGGGGCACGAAGACCTGCGCGGCCGGGAACGGCTCGCCCGCCTCGACCTCCGCCGCGAAGGTGAAGGCGGTGAAGAAATGCGGGCCGCCGAATGGCGCCTCGACGTCGCCCACCGCGATGGTGTGCGCCAGCGTGTCGGCGATGAACCGCTCCACCGCGGCAAAGCGGTCGGGGCCGTGCGCCGCGAACGCCACCGCCGGCTCCGCGCCGGCGATCGCCGTCTCGAGGTTGGGGCGCTCGGCGTAGAAGTGCGGCTCGCCCGGCTCGAAGATGGACTCGAGCACGGCGAGCGGGTCGAGCGCATCGACCGCGAGCGAGATGCTCGCGAGCTTCGCGTTCCCGTCGCGCACCGCTGCCGCCTGGCACTGCGCCAGGAAGGCGCGCAGCGCGTCGGGCGTCGCGTGCTCCGCGGGATGCAGCGGGAGGATGGTCACGGCTTCGCCGGCGCCTTGTCCGCCGGCGCCGGCCGGGGGAAGAGCACGAGCGCCTCCGCCACTTTCCGGCCGGCGAGGCGCGCGTCCCAGGCCAGCTCGTCGCGCCAGGTCGCCCCGGACGCGTAGCCGAGCACGCCGTTGATCCGGGCCGAGGCCGCGGGCATGACGGCGCCGAGCAGCGCGGTGGCGAGGCGCAGCGCCTCAGCCATGGTGGCGAGCGCGGTGCGCAGGCGCGCCTGGTCCGCCGGCTCGGAGGACTTGCCGAGCTTCCACGGCGCCAGCTTCTCAATGTAGGCGTTGGTCGCGGTGATGAAGCCCATGGCGCGCTCGAGCGCGGTGTGGAACTGGAAGCCCTCGCAGAGCGGGATGAACTCGTCGCGGGTCTTCGCCCACAGCGCCTGCAGCTCCTGCTCCGCGGCCTCGGGCGCGCCGGCCGCGGGCACCGTGCCGGCGGCGAAGCGCGTGGTCATGTTGAGCGTGCGGTTGACGAGGTTGCCGAGGTTGTTCGCGAGCTCGCTGTTGTAGCGCACGAGGAACTGCTCGCGCGTGAACTCGCTGTCCTGCCCGACATTCATCTCGCGGATGACAAAGTAGCGGAAGGCGTCGGGGCCGAACTCCGCGATGAGGTCCAGCGGGTTGAGGGCGTTGCCCAGGCTCTTGGACATCTTCGCGCCGCTCTGCAGCCACCAGCCGTGGGCGATGATGCCGCCGGGCAGCGGGAGCCCCGCCGCGTGCAGCATGATCGGCCAGTAGACGGCGTGGGGCGGGACAAGGATGTCCTTGCCGATCACGTGCCAGGTCGCCGGCCAGACGCCGGGCCGGTCGGCCACGGCCGAGTAGTAGTTGAGGAGCGCGTCGAACCACACGTAGGTGACATACTGCGCGTCGAAGGGCAGCGGGATGCCCCACTCCAGCCGCTCGCGCGGCCGCGAGATGCAGAGGTCGTTGAGGGGCTCCTTCAGGAACTCGAGGACCTGCTTCTGGCGGAAGCGCGGAAAGATGAAGTTTTCGTGCTTGGTGAGGAAATCGATGAGCCAGTCCTGATGGCGCTTCAGCTTGAAGAAGTAGTTCGATTCCGTGATCTCGGTCACCTCGCCGTAGATCTCGGGCCAGCTGCCGTCGGGGTTGCGGTCCTTCTCCTGCAGGAACTGCTCCTGCCGCGCGCTGTAGAAGCCGCGGTACTCCGCCTTGTAGATCTCGCCCTGATCGAAGAGCTGCTGCAGCACCTGGCGCACGACCCTCTGGTGCCGCTCCTCGGTGGTGCGGATGAAGTCGTCGTTGGAAATGTTCAGCTTCGGCAGCAGCGCGCGGAACTCGGCGCTGACCTCGTCGGCGTACTGCTGCGGCTGGATGCCGCGCTGCCGCGCGCTCTGCTGGACCTTCTGCCCGTGCTCGTCCACCCCGGTCAGGAAATGCACGCGGTCGCCCATCTGCCGCCGGAACCGGGCAATGACGTCCGTCAGCACCTTTTCATAGGCGTGGCCCAGGTGCGGCGAACCATTCACGTAGTCGATGGCGGTGGTGACGTAGAACGAGTTCATGCGGAAGCCG
>CAIJZY010000018.1 GCA_903825285.1 uncultured Opitutia bacterium | reverse complement strand
GTTCGCCTTCCAGCAGCACTACGCGGTCGGGCTGGCCGAGACGGGCCGCGCCCCGGGGATCGACCCGTGGATCGACTATCCGACCGTCGTGAGCCGCGTCTTCCCGCAGGCCCAGTCACTGGCCGACGCGGTCCGGCTCAATCCGGTCGCCGTGCTCGGCCATGTCGGTCGCAACCTGGCCGCCGCACCCGGCGAGCTCGTGCAGTTTTTCGTCACGACGCACGGCGGCAAGTCCGGGGCCGCCCTGGCCGCGCTCCTGCTGGCTGCCGCCTTCCTTTCCGCGCGCCTGCTGCCCGTGCCGGGCGCCGCCGTGGACCCGGCCTGGTTCGCCGAACGCCGGCCGAGCCTCCTGGCCGCGTTCGCCGGACTGGCCGCGCTCCCACCCGGGCTGGTGATCTACGCGAAGACCGCCTATCTGCTGCCCGCCGTGCCCGCGGTCTGGGCACTGATCGCGTGGGCCGCGGCCCGGCGAAGGACGGCGCCCGGCCGCCAAGCCGGCCCGGTCGCCCTCCTGCTCACGCTCGCGGGCCTCGCGGTGGTCCTCACCGCGCCGCGACCGCTGGCGGTGCTCCAGCCGCAGCCGGTGCGACACACGCTCGCGGTGCTGCGCCGGGAATTTCCCGGTCCGGTCCGCCTGCTGGGCGTGTCCGCGGAATCGTACGCCGCCTACCTCGCCGCCGGCAGCGTGGGTGTGGAGCCGATCGCCAGCGTGCAGGGCGGACCGGCGGACGGTCCGCCGACGTTTTCCCGCCTGCTCGCACAGCATCGGCCCGATGCCATTCTGATCACGACGGCCTGGAGCCAGGCCAGCGGCTTCGACGCTGCCAGCGCGGCCCAACTCTCCCGCGAGGGCTGGCGCCCGGTGCCGCTGGAGGAGGGCACGCTCTGGGTGCGCCGACCGGTCGGGGGATAATGGCGCGGCCGCTTGCGGACCGCCGTTTTTCGCTCCCCTTTTCCCGCGCCCAGCGCATTTTCTCCCGCCCATGGCCCCCACCCCAGCCGCCCCGGACACGACCCTTTCCGCCGCCATCGCCCGCTTCCGCGAGCGCGGCTACCACATCCACCACCGGCTCTTTTCCGAGGCGGAGGTCGCGGCCATCAACGCCGCCGCCGACCGCGTCATCGCCGGCCAGTACGACAAGGGCGCCCCGCCCGACGGCGTGATGCTGCGGAAGGAGCCCGTCGACCTGATCAAGATCGACAACACTTGGAAGGCCGACACGACGATGGCCCGCACGGTCCTCAGCCCGGCTCTCGGCCACATCGCCGCGCAGCTCATCGGCGCGACCTCGATCCGGATGTGGCACGACCAGCTCCTCGACAAGCCCCCGTTCGGCGGGCGCGTCGTCACCTATCACCAGGACTGGGCCTACTGGCAGATGATCGCGGAATGCGAGACCGTGACCTGCTGGATCGCGCTCGACGATGTGCTCCCGGACTCCGGGCCCATGGTGTTCCTCGAGGGCTCCCACCGCCTCGGCCTCTGGAAAACGCCCGTGGGCATCACGGGTGACGACGCGCAGAAACCCAGCCTGCCCGCTGATTTCCCGACCCGCGAGGTCCCCGTCATCATCCCCAAGGGCTCCGTCTCCTTCCACCACGGCCTGCTCCTCCATGGCAGCGACCGCAATTTCTCCGCCAGCCGCCGCCGCGCCCTGGTCTCCCACGTCATGTCCGGCGCCTGCACCTACCGGCCCGGCCAGGAGCACATGAACGAGTGGATGATGCAGCGCTACCCCGAGCACCCCAAGCCGGGCGAGAAATTCCACGGCCCGCAGTTCCCGGTGATGTGGCCCGCCGCCTGATGTAGGGCGGGGTCGGCGACCCCGTCTTGTCTGCGGCAAAGTGTAAACGCGGAGAAGGCGGGGTCGGCGACCCCGCCCTACATTTTATTCCACCGTCACGCGTGCGCGGTAGAACGCGTCGCACTTGGCGTAGATTTCCTTCGGGGAACTCATCGTGAGCGCCTGGTCCGCCAGTTCCCTGGCGTCCTTCATGGTCATGGCGCGGATGAGATACTTCACGGAAGGCAGCCACGCGGGCGACATGCTCAGGCTGTCCACGCCCAGGCCGAGCAGCAGCGGCGCGAAGACGGGGTCGCCGGCCATCTCGCCGCAGACGCTCACGGGCACCTGGTGCCGGTGGGCCTCGTCCACGATGTGCTTGAGCGTGCGGATCACCGCGGGATGGGTCGGCTCGTAGAGGTGAGCGATCCGGTCGTTCACCCGGTCGATCGCGAGCAGGTATTGGATGAGGTCGTTGGTCCCGATGCTGAAGAA
The DNA here is from genome assembly GCA_903825285.1 of uncultured Opitutia bacterium. Lineage (GTDB taxonomy): Bacteria > Verrucomicrobiota > Verrucomicrobiia > Opitutales > Opitutaceae > Opi-474. The sequence goes on along the minus strand of CAIJZY010000018.1, from coordinate 48,954 downwards.
CGCGCAGTCGCGCGCCAGCAGGTCGGCCGTCGCGGCGGCGCTCGGGATCTCGATCATCGCGCCCACCTCGAGCTGCTCGTCGAACGCCTGGCCGCGGGCCTTCAGCTCGGCCTTGCACTCGTCGAGGACGGCGTTGGCCTTGGCCAGCTCCTCGCTGCCGCTGATCATCGGGTACATCAGGCGCACCTTGCCGAACGCGCTCGCCAGGAGGATCGCCCGGAGCTGGTCCTTGAAGATGTCGGTGTGCACCAGGCAGAACCGGATCGCCCGGAAGCCCATGAACGGGTTGTCCTCCTTCGGGAAGAGGTGCGAGTTCCCCGTCATCGGCTTGTCGCCGCCCAGGTCGAGGCTGCGGATGATCACCGGAAACGGCGCCACGCCCTCGACCACCGCCTTGTACGCCACGAACTGCTCCTGCTCGGTCGGAATCCGCGCGGAGTTCAGGAACAGGTACTCGGTGCGGTACAGGCCCACGCCCTCGGCGCGGAAATCCTTCACCGCCTTCACCTCCTCCACGCGCTCGATGTTCGCCAGGAGCGTCACCGCCACGCCGTCCAGGGTCACCGCCGGCTGCTCGTTCGCCTGCAGCAGGCGCGTCTCGAAGGTCTTCTTGCGCTCCTGGATCCGCCCGTAGCGGAAGAGCGTGGCCTCGGAGGGGTTCAGGATGACCACGCCGTCGTAGCCGTCCACGATCGCCCAGTCCCCGTTCTTCACCCGGGTCGTCAGGTCGCGCACGCCCACCACCGCCGGGACCTTCATCGAGCGCGCCATGATCACCGCGTGGCTCGTCCGGCTGCCGGAGTCCGTCACCAGCGCCAGCGCCGCCGCCCGGTCGATGTTGGCGGAGTCCGACGGGGAGATGTCGTTCGCGACGATGATGCGCTGCTCGGCGAGCCGGCCGAGGCTGTTCTCCGCCTGGCCCAGCAGGTTCTGCAGGACGCGCTGCGCGACATCGCGGATGTCGCCGGCCCGCTCGCGCAGGTACTCGTCGTCAATCTCCGAGAAGGCCTGGATGTACCGCGCGGAAATCTGGTTGAAGCACGTCTCGATGTTGCGGCCCGTGGTCTCGAACTCGCGGATCGTCTCGCCGATCAGCGCCTGGTCCTCGAGGACCAGCAGGTGCGCGTCGAAGATCAGCGCCTCCTCCGGCCCAAGGTTCTTCTCCACCTCGCCCTTGATCTTGCTGATCTGCTGCCGGGTCGTGACCAGCGCCTTCTCGAAGCGGCTCACCTCGTTGATGCGCTTGTCGGGATCAACGTGGTAGTTGGGCACCTCAACGTCGCTCTGGATGAAGACAAAGACCTGGCCGTAGGCGATGCCCTGCGAGGCGGAGATGCCTTGCACGATCAGTTCGTCTTTGCCGGTGGGGTCCATGAATGCGCGGGGAAAACCGCCGGCCGGGGACTGAGCGGCGGCGCTTGACGTTAACGCGTCAGCCTCCGGGCCCGTCAATGCCCATTTACAGAAGTTTCGTGTCCACGACGACGGCTGACTCGCCCCACGCCTCGCGCACGACCACCTCAACCGCTGCCACCGGTGGCCCGTCGTCGGGCAGGAAGGCAAAGCACGCGCTGCCGCTGCCGCTCATCCGCGGCGCCAGCCCGAAGCGCACCTGCAGCCGTCCCAGCAGCACGGGCAGCGCGACGAACTTCCGAAATGCCGGGGCCTCGAAGCTGTTGAACAGGTGCGGCCCCATCGGCTCGCCGCGCGCCGCCTGCATTAGCTCCGCCAGCCGCGCCTCGGCCGGGGCCGCCGGCAGGTAGCTCGCCGGCGCCTCCGCCGCGAGCCGGCCATACGCCCAGGGGGTGGCGATGCCGAACGACGGCTTGAAGACCAGCACCCGATTCCCGCGGAGCCGCGTCCGCACCTCCGGTGTCAGCGGCTCCACCCGCTCACCGCGGCCGCGGATCACGACCGGGCCGCCAGAAAGGAAGAGCGCGCAGTCCGAGCCCACCGCCGCGGCCACCGGCGCCAGCGCCGCCGGCGTCAGCGCCGTGCCCGCGAGCGCATTGAGAAGGACGAGCGCCGTCGCCGCATCGCTGCTGCCGCCGCCCAGCCCGGCCCCGTGGGGAATCCGCTTTGTCAGGGTGAACCGCGCCCCGCCGCTCCAGCCGGTCGCCGCCCGGAAGGCCGCCGCCGCCTTGAGCACAAGGTTCGTGTCGTCCACCGGCACCGCCGGGTCGTCGCAGGCGAGCGAGAGCTTCGCCGCCGCCTCGATGCGCAGCGTGTCGCCCCAGGCCAGCGGCGCGACGAGCGAGACCAGGTCATGAAAACCGTCCGGCCGCCGGCCCGTGACCGCGAGGAGCAGGTTCAACTTGGCGGGACACTGGAGTTCGAGGGCGGCCACGGAGATGAAGAAAACATTGGCGATGCCAGGGCCGGGGCGTCAGCCTTTTTCGAACCTCACTCCGACATGGCCTGCGACCTCATCCTCGTCCTCGACGCCCCCTCGCCCCGCGCCGTCGCCCCCGCCCTGCGCCAGCTCCAGGGCACCGTCCGCTGGGTGAAGATCGGCCTCGAGATGTTCACCGCCTGCGGGCCCGACTGCGTCCGCGAGGTCGCCGGGCTGGGCTTCCAGGTCTTCCTCGACCTCAAGCTCCACGACATCCCCAACACCGTCGCCAAGTCCGTCGAGTCCGTCTCCCAGCTGCCGATCGGCATGCTCACCCTGCACACCAGCGGCGGCCGCGAGATGATGCAGTGGGCCGTGAAGGCCCAGCAGCAGCACGCGCCGAAACTCCTGCTCCTCGGCGTGACCGTGCTCACCTCCACCAGCGCCGCCGGCCTCGCCGAGACCGGCGTCAGCGCCTCGCCCGCGGACCAGGTGGTCCGCCTCGGCCGCCTCGCCGCGGAGTCCGGCCTCCGCGGCCTTGTCTGCTCCCCGCTTGAGATCGCGCCGCTGCGCGCCGCGCTGCCGGCCGATGTCACGCTCGTCACCCCGGGCATCCGCCCCCGCGACGGCAAGGCGGACGACCAGACCCGCGTCATGACCCCCGCCGAGGCCGCCCGCACCGGCGCCAATTTCCTCGTCGTCGGCCGCCCGATCTTCTCGGCCCCGGACCCGGTCGCCGCCGCCCGGGGCATTTTGGCCGAAATTGGCCAAAAGGCAGAGGTCAAAGGCTAGAGGTCAGATGTCAGATTTTCGGTCATCACGCCCTTGCCGCCGTCCGTCTGCCGTCATATGTTTTTCGTCCCCCCTAGGCCTGACCTCTAACCTCTGACCCATGAGCCGCACCGCCGTCATCCTCCTCGCCGCCGGCACCGGGTCGCGCATGAACGGGGCCGTGCCCGACAAGGTGCTCGCGCCGCTGGCCGGGCGCCCGGTGTTTGCCCACTCCGTCGCGGCGTTCATGACGAGCAGCATCGCCGACTTCTACGTGGTGGTCTACCGCGACCCGCGGCAGATGACCGAGCTCATGGCCTACGCGCCGACCCCGAGCGCGCTCGTGCAGGGCGGGCGCGAGCGGCAGGACTCGGTCATGCAGGCCCTCGCGGCGCTGCCCGACGACATCGCCCACGTGTTCATCCACGACTGCGCCCGCCCGCTCGTGCGGCCCGAGCAGCTGGTCGCCCTGCACAAGATCGTGCGGCGCGAGGGCGCGGTGGTCCTCGCCCACCGGGTCACCGACACCATCAAGCAGCACCGTGACGACGCGCGCCTGCGGACGCTCGACCGCTCCCGCCTCTGGGCCATGGAGACCCCGCAGGTGTTCTCCCGCCGGCTGATCGTGCAGGCCTATGCCCGCGTCGCGACGCGCCGGCTGCACGTCACGGACGACGCCTCCGCGGTGGAAGGGCTCGGCCATCCGATCGCGCTCTTGGAGAACCAGCACCCCAATCCCAAGCTCACCACGCCGGCCGACCTCGAATACCTGGAGTTTCTCTGCGCGAAGCCAGGAGCTTGAGGATTTCCAAACGCCAAATCCCAAACGCCAACAAAGCTCCAGGCCCAAAAAGCCCAATGACCTTCGCCTCTTTGCCCCTGGAATTTGTCCACCTGGTTTGCCGCTTGGCGTTTGGCGTTTGAACATTGCCCCATGAAATACCGCATCGGCCACGGCTACGACATCCACCGGCTGGTCCCGGGCCGTCCGCTCGTGCTCGGCGGGGTGCGCTTCGACACGGACTACGGGCTCGACGGGCACTCGGACGCGGACTGCCTCACGCACGCCCTGTGCGACGCGATCCTCGGCGCCGCCGCGCTGCCCGACATCGGCCACTTCTTTCCCAACACCGATCCCGCGTTCCGGAACATCGACTCGCAGGAGCTCCTGCGCCGGGTCGTCGCCGAGGTCACCAAGCTCGGCTTCGACCTCGTGAACGTCGACGCCACGGTCATCGCCGAGAAGCCCAAGCTCGCCCCGCGCCTCGCCGAGATGAAGGCCGCGCTCGCCCGCTCGACAGGGCTCCTCGCCGACGAGATCGGCCTCAAGGCCACGACCAACGAGGGCGTCGGCGACCTCGGCCGCGGTCTCGCGATCGCCGCCCATGCCGTCGCCCTGCTGGGCAAGCGGTGACCGCGCCATGAGCCACCTCCCGGCCCGTTCCCTCCGCGCCCTCGCCGCGCTGGGCCTGCTGGCCGCCCTCGCCCTGGCTCCCGGCTGCGCGCGGCGCGACCGCCCCGTCGAGAGCGGCAACCGCGACCAGATCCTGCACCGCGGCCTGGGCCACGACCTCGCCGGCCTCGACCCGCACCTCGCCACCCAGGCGGGCGATTACGACGTCCTGTCCGCCCTCCTCGAGGGCCTCGTGGCCGAGGACCCGGTGGACCTCCACCCCGTGCCCGGCGTCGCCGAGCGCTGGGAGATCTCCGCCGACCAGCTCACCTACACCTTCACGCTGCGCGCCAACGCCCGCTGGTCCAACGGCGACCCGGTCACCGCCACGGATTTTGTCCAGTCCTGGCGGCGCATGCTGACGCCCTCGCTCGGCGCGGACAACGCCCAGCTGCTCTTCCTGCTGCAGGGCGCCCAGGCCTTTCACCAGGGCCAGGCCTCGTTCGCCCAAGTTGGCGTCGTCGCGCCCGACGCGCACACGCTGCGCGTCACGCTGGAGCATCCCGCGCCGTATTTCCTCGCGATGCTCAACCACCCGGCGTGGTTCCCGGTCCACCTGCCGACCATCCAGCGCTACGGTGACGTCGCCGACCGCGCCAACCCGTGGGCCGAGCCCGGGCGCTTCGTCGGCAACGGGCCGTTCAACCTCGTGAGCTGGCGCTCGGGCCAGGAGATCGTCGTCACGAAGTCCACGACCTACTGGGACGCGGCCCAGGTGCGGCTGCAGGGGATCCACTTTCACGCCATCGACAGCGTCGACGCCGAGGAGCGCGCCTTCCGCGCCGGCCAGCTGCACGTCACCTCCGCCCTGCCGCCCGACAAGATCGCGACCTACCGCCGCGACAACCCGCAGTTCCTGCGGATCGACCCGCTGCTCGCGACCTACTTCTATCGGCTCAATGTCACGCAGCCGTTCCTGAACGACGCCCGCGTCCGGCGCGCCCTCGCCCTCGCCGTCGACCGCGAGGCCCTCGTCGCCAAGATCCTCCGCGGCGGCCAGCGTCCCGCCTACGCCTTCACGCCGCCCGGCACCGCCGGCTACACGTCCGCGGCCGCGCTGCCGACGGATTTCACCGGGGCGCGCCGGCTGCTGACCGAGGCCGGCTACCCCGGCGGCCGCGGGCTCCCGCCGTTCGAGCTGCTGTTCAACTCCTCCGAGACCCACCGCGTGATCGCCGAGGCCATCCAGGAAATGTGGCGCCGCGAGCTCGGCATTGAAGTCCGTCTCGTGAACCAGGAGCTCAAGGGCACGCTCGAGGCGCGCCGCGCCGGCCACTTCCAGATCCTGCGCTCGGTCTGGAACGGCGACTACGTGGACCCGTCCTCCTTCCTCGACATCTGGCGCACCGGCAGCGGCAACAACTACACGGGCTGGTCGAGCCCGGCCTACGACAGCCTGCTCTTCGAGGCCGCGCGCACCACCGACGCCGCCCGGCGCGATGGCCTTTTCCAGCAGGCCGAGGCGCTGCTGCTCGAGGACGCGCCCCTGATCCCAATCTACCACTACACGCACGTCTTCCTCCTCCAGCCGTCCGTCCAGGGCTGGTATCCCACCCTGCTCGACCATCACCCGTACAAGCAGGTCTGGCTGCAGCTGTAAGCCGGTCCACCCTCCCGGATTCCGCCATGCCCCGCCCGGCTGTCCTCCGCCTTTTCCTCGGCGCCCTGCTGCTCAGCGGCGCCGTGGGCTGCAGCCGGCCCGAGCCGGCCCCGCGGGGCGTGCTCCGGATCAGCCAGCGCAACGAGCCCGCCGACCTCGATCCGGCCCGGGCCACGCTGCCCGATGAGTTCTTCATCCTGCGCGCCCTCGGCGAGGGCCTCGTCGCGCCCTCCCCCGACGGCGGGACGCCGCAGCCGGCCGCGGCGTCCGGGTGGTCGGTCTCGACCGACGGGCTGACCTACACGTTTCACCTGCGGCCCGACGCGCGCTGGTCCAACAGTTCGCCCGTCACCGCCGACGACTTTGTCGCCTCCTACGAGCGCCTGCTTTCGCCGGCCACCGCCGCGCCCAAGGCCGGGCTCTTCTTCATGGTGCGCGGGGCCCGCGATTACGCCACGGGACGCCTGCAGGATTTTTCCGCGGTGGGTTTTCAGGCCCCCGACCCGCGGACGCTCGTTGTCACCCTCGAGCGGCCCATGCCGCGGTTCCTCGACTACGCCGCGAGCGGACCGTGGATCCCCGTCAACCCCCGCGTCGTGGCGCGTCACGGCCGGCTCTGGACCCGCCCCGGGCACTTCGTCGGCAACGGCCCGTTCACCCTCGTCGAGTGGCGGCCCCACCAGCGCATCGTGGTGCAGCGAAACCCCGCCTACCATGACGCCGCGCGCTTCCACCTTGCGGCGATCCACTTCGTCGCCTTCGACAACGGCGAGGTCGAGGAGCGCGCCTTCCGCGCCGGCCAGTTGGATGTCACCATGGCCATCCCCTTCTCGAAGGTGGAGGCGTACCGGCAGGAACGGTCCGCCGAGGCCCACCGTGCCCCGCTCGCGGAGACACGCTATCTCTCCTTCAACACCACGCGGGCGCCGCTCTCCGACGTCCGCGTCCGCCGCGCGCTTTCCCTCGCGCTCGACCGGGCAAAGCTCGTGGACAAGGTCCTGCGCGGCGGCCAGGAGCCGGCCGGCCGACTCGTGCCGCCCGCGCTGCGGGATTCGGCGGACAAGGAACCGGTCCTCGGTGGCGCCTCAGCCGACGACCCCGCCGCCGCGCGGGCGCTGCTGGCCGCGGCGGGTTTCCCCGACGGCCGCGGTTTTCCCCGGCTCGAGCTCTCATCGTGGGTCGGCTCCGCCGTGTGCGAGGCGGTCCAGGCCATGTGGAAGAAGGAACTCGGCATCGACGTCGTGCTGGTCAACCGCGAGGCCAAGGACCACCTCGCGAGCCTGGCGGCGGGCCGGTACGACATCGCGTTCATGACCGCCATCCCCGACGTCGCGGACGCCGCCAACCTGCTCGGCGACTTTGCCTCCGGCTCGCCCGGCAACTACCCGCAGTGGTCCGACGCGCGCTACGACGCCCTCCTCGCCGCCGCGGCCGCGGCCCCCGCTGGCGAGCAGGCCGCCCGGCTGCTCGCGGCCGAGGCCCGCCTGCTCGACCAGGTGCCGCTCGCCCCGCTCTACTTCAACTCGGTCAACTGGCTCATGCGCCCCGGCGTCCGGGGCTGGCACCAGGACCCGCTGTGGACGCGGTTCTACCAGGACCTGTCCGTGGATGAGCCCGAATAGCTCCCGCGGCGGGAGTTTTTTCTCCTTCTGCCGGCCGCCGACTTCCGCCTAACTGGCACCGTGCTTCGCTTCATCGCCCGCCGCCTGCTGGAGACCATTCCGGTCCTCCTGATCGTCGTCACGGCGACGTTTTTCATGATCCGGTTCGTGCCCGGCGGCCCCTTCACCGCGGAGAAGGCCGTCTCGCCCGAGATCCTGCGCAACCTCGAGGCGCACTACGGGCTCAACCAGCCGCTGCACCGCCAGTATCTGAGCTACCTCGGCAGCCTGCTGCGCGGCGACCTGGGCCCGTCATTCAAGTATCCCAACCGCACGGTCAATGAGATCATCGCCGACAAGCTCCCCGTCTCGCTCGAGCTCGGCTCGCTTTCGCTGGCCGTGGCGCTCCTGGCCGGCCTCCCACTCGGCCTGCTCGCCGCCCTCCGGCGCAACACCTGGCTCGACTACGTCTGCTCATCCGTGTCCATGATCGGCCTCTGCGTGCCGACCTTTGTCCTCGGCCCGCTGCTTGTGCTGGCCTGCGCGATCCACTTTGGCTGGGTGAACGCCTCCGGCTGGTACTATCCCTCCGACCGCATCCTGCCCTGCCTCACGCTCGGCTGCGTCTATGCCGCCTACATCGCGCGGCTCACCCGCGGCGGCATGCTCGAGGTGCTGGGCCAGGACTACATCCGCACCGCCCGCGCCAAGGGCGCCTCCGAGGCCCGCGTGGTCTTCCACCACGCGCTGCGCGGCGGCCTGCTGCCCGTCGTCTCCTTCCTCGGCCCCGCCATCGCCGGCATCCTCACCGGCTCGTTCGTCATCGAGACGATCTTCCAGATTCCCGGCCTCGGTCGCGAGTTCGTGAACAGCGCCTTCAGCCGCGACTACACGCTGATCCTCGGCACCGTGCTCCTGTACGCCGTGTTCCTCGTGGTCCTCAACCTCGCGGTGGACATCGCGCAGGTCTGGCTTAACCCGCGGCTGAAATTCGAATGAGCCCCGTCCCCACGACCGCCGCCGCCCCCCTGGATCCGCCCGAGCGCGGATCGTCGCCGTGGCATGACGCCTGGCTCCGGCTGCGGGCGAACCGCGTCGCGGTCGCCGCCGGGTTGGTGCTGATCGCCCTCACCCTCCTCTGCGTCGCGGGTCCGTGGTGCTCGCAGAGCTACTGGGAGCAGAACCTCGACCTCGGCGCCACCGCGCCAAGCCCGGCCCACTGGCTCGGCACCGACATCCTCGGCCGCGACCTGCTGGCCCGCATCCTCTACGGCGGGCGCATTTCCCTCATGGTCGGACTCGTCGCCACGTTCGTCGCCCTCACCATCGGCGTGACCTACGGCGCCGTCGCGGGCTACGTCGGGGGCAAGACCGACACCGTCATGATGCGGATCGTGGACATCCTCTACGCCCTGCCCTTCACCATCTTCGTCATCCTGCTCATGGTGTTCATGAAGGAGCCCGCCGGGCGCCTCGACACCTGGCTGCGCAACACCGCGCACCTCGAGGGGCTCCAGGGCTTCGGCAACATGCTGCTCCTCTTTGCCGCGATCGGCGCCGTCGAGTGGCTCACCATGGCCCGCATCGTGCGCGGCCAGGTGCTGACCCTGAAGCGCATGGAGTTCATCGAGGCCGCGCGCACGCTCGGGTTCGGGCGGCGGCGCATCATCTTCCGGCACCTGCTGCCGAACGTCCTCGGGCCGGTCGTGGTCTATGCGACGCTGACCGTGCCCGCCGTGATGCTGCTCGAGGCCTTCCTCAGCTTTCTCGGCCTCGGCGTGCAGCCGCCGATGAGCTCGTGGGGCGCCTTGATCAAGGACGGCGCCGAGAAGATGGAGGAGTTCTGGTGGCTGCTCGTGTTCCCGGGCGGCGTGTTTTCCCTCACGCTCTTCTCGCTGAACTTCCTCGGCGACGGCCTGCGTGACGCCCTCGATGTCCGCGCAGCGAAGGATTGAAGGTGGAACCACCGTGCCCCACCGTGAACTAAGCCGCCGCCCATGAAACGCTTCCTGCCCTACCTCCGGTACCTGCGCGGCCACCGCACGTACCTGGTGCTCGCCCTGATCTGCGGCGCGATCAGCGGCCTGGTGTTCGGCGGCGGCCTGCCGTGGGTCACCCGGAAGGTGTTCCCCTACATCTTCACCGCCGGCCCCCGCACCCTGCCGGCCGCGGCCGTCGTGGGCTATTCGCTGCTGCTGCCCCTGATCTTCTTCATCCGCGCACTGACCGGCTTCCTCAACAACTACCTCATGAGCCGCTGCGGCATCGGCGTCCTCGAGGCGATCCGCGTCGAGCTCTACCGCAAGCTCCAGCACCTGCCGCTGAGCTATTTCGGGAAAAACCGCACCGGCGACCTGCTCTCGCGGCTCACGGCCGACACGCAGGTGGTCCAGCAGACGATCACGAGCAGCGCGAGCGACATGGTGATCCAGCCGCTGACGCTCGTGGGCGCGATCATCTTCCTCATCTTCACGGCGCTTCGGTACGACGGCGTCCTCATGTTCCTGGGCTCGCTGGCGATCATCCCGGTCTGCGTCCTGCCGGTCCGCTACGTGGGCAAGAAGCTCCTGCGGCGCGCCGACGAGAACCAGCGGTTGCTCGGCGACATCTCGGACCTGGCCAGCCAGAACCTCCAGGCCGCCCGCGAGGTCCGCGCCTTCGGGCTCGAGGAGCAGGAGGTCAGCACCTTCCAGCGCACCACGCGCCGGCTCTTTCAGGTGCAGATGAAGGTGGTGAAGTACTCGCAGATCCTCTCGCCCTCGATCGAGGTGATCGCGTCGCTCGGCATCGCCTTCTCGCTCTACTACGCCTACTACGCCGGCATCAGCCTCGCGGTGTTCATGTCGATCCTCACCGCGCTCTTCGCCTGCTATGAGCCGATCAAGAAGCTGGGCGCCCTGCACGGCCAGTTCACCCGGGGCACCGCGTCGCTGAACCGCATCGAGGAGGTCCTCCGGGAGCCGATCAGCATCACCGACCCGGCCCAGCCCGTCGCCCTGCCGGCGCGGCTGCGCGGCGACCTCGCGTTCCATGGCGTCGACTTCTCCTACCTGCCCGGCGAGCCCGTGCTGCGCGGGGTCTCGGTCGCCATCCCCGCCGGCACGGTCTGCGCCCTCGTCGGGCCGAGCGGCGCCGGGAAGACGACCTTCGCCAACCTCGTTCCGCGCTTCTACGAGGCCACCGCGGGCCGCGTGACCGTGGACGGCCACGATGTGCGCGCCCTGCGCCTCGCCGACCTGCGCAGCCGCATCGCGATCGTGTCCCAGGACCCGGTGCTCTTCAACGACACGATCTACCAGAACCTGCTGCTCGGCCGCCCGGCGGCCACGCGCGCCGAGGTCCTGGCCGCCGCGGTGGACGCGCACGCCGACGACTTCATCCGCACGCTGCCCAACGGCTACGACACCATGGTCGGCGAGCGCGGCTCGCTGCTCTCGGGCGGACAGAAGCAGCGCCTCGCCCTCGCCCGGGCCTTCCTGCGCAACGCGCCGATCCTCATCCTCGACGAGGCCACCTCCGCGCTCGACTCCCAGAGCGAGCAGCTGATCCAGGAGGCGCTCCGCAAGCTGGTCGTCGGCAAGACCGTCCTCATCATCGCCCACCGGTTCAGCACCATCCGCGACGCCTCGCTGATTCTGGTCTTCGACCAGGGCCGCATTGTCGCCACCGGTGACCACGCGGCCCTCTACGCCTCGAACCACCTCTACCAGTCGCTCTACGACCGCCAGCACGGCGCCGCCTGAACGCATGGCCGACGCCGCGCCCAACATCCTCGTCATCCGCCGCCGCTACCTCGGCGACATCGTCCTCCTCGGGAGCGTGCTGCGCAACCTGCGCCTGCACTGGCCCGACAGCCGCCTCACGGTGCTGACCGAGCCGGCGTACGCCGACATCCTGGCGCTCAACCCCGACGTCACCGGGGCCCTCACCTTCCCGCGCGGCGCGACCAGCTGGCCGGGCTTCATCCGCCGCCTGCGGCGCGAGCGGTTCACCCACGTCCTGGATTTCGACAACACGGATCGCACCGCCCTGGTCACGCGCCTTACGGGCGCCGCCGTCCGCGTCACCTTCGACCGCGAGACGAACCCCTTCCGGCACCGCTGGGCCTACACCGGCCACGCCCCGATCACGAACGCGTTCTACACCTCGCAGCACATCACCGAGACCTACCTCTCGCTCCTCGCCCCGGTCGGCGTCCCCGTCGCCACGCGCGAGGTGCGGCTTGTGCCGCGGCCGTCCGACCTCGCCGCCGTCCAGCCGCTCGTGGGCCTGCCGAAGGCGGAGATCCGCAACACGAAGTTTCGCCGGGTGCTCGTCCATCCCGGCAGCCGCAGCGCGTTCCGGCTCTGGCCGGCGGAGCGCTTCGCGGCGGTCTGTGACCGGCTGCAGGACGAGCTGGGCGCACAGGTCTTCATCGTCTCGGGCCCGGGCGAGGCCGCGCTGGTGAAGGAGATCCGCGCCCACGCCAAGATCCACGTCGTCGCGCTGGAGCAGCGGCTCACGGTCGGCCACTTCGCGTCGCTGCTCACGCAGTTCGACCTGCTGCTCTGCCACGACAGCGGCCCGATGCACATCGCGGCCGCCGTGGGCACGCCGGTCGTTGCGCTCTTCGGCTCGCAGAACGCCGCCATCTGGCACCCGCTGGGCGAGCGCCACACCGTGCTGCAGACCCCGTTGCCGTGCGACTGCCTCGGCGCCGACGCCCCGACGCCGTGCGTGAAGACCGACTCGTACCGCAGCTACTGCGTCCGCAAGCTGGATGCCGACCGCGTGTTCGCCGCCCTGCGCGACCGGCTCGGCCTCCGACCCTGACCCCATGCCCGCCCTCCCTTCCGTCACCGTCGCGATCGCCACCTACAATCGCGCCCAGCTCCTCCGGCAGACGCTCGAGGGCCTGGTGAAGCAGGATTACCCGGCCGAGCGGCTGGAAATCCTCGTGATCAACAACAACTCCCCGGACCGCACCGAGGAGACCGTCGCGTCGTTCGCGTCGGCCGCGCATCCGCCGCGGCACGTCCTCGAGCGGCAGCAGGGCGCCAACTTCGCGCGCAACCGCGCCATCCAGGAGGCGCGCGGCGACATCATCATCTTCGCCGACGACGACATCCTGGTGGAGGCCGGCTGGGTGCGGGAGATGGTCCGACCCTTCGAGGAGCATCCCGAGCTCCGCATCGGCGCCGTGGGCGGCGAGGTCATCCCGGTTTTCCCCGACGGCTGCCCGGCGTGGGTCGCGGGCTTCCACGGGCCGCAGGCCCTGCGAGCCGGCTGCGGTCCGCTCCGTCCCGGCCAGGTGCCGATGAGCGCGAGCCTCGCCTTCCTGCGCCGCACCTTCACCGAGCTCGGCTTTTTCGACACTGCCCTGGGCCGCAAGGGGGGCGTGGTCTTCGGCGGTGACGAGAACCTGGTCATCAAGCGCCTCTTCAAGGGCGGCTACGAGGTCTGGTTCGCCCCGGCCTGTCCCGTGCTGCACCAGATGCCCGCCGAGCGCACCACGTTCCGCTATGTGCGGAAGCACGCCTTCGACTCGGCGCGCTCCCGGGTGGTCGGACGCGTGCGGGACGACCAGGACGAGGGCCGCTCCTCCACCGGCTACCTGCTCTCCCGGCTGGCGGGCAATATCCTCAAGGTTCCCGCCTTCGCCCTGCTGTCCGCGCTGGCGTTCATCGCCGGCCAGGGCGGCGCGGCGCGGAAATTCCTCATCCGCTCCTGGCGGTCGTGCGGCTACCTCTACCAAATCCCGCGCTCGCTCGCCGGAAAGATTTAGTCTTCATCAGTGCCCGTGAACGCCCCGCTGCCCCTGTCCGCCGTCATTGTCGGCAAGAACGAGGCGGAAAACCTCCCCCGCTGCCTCGCCAGCCTGCAGGGCTGGATTCCGGAGGTGATCGTCGCGCTGAACAACACGACCGACGACAGCGAGGCGGTCGCGCGCCGCCATGGCGCGACGGTGCATCACCTGCCCTGGCAGGGCTACCGCGACACGAAGAACGCCGCGCTCGCCCTGGCCACGCAGCCCTGGGTGCTCTCGCTTGACGCCGACGAGGCCGCGTCGCCGGAGCTGCGCTCGGCGGTGGAGGAGTTCTTCCGCCGCGGCGACGACCAGCACTACGCCGGCGCGCAATTCCCCCGCCGGGTGTGGTTCATCAACCGCTGGATCCGCCATGGCGACTGGTACCCCGACCTGAGCCTGCGGCTGCTGCACCGCGAGCGGGCGCGCTGGGGCGGGGACGCGTTCGTGCACGAGAAGGTGGAGACGACCGGCCCCGTGGCCACGCTGCGCGGCGACCTGCTGCACTATCCCTATCCCACCCTCGGGACACACCACGGGAAAATCCTGGAGTACGCCCGGCTCTTTGCCGAGAAGCAGGCCGCCGGCGAGCGCCGCTGGTCATTCGCGGATGCCCTGTTCCGGCCGGCGTGGCGCTTTTTCCGCGGCTACGTGCTGCGCCGGGGCTTCCTCGACGGTGTCCCGGGCTTCGTCGCCGCCACGGCCATCGCCTACTACACCTTCCTCCGCTACGCCTGCCTCTATGAACGCCTCCACCGCGCCCAGCCGTGAGCCCGCCGCCTGGCGCCTGAAACTGCGCCTGCTGTACCGCGCGCACAAGTACCGGTGGAGAAACGATCCCGCCGAGATCGCCTTCCTGCGCGCGCACGTCCGGCCGGGCTCGCTCGCCCTCGACATCGGCGCGCACAAGGGCGGGTACACCTACTGGCTGGCGCGGGGCGTGGGCCCCGCCGGACGCGTCTGCGCCTTCGAGCCGCAGCCCCAGCTCGCCCGCAACCTGCGCCGCAGCTTCGACCCGGCGCGGGTCACGGTGGAGAACGCCGGCGTGTCCGACCGCGAGGGCACGCTGCGGCTCAACATCCCCACCGACGGCCGCCCCTCGCCCGGCGCCTCCCTGGAGCAGACGAGCACGGCCACCGCGACCGGCCACTCGATCGAGGTCCGCGTGCTGTCGCTCGACCAGTATCTCCCGACGCTCCCCACGCCCCGCCCCGCGGTCTCGATCCTGAAGTGCGATGTCGAGGGTCACGAGCTGCACGTTTTCCGCGGGGCCGAGCAGATGCTCCGGCGCGAAAAACCCGTGCTCATGTTCGAGTGCGAGCAGCGTCACCACGGCGCGCGTCCCATCACGGAGGTTTTCTCCTATCTGGAGAGCCTCGGCTACACGGGGCGGTTTTTCCGGGCGGGTCAGCTCGCGCCGCTGTCGGAGTTCAATACCGCGGTGCATCAGGCGTCGCCGGACCAGGCCGACTACTGCAACAACTTCGTCTTCGAGGCCCCGTCGGCCTGAGCCGGCGCGTCCGTCCTAACCCCCGTCGTGAGCAAGGAGCCGCACCAGTTCAGCAAGCTCGCCGAGGAGCTCGTCGCCGACCTGCGGGGCGTGCCGAATGAGGTGCCCCGCCGGCAGGTGAAGCGCCCGACCCGGCCGCTGGCCGACCTGGTCGAGGAGCTCATGGTCCAGCACCATGTCGGCCGGCCCTCGACCGAGCAGACCATCCGGGACCAATGGACCGAGCTGGTTGGGTCAGCCAATGCGGCGTACTCCCATGCCGCCCGGATCGAAGGCAAGCGCCTGGTCGTCATCGCCAGCCATTCCGTGGTCCGGAACGAGATCTTCCTCCACCGCGAAGCCATCCTCGAGCGCCTGCGCCAGTTGCCGGGCTGCGAGACCCTCAAGTCGTTGAATATCCGGGCCGGGTGAGAGGGGTCCGGCGGACCGCAAAAATACGCTTGCCCCGCCGGGTTTGGCTTCGGATTCTACCTCTTTGCGTTAGTGGAAATCCGTCGGTTGCGGATTCCCACCATGACTGGTCCGGCACTCCGCCGGATTGGAACGGTGGCGCCGGCTCAACCCCGACTTTGTCGGGGCGGGGCGGGTGTCACGGAGCCCGCGAGGGTTCCCTACAGTCGTGTAACCCTCAGTTAACAAACCATGCCAACAGTCGTTAAACCCGAAATCATCGCCGAATACAAAACCCACGACAAGGACACCGGCTCGTCCGAAGTCCAGGTCGCCCTGCTGACCGCCCGGATCAATCACCTGACCGAGCATCTGCGGACGCACCGCAAGGACTTCCACTCGCGTCGCGGGCTCCTCCAGATGGCCAGCCGCCGGCGCAAGCTCCTTGATTACCTCAAGAAGCACGACCTGCCGAAATACAGCGAACTCCTGCAGAAACTGAATCTCCGCAAGTAACCCTCTTATCACACGGGCGACCCGATCCGCGGGTCGCCCGTTGTCTTTCCAGACACTCGCTCGAGACCGGGACATTTCCGCTTGCCGCCACGGCACTCCGCCAGGGGGCGGCAAACGGAAATCTCTCGGGTCCCAAACGAGGAGATCAAGTGGGCGTGAATCCCAACCCACCGCGGCGGCCTCCCGGCCGCCACCGCTTCCCTCACCGGAAGCCCCGGATCGGCGCCAGCCTCGTGTCTCTGGCCCGGTCCGCCTCATCCGCCGACACCTTATCCGTAATCCGAAAACAGTCCGAACATGAATCAGAAACATAATGTCACCGTCCCCGGCCTCGGCCTCACGTTCTCGACCGGCTCCATCGCCCAGCTCGCGGGCGGCGCCGTCAACGTGAATGTCGGCGAGACCAACGTCTTCGTCTCCGCCTGCGTCGCCCAGACCATGCGCCCCGGCCAGGACTTCTTCCCGCTCACCGTCGACTACCGCGACAAGTACGCCGCCGCCGGCCGCTTCCCCGGCGGTTACTTCAAGCGCGAGGGCCGCCCCACCGAGCGCGAGATCCTGATCTCCCGCCTCTGCGACCGCCCCTGCCGCCCGCTCTTCCCCGAGGGTTTCCTGAATGAGGTCCAGATCATCGGCCAGCTGATGTCGGCCGACCTGATCAACGACTCCGACATCGCCATGGTCAACGGCGCCAGCGCCGCCCTCGCCATCTCCGACATCCCGTGGAACGGGCCGATCGGCTGCGTCCGCGTCGCCCTGATCAACGACCAGTTCGTCGCCAACCCGACCATCGAGCAGATGTACTCGTCCTCGCTCGACCTGATCTACGTCGGCAACTCCAAGGACATGCTGATGATCGAGGGCTCCGCCGACCAGCTCCCCGAGGAGAAGTTCGTCGAGGCGCTCGCCTTCGGCCACCAGGCCATCCAGCCGATCATCGCGGCGATCAAGGAACTCGTCGCCCTCGCCGGCAAGCCCAAGGCCACCTTCGCCCTCGTCGGCGCCACGGCCGAGGCCCGCGCCATCATCGAGCGCGTCGTCCCCGCCGACCGCGTCTCCGCCGCCATCTTCGGCTTCGAGAAGAACGTCCGCTCCGCCAACGTGAAGAAGCTCAAGGAGGAGGCCAAGGCCGCCCTCCTCGCCGAGCTCGGCGAGGGCAAGTTCACCGACGTCGACCTCAACGTCGTGTTCGAGGACCTGCAGTACAAGGCCTACCGCGCCACCGTCCTCGCCCGCGGCGTCCGCTCGGACCACCGCGACGCGAAGTCCATCCGCCCGCTCGACGCCAAGGTCGGCGTCCTCCCCCGCGTGCACGGCTCCGCCATGTTCCAGCGCGGCGACACCCAGAACATCGCCATCGTCACCCTCGGGCCGACGAAGGAAGCGCAGGACATGGACGGCCTCACCGGCGGCGCCACGTCGAAGAGCTTCATCCTCCACTACAACTTCCCCCCGTTCTCCGTCGGCGAGACCGGCCGCTTCACCGGCCCGGGCCGCCGCGAGGTCGGCCACGGCGCGCTTGCCGAGCGCTCGCTTGTCCCCGTCCTCCCCTCCGAGGACGTCTTCCCCTACTCCATCCGCGTCGTCTCCGAGATCATGGCCTCCAACGGCTCGACCTCGATGGCCTCGATCTGCGGCGGCTGCCTCGCCCTCATGGACGCGGGCGTGCCGATCATCGCCCCGGTCGCCGGCATCTCCTGCGGCCTCATGACCGAGAACGCGGCGGACGGCTCCATCGCGAAGTGGGTCACGATCACCGACATCCTCGGTGAGGAAGACCACTTCGGCGACATGGACTTCAAGCTCGCCGGCACGACCAAGGGCATCACGGGCTTCCAGCTCGACCTCAAGATCAACGGCCTGCCCTTCGAGATCGCCAAGACCGCGATCTTCCAGGCCCGCGACGCCCGCATCGAGATCCTGCGCACGATGCTCGCCTCCCTGCCCGCGCCCCGCGCCGACCTCTCCAAGTACGCGCCGCGCATCCAGACGATCCAGATCGATCCCGAGAAGATCGGCCTGCTCATCGGGCCCGGCGGCAAGACCATCCGGCGCATCACCGAGACGACCGGCGCGCAGATCGACATCGCCGAGGACGACTCCGGCAAGGTGTTCGTCTACTCCAACAACGCCGAGGCCATGGCCCGCGCCATCCAGGAGATCGACGGTCTCTGCGGCGGCGGCCCTGGTGGCGGCGGCGGCGGCGGCGCCCAGATCGAGATGGGCAAGATCTACACCGGCCGCGTCACCGGCATCAAGGAGTTCGGCTGCTTCGTCGAGTGCCTGCCCGGCAAGGAAGGCCTCTGCCACATCAGCGAGCTGGCCGACTTCCGCGTGCGCCGCACGGAGGACGTCGTCAAGATGGGCGAGTCCATCACCGTGAAGTGCATCGGCATCGACGAGCGCTCCGGCAAGGTCCGCCTCTCGCGCAAGGCCGCGATGAAAGAGCTCGAGGCCCAGAAGCAGGGTGGCGGCGAAGCCCCCGCGGCCGAGGCCCCGGCCGCCCAGTAAGCCCACGGGCGGGTTCTCCGCCCCATTCATTCCAGCCGCGCCCCCCCCGGGGCGCGGCTTTTTTTGTGCCGCACACCGGGCACGCCGATGGCGGTTTCGCACCCGCGGCTTGTCAGAAGGGGTGGCATGAACGCATCCGTTTTCGCCCCATGGTCCCGTCGGTTGATGACGGGCGCAGCCCTCATCTGGGGGCTGGCCGCGCTGCCCGCCTCGGCCGTGGACCTGTACGTCATGACACAGGGGAACGGCAACCCCGTGCTGCCCATGCAGCGTGCGCCGGGTTCCTCCGTCACCTTTGCGCTGAACGGCTCCGCTCCCACCGGCACCAATCGCTGGTACCATAATGACCAGCTCATTCCCGGCGCCACGGGCCTGACACTCACGGTGTCCAACCTGGCGAGCGCAGATTCCGGCAACTACGAGCTGACCGTCACCACCGCCGACGGAACCGTGCATCAAAGCAATACGGTCACGATCAATGTGCTCCCGTTCCCGCCAAGCCCGGTGGACCTGACGTTCACCTCGCAGCTGCCGACCTCCACGTACTACCCCACCGTGTCGTTCGCGCTGCCCGACGAGAGCCTCATCGTGCAGATGTACGACGGCACCAGCAGTCCCCCCGTGGTGCGCCTCAATCCCGATGGCAGCCGCACCGCCGGCTACAGCGTGCCCTCCTCCGCCGGCAATCTGCTCGCGGCGCTCGCCGACGGTGAGTTGATCACCTCCCAGGCACCGTACCGCCTGAACGTCGACAGCAGCCCGCGGCCGCTGACCCTGCCCGCCGCCTTCGATGCCACGAAGCCGCTCACCGCCGCGTGCGCGCAGCCGGACGGCAAGCTGCTCATCGCGCAGAACCGGCTGGTCGCAAGGCTGAATGCCGACGACTCCCTCGATCCGACCTTCACCTACTCCAGCACGCTTTCCTCGCAGCACGCGGTCACCGGCCTCCAGCTCGACGCCACCGGCCGCATTTACGCGAAGGCCTCCGAGTACGATCCGGTGGCGGGACACTTTCCCTCGAGCTGGACCGAAATGTACCGCCTAACGTCCATCGGCGCGGAGGACCCGACGTTCCAGCACCAGCTCCCACCGCTGAGGCGCGGGGGCATTGCGCTGTACCCGTTCGCCGACGGCCGCCTGCTCCGCTACCAGAGCTATGAGGGCATCGTCTACTGGGCCATGCTGCAGGACAATGGGGTCGCCGACCCTGCCTGGTCCGCCAACGGCGGCACCCCCACGAGCGTCGCCGTGGACCCGGCGCACAACCGCATCTTCACGCTCTCGTTCAGCTCCGGCTATGTGATCCGCCGCGTCCTCATCACCGCCACGGGTCTCGCCGACGATCCCTCCTTCTATCCCGGCAGCGGCAGTCCCGCGACCCTGGCGGTCACGCCGTCCGGCAAGCTGCTCGTCACCGGCAGTTTTTCCGACTGGGACGGGCATGCTTCGTCCCTGATCGCCCGGCTCCGTCCCGACGACGTCGTCACCAGCTTTCCCCCGTCGGTCTCAATCGCCCCGGGCGATGTCACTCCCAGCCGGGGCGCGACGCAGGTCTTCACGAGCAATGTCACCGGCACCGGGCCCTTCACCTACCAGTGGCTCGCACTCGATGGCCAGCCGTTGCCCGCGGACACCACGTCACCCACGCTCACGATCACCAATTTCAGCCTCGCGCATTTTGGCCGGTACCAGCTCCGCGTCACCAGCCCGCTCGGCTCGGTCCTGAGCTACGTCACCCGCGCCATTCTCAATCCCGCCGATCCGCCCTACCTCGCCGCCCTTTCGGGTCGCGCCTACGTGGGCACCGGGGAGAACGTCGCCATCGCCGGCCTCACCGCGAAGGTCTACTCGGGCGCTCTCGGCGTGCCCACGCTCCTGCGCGGCGCGGGGCCCGCGCTCCAGCCCTACGGCGTGACCGGTTTCATGCCGAACCCGGTCCTCAACCTGTTCAACGTTTCCAGCCAGCTGCTCGCCAACAATGACAACTGGCGCGGCGCGTCCGACCTCGTCACCGCCGCCGCCACCTGCGGGGCCTTTCCGTTCAGCGCGGACAGCAACGACTCCGCCCTGCAGTACACGTTTTATTCGGGCAACTACACCTTGCAGCTCGGCGACCAGGGCAACGCCAATGGGGTCGGGCTCGTCGAAGTCTACCGCGTGCCAAACAGCCTTGTCTCCGGCGAACTGCTCAACCTTTCCTTCCGCGCCCGCACCGAACCGGGTGAGCGCACCGCCATCGCCGGCCTGGTGATCGTGGATCCCCAGAACTTCGACCGCACCGCGCGCGTGCTGATCCGAGTCGTCGGCCCCACGCTTTCCCGCTACGGCGTGACCGCCCCGCTCGCCGATCCGATACTCACGGTCTACGATGTGAACGGCCGGGTCGTGGCCCGGAACGACAACTGGACCGACGATCCCCTCCAGGTCGTGCCGCTCACGAACGCCATGTCCGCGGTCGGGGCCTTCGGCCTGCCTGATCCAGGCAAGGACGCCGCCGTCCTGCTCGACCTCCCGGCCGGCGTCTACAACGTCCACGCCACCAGTGCCGACAATGCCTCCTCCGGCGTCGTCCTCACCGAGATTTACCTCGTGAAGTAGGAATACGCCCGCGGTCATGAAATATCACGGCCCGGTGAATCGGACGTGATGGCCAGTTTTCACTTCACGGACATGACCCGTTGTCCATGCTGCCAGACCGTGGACGACGCCGAGCCCAAGCCATCAGAGCAGAAGATAACACCGCTCGAGCAGTTTCGTGGCACTGCCCGGCGAATCTACCTTCACCCCCTGGAGGTAAGATTGATCTGGCTCGTGTCGGCACATCTTGTGTTTCTGCCGTGGGCCTTTGGTGGCATGCGACTTTGGGCGCAGATCGTCAGCCTCGTTTTCGCGGTCGTTGGCTTTGCCGTCGCGATGACTCCTCGGATTTATACCGGGGAGTCTGACGCCGAAGGTCCTTACCGTATCGGTTTCACGGGCAAGCTGCTGCGTTTCCCACTGTTCTGGCTAGGTCTGGCGCTGCTGGTCTACGTCGCGCTGCAGGGCCTAAATCCAGTCTGGATCTACCAGACCGATGGCAAGGTATGGTGGATGAAGCGCCTCAATTTCATCTCCTGGCTGCCCACCGGGGTTTCGGTGCCCTTTCAACACGGAGGCGGGCCCTGGCGGACCCTGGTCATCTACGCTTCAGCCTGGCTGACCATGTGCACCGTCTGGGTGGGATTTACCCGGCGCCGGAGCGTAAGGATCCTCTTCATCGTCATCGCGACCAACGGATTCCTCCTCGCTGCCTTCGGCGTGATCCAGCGCCTCCTGCCCAACGGGAAGATTTTCTGGCTCTGGGAATCCTCGAACGGTTCGTTCTTCGCATCTTTCATCTACAAGAACCACGCCGGGGCCTACCTCAATCTCTGCCTCGCCGTTGCCTCTGGACTGGCCGCATGGCATTACCTCCGCGGCATCCGGCGGTACGAGAAGTCCAATCCCTCGGGACTCTACGTTTTCTTCGCCCTGGTCATCGCGATGAGTGTGTTTGTGAGCTATTCCCGCGGCGCGGCCATCGCCATGATGGTTTTCGCCTGCCTGGCAGTCATCGGTTTTGTCATCTACCAGTGGTACACACCCAACGCGACTAAGCGGCCGCTGGTCATCTTCTGCCTCGCCGTGATTCTAGGGTTATTCTTGAAAATCGGCCTTGAGTCCCTCAACGCCGCCGAGGCTTGGAGTGGGATAAACCACGTCTTTTCAGGCGAGGACGCCTCGGTCAATTACCGAAGGATCGCGACAACAGCGTCACTGGATATGTATGGCGACTACTGGGCCCGTGGAACGGGCGCGGGAGGATTCAGGTATCTCTTTCCTACCTACCAGCGGCGCTATCCTGATATAAACATAGAAAAAGGGAGGACAGAATACTGGGAGCATGCACACAATGACATCGTAGAAATACCTCTGGAACTCGGTCTATTTGGCGTGCTCCTCTTTTTGGCCGCAGGGATCTGGTGGGTACAATTCCAGCTTCGCAGCTCGTTCTGGAAGACCCCGCTCGGCTTGCTGGTCATCATTGGCGGTGGCCTCACAGTGGTCCACGCTTGGGGGGACTTTCTCTTCCAATGTCCGGCGATCTTCGTACTCTGGAGTGTCCTCTTCGTGGCTATCGCCCTGTGGAGTCGTTTCGAGTCGCGACGTGGGTCGGCCTAGCCGGCTGGCGGCGCACCCCTTTGCGGTGCAGCCATGGGCCATTTAATCGACCTCAAGGCTCGACGCTGAGCCTAGGACACTGGATCTCGATCCAATCGTCCTTGGCCTGATGCTGCACGTGGATACCGACCCCAACCCATGCTGCCTGGTGGGGCGCCACGGCGCCCTGCAGCAGTTCACCCCACTCCGGCCAGTCACCCTCAGGTAGCCGCAGCACGGTCAGGCCCAGCGGTTTTTGATCCTTGTCCAGCCAGCCCAAGGTGAGGTTCGCGATGGCGCTGAGACTTAGCCGCCCCCGAATCACGACCGACGCCCGGTAATACTTTTCCGGCGCCGCGGGCAGCCATTGAAAGACGGACGTTTCCTCGGTCCCGCCGATCCGTAGCACCTTGCCAGGCTCGGTCCAGTTCGCCTGATTCGTTTGATACGGCTCCATCCGGCTCTGCCAAGGCGGAGGCAGCGCGATCCCATAGTCCAGTCCCGCGATTCGGCGGGCGGGAGCACAGCGGCCGGTAAAACTCAGCGAAGTGATCTCACCCCGATCGGTCGTCTCCCGGGAAGCACGCAGGGCCTCTTGGATTGGCGTGGAGCCCATGGCCGTCAATCCCGTGACGACGTCATCCAATTCTGCGGGTCGGGCACTGCGGGTTTGGCGAATGAGGACACTGGTCGCCTCAAACCGGGGATCATCCATCAGGAAGTCGCTGAAGTCGGTCGGATAGAGCGCGAGTGGTTGCTCATGGCGCAAGCTGGCGACGTAGACGATGAAAGCTGTCCGGGCTTTGGAATACTCGACCATCTGCCTCAAACCCTCCCGGCCCTGCAATGACCCCCGGATGGCTGCTGTGGTCAGCGCGGTGCGGGCCGCTTGGAAGGCTACAAATCGCTCCGTTGCTCCAAACGCATCGCTGGTCAATTTGACGCGCGCCTTCACTGCAGCCGAGGTGGCGACTCGGGCGGCTTCGTCCAGGTCTGCTCGCAACGTCCGGCACACCTCGGCTGGGAATAGCGATGCCTGAGATTCATTGCGGAAGTGCTTCAGCCAATAGGGAGGCCCGGACTGCGTCATCCACTGCCGCTCGCAGCGATCAAAGAACCGACGCATGGGCACTGCCGCCTCCCGGAAATACCGGGAAAAATACTCGTCCAGCAAAGTGTCCGCCGGGATATCCGGATCGAGCAGAAGTTGGGCGACCAGCCAGGGCTGCGGCCCATCCAGTCCCCAGTTCGGAAAAACTTCCGCATAGTAGTCGGTGAACCCCAGGCGCCGCGCCTGGCGCAGGTTTTCCGCCAGCAAGTGCGGATGATAGCGAGGGACGATAAATCCCTTCCCGTAAATGTAGTCGTAGAGACCCAGCCGCGCCGGACCGGCCTTGGCCCAGCGGGCTTGCAAGTCCGCTTCCTCCTGACGGAAAGCGGCGTCATACCCCTGAGAACGATCGGCCGTCAGGTACGGCGTGACCTGCCGATGCACGCGAAAGTCGGGAGCGTTTTCCGCCCAGTAGTAGGCCAGCGATCCCAATAGTTTCTTAGGATACCGAGCTGACAGATCTGTCGCGGCGCGGTTCAGGAAATTGAAGACCAAATTCGAATAGTCCGGGCGCCCACGAAACCAAGCCTGCGCGGTTGAGACAATAGCATCGGATCCGACCGCCTCCGAGGGCAGAAGCCGCGGAAGCTGCGCCAGGGTCTCTGGCGAATCGCCGAAGACCAGCCCATCATTCACCCCAAGAGAAAAGGACAGGTCTTGCGGGTGCAGCTGGAAGTACCGGGATGCGACGTTGGCCGCATAGGCGGCAGTGTCGGCACGGCCCAAGTCGGGATTCCAAAATACCAGACCTGCAGTAGGAGGCCGCAATCGGCTGCCTGCGACCAGCGGGAAGAACTCTGGGTGCGCATCGAATAGAGCCGGAGGAAAAATGGATGCCAGATTGTGGATGAACCAGAGATGCTGTCCCAGACCGTTGTGCTGCTGCCAAGCAAGCTCATCCGCATTGGCCGCACCGGCAAAAGCACGGGATAGGTAGCTCCGTCCATTCGCGACAGGCGTTGCCCCGCCAAAAACGTGGCCCAGTTCGCCGGGCACAAACCACCGTTCAGGGACGAGCTGGCGCGCGACGAGAATGACCGTAACTGTACAGGTCACGAGTGCTGCCAAGGCAAGCAGCAGCACGGCGGCCTTTATATTACCCTCCTGCTTCGCCAGCACGTGTCTTGCAGTCAGCATCGGCTGGATCGTGATGGTTGTGAGGCGACTGGAGTCGCTAGTGAAATCGAGTAAGACGGTGGCATTGGCGAACGGCTAACCTCTGGCACTTTGCTGCTAGACCCACCACGTCGCTACCTGGCCCCCTTGACCATGGCCACGATTGTTCGGAGAAAAATCAATATATCCATGGTCATGGAGCCGTATTTCAGGTAGTAGAAATCGTAGGTCAGTTTTTGACGGGCATCCTCCACCGAAGCGCCATACGGATAGTTAATCTGGGCCCAGCCGCTCAGGCCCGGCTTGATGAGATGGCGGTAGCGGTAGAAAGGCACCTCGACCTCAATCTTGTCGACGAACTCCGGCCGTTCGGGTCGCGGGCCGATGAAGGACATCTCGCCCCTGAGAATATTCCAAAACTGAGGCACCTCATCGATACGCGTCTTGCGGAGGATGCGTCCGATGAGGGTGACTCGATTGTCCGTCTTGCTCGCCCACTGCGCGCCGTCTTTTTCCGCGTCCGTGCGCATCGTTCGGAATTTGAATATCCGGAATGGCTGGTTGTAGAGCCCGGTTCGCACCTGCGAGTAAATTACCGGGCCGTAGTCCTGCAGCTTGATCAGCAGCACCATCAAGGGAGCAAAGGGAGCAAAGGCGATCAGACCAATTATGCTGACCACCACGTCTATAGCCCGCTTGGAAACATAGTAGACCGGATGCGCATGGGAAGGATCGTAACTCCAAAACCATGACTCCTTCAGCCCCTCAATATTCACGCGCTCCAAATTGTGTTCAAAGAAGTAGTGTAGATCGACGACATTGATTCCCTGCCCAGTGCAGTATAGTAACGCTTCTCGTTCTGCTGGGGCCAAGGCATCAGGCACCTCCACGATGATTTCCTCGATCGAGTGTTTCTCGCAGTAGCCGTGCAGACCTAGTCCGGCGATTGAGATAAAGCCCGCATAGACTCCATCATCTGCCATCTGCCGAGTGAAGCCAACCACGCGAATAGGCAATTGTGATTGGACAACGGCATGTGTCACGAGGGAGCACACTTGCCGGCGACCATAGATCAGGACGTTGCGACTTTGACGCTCAGCTAGCTTCCAGACGAGCAGACGTGATCCGAGGATGTAAGCGACGCCGTAGGCCAGACTGAAAATCAAAACGAAACGGCCGATCAACTCGAACTTCAGAACGGCGTGCACCATGACGAAGACCGCTATGCCCGCAACCAGCCCAATGGCTGTGCGCACGAACGTCTCGACGGCGCGAAACCCCGCCTGACTGCGCTGCACGCCCGCGAGTTGCAGACCCAGAGCCATGCACAGCGGCATGCCATAACCGATCAGATACAGCGGTGGTCGCAGCCAGATGCCATCCAGAATATCGAACTCATATTTCGGTGAGAGCTTGAAGGCACAAATGACCGCCCCCAAGAGCAAGACATAGTCCAGCACGAAAAAAGTGAATTCGTTGAAATGCCAGAGACTACGGACGCGCATTGTCAGGTGACTAAAGCGTCGGTGTTTCGCATGCAACCTCGCCCTTCAACCTTGCCTCGTAAGTGCAAACTGCCCGTCCAAGGGTGTATTTTTCCTGATAAGCCTGAAAGGCTCTCGTCCCCATTCGTTCGGTCTCCGGGATGTCGGCAGCGAGTAGGCGGATGGCCGCCGCGAGGGCCGGGGCATCCCCAGGGGCGATCGTTCGACCGCAACGCTCCTCTTCAACCACTAAGGCGACTTCACTGTCCGCGGGAACCTGGGCCAGCACCGCGCGCCCGGAGGCGAGTATGCCGTAGAGTTTACTCGGCACCGCCAAACCCGCGAGTCCAGCGCGCTGGGAGATCAGCGCCACGTGGCAACAGGCCAGCGAATCAAACAATTGCTCTTTCGGCTGGTAGGCCAACCAACGGATGTTGGTGAGCCCAAGTTCCCGGCCCAGCTGCTCCGCCCGATTCTTTCTCATGCCGCCGCCAATCATCAGGAATTGGATCTGGGGGTCCGTCCGCAGCAAATCTGCCGCCCTCACAATGCACTCGAGATCATGCCACAGGCCCATGTTACCTGAATACTGCACTACGAAATTCCCCTGCAAATGAAGTTGCTGCCAGAGAATGGTCGTCTCAGCCGGCCGCCTGCCCTCGGAAGCATACGGGCTCCAGTTCGGCATGTAAGTGATCTTCCCGGGCGGGACGTGATAATGGACCTTAATGAACCGGGCCATGTCCCGGCCCAGAACCAAAACTATTTGCGCCGAAGCCAAGGCCGCGCGATTGAAGATCTGCCAAAGTCGCGTGATCGCTGAGTGGCGGTGCAATTTCCCGACCGCAACCAAGCCCTCCGGATAGATGTCGTGTAGGAGCACGTCATACCGCCAGCCTCGCAACAATGAGCACCAATGCACGAGCACCGGAGCAAACGGTGGGTTGGTTACCACCAGCACGCGAGCGCCGGCCGGCGTGAACAATAACAGACGCCAGATGAGCCAAACACAGTAGGACGCATAGCCCAAAGCTCGGCTGAAGAGATTCCGTTTGGAATTAACGCGAAACCCGCCCCGCCGGATCCCGATCCCGCACCAAACTTCGCTTCGAGAATTCTGGCCGGAGATAGAAGGGCCGCCCGCGAGCACTTGAATCTGCCCACCGTGATCGGCCAGTTTTTCGAAGAGCCCGGACAAAAGCTGGCTCGTTGCTTGGTCGTCGGGATGGAAGACCTGGCTGACTAAAACAATTTTTCTCACAGGGAAGACTGCGACGACAAATCCATAGCCAGACAATCTCAGCAGTTCACCCGATGGCGCTGCAGCCAGTTCTCGAGGACATAGAGGGCAAGGACCCGCGACCACGCCACTCTCCCTCTCTTGAAGTCGAGCCATACCTGGCGGAATATCTCCAGCTCCCACGGCCCTCGCGGCCGCGAGTCCATGAAGACCGATTCGACAGTATGCCGCAAATCCTGCTCAAGCCACTGGCGGAACGGCAGGGTAAAACCGCGCTTGCGGCGCGTCTCGACCTCAGGCGGTAGCAGGTCGCCCAAAGCTTCAAAGAGAAGCTGTTTGCCTATCCGGCCGGCAATCTTGGCCTGCTTCGCGATTGGCAGGACATGCTCTACCAAAATCGGGTCAATCAACGGCACCCGAAGTTCCAGGCCATGCGCCATACTCATCTGATCCGAGTCGCGTAGCAGCGTGGATAGCATGTAGGTCTGCAGTTCGAGAAACGAGGCCTGGTCAACTCCCTTCAGGTTGGAAGCGGCTCGCTCGAGTTCGTGCTCGCGGCGAACCCATGATTGTCCGGCCCAACCGCGCTCAAATCGTGAACAAGTCAACTGGGCGATATGTTCTCGACTGAACAAGGTGCGACCGGAGAAGTAGGGCCCTGCGAGTTCCGGGTCCAACATATCGCTCAAGGCGCCAAAGATGGCATCACCAGGAGGACTGAACGCAGCAAAGCCGGCCTGCATTTTACGCCTCACCAGCTCAGGAGCCAGGTGCGCCAAATCGCTGAGCATGTTCATACGTGCCGCCTTGCTGAATCCGTCGTAGCCGATAAATAGTTCGTCTCCGCCCAGCCCGGACAAGGCGACCTTGATACCCGCGTCCCGGACCAACATGGAAATAAAGTAGGTATTGAGGCCGTCGTAGCTCGGTTGGTCGTAGCTGGCGAGAGCGGTCGGCAGCAGATCCTTGATCTTCCTGCCCTCCAGCATCAGATTCGTATGCTGGCAGTTGAGGAATTTGGCGGTGCGGGTCGCTTCAAGGCTCTCGTCAAACTGCTGCTGCTCAACGCCAATGCAGAAGGTCTTGATCGCGCCCGGCTGGGCGCGCGCCGCGAGAGCCGCAATGACGGTGCTGTCCACCCCGCCGCTGAGAAAGACGCCGATCGGGACGTCTGAGATCAACTGCCGCCGCACACTGTCCTCCAGATGCTGCCGGACCTCGGCCGCCCGCGGGGGTGATTCCCAGTTGCGCACGACGCACTCTTTCACCGCCCAATAGTGTCGCGCCACCATTTCACCTGTGGTCGAGCAAGTCAGATAATGCCCCGGAGGCACGGAATCCACGCCCTGCACCAAGGTGCAGGGCTCCTGGACAGAGCCATATTTGAGAAAGGAATTCAGACCTGCCGGCGAGAGCCGCCGTTCCACGTACTCGTCCGCCAGAATGGCGCGCACCTCGGAGGCAAATGCGAGCCCTTGGTCGTTTTTTGCGAAATAGAGTGGCTTGACCCCCAAGTGATCGCGCACGAGATGCAGTTCGCGGAATTTCGCATCCCAGAGGCCGAAGGCAAAAATGCCCTGAAGACGGCGCCAGCATCCCACGCCCCACTCCGCGTAGGCCTTGAGAATCACTTCCGTATCACTTCGCGAGCGAAACTCATGCCCACGCTGCTCCAAGTCGCGGCGCAACTCCAGAAAGTTATAGATCTCGCCGTTGTAAGTGATCCAATTGCCCGAATTTGGATCCGACATCGGCTGGTGCCCCGCCATGCTGAGATCAAGAATGGAAAGTCGCCGATGTCCGAAAACAACAACAGGGTCCTCGCCCGTCATTTTCTGTTTGGAGTTTTCCATATTATTGCCCCCACTGAGCACCTCAACACCTTCATCATCGGGGCCGCGATGGGAAATACACCCTGTCATTTTGATGACGCAACGCAGTGCGCTATCCACCCTAAGCCGAGTTGTCCAGATGCCTGCTATGCCACACACAAAGAATTCCTATGAGTTAGAGGGTTATTGGCGACTTCGCCCTTAGCGCCTTAACCGTCTGTGTAGGCCTCCAGCTATATGCCTAGTTTGAGGAGCGGGATCGCTAGGCACAGGTTGATTTCCCAACGTAGAGATTGCTTTCCCGACATTTGGTGCAAAGAGGAACTCATAAACCGCAACGGCAATGGACAGTAAAACCATACTACGCAAATTCAGAAGGAATTGATTCAATGCGACCTCATAGGTCACACAGCATGGCAATGCCCAAATGACACACCCCAGTGCGAGCCATACACTTCGGTTCCTAAGATGATAACCGATACGATTAGCGATGATGAAAAGCAGAGCCAAGAACGCTCCATAGATTGCGCTGCCTAGCCAAAGACCATCCGCATATCCTTGCGTTGGCAAATTTGTCGGTGCGTCAAATAATGGCAAGTTGAGGTTACTTTCGATGAAAGCATCACTCTCAAATGTTTCTCCCTTAATCATTCGAGGAGCAACTGTTCTGAGTTCATTCCAGAAGGCCGCACCCATTAAGGGGCCATTTACAGAAACTCCGTCAGCGACCATCGCGTTCCACCACATAAAGTAGAGCCGACCGTCGCCGCCAAAGTTTCCTCCTTTATATGCCTCTCGATCAGTTTCGTTAGACTCGATTGCCGTCGCACGAATCGCGGATGTAATATCAGAAATCCCGATAGTCGCCTGCTGTTGCCCCATCGCACGCACCGAGTTCTGAAATATCTTTAGCGAAGGCCAGATGGCTAAAAAGAGAAACACCGCTACGAGACCCAGATAGGCCAAATCACGAAATCCAAGGCCCCTATTTTTCCGGATGTAGAAAACCAATGGGATGATCAAAGCAGTCGTGAAGGGAGCCCTTCCAACCAAGAATGACGAGATCAACGCCACCCCGTAAGGCGCCAACCATATAAGTCTCCGGCCATATACAATCTTAATGGACGCCATGCACAGCACCAACCAGAGGAGACTATCCAATAAAAAACCTACAACCATGGTGGCATAGCTAACCGAAGCCGCGCCCTCCATGGACGATACGCTAACCCCAAAATAGTAGAAATAAAACCACCGACCGCAGGTGAAAAACACCGCCAAAACAATTGCGTTTCCTGTATCCGAATGAGCTCTGCGAAACACCTCCCCGACAAAATCACTTACTTCATATTGCCGGCCCATAATACGTGTCCAAAAGGATTCGCAGAGGACAAAACCCAAATAAAAACAATGAATACCCCCATAGGTCGCGATGGGATTAGGATTTTGAGCAATCCATCTCTCTCCGCCATAAAGGACGACCAGATATGAACCTAAAAACGTGTGAATTGGCCACCAAAACAACAAAACTCCAGCTAAGAAACCGTTGCCAGGAGTTACTAGCTTGCGCCAACCGACAATTGACCACAGCCCAACGGATGTAGCCCAAACTAAATCAACAATGACTTCCTTATTCATGCGTTAGCGTAATTATCTTCCTATATCTTCTCCTACATCACCGTTTGAGAGCCATTGCACGCATAACACGTGTATAAATACCTGATGACCTACCCCCCGTTTCGATTCTATGGCACAACTCAATCATTCGGTGCATAGCCGCCCAAGCCAGCCATCTCATTTTCGAACGCAAATCAGTCGGCTCAGGCGAATGCTCTTCAACCATAGAAAGTTCAAACCCACTAATGGCCAGTAAATGACTTAGACTGCCTCGCGTATAGAGGGACTCATGCGTCAGGTCGGCCGTAAACACAGCACCTGCAAATGGTGAATCCCCATTGGGCAACTGAAGAAAAAGGCATCCACCGGGGCGCAGGGCTCGATAAATTTGATCAAGCAACAGGACCGCCTCCTCACGCGTAAAATGCTCAAGAACATCAAAGAGCATGATGACATCAAAAGTTCCTACATTTTTTAGTAAATACTGCCGTATATCCCCTTGTTCAACCTCCGGAAAATGCTGACGACATAAGGCACACATTTCTGCGCTGGACTCTACTCCTCGCAAGTTGGAGAAACCCATCTCCTGCAGCACTCGCAAGAGCATACCATCTCCGCACCCTAGATCAACTACGAGAGCCTCACGCGAGATATGCTCTAGCCAGGGATTCAAGCGAAGCTGCAAGTAACGCCGATAGCGCGCGGCCGCAAGCGAGTCACCGGCATTGCTGGTTGTCACACTCTGCTTAAAGCCTGAAACGTAGCACCCGTATGCTCGTTCGCGGAATTCATCTTTGGTCATAATCTGAGGAGCGTTCCTAACTTGGAGCTAGTTGCACGCAAATTGCTTCGGAAAAGAAAATACGCACCATTTCAACTAAACCTCGAATAAAGTGCCGCGGCGGTATCACGTAAGCTACGTTGCCCAGAATCCATAAAATCCCTCAGTGAGCACTCTAGTTCATCGAAGCTTCTACTAAGAGCAATCACTGTGAATGCTAGATTGCCGAGCAGAAATGCCACTCCGACAGCGCCAATGCCTAAGTATGGAAAAGCTGTCCAACTGACTATTAGACTCATCAACTGCGCGATAAGATAGACGAAGGGGAGACTTCCGAGGCGACTCGTCGCCCAAGGCACGACGAGCGCAAGGTTACCTAGCGCGGCAGTCACGGCCTCAATGGCAAAAACCCCGACAAGTGTCCCTGCGATCGATCCCATTCCAGTCCATATTTGTACAACTACACCGCCTAGAACAAAAGCCCCGATCGAGAACAAAGTTCCTACCCATAAAGATAAGAGGAAAGCCCCTGCCTGCAAAGATTGCATACGGCCTCGTGCAAGTTGAGCATATGCTGTGGTCAATTCAGGATGTAGCGAGGTGAAGAGTATTGAAGATATCTGAAGGTATATTCGCCCGACCTGCCTGCAGACACTTAGCGTGACGACCGCGCCAGGTCCACCAGCGTTATTAACAGCTAAAGTCATTCCCTGGTTGATCAAGGCATTGCCGATAGGGAATGCAAAGAAACCTGCTCCTATTGGTAAAAGTGAGCTAAAATTAGTCCATGTGCCTGCTCCCCAATTCAGGGCAAGATCTGGCAGTAAACGCCGCGCTTGGATATTAACAATACAAAGCCAAATGATGCGTAACACGACCAATAGAGCAGCAAGCCATAGCATTGGCGCTTTAGAACAAAGCAATATGGTTGTGCCGAATAGCTCTAATATTCTCATGTGCCCCTGCAGAAGCAGGTATTTCGGGAAAGCATGTGCTGCCCGGTAAATGCCCGAAAAGGTACCAATCTGCAGAGGTAGAAGCGAATAGACAGTCAGTAACAGAAGAACAGTTCGAAACTCGCCATGCCCTACTGCCGTGCATTTCAGCCATGACTGCACCGGAAATGTAGCGACCGCTAAACCAACGAGCAAAGTCAGTGCCAACGAAAACCAAGTCTGAAACCGCCACACTGCGCCCATGAGATCTTGAGCATGAACGTGCTCACCTCTTTCAACGCAAATGGAAAACTGATTACCTAGCGCATTGCTTATTCCGACGTCAGATAGAGCCAGATAGGCTGGCACCGCAGAAAGCACCAACCATTGCCCATAGTAAATTTGCCCCCATGAACTCAAAAAAAGTGGAACTAGTGCAATTTGCCCGACGACCACCGCGGTGGTCGAATAGACGTTTGCGATCAAGTTGCGTCTTAGTCCGGCCATAAATAACCAGCTTCTATATTTTTTCTGTTCATGAGCTAGTTTGCTGCATTGATATCCCACTGCTCACGTGCTCTGCGATAGATTATCACAAGAGATGTTACTTTGATATGCCCAACTTGTCGGCATTCAACCTCCCAAAGCTCCGCTGGAGGGTACTAATCAAATGTACCCTGGTTGGACCTGGAGCTCAGCAATGAATTGTAACCGGCTAATGCTCTATCGGCATAGGATTGCCAATCGAGAGGGAATTCGTGGATACGCAACGCTGCTTGGCGCTGCAATGCTAGCAACGCAGGATCTGCATACAATCGGAGGAGGCATTGGGCAATTGCTGCTGGATCACGAATTGGGACCACAAAGCCAGCAGGATAGCGCCGCACACCGCCGTGTTCGATCACTGGCGTTACACCGGGAGCAATCAACTGCAACAGATCTTCCCCACCAGTATTGTCTGTGCAAATAATTGGTAAGCCAGTCGCGAGTGCCTGCGCCTGCACCATTGCCATTCCTTCTTCGATGCTAGCCAAGACAAAGACACTCGCCTCATGGTAGTAATCTACGAGTAAGGACTGCGACACATGTCCGAGTCGTTCTAGTCCTGTTGGTACTTTCCCAATTAGCATTTGAGTCTCGGAAACAGAACCCCCGACTAAGATTAAACGTGCCTTGGGGATGGCCGCCCGCCTGTAACCTTCAACAAGATAGTGAATCCCTTTACGGTAAGATAACGATCCTGCGTAAATTATGCGGAATTCGCCAGTAGACTTTCGCCTAGAAATCGAGAATTGAGCCAGATTCACCCCTAACGGATTGTAAGCCAACTTTTCTGCCTGAACTCCATTTCGCAAAAATGACTGTTCAACGAATCGGCTCGGCACCGCTATCCGCGTTGCTGCCGCATATTCAGCTAATTCCATTTGAACAACCTTCGGATGGGTTATATCTCTTGGGAGATCTAAAAGACAACACTCGGCCTCGAGAAGCTGACATTGGGTTAGCATGTGGGATGATCCCCGCTCTAGAACGAATGGTACACCAAGCGTCTTGCACCGAGCAATTGCGGGCTCCGAAAAACTGGACCAACCATGAACGACATCAGCCCCATCAATATGGCGTGCAGCGGTAACCGCAAAACGCTCGTGAATGAAATGCTGAAGTTTCGTGCGATATCTTCCAAGCATAATGCGGTTAGAAGCTTGGTCCAACCATTGTGTTTCAGTAAGTGTAATCACTTCTTCGCGGCTGAAACCCCACTTTTTTACCTTAAACCATGGATAGCTAGTTATCAGCTTATGCAAGACGCCTCTAGCCTTCAATCCCCGCGCCAGGTCAAAGGCATGCCACCGTCCGCCGACCAATATGGTGACTTTCAATTTCACGCTCATTTCCGCACTAGTCGCGCTACAAAGAGATAGTCACACATTTCTTTACGGCAGATGGAAAAACCGCTGCGTTTCAATCGCCAGATACTTCGACATGTCTGCCAGACACTGATTCCTTTCATAAAGTGGTGGTATTCTATGCATAACTGACTGATAGGCAGTCTTTCGCTTAGCACATCATCTATAACTCCATATTCGAACCCCTCTATATCGAGCTTCAAAACGTCTATTCGCCCTAGTTGTCTTTCGTTAAAGAAAGCTGATACTGTAGTGCAGGAAAACCTGGTGGACCTGACTGTTGCATTATCCCTAGCAACCGTGTAGGAACCTTCTTCAGGATCATCTGGCAATGTGAATACAAGTGTGCCGGGTATCGCTGCCAGTCCCAGTGGAAAGTAGAATATCCTCTCATGCTGATTCTCAGGACGGGCCATTGTTTCCATGCCGGTGGGCGAAGGATCGAAGATATAAACAGTGCATCCGTAATGGTCCGCAAGTTCCCTCTCAAACGTTACGTCGTTGCCGACCCCTCCTGAAACTATAGTCGCATTATGAGGCAGGATCTCCGTATTGATCGCCCACGACGTGGCCCCTCCCACTTTTGTAATACCTTTCTCGTTGGTGCACCAAAGGCTATCCCAGATTCGCCGCAAATGTTTTCTGAGCGATCTAGGCAGTTTCATATTCTACAGCGTTTTAATAAAGGATTTAGAGTTCGCGAAGAATCGTACTAAGTATTACCTCATTTCTGAGACCACGCTCCGCGATCACCCTAGCACCTGCTTTCGCAACCGTCCTCCGCCTATCTTCGTCGGCGAGTAGCTCACTGCAGGTGCGAGCGCATTCATTAACATCATTCCAGAAAAACGCCTCCTTTCCTTCAAGAAACAGATCGAGATGCTCGTCTGTTCGCTCAGCGCAGAGGAGGGCCCCCAAAGCCGGTATCTCTGCCGTTCGTTGCGTATGTTTGTCCCGATTGCCTCTAGACAAGAGGCCCAAAGCTATCTTCGAACACTGGATAGCTTTCGCATAATCATCTCCATAAATAGCAGGCCCCCTCCAGGCCTGCTTTATCTCTGTCCACTGTGCTGCCTTGTTCCAAAAGTTCCCATAGATCGCTAATGGGATTTTGCTGCGCAGCAAGGCCGCCATAAACTCGCCACGTTCGGGCATCCAGCTACCAACAAACACCACATCACTGCCCCAGATTGTTCGATCCGCTAGGGTAATTTCTCGCTGTTGATGTTCGACTTCATCACAGCTCATCCAAACTCGCAGCACCCTGCGTGCACCAAGTTTTTTTAGTTCTGATTCAGTATCACGCCGTACTGTTACCAAAAGGTCATAAGAGGAGATCGCGGCTTTAAAAGTGTCCCAGGCACGGCCATCCCGCCCTCCAGTTGGGTCATCGTTATTATAGTTTACTACTTTGAGAGCGCTATTGTGGAGTAGTTCGATAATAGAAGACCCGACCATTGGGCCACTATCAACCCAAGCTACATCGTAATGTTCTGTAGATACTCGCTTAGAGATGAAGTTACCCACTTTCTGCTGCATAAGTCGATAGCCAGTCCAGTTATTGATGCGTCGTGCCCAGATATTTTCTGGGTGGCATTCATTCAGATTGAGTATTTTTACCGCATGTCCCAACCGCTGCAACGCGCGAGCTCTCATCATAGAGGTAGTTTTCTCTCCTCCAGAAGCAAGATACAATATTGATAGCACGTGATTCGCTTTAGTGGGTAAGCAGAGCCGCTTTAGCCGCTTTATTTAATGCCGCGGCCAACCCATCAGCGGCCGCGGTCAGTGAATAGTGAGAAACCTTCTGCCGACATAGCTCATTGCAACTGTCGCGATTGCGTAGCACATCCAGCAAAACTTCAGTTACCGCACGCGCGAAGTCTGTTGCGGAGTCAGAATTGAATACTCGTCCCACATTTATATCAATTAGATCAGAGCGGCATCCTACTCCATCGCTGACAATCGCCGGAAGTCCGAATTGCAGTGCCTCATTTACTACTAGCCCCCAAGTCTCGCCGGCACCTTTGCTGGATGGTAGCACCAGACAGTCTGCCGCTGCATACCAATGCCCCATCCCTGTTTGATTCACAAAGCCTGCCATATGGAGTCGCCCGCCAAGAACTTTTGACCCTTTAACTTCGAGCGGCGCCCGAAGCTCGCCATCGCCAAGAACAATCAGGTGGATGCGCTCTCGTATCATCGGAGGTAAGCTCTCAATCGCAGAAATAATCAGCAGCGGCTGCTTTTTCGCAGTTAACTTTCCGGCAAAGATTAGCGCATAATCCTCCGCTTTAATTTTAAGCTGTGTTCTCAATGCGGCACGTTGATGACGCCACTTTATCACCTGCTGCTCCATCAGATCGGAATCGACACAATAAGGCGACCAGCCAATTTTTCCTGAGGGAATCCCGAGCCTTTGCAGATGCTTCCGTGCGTTTATGCCTATCGCCGCGAACTGGCGAACATGCGAGTAGAGATACCTAAGCCCTTGATCCCGCATGAAGCTCTTAAGGGCAGAACGCGACACGGCCTCGTCCGAGGCTTCATGCCTCATGACCACAGGCACATCGAGAGAGCGTGCAACGCGCAGCGCCTCTATCCAAAAGAGTGAATTATATGCCGTGTGCAGGACTACTTGTGGGCGGAAATCACGAAGGCGCTCTTGTAACTTAACGGCCCGCGGATACCAAAATGAGACGCGCTGCAGCGATGCATCAAGGGAGAGAAAGGTGTGCGCATAACCTTCTGTCAGCGGCACATCCCAGCTGACATTCACACCAAATCCCTCGTCGCGGTAGCCACGAACGCTGATGTCCGATCCATAGAAAACATGCACATCGAATTCACCAGACGCAGCAAGCTTACGCCAAAGCGGAACCTGATACTGGATCGGATGGGTAGCCAATATGGCCACGCGTAACGGCTCAGAGCGGCTCATTGTGATGTAGACGTTTCAATTCCCAGACCTTGATCACGGTAAATGCCTCGTAGACAAAATATTGAAAACTGAAAACCAGCGCCGGCAGTCCTTCGAGGAAGCCTAGTCGCACAAAATAGACGTGCACAAACCGAACGACCGGCCGAAGTGGATAAAACCGGGCGGCCAGTAGGCGCAGCCGGGCCTTGCGGCCTGTGCCGAGGGCCTGCGCATCGCCCGTCATCAAGTAATGCATGATCTTCTGCGCGTCCCATGATGAGTAACGTTCATGCCGTGCGAGCCAGTCCGACAGGCCTTTCGAATTGGCGTAATGATTGTAGGGTTCCGAGATTCGGCCAATACGAGCCCGATTATCAAAGTGCTCCCACACTCCGCCCGTGAAGCCAACCTCTCCTCGTCGGACCAGACGGGCATGCCAATTGGGAAAACCCTGCGTACGCTTGAGCCATCGCCCCCAGAATAGATAACGCGGCGTCAGCTCGAAAGCATTGCAGCCAGAATTCAAGACCACCTGCTCAATGGCCACGCGCAAGGCCGGCGTCACTTCCTCATCCGCGTCAAGAAACAGCACCCACTCCGCTTGGATGTCGGCAGACTGAAGCGCCCAGTTTCGTTGCTCAGCAATATTAAAAACTCCCGTAGGCAAATGGACCACCACCCTCGCGCCAAGTACCTGGCCCAGGTCGCAGGTCTGATCCGTGCTACCGGAATCAACGACGAGCCGCTCAGGACACCAGGACACCGAGGCCAAACAACGGGACAGATTTGTTTCCTCGTTCTTGGTTAGAACGACACAGGCGAGCGTGAAGCGGTTCGCGGTCATTTGCGAGTTGCAAACAGATAGCCCAAGGCTCCGTGATTGGCTTGGCGAACCTCAAAGCCATTTTTGTCTAGGATTCGGCCCAGAGCACTGCCCTGCTCCCAAGTGCCATGATATTCGAGCGCCAAGCGCCGGACTTGGCGTAGCCAACCCACTTCTCCGGAAAAGAAAGTATACTCGGCACCTTCGATGTCACACTTGAGAAAATCACACTCCCCTACTCCGTCCAGATACGTGCGTATCGAAAAATCCGGCAGCGCGGGATTCTGCTGGCGAAGCTGCGTCGCCCAATCGTTTTGCGCCCCCCCCACAAGGGCATTCTCCGTTCGCACCCGGTCCGCATAGCCATTGCGGCCGACGTTGCCCTGCAGGACAGCGAGCAGTGCCGCTTGCGCCTCAACCATGTGCACCGTCGCATCAGGTGCCGCCATCAGGGCAAACAATCCGAATACACCTGCATTGGCACCCAAGTCGAGAATCTGCCGGCACGAGCCAAGTTCAGCAGCCGGGCAATAGCACTCCTGACCGAAAATTTCCCGCACCACGCCAAAAGAAGTCCGTTGCAAGCGCAGCAGGCGTCCGTTTTTCCGGATTGCGAAAGTATCACCAAATGCTTCGTCAACCGGACCAAGGCTGCGTCGCTCCAGCACACTCGGCAACCGAGTTAGCAGGTTCATCCTCCAGCGGCGATAATCAGTCGGAGTCAGGATCCCTTTAACGTGATACATCTCGCCCGTCAGTCGATGCAGTGCCTTTAGCATTTTATCTCTCCGTTAGCAAAGTCTCGTAGAACCGTGCCATGACTTCCGCCGTAACCTTCATATCAAACGCGTCAGCCAATCGGTTACGCAGCAAATTACCGCCAAATGAGGACCCAGCCCATCGGTCAAGCGCCGTCGCCCATGCCGCCGTTTCGCGCGGCAGGCACTCCCCTGCACCCAGTGCCGCCAACTCGTGCGCCACACCAACTTGAGCAGAGGCCAAAACCCAACACCCGCAGGCAGCCGCCTCGACCGCTACATTGCCAAAATTCTCGTGCGCACTAGGGAATACGAGAACATCCGCACCGGAATACGCTGCCACCAGCGACGCGGGATCCACACCGGGAAGGAACCGCACCCGGCTAGACAGGCCCCTGCGGCTGAATTCTGCCTGCAGGCGATTGCCAGTCCCATCTTCATCCTTACCCACAAAAGCCATGACCCAATTCTCATCTTGGAGCTTATCCAGAACGGATGGCAAGAGATCGAGGCCCTTCTTGTGGTGCAACCGCCCGGCATAGAGTAGCACCGTGTCACCGGCGGCCATGCTCCCGGCTTGGCGCCAAGCCGCACCTGACACTTCGTTTCTAGCCCATAGCTGAAAATCAATCCCATTGGCTACTATGCAACAAGCTTGGCCAAACCGGAATCTCCTGCACTCCAACTTCTCCATCGCCGAGGTGTAGTGGAAACCAGCTGCTGTGTGCAGATTTCTCCGTTCGTGCAGGAAGTAATAGGCCAATTTCTTCAGTGTGCCTCGCGTCCACGAGTAAGGCCCCAACGCGCCCCTAGGCGAAATAACATACGGGACGCCTGCGGCCCAAGCGGCCCGGCACGCTGCGGTGCCGGTGCGCTGCCAGATTGCGGTGACATGGATCAGGTCAAATTCCTTTGCCCGGACACGAACCGCCTCCTCCAGCGCCGAGGATTTGATTCCAAACCCAGGGTCTCGCGGGTAATAGTGAACCTTCACTCCATTGCGCAGCACCGCTGCCGTACGCATAGGAATATCCGCAGGACCTAATCCGGCGTCCGTGGTAAAGACTGTCACATCGTGACCTTGCCTGGCCAGCTCCTCACAAAGCGTGCTAACGCTCCTGACCGGACCACCCCACATCCACGCAGGCGCGTATGTCGGGATGTAATGCAATATTTTCATCCAGAGTCTCAGTTAGCCCGCCTGCCGAGGCCTAGTGCCTTGAACCCACTGATGGTCTCTTGAAAGCCTTGGTCGCCCCAGATTTACTCGGGTGGCACGTTGCTGGTTATGCGAAAGAAGAATTCAATGAATTGGCCCCCGTGGCCAAGCGCAACGCCTCCCACCAATAGGTCAGAGGATGCGGCATGCTGTAAAATTGCTCCCCGAAGTAGTAGGGACGGCGCCGATCATGTGCCAGAACATCATGTAGAAAATTGCTCCTTTGGGCGTCCGTAACTTACCCCATTGTACCGGTCGGAGGGCGCTTTCAACTATCTTGGTGACGACAATATGCCCCATCTCATCACAGAACATTTCGTTCAGCGTCCAGCTCATGTTCGGCGTGTGCTTGGCAAGCATCTGAGCCGGAAATTTGCCCGGCAGTCAGTAAGCTAAAAGACGTTGAGCTCAACGTCCCTTTTTCGATAGGAACGGGAAAAGTAATCGTCATAGCACAAGGTCTTCTCGGCCACTTCCCGGACCTCTTCCGTTTCTCCAATGGGGAGATCCTTGGCCTGCCAACCACTGACGGAAACCGCAAGGCTTTGCCGGAGCTCCACTTTTCTGGCCGCAACCTAGGCGGTCGATTCGCCACGTAATCGGAACGCGATGCCTACTAATAGAACGCTGACCGGGATGAGTCATAACTTGAATCGCATGACCGTAGTTCTCGCTATCAGTGCGCCAGTGCTCGCCAACTGTTGAGAGCCGTGAGCAAGCGCTCGCTGTGCTTCTCCGCAGAAAATCTGCTGAAAAAGCGCGCCCGCGCTGCGAATCCCATTTCCCGCAGACGCTGCGGTTCGCTCAGCAAACTGGAAATAGCATCAGCCAATGCCGTGGAATTATTAGCGGGCACGCACAGCCCGGTCTCTCCGTGCGCAATGACCTCGCGCGCCGCGTCGCGATCACTGCCGATGCAGGGCACGCCGTGAGCCATGGCTTCGGCATAGACCAGTCCAAACCCCTCGTTTTCACTGGGCATCACAAAAAGTGCCGCGGACTCATAACGCTGGAGGAGTTCCTCATCACCAATCCGGCCGGTGAATTCCACACGATCGGCCAGATTGCGCCGAGCCGCCTCAGCCCGCCACTCGGCAAGCGTCTGCCCAGCTCCCACAAATACCAAGCGCAGGTCGGGCAATCGGTACCGGAGCAAAACCATCGCGTCGAGCAGTTCCATCTGTCCTTTATAGCGCTCATCCATCCGGCCGACGAAGAGCAGGGTGTTGCGTATTTCTCTCGGGTCGCTCGGCTGCCAGTTTGGACAAGGGTCATCCACGCCGTTCTCAATGACACAGATACGGGATGGGTTCACGCCATAATAGACGGCCTTTTTTTTGGTAAATTCCGATACCGTGAAGACCTGCCCTGCTTGGCAGAGCGCCTTCCGCTTCGTGTCCGTGAACGCTTCATCCAATTCCGCCGCGTGTAGCAGAACCCCCACGCGATGCCGCCGGCCAATGCTGGCGCAAAGCCCGACCAAGGTGTAATTCACGTGGGTGCACAGCCAGTAATCGTTTAAGTTTTTGATACCGCTGTGAAATATGTCCTTTGTGAATTTTTTCCGGTCCAACGCATAGAATCGCGCCAAGCCTGATTCCGAGTAAACACGCCCATCCGGAGTAACCGTGCGGATATCATCCCAAAGAAAATAGGCCCGTCTCAGCATGGCGTTCGAACTAAGCTCGCGCACCATCATGCGATTCACCGCCTGAATTCCGCCCGTAGAGGAGTAGGCGGTGCCACCGAGAATGTTGATGAGTGATTTAGCCATCAATGATTGCTGCGTTTCAGAAAGAATCCGCTCATAGTTTGAGCACTTTTGCAGGCCCGGCTCAGCTCATGCCATTCAATCGTCTTCCGGAAACCGTCTTCCGGCTGCACCGACGGTTCCCAACCGAGGATCCGCTTCGCTTTTGAAATGGCGTCCAGGTTTCCTTGATATCGGACTGATGGGGAGGATGGCCGGTAATCTACGCCTTCTTGCCCAGCGCCTTCTCACTCATGCCGATCACGACAGGATAGCTTAGTGGATTCCGGCCGCCACCGAGATTGATGAAGTTGTAGCCGCTGGCACCCTCTGGGTTCCCGCCAGCGTCTACCCCTTCTGCCGCCAAACCGGTATTCGGGGCATGACCTGCGATCATGCCATCTCCTTGCTTCCGCACTCCTTCATACTCGCGCAATTTACCGGCGAGGATAGTACTGCTGGCGATATCGTCCACATAGGTGAAATCCAGGGAGGCCGAACCGTCTCTGTAAAGCGTGATTGGCGAGCCTCCATCGATCCATTTGATGAAGCGGGACGGCGCCATGTAAGGCCGTCCCGCCGCACCGAACACAGTGAATTTGCGCAACACAGTGACATCCAAATCAAATCTCTCGTGATACTCCCACGCCAACAGTTCAGCATGCCGCTTCGTCTCGGCGTAGGGCGACTGCATCGTGCCGAGGATGG
Source organism: uncultured Opitutia bacterium (assembly GCA_903825285.1). Taxonomy (GTDB): domain Bacteria; phylum Verrucomicrobiota; class Verrucomicrobiia; order Opitutales; family Opitutaceae; genus Opi-474. The sequence goes on along the minus strand of CAIJZY010000018.1, from coordinate 6,108 downwards.
CGTCCTCCGTGAAGGGCATCGGGCATCCGGCGTAGACCGATGAACTCGAGGCGAGGACGTGTTTCTTCACACCGTATTTCACCTGGCACTTGAGGACGTTTTCCTCTCCGAGAATGTTTGTCCGTCGATATAGCTCAGGGAATTCTAGGCTAAATCGCACGCCTGCGCGCGCCGCCAGATTGAAGACCGCATCAAATTAGTTTTCCGCAAAGACGGCATCGAGTGCCGACTGATCCTCGATATCGAGGAAATGGAATGTGAACCGACCTGCGCACAGCGGAGCGCTTTCGGTATATACGGAAACCTTCGGGTCTCCTCCCATCGGTCGGCAGCGGGGCCCAGCAGCTTCAAAGCCGGTAATCCTTTAACCGGATGTCGTAGTAGTCATTCAGGTTGTCGATACCGACGACTGTGTGCCCCTCAGCGAGGAGCAGCTCGCAGACCTTGGCAGCGATGAATCCGGCGGCACCGGTGACAAGATACTTAGACATAAATTATCCGGCTGAGCTTCGCCCCGTCGCTTCCAATGAAAGCAACCGGTTGATCGAAGGTTGGTTTATTCCGCATGGAAGGCGGAGGCGGCAGGGGCCGCGTGGAATACTCACGCTGGGGTGAGCTTTAAAAAGGCTTTGGCCACCGGCATCAGTGCCCGGGCCTTGTCATGCCAGGCCTGCAGGTACTTCAGGCGCGTACGCAGGGTCTCGGTTTCAGCAGCCTTCAAATCGGGTAGCGAGCGGCTCAAGACTGTCAACCGGGCCTTGCCCGAGTCGAGTTGCCGCTGGAGGCGCTGCTCAAGGAAGCGGGTGATCAATTTGCGCAGCTCCACGTCAGGGGTGAACCGTTCCGCCCGCTCAGTCTTGACGGACACCTCCTTCACGGCCCCGACCTCGCGCAGCACCCGCAGGCCCTGGCTGATCGAGCCTTTCGAGATATCCAGCCGGGCTTCAATCTCCGCGAAGCTCAACGCCTCAGGGGAGGCAAAAACGATCCCGTAGATCGCCGCCACGGACTTCGGCACGCCGAGGAGGTCCGCCGCATCGACAAAGAACCCCACCATCGCCGCCTCAAAGGCCACGATGTCCGCCGGCCTATCGCCCGGCACCTCGAGTCCGGTCGCCGCACTGGGCTCGACGGCAACGTGGCTGGAGCGGGGCATAGTGGAAAAATTGCCAACGGCATGGGTAACTTTCAATTCAATATGAACTAAACTTTCCCACACCGGTATTCGCCCCAATCGGCAAGTTACTCCAATAACTCGGTTTCGCCGTCCTACCGCGGCGGGGGCGCTGCGGCTCCATCTTCGTCCAATGCCGGCGCGACGGGGCGTGTCTCGTGGCAGGGAACATCAATCTCAAGAATCAGGCTTCGTGATCCGGACGCTTCGCCCCGTGGGTGATCTTGGCGCCCTTGCGCGTGGGCTCGTTGAAGTACTCCTTGTACGACTTGTCGTAGTACTGGGCGTAGTAGTAGCCGGAGACGTCGAGATCGAGGCCGTTTAAGATCGCACCGCAGCAGGGCACGTTGGCGTCGGTCAATTGCTTCGCGCAGTACTGCGCGGCGTTCCTCTTCACCTTGTTGAAAAAGATGCTGAAGAACGAGCCATCCACGAGCGGCAGCACAATCAGGGCGTCCGTCACCGCGGCCAAGGGCGGCGTGTCGATGATGATCCGGTCATACTGCTTGCGCAGCTCAAAGATCATCGTCTCAAAGGCCTTGCTGTTCAGAATCAGCGTGGGGTTCTTCGCCCGGCCGCCCGTGGGCAATACATCCAGATTTTTGCGGTGGTTCTTGATGATGACGTTCTCCAGGGATTGCGTCCCCTCGCAGTAGTCGATCACGCCCTTGTTGTTGTCGACCGCGAGCAGCTTGTGGATGTTGGGTTTGCGCAGGTCGCAATCGATCAGGAGCGTCCGGTCGCCGTGCGAAGCAAAGGTCAGGGCGAGGTTCGTCGAGACGAAGGACTTGCCCTCGCCGGGCACCGTGCTCGTGACGAGGAAGCACTTCGCCTTCTTGGTCTCGTTCTTCAGCTGCAGGCCGGCATGGATGCCAAAGAAGGCCTCGGCCGCCCGGCGGTCGCTGTGGTTCTCAACGATCATCGCCTTGTCCGCCTTGTCGAGCGTGGCGATCTTCGGGATGATGCCGATCAGCGGCAGGCCGACGACCGCCTCGATGTCGAAGCTGCTTTTGACACGGTCGTCGATGTAGGCGACGAAGAAGGCGAAGGCGAGGCCGAGGGTGATGCCACCGAGAAATCCGAGCGATAGATTCAGCAGCTTGTTCGGGTAGATGGGCTTTTTCGGCGGAACCGCCCGGTCGATGACGCGGGCGTTCTGGGTCTCCATGGAACTCGAGACCTTGGTCTCGCCCATGCGGCCAACCATGGACTCGAGGAGCTTCACGTTGATGTCGTAGTCGCGGGCCTGGTTACTGTAATCGACCGCCACGCGGTCGAGCCGGATCGACTCCTCCTCGGCGATCGCCAGCGAGCGCTTGGCCTCGGTGTCGTTGCGTAGGGCGTTCTGATAGGAGGATTCAATGGTCGCGGCCGCGTTGTCCACGCCGCGCTGGAGCTCGCTCGCCGTTTGATTCAGCTGGTCGAGGGCCGCCTGCATCTTCGGGTGCTTGTCGCGGTAGCGGACCCGCAGCTGCGAGACCAAAATCTTCTGGGTGGAGAGCTGCTGCACCAGCGTGGTGATTCCCGGCTGGGTGCTGATAAAATCGAGGCTAAGGAGGTCCCCACCCTTGGCCTTGAGCTCCTGGATCTGATTCCAGCGGATCTCGGCATCCTGCCGGCGAGCGTTCGTCTGGGTGACGTAGAGGTTCAGTGCCTTGAGCTTTTCCGTGACGACATTCTTCCGCTCATCGAGCGACACGAGGTTGTTCTTCTCGCGGTAGGCCTGCAGGACGAGCGCCATGCGCTCGACCTTCTGCTTCTGCAGCTCGGCGGGACCCTTGAGGTCGTCAACGGCGCGCAGCGAGTCATCCACCCGCATGCGGGAATTGTAGTTGATGTACTCGTCGACAAAATAGTTGGCCACCGTGGCCGCGACCTGCGGATCCGGGTGCACATATTGGATCGCAATCACGAGGCTCAGGCGGGAAAGGGTGATCTTGCGGTTGTCCGCCAGGATCTTCTCAACCGAGACCGGCAAGCCATCCTTCGAGGAATACGGGGCAAGAAAGGCCCCGAGGCCATCGGCCTTGAGGCGAGCGGCGACCTTGTCGATGATCGCCGCACTCTCCAGCACCTTGACCTGCGTATTGAGGTCCTCGGCCGTGCGCACATCGTTATCCTGCACGCTCTGCACCTGCATGACGACCGGGTCATGCCTAAGGATCTGCACGCTCGCATCCGCCTGGAAAAGCTTTGTGCGGCTGAAGGTGAAAGCCACGGTCGCCGAGAAAATGACGAGAAAGACCGTGATGATGTACCACATCCGCTCGCGCAGGATGAGGACGTAGTCGAGGAAGGCCCGCTGAGGGCTATGTCCCTCGCCGTAGCCATAACCGTAGCCATACCCCTGGCCGTATCCGCCGTAGCCCCCGCCGTAGTTCCCATAGCCAGCGCTGCCCCGCTGGTATTGCGGGGGCGTCGTTGGGCGGTTCGGAGGCGGCGAAGAGTCTTGGCTCATGCAAAAATGATCTGAAGGTCTGGGCTGTTAATCGCTGGGTGCGCTCCGGCCACAGGCTTAGAGCAGCTTCTCGGGAACGTAGATGACGTCGTCCTTGATCAGGATCCACGACTGCTTGGCATCCCCCTGGATCAACTCGTCCGCGTTGATGGTGTATTTCTCAACCTTGCCGTCCACCGTCCGGGAAAGGCTCACATGCTTGCGGTCCGCGAGCCGGGTAAAGCCGCCGGCTCGGGCAATGGCGTCCAGAAGCGTCATCGGCTGCTCGGGCGTGAAGACGACCGAGCCGGCCTGACCGACCGAACCGAGCACATTGACGCTCGTCTTGGCGTACTCGGTGACAGTCACGGTCACCTGAGGCTTGACGAGGTAGTCCTGGTCGTAGCGCGAGCGGATCAGCTCCTCCGCCTCGCGCAGGGTCTTCCCCTTCAGGTTCACCTGCCCGATCAGCGGCAAGGTGATCGAGTACTCCTGGGAAATCCGGACATCCCGCTGCAGGTCGTCCTCCTGGAAGACGAGGACATGCAGCAGGTCGGAAGGCTGAAGGACATAGTCCGCCGTGGCCGAGGCCGCGGGCTTTTCCTCTTGGGCAAACGTCGCAGTGAAAAGGAGGGCCCAGACTAGAATAAGGAGAACGAGCGGGAGTCGCATGGGGACAGTTCAGCAGAGATTGAAACGCCCGGGGGCAATTTCAATACCGCAGGAACAAAAGTCGTGTCGACTTAGTAACGAACCGCGAGCGACACGCCGAACACGCTTTCGCTGAACGAAAGGTTACTGATGTTCGAGGAATTGTCCTGGTAGCTGTAAGTCGCGCTGCACTTGACGTGGGTGCTGTAGCTGTAGGTCACCCCCGCGCCCAGGCGGTAGTAATCATCCCGGCGGGACGTGTCCACGTACTTGTAGTTGCCGATGAAGAGCGAGGCATCCGCGGTGAGGTCGCTGCTCATGGCCGAGGCCAGGCCGACGCCGCCCTCAAACACCTTTTGGTTGTCGCCCGTGGCGGCATTGGAGAAGTCGTTGCGCACCGTGAACTGGACCGTCGACTTGTCCGAATAGAGGTAGTCGAGCTTGGCGTCGGCACCGATCCCGGACTCGGTATGGCTCGCGTGGTAGACGCCATTGACCGTGCCCGCCTTGATGTTGCGCTGGTTGTAGCCGACGCTGAAGGAGCCCTTGAGCATGGGGTCGAAATCACCGCGGGCGCCGACGCTGAAGTAGTTGTCGGTGCTGTCGAGGCCAGGGGCGTCGACCGAGTTGTTGCGGTAACGGTAACCCACGCTGGCCTGAACCTTCGGCGCCACCTCAAAATAGGCGTTCAGCGGCAACGACACGGAGGAACGATCAGCATAGCCCGCCACATCATAACGGTAGTTTTGGTAGTCAACCCCGACCGACACGGCCGATTTCGGCGAAATCTCGAGCTCAAGCGTGGGGGTAATGTTCGTGATGTCCGTCTGGAGGATGTGACCGGTCAGGTGGGTATCGCGGTTATTCTGGGACTGCTGATGAAAGCCGGCATCAAGGTTGAAGCGCAGCTTGTCGTCGCTGTAGGCCACATCGTACTGCGCATTCGCCAGGTTTGTGTTCTGCCCGCTGGCATCGAGGTAGGACACGAAGTCCTCGCTGAAGACGAAGACATTCTTCGTCATCGAGCCCGACCCCATGTCCAGCTCCACCCCGGGAATGATCTCGAGGATGCCGGACGACTTGGTGTTGGTATTGGTGAGGAAGATGTTGCTGTCGTACTTGAGGCCGGCGGTGCCGGTGAAGAAAAAGCCCGTGCCCGGGCTAAGCTCCGTGGCGTGGACCGTGGTGAGCGCCGCCGTCAGAAGTGCGAGAATCCCAGCAAAAGACTTGGTCGTCATTGTGTAGTATTTTGTATGTTAGGTGAAAGGGAGCGGTTCTGCGATCAGGTCGACGGGCTATTCGGAGTTTGGACCGGCGTAGTGGGAGTGACATCCGGAGCGGTCGGTGCGGTCGGACCGGTCGGAGCGGCCGGTGCACCCGTGATCGCACCCGCGGCAGCCGGAGCAGCGGCAACCGCGGCTTGCGTGATCGTATTGGAAAGGCTCGGGGCCGCCGAAACCGCCGCCGCGGCCACCGAGGCCGCAGCTGCATTGGCAGCCGCAGGAGTCGCCGCCGCATTCACCGCCGCTGTAACCGCAGCGGAGGTGATGGAAGCCGCCGCAGCCGAGGCGGCCGCAGGGGTGGCCGCCGCAGAAACCACCGCAGCAACCGCCGCCTGCGTCACCGCAGCTGCCGTCTGGGGGGCCGCCGCGATCGAGGCGGAAACAATGGCCGAAGCCTGGGCCGGGAAGGCATTGACCGCGGCCGTCATGATGGCCGCCGCGTTGGACGGGTTGGCCGCAATCGCCTTGGCGATAATTGCCGCAGCATTGGTCGGGTCAGCCTGGGCCTGCGTAATCACGGATTGAACATCGGAGGCAGGCTGGGCAGCGACATAAGTGCTGCT
>CAIJZY010000017.1 GCA_903825285.1 uncultured Opitutia bacterium | reverse complement strand
GAGCTGCCGGAGTTCAAGCGCTCCGCCCTCGAGGTGCTCCGCCAGCCGCTGGAGGACGGCGAGGTCGCCATCTCCCGCAGCGCGGGCAAGGTCACGCTCCCCTGCGCGTTCATGCTCGTCGCCGCGATGAACCCTTGCCCTTGCGGCTACCTCGGCGACCCGAAGCACGAGTGCCGCTGCTCGCCGACCCAGGTGCAGCGCTACCGCGCCCGCATCAGCGGCCCGCTCCTCGACCGCATCGACATCCACATCGACGCCCCGGCCCTGTCGCTCAGCGAGCTGCGCTCTGAGCAGACGGGCGAAACCTCCGCTGCGCTGCGGTCCCGCACCGAGGCAGCCCGAACCCGCCAGCAGGAACGGTTCGCCGGCACCCGCACGGTGGCCAACGCGCGCATGACCCACGCGCAGATCCGCCGGCACTGCGCGATCGAGCCCGCGCTCGGCGACCTCCTGCAGCAGGCCATGGAGCAGCTCAGCCTCTCCGCCCGCGCCTACGACCGGATTCTCAAGGTCGCGCGCACCATCGCGGACCTGGCCCTGGCCGAGCGCATCGAGGCGCCGCACCTGCTGGAAGCCATCCGGTACCGCAGCCTGGACCGCTCCCTGTTTTATTGAGCATGCGAAGAAGCTGAAAACTCTCGCTTGACGCCCGCCGCTAAAACCGAACCCTATCCCCTCCGATTTTCGCCCTCATCGTCTATCGGTTAGGACAGGAGATTCTCAATCTTCAAAGCGGGGTTCGATTCCCCGTGGGGGCACCAATTTCACCCCTCTCGCTCTATGGCGGGAGGGGTTTTGTTTTGGCTCAGTGCGCGGCCTTCAGCGCGGAGTCGGCGGGGAGGTCGGCGCCGGACCAGACCTGCTGCCACGTGGTGGGGGTGGCGGGTTCGGTCCAGAACGGATCCGAGGCGGGCAGGCCGAGCGGAAGGAACGCGAAGCTGCAGAGGTACAGGCTGCCGGTGGAAATGTATTTCTCGGCCAGGGCGGGCTGATGGCCGGCCAGTCCGAGCCGCAGCCAGCCGTGGTCGTCAAACGTGCCGGGCGCATCGAGCGTCCGGTGGATGACGGCATTGAGCGCGGCCCGCGCCTGCCCCGGGCGGATCGCGGGGGGCAACTCGTGGTGCAGGGCGACGGCGGCCAGTCCCTGGAAGGCGCCGGCCCGGTAGGCGATGGAGCGGCCGATCACGGGGAAGGTGCCGTCGGGCGCGATCAGGCGCTCCTGGATGGCGGCGTAGCGCTGCGCGCGCTGGTGCACCTCGGTGCGGAAATTCCGCAGCTCCGGGGTCTCGTCGCCGACGACCGCCAGGATATCGAGCAGCATCGGCTGGATGACATAGGCGTTGTAGTAATCCCAGTGGAACTCGGCGCCGTCGCCGTACACGCCGTCGCCGACGTACCAGTGCTGGAAGCGCTCCAACCCGTGCATGAGCCGGGCTTCGTCGCGGTGCGCGCCGACGCGGTGCAACAGGGCCTCAACCGTGGAGGAGAAGAGCAGCCAGTTGGTTTCCGGCGGCTTGATCGTGCGCGTCGATTCGAGGCAGGTGATGAGGTTCTGACGGACGCGCGGGTCCAGTTTGTCCCACAGTTCGTGCGGGGCGCGCAGGATGGCCTGAGAGAGAAACGCGGCGTCGACGAGGGGCTGTCCGCCCTCGGTGAAGTTCATCTTGTCCGGGGAGGCCGGGTCCGTGGCGGCGTCGATGGCCTGGCGGGCGAGGTCCGCGAGCCGGGCGCGCTCCCTGCCTTCGGGCGTGTCATCGCCGCCCAGTTCCAGCCACGGGGCGAGCCCATCCAGCAGGCGGCCGAGCGCCTCAAGATGAGTCGAGGCGGCGCGGGCGGCCGGATCGAAGGCTTCGACGGGCATGACGCGCTTGAGCTGACGCTGCGAAAGGGAGACAAGAATCGGATCCGCCAGCTTGGTGGCCAGCGCGCACCACTGCGCGCGTTCGGCCTGCCCGGCCGTCAGCGCGGCGGACATGGCCGGGGCGGCTGAGCGGAGAAACGCGGGGAAACAAACGAGGAGGAGGACGCAACGGAACAGGGCATTCATGGGGTGGGGTGGAGGCAGCGTGGACGAGCCCGCGTCCGGGGACAAGCGGACGCCGGCCAAAGCGTCCGGATATTTCTCCATACAGTAAACCCGCGCCGACCCGTCCGCCGCCGCCTACCGGATCGCGTACAGCTTGCCGTCGGCGCAGGCGGCGTAGAGCGTGCCGTCCACCAGCACGGGCGAAGCCCACACGCTGGCGGGCAGCTCCAGTTTCCAGACGACTTTCCCGGTCTTGGCCTCGAGGGCGCACAGGCTGCCCTTGCCCTGCTGGTTGTAGTTGTCGTTGCCGGCCACATACAAAATGTCCCCGGCCAGCAGGGGTGAGGCGAAGGTCTCGTTCGGGGCGTCAATGCGCCAGAGCACCTTGCCGTCCGGCGAAACCGCAGTGACTTTGTGTCCGTCAGACTGGCCGACATACGCGATGCCGTCGCGCACCGCCGGCGAACTGGGAACCCAGTTGCCGTCATGGCTCTCCTGCCAGCGGACCTTGCCCGTGGCCGCGTCGATCGCATACAGGAATCCGCTGCGGCTGCCGACGTAGACCGTCCCGTCGACGACGGCGCAGGAACCCTGCACGGCGTGCCAGGGAGTTCCCTTGGTCGCGGTATCCACTTCCCAGAGCTTGCTGCCGGTGGCCGCGTCCAAGGCATAGACCTTGCCGTCAAAACTGCCGCAATACACCCGGCCCGCCACCACCGCGGGCGTCGCGCGCACGACGTGGCCGGTCTGAAAATGCCAAAGCTCCTTTCCATTTGCGGCGGACAGGGCGTAGATCCGGCCGTCGGCGCTGCCGACGTAGAGCACGCCGTCCACGACCGTGGCGGAGGAGTGGTACACATCCCAATTGTCCACCTGCTTCATGAACGGATTGGCGCCGATGACCGCGGTCCAGCGTTCCTTGCCGTCCTTGGCCTCCACGGCATGCATCCGTCCGTCATCGGTCGACACATACACCAGTCCGTCAACCACGGTGGGGCTGGCCAAGGTGCAGGCGCTGAGCTTCACATGGTACACCGGCTGGCCCGCGGCATCGAACACGAAGAGGTAGGGCCCGGCGCAGAGATAAATGCGGCCACCGACCACCGCCGGCGTGGAGGGGAACACGGCCTGACCGTCCATGTTCTCCAGCGGCTGGTACAACTCCCAGCCCATCGTGGCGCTGCTCCAGGCGATTTTGCCTTCCAAGGGCTTTCCGGGCGGCGGGGTCACACCGCTAAGGGAGGGATGGCCGCGAAACATCTGGGAATCGGCGGCCATCGCGCTGGTAAAGGACAGGGCGAGAGCGAGCAATAACTGGCGCATGAGGGGGAGTGATAGTCCATAACACCGATCCGCCCCCATTCCGCGCATCTTTTTTGGAAAATCCGTCGTTCCGCCCCGCCGCTGGGATACGGCGGTGCCGAAACCGGCGGACGGCTCGGTTTGAACCAGGAAATTGAGCCACGGATCACTCGGATGGGCACGGATTTTCAGAGTCGCGGCCTGAGCCTACTCCTTTCCGGACACATCCCGGCTTTGTGGATCGCACAGTATTTGGTCTTTTCTGCCAAGGCATCGATCCGTGTTCATCCGTGCTCTCAGTGGCTGACTCCGATTGGATGATTCCGGCTCAGTCCGGCGACTCGGCTTCGGCTGGCTTCGGCGGGAGCGGCCGGAGCCTTCTTTCCCGTTTCGGATCGATCTCCTCAATCTCGGGCTTGGGGATGCAGGTGAAGGAAATCCGCATCGGAGCGTTTTCGATCACGCCGTGGGCGCCGCCGAAATAGACCGAGCCGTGGCCGAAGGTCTGGTTGACCGTGTCGACCGCGTGGTTCAGCCGCTCGCGGGCGTCGTGCTTGGGCTGTTCGAACAGGTCGAGGGTGTGGCCCCGCATCTCGAGCAGGTGTGTCAGGACCAGCCCGAGCTGCATCGGCTCGGCGTGCAGCAGCTCCCAAGGCCGCCGCCGCCACAGCTGGTTCAGCGCGGCGGTCAGGGTGACGGTGTCCTGCGTCTCGTTGAAACGAAGGTCGTCGTACCACTTCACGCCGTTGCGGTAGCTCACCCAAACGGTCAGGCCGCCGGAGTAGTGGCCGATGTCCCGCAGCCGCATGGCGGCCTTCTGGAGCAGCTTGTGGAGCACGGCGTGGGCCTTCTCTTGGGTGCGCAGGAAGGGCGGCAGGACGTGCGAATGGCCGACGGTCTGGTTCTTCTGAATCGGCAGCGGGACGCTGGCCCCGCGGAGCCGCTCATACATGCGCTCGCCCTCAATGCCGCCCCATGCGCCGTGGAGCTGGGACTTGGTCGCCCGGTACAGCTGCTCGACGGTGCCGATGCCGCGCAGTTTCAGGCGGAGCTCCATTTGGGAACCGATGCCGGGAAAGTCGCTGATCGGCAGGTCGAGCAGCCGGCCGGGAATGTCGGCATCGTCAATGACCGTGAGCCCGTCCGGCTTGTGCAGGTCGGCCGCCATCTTCGCCAGCATCCAGTTGGGCGCGATGCCGATGGAACTCGTCAGGCAGGGTCCGATCCGCTGCGCCAGCGGGCACGGTTGATTCGCGGTTGATGATGGAGAAAGCCATCGACCTCGCCACGGCGACGCATTCAACACTGGCAGAAACACAGCGCGTCTTGCTTGACGCCAAGTCACAACTGGCCGCACTTCAGGCCAATATGCCGGGTATGGTCGCCGAGGTTGTCCGGCAGTCCGTGCAGCCGCTCTACGGAGCAAACGGCGCGCAACGGGACGACCTCGGCATCGTGAAACAGCAGTCGGAGCGCGCGTTGGTAGTTAACACCGATATCGCAGACTCCATGAAGGCGTTGATTTGGATTTGGGCGGTTATTGCTGTTGTGGCTGTCATCATGGCGGGCCGGAGCTTCCTTTGAGCACAATCAAGACAAACGACGTGTGTCTGGCGGCCAACACGGTCATCTATGCGACTCTGTCGGGAGAGACGGTGACCTTTGTATCGACCGAAGGCTATCTGGCGGCGGAGTGCACTTATCCGACGTTCGTCCTGCGGGACTACGTTGCAGGTCAACCGCTCGATTTCCGAGATGATGCAAACAACACCGTCGGCCCGCTAACCCCTAGGGTGCGGACGGTGGTGTGGTCCAAGCGGCAGTCGCGCCAATACGGTGCGCCGCTCCCCGACAATGCGCCGGCCCGTGATGGTTGGTTCATCGTGGATTTGGGATTTCGGGCTGATTACCATCCATGGGCGTCGCTCCAACTCATTGGCATCAGCCGAAGCCAACACCTCATTCTCGGGTTTTCCTCTCTCACATACCAAGCAAAGTCACCCACGGGCACCGACCTAAGATTATTGCTCCGCCGGATAGCAGATGGAGGCAAGTCTTGTCATCTCACAGCCAGACCCGCCGGTGAATTCCTAGATTGGCTGCCGGCCAAGCGTATCCACTGTGACCGCATCCGTGAAATTCCAGACCGACCCGACGCAATGGGCGCGCTAAGTCCATTGGTGGATTTTCGGGGCCATCCGGACCACGCAGCGTTTCAGGCCAAGGCCGTTCAGCGGCTGGGAAGAAGTTCTCCGGACATTGGGAATTGAACTCAGGTCTCAGTCATCGGGGTTGCGCCTGAATCCAGGCCGGCGAGCCGCGTGTAACGGTATTTTTCCAAGGCGACGGCTTTATTGCCTATGAGTGCCCGGCGCTTTTCTTTGAATGTAGTTTCCGAGCAGGCCAGCGCATCTTTCGCGGCTTTCTCCCATTCACCGTAAGTAAGCCCCGCCGCCGGCAGCAGATTAAGCAGTTCTTCATCGGTGAACTTCGGCTTCCTGCCGAGAGGGGCGGAAGTTTGTGAAGCAGGAGCAGCGCGCCGGTTCGACCGCTTCAGTTTGGATGGGTCGATTGTGTCGTCACGCACGAATAATGGGAACGCCTTCCTCAGCACGAACGCGGGCACGGGAGGCCCATTGCGCACCACTGATTCCACCGAGAAATGCTGGTCCTTCTCGTGTTCGGTGACACTCAGGTAAGTGTCGGCATCGCGGGCAAATACACCGGAGCCTGACGTGCGGTCCAGCACGTTCCTGCCGGCTTGATTTCCCTTCGAATGGTGCGTGGAAAAAACGACCGCCGCGCCGGTGTTTGCCGCGATTCGTTCGAGGTGAGAAAGGAAATTCGCCATATCCCCCGCGTTGTTCTCGTCTCTTCCGCCATAACATTTATAAACTGGGTCAATCACGACCATGTCGTAGCCGCCGTCCTTTTGGATTCGGGCCAGGATGTGGTCTACCATTACTGCAATGTCCGCTTCGTAGCCTCTCAAATTCCAGACGGTGAGGGAGCCAAGTGAATTCAGGCCCATTTTTTCCTTCACCATCCAGCAGCGATGCTGGAAAAAATCGGGCAGAATTTCCAGGTTGATGAACAGCACGCGGGACTGCCTCGTCGCCAGGCCGAGCCAATGCTCGCCGGTGGCAACAGCGATTGCCATCGCAAGCAGCAGCCAAGTCTTGCCCGCTTTGCTCGCGCCGGCCAGCAGGAGCTTGGTCCCTTGGTGCAACAGCCCCTCAATCAACTCCCGTCGTGGTGGGTAGTTGATTTCGAGAAAATGGTCTCCCGAAACAATGTCCGGGAGTTCGCCCGACGCCGGGGCGGGATTTTTTGGCGGCTGATTCTGGATAACCTTTTCGTCTGTAAGTCCCTCAATGATAGAGAGCGGGACGATTTCAAATTCGATGATTGGAGCACAGTTAAGTAGATTCATAACGAGGCAGTATACCGCCAGGTAAACGTAGGCGAAACGTGCCGGGGCAAGATTTCTTAAAATACTATTTCTCGTTGGCCGGGCGACCGGCAGGGGGCGGAAACGGCAGCCTATGTTATAGGCTGCCTTATTCCTTTCCGCCCCTGCCGTCGCCGGTGTGGCGCGCGTGGGGCAGATACGGCGTAAAATCCCAATTTCCGCCCCTCGAATTTCCGCCCCATCCGCTACACCAGGACAATTTCGGCACCGGCGCTCCGGCGCTGCCTTCCGTCGTTGTTTCGTTTCATCTGCGCGTCCTCGGAGACTGCTGACCCGCTTTGCCAGCCACTCGGGTAGATTCCCGCCCGCCCGGCTCGCTTGCTACGACCTTTTGGGGTCATCGCAGCGCTCGCACCCAGGGGAAGGAAAGATGCTCGCTAACACTCGATTTTTACTAGCGCACTGCCAGCCGCTGTTTCTCCCATTTTACCCACGGTCAAGGTCGTGCCCTTCGGGCCTCCACCACGGGGAAACCTGCGCTTCCCCCTCGTCGGGTGAGCAAGTCACCACTCCTCGGCGCTCCGCACCCCTTTGACTTTCGTGGGTGAGGCGAAACGCCAATCGGCAGTGAGGTCGATAAGGTGCAAGACGCACACACGACCGAGCCGCCGGACGGCGCAAACCATGGATAGTAACCCGTTCGGAGAAGTCATTTTTTCCTACAGCCGGCAACAAGCCATCGACGACGGCGTGCTCGTAAACCTGTCCCAATTTCAAGTCATCCGGGTCTACTGGTCCCGGAGCTTTTGCTGCACCGCCACGGTGTGGTCTATCATCGAGGAAGGGACCAAATCAGGTTCCGACCTCGATGGAATCCTCCACGACATAAGCTGGGCCGCGAAGACCATGATAAGCCAACGAAACCGGGAAGCGGATACCATCTCGTTCAGGGTTATCATCGGAAATCGCGCCCACGACCTGAAACTTCACGTCGGACCCGGCGACACGCCCGCGCCGGTCCTCACCCTCATGCTACTCGACGAGGACTGACCACGGGGCTTCGGCCCCTTTTTGTCTGACAGCGACCGGCGTGTGGGTTTCCCCGCGCGCCGGCGGAAATTCCCTCGCGCCCGTGTTTCCGTTTTGCATGCTGTTTGGCATGCCGTCACTCGATTTCAAAGGGAAGAGCTTCATCTACACCCACCACCTCGGCGTGCCGTATCGCGAGCTGCTCGTGGTGCCGGAGAAAAGCTGTTCGGCAGAGGGCAAGCAGCCGGACCTCGACGACAGACGAGTTGTGGTTGCGTAGTCCCGCTGCTGCCTTCACGCGCACCCATGCCGAGGCAATCGCTGCTGCGAACAAGGGCACGGGTAAGCAGGCGCTTGTATTCGCAGCGGCGAAATTCATCAACCACCGTTCATTGCGTGAACTGCGAGTAGACTTTGCGCAATTGCCCTACGCACTCCATCGCGTCCAAGCCGAATGAAACGCCTCGAATAGACGCGGCGCTGTCCACCACAGAGCCTGACTGAGAACAAAACGTCCTATAAATGTCCTATTTCAGAAAATGGACGGAGCCTTAGAGGGTAAATGATTCCCCGTGGGGGCACCACTTTAGACGGCCATGTTGGCCGAGTTGCGCGCCGCGAGGCGATTGCTTCTGACTCTGGTTTTGACCCCGTGACGGCGTGGCTTTGGTCTCACTGGCCTTCATGAATTTGCTCCGCACGATCCAAGGCCAGCTCCGACTCCCGGCGGCCGCTCCCGCGATCGAGGATCCCGCGGAGGTCAGGCGGCTCTACCGCTACTGGCGGCTCCGCGTCATGTATTCGATGACCACGGGCTACGCCCTGTACTACCTGCTGCGGAAGAATCTCTCGATGGCCGCCAAGTCCATCATCGATGAGTTCGGCTTCACCAATACGCAGTGGGGCCTGCTGCTGAGCACGGCGACCATTGTCTATGCCGTCTCCAAGTTTCTCAGCGGCATCATCGGCGACCGGACCAACCCGCGCTACCTCATGGCCGGCGGCCTGCTCCTTTCGGCGCTCGTCAATGTCGGCTTTGGCTTCGGCGCCGGCCTCGTCGCCTTCGTCGCGCTCTGGGCGCTCAACAATCTTTTCCAGGGCGCAGGTTCCCCACCCTGCTTCCGGCTGCTCACGCACTGGTTCAGCCCGAAGGAAATCGGCCGCGCCTGGGGCGTCTGGAATGCCTCGCACCAGGTCGGCGGCGCGATGATCGCCGTCGGCGCCGGCTACCTGGTGACCTATTACGGCTGGCGCGCGGCGTTCTGGGTTCCCGCCGCCCTCTGCGCGGCGGGATCCGCGTGGCTGTTCAACCGCCTGACCGACTCGCCCGAGTCGCTGGGCCTGCCGGCCGTGGAGGTCTTCCGCGAGGGCGCAGCACCCGTGCCGGCGGTCGCTCGCGAGGATTCCTTCTGGGGCATCTTCCGGGAGCACATCCTCACCAACCCCTGGGTCTGGATCGTGAGCTTCGCCAATTTCTTCATCTATATCGTGCGCATCGGCGTGCTGGACTGGGCGCCGAAATACCTCGTGGAGGCCAAGGGCTTCACGCTGAACGACGCGGGCGTGTCGCTGTCCGTCTTCGAGATCGCGGGTATTTTCGGCGCTTACGCCGCCGGCTGGATCTCCGACAAGCTCGATGGCCGGCGCGGACCGGTGTCGGTGTTCTTCATGCTCCTCCTGCTCGTCGCGGTGGGGCTGATGTTCTTCGTGCCCGCGGGACAGCGGCTGACCATGGCCGCGCTGTTCGGGGCGCTCGGATTCTTCGTGTACGGCCCGCAGATGCTCGTTGCCGTGGCCGCGGCGGATTTCGCCACCAAGGCCGCGTCCTCCAGTGCCGTGGGACTCACCGGCCTGCTGGGCTACCTCGGCGCCTCGGTCTGCGGCGTGGGCACCGGCCTGCTGGTGGACGCGTTCGGCTGGAACGGCGCCATCGGGCTCTACGCCGCGTCGGCGCTGATCGGCTGCGCCCTGCTGGCGCTCACCTGGAGCCAGACCGCGGTCAAGGCCCGCGGCGCCCGGGCCTGAGCCGAGCGCCGCGGCCTGACCACTGCGTTTAGCTCTCGCCGGCCGTCCGGTGAGCCTGGCTCGCGGAGGATGGAGGTTGGAGGTCAACCACCACGCCGGCGTGCTCCAGTTCCGCGCGCAGCGGGACGAGGAAGCGCTCCGCCAGTCCTTCCGGCGAAAACGCGAGGTCGAGCTCGTTCTCCGCGGTGATGAAGGTGAAGACGTCCGCCCATTCGATCACGTCCTCATCCGTGAAGTGCTCCTCCACCACCGACGCATTGGCCCCATCCACGGTGAGCGTGGGCCACGCAATCCCGGTCTCCGTCTCCGCGTGCCGCAGGCGCACCGTCCCTTTCAGCCCCGCCCGGTCGAGCCGCTGGGTAAATTCGCTGAGCCGCACATAGGCAAAGGCCAGGTTGGCCAGGTGTCCCTGCCGCAGCAGGGTCCGACGCTGAGTTAATAGTTGGGTAAGATTCATAGGTTCCTTTCATCCATGGGTTCTGGGTTAAGGCTGGGCATGAATCCGGTCGCATCCCTCACGCTGACAACCGTCACTGCCAGGGACATCACTCGCTGACGGCAGGCCCTGGGACTCGATGCCACTGGCGCTGCCCGAAAACTCGAAGCTGGCTCACTGCAGATAACCTGCCTGCGAAAACCGCTGTCCTGCTGTCTGGCTCAAACCACGATCTCAACCGTGCATCTGGATGCTGACCGGACTCTGCCTCTTGATCTCTTCTCTTCGACCCGCGAGGCAAGCAAATTGTGCCCTCCCCGCTCCGGGATTCGTGAGGCGAGTCCTGGCAGCCGGTTCATCGTCTTAAGAGTGACCTAAGGCGGTGCTCCCCAAACGATTCACTGCCCACGTCGGGCAACCCGACGGATCAGGGTCGTTTTCGCGCTTCCGTCCACATAAAATGTCCGCCTCAGCCGCTCTTATACGGAACGGCTTCACCCACAGCGCCGCTTGCCGGCATTTCATCATGAGAGACGACTATCTACACGCCGCGCTAAAGCTGATCACCGACCCCAACATCCTGGTCAACGTGGTGTCCCGCCGCGTGAAGCAGCTGCGCAACGGCAATCGTCCCCTGGTCGAGTCGCTCGAGAAACTCTCGGCCGAGGACACCGCCCTGCGCGAGATCATGGAAGGCAAGATCAGCTACGAGTTGCCGACCGCGGAGCAATTGGCTCGGCGTTAAGCCGCCCGACCGGCGCTTATTCGAAGCGCTGCTCGAACATCTCGGTCACTTCCCGCAGCAGGCGCTCGGCTTCCTCCAGCGCCCCAATCCGCTCCGCGGAATCAAGCTGCGCGTCCGCCGCGCCCGCCTGCACGCTCACGCCCACGATCACCCGGCTGAGAAAATCGTAACGGCGATCCACAAAAGTGATGCCGTTCGAATGGGTGAAGCTGCGCCGGCTGGAGTACATGCGCCGACCCTGTGGACACCACCGGTCTCACACGATCTGTGTAACTACGCATTTAACGGAAAAATTACGTATCCCGCCGAGGGTGCCGTGCCAGCACGCCGGGAAGCGGCGGATTTCATAATCCTTTCATGACCGGCACGCCTTCCGGGCCGGTCTCCCGCCAGCGCCGACGGGGTCAGCGCTCCGCCATCATTGCCCAGACGTTTTCCACCGGCGTTCCCTGGACAATCGCGTTGGAGCAGCCCTGAAAATATCCGCGCTGCTCCGCTTCCGACACCGCCGTGCGCGCCTGGGCCGCCACCTCCTCGGCGCTTCCGGACATCAGCAGCGAAGACGAGACATTGCCCCAGATCACGAGCCGTGGAAACCGCGCGCGCACCGCAGCCACCGTCATCATCGCGTCGCGGTCGGCCTCGCCGAAGCCCGGGCAGTTGGCCTCGGTGAACAGCATGTCCATCAGCGTCCACAGATTGCCGTCGCTGCGGAAATAGTAGTGCACACCCAGGCGGTTCAGCTCCGCCACCGACCGGACGTAGGCCGGCAGCACCACCTCGCGGAACATCGCGGGCGAGTACATGGGGCCGAGATTGCCTGCGAGGTCTCCCCCGCCCGCCATCACCGGCGGCAAACCCGCCTCCTTCACCGCGCGGCCCACCGCGATCACGAATTCTCCCTGCAGGGCCATCTTGTGTCGGACAAGATCCGGCGCGGTCACGAGCAGTTCCAGGTCATCCGGCTCGAGCCCCACGCCGATGCCCGCGCCGGCGCTGCACACGACGAACTCGGTGCCAAACCTGCGCCACAGGTCCACCGCCGGCTGAATCGACTCCCGCGCCGCCGGCATCGGGTCGGCCGCCAGGGCCTCCAGCTGCGCGATTTCCTGCCGCAGGCGAGCCTCCGGCGCCATCACGCGGGGCGACCGGTACATTGGACTGAAATCCGCCGCCGCGGGATGGTACTGCCAGATCGTGTGCTCGCCGGACTCGGGCCCAAACCGGAACGTGTGCTCGTCGAGCTGCGCATCGGGCCGCTCGTTCATCCGCCACGGCATGCGCAGCACATCCGCGTCGAGGAGCCGATGCACGGCCACGAGGTCCTCGATCATGCCCGCCTCAAATTCCGCGTGCGCCGCGTCGCCGTCGGCCCAGGCCGCCACCTCCGCAAACCGCAGCGAGCCCGTGCCGGTGCGCGCCGGCCGGCCCAGCAGCGCGGAGGAAACGCCGCAGGCGATGGCCGGGATGTAGACCGGGGCGCGATCCGTTTTCCCGGCGCACAGGGCCGCCGCGCAACGCGCCTGACAGGCGGGGCCGCTGGAGGGTGCTTCACGCATGGGACACTTGCCTGCTTTCTAGGCTGCGCCGCGCCGCCTCACGAGGAGAAATTCACGCGGACCCGAGCGGCGGCGCGATCGGATTGACCTCCCCCACGTGCCGCCGTTACGCAGGAGTGCGCCTTGGGCTCCGCTCCCGGCGCCGTCCCCCCACGACCATGGACATGCCCGCCCAAGTCACGCTCGCGTCCCCCCGGCCCGCCGCCGCGCCCGGCGTCGGTTTCGACGCCCGCGACCAGCTCACGCCGCGCCGCCTCACCCTCGCCATGTGGGACCAGGCCTACCTGCTGCGCCACGGCCGCGGGGGCAGCTTTGCCGACTGGGACCGGGTCTTGGACGAGACCATCGAGCGCGGCTACAACACCGTGCGCCTCGACCCCATGCCGCAGTGGATCGACCTCGCCCACCCTGCGCGCCGGCTGCACTGGCCCGATCCGAAACAGCCGTACCTGCCGTGGGACTGGAACACCGCGGTCACCGCGCCGGCCGGGCGCTGGCTGATCGAGTTCATGGAGAAGCTGCTCGTCCGCCCGGAGCTTCACTACACGCTCAGCTGTTGGTGGTTTTGCAACCTGCCCGGCTCAACGCTGCAGGGCCCGCCGGTGCTCCGGCTCCCGCGCACGCATGCGGAGGGCGCCGAGATGTGGGCCGTCCAGCTGCGCCAGTGGCGCCGGCGCTTCGGCTTCGAACGGCTCGTCTACGTCGACCTCGCCAACGAGGTGCCCTATTTCTTCCCGGGCTTCCTCCATCGCCTGAAGCAGGAGCACGGAATTGACTGGGGGGTCGCCGCCTTCACGCCCGCCCAGGCGCAGGTCATCGCCGACGAGCTCAATCCCCCGCTCGCCGCGCTGCGCCGTGAATTTCCCGAGCTGCGTTTCACCGCCTCCATCCACGGCGACCTGCGCTGGCTCGACGTGCCCCTCGAGCTCGACTGCCTGGACGTGCACTTCTACGCCGACGCCGACCCGCGCTGGTCGCAGCGCACGAAGTTCGGCGAGCTCATGCCGCACCTCTTCACCCGCAACGACTGGCACGCCGAGTTCTCCCGCCGCTGCCAGCAAACCGCCGCGGCGATCGGGCCGATGCTCCGCCAGCGGCAGCGCGCGAAGCTCATGCGCTTCGCCGGCTGGGCCGCCGAGCGCGGCATGCCGCTGACCACCAGCGAATCGTGGTCGAGCTGGTATTACTTCGACAGCCCCGAGCTCGACTGGGGCTGGCTCCTGGAGTGGGCGGAATGGAGCGTCGATGACGCCATCGCCGCCGGCATGTGGGGCTGGACCCCGCACAACTACGCCCAGCCCCAGTTTGCGAACTGGCGCGATGTCCGGTGGCACCGCCGGCTCAACGACCGCTTCCTGCGGAGCTGATCCGCGACCTTTGGCGGTTCCGCCCGTGGGTCTCCGCCGCGCGCGGCTGACCGATCCGCAACATATGCGTAATGTTGCGCAACGCCTGCGTAGCCGCTCGCGGGGCTTTGCGGCATCCTCTGCGGGTAGGTTCCATGAACGAAGTTCGTTACCCGAGGAGATTGATTTTGCCCAAAAGAGCCCCCCATCCCGCCACCGGTTTCCGGTCGCGCCCAGTTTTCTGCTCCGCCCACAGATTAGGACGTCATGCCGCGCCCCAGGAGGGGATGACCGCATGAACCCCGACCTGCTGCTCCGGCTCCAGGCCATGCGCCCGCAGATCCGCGCCCGCTGGGAGGCGCTGCTGCGCATCGAGCGCCTGCACACGCCCCTGGCCAATCCCGACACGCTGGTCTTCATGTTCGACCTTACGCTGGACGAGGTGCTCTCCGCCCTGCCCGGCCGGCCGGTGCGCAGCGCCGGACCGCGGCCGGTCTGCCGCTACGACAGCAATCCCATGCGCGCCTATTTCCCCGCGCTCGAGCAGGCCCTGCTGGAAGCCCTCATTCACGCCCAGGCGGATCAGGCTGCGGCCAAGTCCGGACGGTCGCCGAGCGCCGTCACGGAGCGCACCGCCGCGGTGACCGAGCTTTGCGCCACGCTGCGCCACATCGCGCGCCGCGAGATCGCCGCCTTTGACAAGATGTGCAGCCGCGCCCCGGTCCGACGCCGGCGCAAGGCCGCGCGCTCCTCGGCGGCGCGCTGAGCGCGGCCACGCCCCCGCCGCCGCGCGGTCTGCGCGGTTCGCGACGGGCGTCGACCAACGTCAGACGGAATACTTGCTCTTGCCCGGCTCGCAGGGATCCTGCCCCTCGTAGTTGTGCACCGAGCCGGCCGTGTCCGCCCAGAGCGGCAGGTTGTTCGACCGGGCCAGCCGGGTCTGGACAATCTCACCCTGGATGTCGTTCTCGCGGGCATGCATCATCAGGCGGTTGAGCGCCGTATAAAGCACGTCCTCGGGAGTCACGTCCAACAGCTGGGCCAAGCGCACGACGGGGGCGGATTCCGCCTCATCGAGATGGAGTTTGATGTTCATGGGACCCGCTCCTTGTTTCGGGTAACTGGCCGAGCTTAGTCCGATTGCCCGCGAACGGCTCCGCACTTCTTGTCAAAAACGCGGCATGGATTTGAGCCCACCGCCGCCCGCCACTCCGGCATCCAGCCGGCCTGGTCTGCTCAAGCCTTCGGCTGCAGCACTTCCGCGATCGCGTTGAGCAGCTGCTCCGAGGTGAAGGGCTTCGCGAGCATCTTGTTCGCGCCGATCCCGCCGGCCATGTCGAGGCGCACGTGGCTGCCCGACATCGCGATGATGGCGAGGCTGGGAAATTCCGTCCGCAGCACCCGGATCGTCTGCAGCCCGCCATGCGGCATCACGATGTCCGTGAGGATCAGGTCGGCCGGCTCCGCCCGGAACAGGGCCATGCCATCGAAACCGTTGCCCGCGGCCTTCACGCTGTGCCCGGCGTCAGTGAGCACGCGCTCGAGGGTTTCACGGAACACCTCGTCGTCCTCGAGAATGATGATGCGGGCCATGGGGGTTTGGGGACTGACAGGCCGAGGGTGGAGTAAATTCACTTCGAGTCAAGGCTCCCGGCGCGTCCGCGGCGGAAATCGCTCTCGCTCCCCTGCCGCCTGACCTGGCCGTTGTGGCAGCAAAAAGGCGCACCCCACGGGTGCGCCTCGTAAAGTTCAGCCCGCTGAATTTCTCAGAGCTTGAACAGCTCCTCGGGACGGAAGAAGCGGGCCAGCTCGGCCTTGGCATTGTCGTCGCTGTCCGAGGCATGGACCACGTTCTTCATCATCTCGGTGCCGAAATCGCCCCGGATGGTGCCCTTGGCGGCCTTGCGGGAATCGGTGGGCCCGAGCAGGTCGCGCACCTTCTGCACGATGTCCACGCCCTGCAGCGCCATGATGACCACGGGGCGCGAGCTCATGAACTGCTCGATCTCGGGATAGAACGGCTTGGTCGCCACGTGCGCATAGTGCTCGCGCAGCAACGCCGGCGAGAGCCGCGTCATTTTGCATCCGATCACATCGAAGCCCGCGGCTTCGAAGCGGGCGAGCACAGTGCCGACATGGCGCTGCTCCATGCAGTCGGGTTTGAAGATCACGAACGTTTTTTGCATTAACGTTCCAACGTACAGCCCGAGGTGGGTTTGAAAAGCCTAGATTTGGCCGCCCCCGCCGCTCACGAACCCGGACCGAGGAGGTGCCGTAGCGCCGGGCCCAGCCACGGCCACCGGCACTCAAATCCCGTCGCCCGGAGTCGCTCGCCCGAAGCCCGCGTGCTGGCCAGCAGCGTCGCGTCGGCCATCTCGCCAAAAATCAGCCGCAGCGCCGCCGCCGGCACCGGCAACCAGGCGGGACGACCCAGCACCCCGGCCAGCGTGAAAGTGAACTCCGCATTCGTCACCGGCTCGCGCGTCACGACATTCACCGGCCCGCGCATCTCCGGCGTCCCGAGCGCATGAAGCAGCGCCGCCACGGCGTCCTCCAAAGTGATCCAGCTGAGCCACTGGCGGCCCGTTCCCAGCCGTCCGCCCAAACCGAGCCGGAACACCGGGAGCATCTTGGCCAGCGCGCCGCCCTCCGGGGTCAGGACGACGCCAAGCCGCATCAACACCACACGCCCGCCCTGTCGCGCCAGAGGCTCCGTCTCCGCCTCCCAGGCCCGCACCACACCGGGCAGGAACCCTGCGCCCACCGGGCTCGCCTCGGTCACCACCCGGTCGCCGCAGTCGCCATAGACCCCCACGGCCGAGGCGTTCACCAGCACCGGACTCATCCCGTCGAGCCGGCCCAGCGCGGCGACCAGCGTGCGCGTGGCATCCACCCGGCTGCGGAGAATTCGTTCGCGCCGCGCCGCGGTCCACCGGCCGGACGCAATGTTCTCGCCCGCCAGGTTCACCGCCGCGTCGATCCCGGCGAGTTCCGCCGGGTCCAATTCACCAGTCGCCGGATTCCAGCGGATCTCGTCCGCCTGCCGCGGCGCCCGGCGCACGAGCCGCCGCACACGGTGGCCCCGCGCGCGAAGCTGCGCCACGAGCGCCTGCCCGAGCAGGCCCGACGCTCCCGCCACCACGATGGACAACGGCCTGACCTCTTCCTCGAGCAGGGTCGCACCGGCGGTTTCCGGGTTCATGGGTGGGCCTCCGGACCCGAGCCGGCGCGAAGCTGGCGAAAGGCCGCCAGCGCCGCCTCGCGCGCGGCGCGATGCTCGACGATCGGCGCCGGGTAATTCTTCCCGAGCGTCACCCCCGCCGCCGCCAGCACTTCCGGCGGTGCCTCCCAGGGCGCATGGATGTGCTCTGCCGGCAACCCGTCCAGCTCCGGCACCCAGCGGCGCACATAGTCGCCTTGCGGGTCGAACTTGACGCCCTGCAGCACCGGGGCGAACACGCGGAAATACGGGGCCGCGTCCGCGCCGCATCCGGCCGTCCATTGCCAGCCGAGCGTGTTCGACGCGAGGTCGGCATCCACCAGCGTGTCCCAGAACCAGTCCGCGCCCGCGGTCCACGGCAGCCGCAGGTGCTTCACCAGGAACGAAGCCGCGATCATGCGCACGCGGTTGTGCATCCACCCGGTCGCCCAAAGCTGGCGCAGGCCCGCGTCCACAATCGGGTAGCCTGTGCCGCCGCGCTGCCACGCTCGAAGCTGCCGCCCGCCCGGGTCCTGCGCCCAGGGAAAGCGGCCGAAGTCCGGCCGGAGGGGCTGCTCCGGCGTGTGGGGAAAATGAAACAGGAGGTGATGCGCGAATTCGCGCCAGCCAATCTCCGCCAGGAACACGCGCGCACCGTTGCTGGGCGGAAAAACTCCCGTGTCCTTCGACCGCGCCCTCACTGCCGCCCAGACCTGACGCGGGCTGATCTCACCGCTGTGGAGCCAAGGCGAAAGCTGCGATGTGCCGTCCAGATCCGGCCGGTCGCGCGCCTCGTCGTAGGCGTCGAGCGCCCGCGCGGCGAACCGCGCCAGCCGCTTCGCAGCCCCCTCCTCCCCGGGCGTCCAGGCCGCCGCCAGACCCTCATCCCAGCGCACCGATGGACGCAGTTCCAGCTCGTCCAGCGCCAGCGACCGCGGCCACTTCGCCGGGGCTGGGATCGTCGCCGCGGAGAACTTCACCGGCGCGGCCACGGTCAGCGCGAGGCACGTCCGCCAATACGGCGTGAACACCTGAAACGGCCGGCCCTGCCGGTTCAGCACCGTGTGCGGCTCGTTGAGCAGCGCACCGTTGAAGCTGCGCACGTCGAGCCCGCCGGCGGAGAACTCGGTCTTGATGACCGTGTCCTGCGCGATGCCGGCCGGCTCGTAGCGGCGGTTCCAGTAGATCGCCCCGGCGTCCGTGGACCCGGCGAGTTCGCGGAACACCGCCCGCGTGTCGCCGCGGGCCAATACCAACCGCGAACCGTGGGCCCTCAGCTCCGCGTCGAGTGCCGCCAGGGCGTGGTGCCGCCACCAGCGGGACGCGCCGCCCGCCCGCCAGCGGCCTTCACCGGCCTCGTCGAGGATGTACAGCGGGATGATCGCCGCGCCCCGGGCCAACGCGGCGTGCAGCGCGGGATTGTCCTGCAGGCGGAGGTCCAGCCGGAACCAGAGCAGTGTGGGGGTCAAGGCCACGGGTGCGCAGGGCCCTCGGCCGCGGCCTAGAGCGACTCCTGGTACAGACGCTCGTAGCCGGCGGCGGCGATCTTCCAGCTGAAGTCGCGGATCATCCCGCGCCGCTGGGCGGCCGCGTACCGGGGCTTGTCCGCGAACAGCCGCAGCGCCCGCGGGAGCACCTCGCCGAGGCCCGCGGCCGTTGGCGCGCACATCAGGCCCGTCCCGGTTTCGGGAAATTCATCCACGTCGGTCACGGTGTCGATCAGCCCGCCCACGCGGCTGACGATCGGGAGCGTGCCGTAGACCTGGGAGTACATCTGGTTGAGGCCGCAGGGCTCGAACAGCGACGGCATCACGAAGAAGTCGCTGCCCGCCTCGATCAGGTGGCTCATCGCCTCGTCGAGCTTCGCGCTGAGCGCGACCTTGGCCGGCGCCGCCGCCGCCATCGCCCGGACATCGTCCTCGTAGCGCTTCTCGCCCGAGCCCAGCACGATCAGCCGGCAGTCCTCGCGGAGGAAGAAGTCGCGGTTCGCCAGGATGAGGTCCACGCCCTTCTGCTCCACGAAACGGCAGACCACGCCGAAGATCGGCCCGCGGAAATTTGCGGCAAACCCCGCGCGCTTGAGCAGCTCCGCCCGGCACGCCTGCTTCCCCGCCAGGTTCGCGAGCGTGTACCGGGCCGGCAGCAGCGCATCCGTGCCGGGATTCCAGACAGCCATGTCCACGCCGTTGAGCAGGCCGACGATGTCGTGCTCGCGGGTCTGCACCACGCCTTCCAGGCCGTTGCCGAACTCGGGGGTCTGGATCTCCTGCGCATAGCGCGGGCTCACCGTCGTCACGCGGTCGGCGAACAGGATGCCGCCCTTCAGCAGGTTGGTCTGCTCGTAGTACTCGAGGCCGTCGATGCTGTTGAAGTCCTCGGGCAGGTTCGTGTGCGCGAAGATGCCGCGGGGGAAGAGGCCCTGGTAGGCGATGTTATGGATGGTGAAGACGGTCTTCACCGCGAGGGTCACGCCCTGCTTGCGCTCCGCGTCCCGGACGAGCAGCGGCACCAGCGCCGCCTGCCAGTCGTGCGCGTGCACCACGTCCGCCTGCAGGTCGGCCAGGCGGAGGGTCTCGACCACACCCTTGCAGAAAAAGATGAAACGATCCGCGTTGTCCTCGTAGTCGCGCTCGCCGTTGCCGTACGGGTTGCGGCGGTCGAAGAACTCCTCGCGGCAGATCAGGTACACCGTGAGGTTGCGGCGCGGCGCGAACACGCGGACCTCGCCGCTCAAATACTGGTCGCCCATCTCGATCCGGAGCCGCATCCGCCGCTCCGCCCCCGCCGCGTCCTTGTGCTCCAGCGCCGTGCGGTAGCCGGGCAGGAACACCGCCACCTCGTGGCCGTTGTCCGCCAGCGCCCCCGCGAGCGAGGAGACCGCATCCGCGAGTCCGCCCGTCTTCATGTAGGGGAACAATTCACTCGCCACGTGGACGATTTTCATCGCCCCGACTAAAACATGGGTCTTTCGTGAGGCCAACTACGAAAGAACGCACGGCCTGCGCGCCGGGCTGCCTCTATACATGACTCTCCGTGACCGCCTCCTCGCCCATGTGCGCGAGCCCCAGTTTCCGCCCGGCAACGAGCACGAGCTCGCCCGCCGCCTCTCCCTGCCCAACAAGCTCCGGGGCCAGCTCGCCCATGAGGTGAGACTGCTGCTCAAGGCCGGCCTGCTTGTGCGGGCCCCCAACGGCCGCCTCACCCGCCCGGCCGAGCGGCCCGAAACTGCCCCGGCCACCCGGCCCGTCTTCGTGCCGTCCAAGCGCCGCGCCGCACTCGCCGCCGCCGCGGCCGCCGCCTCGACGCCCGCGCCCGCCCCTGCTCCCGCCGCGCCACCCGCACGCTCGTCCGAACCGGCTGCCACGTCGGCCCCCCGGCTGGGCAAGAACGAGGTCGCCGGACGCATCCAGTTCCGCGCCGGCGGCTCGGCCTTCGTGATCCGCGACGCCATCCCGGGCACCACGCCCGAGCCGTCGATCCAGGTCTTCCCCGAGGACACCGGCGTCGCCCTGCCAGGGGACCGCGTCATTGTCCGCATCGTCCCGGGCCGCCGCGGCCGTCGCCCCGGCGAGAAGATCGGCGCCATCGTCCGCGTGCTGGAGCGCTCGCGCGACACCATCGTCGGCAACCTCCGCCGCGGCCGCCGCGAGTTCGTGGTCCAGCCCGACGACCCGCGTTTCAGCTACGAGATCGCCGTCGGCGATCCGGCCCGCAGCGGGCTGAGCCCCGTCCCGCAGGAGGGCGACAAGGTCGTCGTCAAGCTCGCCGCCTGGGACAACCGCCGCGACCCGCTGAGCGGCACGCTCACCGCCCGGCTCGGCCGGACGCACGAGCCCCGCGCCGAGCTGCTGGGCATCTTCACGAAGTACGAGCTCGCCACCGAGTTCCCCGCCGACGTCGAGCGCGAGGCCGCCGCCCTGCCCGACCGCGTCCCGGCGCGTGACGCCGCCCACCGCCTCGATTACCGCGAGCAGCCGGTGTTCACGATCGACCCCGACGACGCGAAGGACTTCGACGACGCGTTGTCCTACGAGGCGCTCGAGGGTGGCGACGTCCGCGTCGGCATCCACATCGCCGACGTCTCCCACTACGTCCTGCCCGGCACCGCAATCGACCGCGAAGCCCAGCGGCGGGGCAACTCGACCTACCTGGTCGGCGTGGTCATCCCCATGCTGCCGGAGAAGCTCTCCAACGGCCTGTGCTCCCTCGTCGAGGCGCAGGACCGGCTCTGCAAGGCGGTCTTCCTCACCTTCGCGAAGAACGGCCGGATCAAGGAGACGACCTACGCCAACACCGTCATCCGCAGCCGCAAGCGCCTCACGTACAAGCAGGCCTATGCGTTCATGTTCGAGGACGACCTCGGCCGCATCCGCTCCCTGCCGCTGCCGCCGAAGCACCAGACCGGCTCCACCGGCCGCGCCCTGCGCGACCTGAGCGACGCCGAGCTCACCGACCTGCAGCAGTGGATCCGCGCCCTCTGGCGCATCGCGAGCCGGCTCCGCCGCGACCGCATGGCCGAGGGCAGCCTCGACCTCGACATGCCGGAGACGAAGATCTTCGTGGACCCGCAGGGCTACGCCGACCGGCTGGAGAAGATCGAGCACGACGAGAGCCACCAGCTGATCGAGGAGTTCATGCTCGCCGCCAACGAGGCGGTCGCGCGGCTCACGCGCACCCGCTCGCTGCCTTCCCTCTACCGCGTCCACGACGAGCCCGACGTCGAGAAGCTCGAGGAATACCGCGCGCTGCTCGCCACCTTCGGCCTCCGCGTGGGCGACCTCACGCACCGCGCCGAGCTGGTCAAGCTCCTCGTCACCCTCCGCACCCACCCGCAGGGCTACACGCTGCGCACGCAGCTCCTGCGCAGCCTGAAGAAGGCCGCGTACCGCGCCACGCCGGACGGGCACTTCGGGCTGAGCAAGAAAGACTACACGCACTTCACCTCCCCCATCCGCCGCTATTCCGACCTGGTGGTCCACCGGGTGCTGGAGACCTACCTCGCGCGCGAGGGCGCCCGCAGCGGCGCCCCCCGGGCTCCCGCCTACGACCTCAGCCGCATCGAGCGGCTGGCCGAGCACCTCAGCCTCACCGAGATCAGCAGCGCCGAGGCCGAGCGCGAGAGCGTGAAGATCAAGCTCCTCGAGTTCTTCGAGCGCGAGCTGGACCGGCAGCCGCGCACGCGCTTCCTCGCCGTCATCACCGACGTCCGCGCCAACGGCTGCTTCGTCGAGCTGCTTGAGTCCATGACCTTCGGCTTCGTCTCCGCCGACCTGCTGCCCAGCGACCACTACCTGCTCACGGACGACGGCACCGCGCTGGTCGGCCGGAAGAGCAAGCGGCGCTTCGCCCTCAACGACCGGCTCGAGGTCGTCGTGGCGCAGGTCGACCGATTCAAGCGCCTGATCGACTTCCGCCCGGCCGACTGACCGCGCGCCGGCGGCGCTTTGGGGTTTGTCTTTTGGCTTTCAGGGCTCATCCTATGGGTGCAACCCATCCGTGCCATGAAACCTGTTCCTCTCGCCGCCGTGTGCGCGATAGCCGGGTGTCTGTTCGGCGCGCCGCTCTCGGGCCACGCCGCTCTCACGCCCTTCCGTGTGGAGCAAACCGTTGAGCTCCGCTTTCCCACCAGCCTGCTGCTGGACGCCGTCTACTCGGGCGACGTCTGGGTCCTGGTCAGCGTCGGCGCCGACGGCCGGCTGGCCGATGCGCTGGTGACCCGCTACACGCACCGCGAACTCGTGGGCGAGGCGCTCTATGCCGTCGGCCGCTGGCGCTTTGAGCCCGCCCGTCGCGATGGCCAGGCGGTGCGCGCCTGCGCCGAGCTGCACATCCGCTTCGAGGCCACGGGGGCCGTGGTGTCGCTCGACCAGATGACGCGCGTCACGTCGCTCTCGGCCTTTTCCCGGCAGAACCAGGTCACCCGCGCCGTCTGCCGCGCCAGCGAGCTGGACCGGCCGCTCACCACGGTGCGCGTCGTGACCCCCGCTGCCCCACCCCAGGCCGGCGGCGGCAAGGCGGTCATTGACTTCATCATCGACGAGAAGGGCCAGCCCCGCATGCCGGTGCTGGTGAGCACCACCGCGGCCGAGTACTCCGCGCTCGCCGCCAGCGCCCTCGCGCAGTGGCAGTTCACGCCGCCCACCCGCCGCGGCCAGCCCGTCGCCGTGCCGGCCCGCCAGGAGTTCGTCTTTCCCGCGCGCTCCTGAGGGGTCACGCCCGCCGTGACACGCTGGCGGTTGCGTTTGCGGCGGAGCTGCATCCACTAGCGCGTCATGGCACACTACGAATTCACCGCGCGCTTCCGCGCACTCTACGACCACGCCGTCTCGCTCTACGCCAAGGGCCAGCGTGACGCCGCCACGTTCTTCGACCCGGCCCAGACCGCGTTCCTGGCCGCCAACGGCCTGACCGCGCAGACCCTCTACGACTATGCCGAGGATCACAACAACGGCGGCGAGCCCGGCCCGGACAACGCCCTCGCGATCGAGCTGATCCGGCGCGACTACTTCCTCAACGTCCAGGGTGGCCATCCGTCCAAAACCGTCCTCGACGAAACCAAGATGCCCGCGAAGACCGACGCGACCCGCGGCATTGAGTGGCTCCCGCGCATCATTCCGAAGGCCAAGGCCAAGCTCCGCGGCGAACTGCCCGCGTCGCTGATGTACAGCTGCGGCGGTGATCGGCGCTTTTTTCGCGCTCACGACATCCTTCCCGCGGAATTCCTCAGCCTGGTCTGGCGCAACGAGCACAACGACGCCGCCATCATTGACTGGGTCGTGAAGCGCGGCGCCGCGAAATGATAGACGTCTTGGTGCTCGCTTGGAATTTCAGTACGACCCACCCGACAAACGCCAAACAAGGTTCCAGCCTCCAGTGCCCTAGCTGCAGCGACGGGAAACTGCTTTCCCAGACTCGTCACGCAGGTTGCACGCCATGAACCTTGTTTGACGTTTGGACCCTGGCCTTTGGTGTTTGCCTAAAAGTTCAGAACAACTCCCCCTGCGGCGCCGGGCTGGGCTTCACGCCGAGAAAAGTCCCATAACGCTCAAGCCAGTCGTCCAGCTTGGCCGCATAGTAGGCCGGGTCGTACGGCGCCGCCGCCGCGTCATACAACGCCAGCGCCCGCGCCCGCTGCCAGTCGCTGGTGCGGCCCTTGGCCTTGGCCGTGATGTAGTAGCTGACGCGCTCGCCCATGCGGGGCCGGGGCGTCAGCTGGAGCGCCGCCTCGGCCGAGGCCCGCCGCGGCTTGCCGCCCTCCGCCATGAGCCGCTCGTACAGCTCCGGGTTCTGGTTCAGCGTCTCGCTCTTCGCCAGGTCCGTCACCGGCAGGCTGCGGTCCGCCAGCCGCCGCCGGTAGTCCTCGATCAGCGCGAGCGGCGACTCGGGCGACACGCCGAGCAGGAAGGCGATGAGCTGGTTGCTGAGCCGTTTCAGGTAGGGCTCCATGCCCCGCGACCGGAGCGCGCTGCCGCGCAGCGTCACCTTCCGGCCGTCATACAGGGCATAGTTCTTCATCTTGTAGCAGAACATGGCCTCGTACTTGCCATCGTACTCCAGCTCGATGCCCGCCGGCAGGATCGGCGCCACCTCCGCCAGCAGATCGTCGGGCCGGGAGTAAAACTTGGCGGAGGCAAGGTAGATGCCGTCCGTGTCGGCCTCGAGGATGGTGCAGTCGTGCTTCGCGAACTCCGCGATCAGCGCCTGCAGCAGCTCGCGGCCGCGGCGCGTCACCTCCGCCGCCAGCTCGCCGTCGCCGAAGCGCGCGCCGGAAAAGCCGAGGTAGCCATAGAAGGAATTGATGAGGATCTTGAAGCTCGCCTGCCGCGCCTGCGCCTCGGCGCGCTCCTCCTCGTCGGGCGCCGTCCGCGCGAGCAGCTTGTACTTCAGCCGGTATTCGCGCAGCCGCCGCAGCAGCGGGATGAACACGCCGAGGGTGTCCGTCGCCGGATTGCGGCCGATGCCCAGCAGGAGGCTCGGGTATAGCGAGGCCACATCGTAGTGCAGCACGTCCCGGAAGACGCCCTCCTGGAAGCTGCGCGTGTAGCCGCCGTCGAACGGCGCCACCTCCGGCGGCAGCGGGCACGCCTGCCGCGCGTGGTAGTATTCCTCGAGGAAAAGCAGGTCGATCTTCGACGTCGCGCCGCGGAGCGTCGCCTCCTGCAGCAGCGTGGGAAAGGTCCGCACCTGCTCGAAGTAGGTCGGCAGCAGCTGGTCGGCCAGGCCCTGCGTCTCGCGCAGGTCGTCCTCCAGGTACGCGCAGAACCGATCGCGGTCGTCCCGGAACGCCTCCTGAATCTTGGGTCCCTCGATGTAGGTCCGGTCGGCACTCGCCTCCTCGGTGATGCCGAAATAGACCGCGACGTCCTTCAGGCCGTAGGCCGTGAGCTCCCGCGTGGTGATGTCGTAGAGCTGGACGAGCAGGTACGTGTCCACCACCGCGCGGCCCGGGAGGTCGCAGCGGGGAAAGTCGATCCAGCGCTCGGCCACCTTGAGGCGGCTGTGGCGGAAGGACGCGCGCTGGCCGTACCGTCCCCAGGCGCAGGGCACCTTGAACCGCCGGCAGCGCTGGCGCAGGTAGTCGAGGTCGAACTTGTGGAGGTTGTGGCCCTCGATCACGTCGGGATCCGCCGCCTGCAGCGCGGCGTTGAACGACTCGAGCAGCCGCTTCTCCGCCGCATCCGACATCGCCTCCAGCAGGAGCAGCTGGTTGCGGCCGCCCAGCCTCAGCCCGATCGCCAGCACGCGGTCGCCCGGCTGCGTGGGATCGCTGAAGTCGCCGCTCTCCGAGCCGGTCTCGATGTCGAGCTGGAGCCGCCGGACGTGGCCGAAGGACATCTCCCCGAAGAGCCGCTGCCGGTGCTGCAGCAGGTACTGGCTCTCGAGCGGGCGGATCGCGTCGACCGTCACCGACGTCCGCGCCTCCTTCAAAAACGCGTCGTAGGCGGCGAGGCTGTCCGCGTGGACCAGGCGGTCGAAGGTCCCCTCCCCGTTCAGCCGCTCGAGGGTGACCAGGTGCAGGTTCGCCGCCGCGGGCGTGTCATTGAGCCAGGCAAAGGGCCGGAATCGGTCCACGCGGTCCGTGCGGCCGCCGTCGGGGGTCGCGACGGTCAGGTGCGCCTGGCCGTCATCGGCGATCCAGAGTCCGCAGATCGCGTCCGGCATGTTCGCAGCCGCCTCAGAACGGCTTCACGTACACCATGACCAGCGCGATGAGGAGGACGGCAAAGGCGGTGAAGGCGAGCTTGCCGCGCAGGTGCGGGCGCCGGTAGGCCAGGCCGCCGAGCGCGGTGAAGACCAGCCAGCAGGCCATCTTCACGAACATCCAGCCGGCAAAGTGGTTCGCATAGACCTTGGAGATCAGGCCAAAGCCGGCGAAGATCATGAGGAGCCCCGCGACGCCCGTGATGATCATCGTCTGCTTGCGGTTCTCCGGCGCCGGGTTGGCGAAGGCGGAAAACGTCTGCGCGGTCAGCACCAGCAGCGCGAAGACGTGAAGGATGTAGTAGTATGCCGGGTTCATGGGAAAGAGTGACGCCCCGCCTGTGCCGTATGCCCAAAGGCTCAGGACCTTTTTATGTTAAGGTGGGCGCCTCCTCCGTAGCGTCTGCTTTCCGATTTACGGCCTAGCATCTTCCGCGGCGGGTTCAGCTCCCGGGATAATTTCAAGGCAAAGAGCAGTTATTGAAAGCACCTCGAACACTGCAGGGTGTCGGGAGGGACGGTAGGTCGGACTACCCTGCCGTCAAATGCGAATCACCCCAGGGCGCCGATCCTCACGACTCCAGGATCGTGGAGTCGAGGTGCTGGATGATGAGCTCCTGCACCGTCGCGAGGAACAGATAACACATAAAGGCCTTGCGGACCGGCTCGTTCAGCTGCTCCAGCTCGACGCTGCCGCTCTCCAGCGTCTCGTCGCCGAGCTGACGGAGGAATTGCTCGCGCAGCCGCAGTCGCACCGCCGCCGTCGCCCGCACGATCGGCTCGGCGTTGTCGGCGTCGAACGCGACCACGCCTTCCGTGAAGAACTCGTCGTTGAACAGCGCCAGCAGCACGCGCAGGTCCGCGTTCTGCGACGCGACCAGCTCGTCCGTCCAGCTCGCGCCGAACTCCGGCTCAAGGTCCCGCACACCCAGCGGCGCCGCGAGGCTCTGCTGCAGGCTGTCCACCATGCCCTTGATCACGTCGAGCAGCGGCGCGACGACCGGCAGGGCCAGCTTGACCTCAATGCGCTTCATCGACCTCCAGTACGGTTGTGAGATGCCACTGCTGCAGGGTGAATGCGTACGCCTCCGCTTTCTCGCGCAGGCCCGTCCACACCACCGAGCGCCCCTGCTCGTGCACCTCGAGCATGTGCCGGCGCGCCGTCGACTCGTTGAAGCCGAAGACCTTTTTGAAGACGAGGACCACGTAGGACATGAGATTGACCGGGTCGTTCAGGACCACCACGCGCCACTGGCCCTGCACCGCGAGCTCGGTCTCGCGCTGCGCCGCGGGGGTGGTCTGCGTCCTGGACTGGACCCGCGTCATGCCTTGGCCCACGCCTCCTTCACGGCTGCGGCGACCCGCGCGGCTGCCTCGGCCACGGGAACCTTGATGATGTCCTTCTGCGCGCGCCACTTCAGCTCGAGGATGCCTTCCTTGAGCCCGCGGCCGCCGATCGTGAGGCGCAGGGGGAAGCCGATCAGGTCGGCGTCCTTGAACTTCACGCCGGGCCGCTCGGCCCGGTCGTCAATCAGCACCTCCGCGCCGGCCTGCTCCGCGGCCGTCGCCAGCGCGCGCGCGAGGTCCATCGCCTCGGGCAGCTGCGGGTCCAGCACGCAGACCAGCACCTGGAACGGCGCGGCCGCCCACGGCCAGATGATGCCGTCGGCGTCGTGGCCCTGCTCGATCACCGCCTGCAGCGTGCGGCTGATGCCGATGCCGTAGCAGCCCATCACCATCGGGTGGTTCTGCTTCTGGTCGTCGGTGTAGACCGCGCCAAACTTGTCGGAGTACTTGGTGCCGAGCTTGAAGATGTGCCCGACCTCGATGCCGCGGCGGACCTTGAGCGGCGCACCCGACTTGGGGTCCGGCTCACCCGGGCGCACGCGGCGGAAATCGCCGAAGCGCGTGAGCGCGAGGTCGCGGCCAATGTTGACGTGGCGCAGGTGAAAGCCGTCCCGGTTCGCCCCGGTGACGCCGTTGCCCACGAGGCGAATGGCATGGTCGGCGAACACGCCGGCCAGCGCGTCGGGGTTGCGGATCGTGCCGCGCACCGCGCCCAGGCTGCCGGGCTTCGCGCCGAGCACCGGCTCGATCTCCTCGGCGGTGGCCGGGCGGAACACGGTGAAGCCGAGCGAGCCGAGCTTGGCCTCCTCGAGTTCGTCGCAGCCGCGCAGGATCACGACGAAGGGCTTGCCGTCGCCGACATAGACCAGGGTCTTGAACTGCCGGTCGGCCGGCACCGCGTACGGCGCGGCCTCGAGCGCGGCGATCGTCACCACGCCCGGGGTCGGAAATTCCTCCACCGCACCCGCGGGCGGCGCGTCGGCCAGGTCGGCCGGCACCAGCGCGCTGGTCGCCTTCTCCCGGTTCGCGGCATAGCCGCTCTCCTCGTTGTAGATCACGTCGTCGTCGCCGACCTCCGCCGGGACCATGAACTCGTGCGAGAAGCTGCCGCCCATCACGCCCGTGTCGGCCTCGACCGCGATCGCGGTCACGCCGATGCGGCGGAAGAAGGCCTCGTACGCGGCCTTCATCGCGTGGTAGCTGCGGATCGCGCCCTCGTCGGTGGCGTCGAAGGAGTACGCGTCCATCATCACGAACTCCCGCGCGCGCATCAGGCCGAACCGCGGCCGGATCTCGTTGCGGAACTTGGTGCCGATCTGGAAGAAGTTCTTCGGCAGGTCGCGGTAGCTGGTGATCTCGGCGCGGACGAGCGGCGTGATGACCTCCTCGTGGGTCGGCCCCAGGACGTACTCCGGCTCGCGCGGCCCGCGCCGGCCGTCGCCCGCGCTGTCGGCCCGGAACATGATCTCGCGCGCCGCGGCCCAGCGCGGCCCCTGCTGCCAGTTCTCGGCCGGGTGCAGGTGCGGCATCGCCAGCTCGATCGCCCCGGCGCGCTCCAGCTCCTCGCGGCAGACCTGGCTCAGCCGCTGCATCACGCGCAGGCCGAGCGGCAGGTAGGTATAGAGGCCGCCCCCCAGCTTCCGGACCAGGCCGGCCCGGATCAGCAGCTTGTGCGACGGGATCTCGGCATCGGCCGGGCTTTCCTTGAGCGTGGGGATGAAGTACTGCGACCAGAGTTTCATGGAGGGCGGAACGAAGCAGCCCGCGCGCACCGGCGCAAATTTATTTGCGCCCCGGCCGGCCCGCAGATCCGGCTTTCCTCCCGCGCCATTCGACCTACAACTGCAGCCCATGCCCGCCGCCCGCCAACCCTGGCCCATGAAATGGATCGTCCTCGCGATCATCCTGGGCATCGGCGCGTACACCTTCCTCACGCTGCACTACCGCAAGCCGGGCCGCGCCTTCCAGCCGTACGCGGACCTGAAGGACCGCGCCAACACCCAGCGACTGCTCGGCGCCGGCTACCAGCGCATCGCCCTCGAGGCCGAACTGCCCGCCGATCCGCCGGCCCCGGGCGAGACCGCCCCGACGGCCACCGCCGGCGCCGGCCTGCCCGCGCCGCTCCGCGACACCCTCGTAGACTCGCCCGCCCTGCCCGCCGAGATCGTCAGCGTCTCCGCCGCGCCCGCCGCCAACGCCCTGCTCGGGTATGCCATCGGCTTCCGGTGCACGCTGGCCGACAACAAGCAGCAGCTCGCCGGCGCCAACCTCTACGTCCGCGGCGACGAGATCGTCGTCGCGCCCAGCTTCGACCGGCTGTCCGGCGGCCTGCTCTCCCGGTCCCGCGAGAGCCTCGTGCGGGTCACCATCCCGGCCGGTTCGCTCAAGCCCGGCCACTACCACGTGACGCTGGTCGGCGCGCACGGCTCGCGGAGCTGGTCGCTGCAAGTGCATTGACGCGCCGCGCCGCATCGTCGAGAACATCGGTCCCACCTTGATGAGTACCGGCAACGGCCAGCCCACCCCGCCTCCCGCCACCAGCGCGATTGCGACCACGATCAAGCCCACGGACCTCCGGGGCATCCTGAAGTACGTGCCGCGCTTCCAGGGGCAGATCTTCATCATTGCGATCGACGGCGCCATCGTGGCCGATGAGAACCTCGGCAACCTCCTCGTCGACATCGCGGTGCTCCGCAGCCTCGGCATCAAGGTCGTGCTCGTGCACGGCATCGGCCAGCAGCTGATCGACCTCGCCGCGCTCCGCAATGTCGCCATCACCGACGCCTTCGGCACCGGCATCACCGACGCCCCCACCCTCGACCTCGCCATCCGGGCGTCGTCGCGCGTCTCCCACGTCATCCTCGAGGGCCTCACGCAGAACAGCCTGAAGTGCGCGCTCACGAACTCCATCCGCGCCCTGCCCGTCGGCATCATCAAGGGCGTGGACCAGCAGTTCACCGGCCGCGTCGAGCGCATCGACAAGGACTTCATCACCTCGCTGATCGACCAGCAGGCCGTGCCGATCGTCTCCCCCGTCGCCTTCGGGCCCGACGGCAAGTCGCTCCGCGTCAACTCCGACCTCCTCGCCGCCGAGCTGGCCGAGTCGCTGCACGCCACGAAGATCATTTACCTTACCAACCAGGGCGGCCTCGAGATCGACGGCGAGGTCCGCCGGGAAATCTCGGTGGACGCCCTCCGGGCCATCCTGTCGGACAAGCCCGAGCGGATCGCCGAGCCCTCCCGCAGCAAGGCCGCCCACGCGGTCAAGGCCATCGAGACCGGCACCCCGCGTGTCCACATCGTGGACGGCCGCATCTTTGACGGCCTCATCAACGAGATCTTCTCGAGCGAGGGCGTCGGCTCCCTGGTCTACGGCAACGACTACCAGCAGATCCGGAAGGCCAAGCGCAGCGACGTGCGGCTGATCTACAACCTCACCCGCAACGCCGTCCGGCGCGAGGAGCTCATCCACCGCACCCAGCAGGCGATCGAGAAGAACATCGACCAGTTCTTCGTGTTCGAGATCGACGAGAACATCATCGCCTGCGTCACGCTCTATTTCTACCCCGACATGACCGACCTTGCCGAGGTCGGCTCGCTCTACGTGCTGCCGTTCTACCATAACCGGGGCATCGGCAAGAAAATGGTCGAGTACGCCTGCCTCATGGCCAAGGAGCGCGGCGCCGTGCGCGTGATCGCCCTCTCGACCCAGAGCTTCGGCTTCTTCACCAATGTCTGCGGCTTCGAGGAGGCAACCAAGGAGGTCCTGCCCGAGGCCCGCCTGAAGCTCTACGAGGAAAGCGGCCGCAACGCCAAGGTGCTGCTGAAGCAATTGTGAGCGCGCTCACCATTGCGGGATGAAAGCGGCGAGTTGAAAGTTGAAAGGCCGACCCGGCACCGACCGCGCGTCAGAATCTTTCAACTTTCACCCCTCGACTTTCAGCTCGTCCGCGACCGCACGCGGTCGAGGAACACCGCGGCAATGATCACGAGGCCGATGATGATCTCCTGGAAGTATGTCGGCCAGCCCATCTGCTGCGAGCCATTGCGGAGCACGGCCATGATGAGCGCGCCGATCATCGAGCCGAGCACCGTGCCGACGCCACCGCTGAGGCTCGCGCCGCCGATGATCACCGCGGCGATGATGTCGAGCTCCAGCCCGACCGCCACCGTCGGGTCGCCCTGCCGCAGCCGCGAGAGCTGCATCAGCCCGGCCAGCCCGAAGAACGCGCCGGCCACGGTGTAGATCAGGATCTTGGTCCGCGCGGTCGGCACGCCGCACAGCCGCGCCGTCGCCTCGTTCGAGCCAAGGGCAAAGATGTGCCGGCCGAACACGGTCTGGCGCAGCAGCACCGCCGTGCCCGCCGCCGCCGCCAGCGCCACCCACGCGCCCGCCGGCAGCGACCAGCCGAAGGGATCGGGCGTCGTCATCCAGCCGTTGATCACCGAGGTGTCGTAGTTGACGGTCTCGTTGTTCCCGAGCCACTTCGCCGCCCCGCGCACCACCCCGAGCATGCCGAGGGTGATGATGAACGGCATCATCCGCAGGCCCGCGATGGCCGCGCCGTTGCACAGGCCGATGACCGCCCCGGCGGCGATCACGGCCAGGACCACCGCCGCGGCCGGCCAGCCGCGCTGGATCAGCAGCGCGCCGACGACACTCGTGAACGCGATGCTCGAGCCCACGCTGAGGTCGATGCCGCCGCTCACGATGATGAGCGTCATGCCGAGTGCGCCGATCGCCACGATCACGGTCTGGGTGAGGATGATCTTGAAGTTGGCGTAGGTGAGAAAATAGCCGCGGACCTCCGCCGGGATCGAGAAGAGGGCGATCACGAGGAGCAGTCCCAGGAAGGGTCCCAGCCGCGTCAGGAGCGTTTTCAGGTTCATGGGAAAGTCAGGCCGCCGTGCCGATCGCCGTGGCCATGAGCGTCGCCTCGGTCCACGCGGCCGTCGGCCGGCACTCGGCCAGCTCGCCGCGGCGCATCACCGCGATGCGGTCGCACATGCCGAAAAGCTCGGGCAGGTACGAGCTGACCAGCAGCACCGACCGTCCCTCGCGCGCCAGGCCGGCCACGAGCTCGTAGATCTGGGCTTTGCTGCCGACATCGATGCCGCGGGTCGGCTCGTCGAGGAGGAAGATCCGGGCCGGGTACGCGAGCAGCCGCGCCAGCGCCACCTTCTGCTGGTTGCCGCCGGACAGCTCGGCCACGCGCTGGCCCGGCTCGCGGGCCTTGATGCCGAGGCGGCCGATCCACTCGCGCGCCGCCGCATCCACCGCGCCGCGACGCAGCCAGCCGAGCCGGCCGAAACTCGCGAGCTTGGGGAGCGCGGAGTTCTCCGCCACCGAGAGCGGCAGCATCAGGCCCTCCTCCTTGCGGTTCTCGCTTAAAAATCCCAGGCCCGCCCGCCAGCAGCCGCGCGGATCCCGGCCCGTCACCGCCCGGCCCTCCAGCGCCACCACGCCACCCGCGCAGCGATCCAGGCCGAACACCGCCCGCACAAGCTCCGTGCGCCCGGCGCCGATCAGGCCGGCGACGCCCACGATCTCGCCCTCCGCGAGGGAGAGATCCGCCCGGGCCAGGCGCGGCCCGGACTGCAGCCGGTCGATCGTGAGCAGCGTCTTCCCCGGCCGCGGCGACCGCGCCGGGTACAGCTCGGTGACCTCGCGGCCCACCATGAGCCGCACGAGCTCCGCCTGCGTGGTGCCGGTGATCGGCCCGGAGCCGACACTCTGCCCGTCCTTGATCACCGTGTAGCGGTCGGCCACGCGCTTCACCTCCTCGAGGAAATGGCTGATGTAGATCACGCTCACGCCGCGGTCGCGCAGCTGGCGGATCACCGCGAAGAGGCGCTCGGTGTCCGCCTGCGCCAGGCTGCTCGTGGGCTCGTCCATGATCAGCACGCGGGGCTCGGTGCGCAGCGCGCGGGCAATCTCGATGAGCTGCTGCTCGGCGATGGAAAACGAGCCGGCAGGCCGGTCGAGGTCGAGGTGCTCGTGCCCGAGCCGGGCCAGCGCCGCCCGCGCGCGGGCCCGCGCCTCCGCGCGGCGCAGCCACCCGGCGCGCTGCGGCTCGGCGCCGAGCATGATGTTTTCCGCGGCGCTGAGGTGCGGGGCAAGGCTGAGCTCCTGGTGGATCATCGCCACGCCGTGCCGCCCGGCGTCGAGCGTGTCCGCCGGCCGGTACCGCACACCGTCGAGCTCGAGCTGGCCCGCGTCCGGCGCCAGCGCCCCGCTGAGGATGTTCATCAGCGTGCTCTTGCCGGCGCCGTTCTCCCCCACGACCGCATGCACCTCGCCGGCGGCGACCGCCAGCGACACGTCCCGCAGCGCCTGCGTGGCGCCGAAGGCCTTGCGCACGCCGGTCAGCCGGAGGCGCGGGGTCGCGGGAATTGGATCGGCCGGCGTCACGGGCAATTCGCCGGGTTCCCGGTCAGTTGAGGTACTTGTCCAGCGGCGGATGGAGCAAGTCGGCCATCGCCGGCTGGTCCATCGTCTCCCGCGTCACCAGCACGCAGCCGGTGTCGATCACGCGCTCGACCTTCTCGCCGCGGAGCGCGGCCACCATGGTGCGCACGCCAAGGTAGCCCATGCGAAAGGGGCTCTGCACCACGATGCCCTGCAGGTCGCCCGACTTGAGCGCCGCGTTGATCTGGCTGCCGCTGTCGAAGCCGACGAACTTGATGCGGCCCGCCGCCAGGCCGGCATCGCGCAGCGCGAGCAGCATCCCGGTGGCCGAGGACTCGTTGGGGGCGAAGATGCCGTCCACGTCGCGGCCGAAGCGGTTGAGGAGGTTCTGCGCGGTCCGGTAGGCGGTGTCGCGCGTGGGCCCCGCGTGCTGGTCGCTCGACACCACGCGGATGCCGGGAAACTCCTTCGCCAGGGTGTCGAGGAAGCCCGCCTCGCGCTGCTCCGTGCTGGCCGAGCCGGCGAGCACGCGCAGGAGGATCACGCGGCCCTTGCCGTTGAGCAGCCCGCCGAGCCGTTTCGCGCCGAGGACGCCGCCCTTGTAGTTGTCGGTCGAGACCGTGCTGACGGGCGCCGTCGAGTTGAGGGCGGAGTCGATCACCACGACGGGGATGCCGGCCCGCACGGCCGCTTCGGTCGGCGCGACGAGGGCGCGGGCGTCGAGCGGGGCCAGCACCAGGCCGCTGACGCGCCGGCCGGTGAAGTTCTCCACGACCTGCACCTGCTGCTCGCGGTCATCCTCGCGCAGCGGGCCCTTCCAGATGATGTTGACCGTGGCGCCCTCGGCCTGCAGCTCGCGCGAGGCGGCAATGGCCCCGGCGTGGATCGCCTTCCAGAATTCATGGGTCGTTCCCTTGGGAATGACCGCGATCTCGTAGGTGGGCGCCGCCGCCATCGCCGCCAGCGCCGAGGCACAGAACAGGGCAAGAAGCCGTTTCATGGGGTGTGGGATGCCACCATCCACACCCCGGAACCGGTCACAACGCCAAACTTTCCGGCGGCCTAGGGCTTCAACTCGACCA
Organism: uncultured Opitutia bacterium; assembly: GCA_903825285.1. GTDB lineage: Bacteria > Verrucomicrobiota > Verrucomicrobiia > Opitutales > Opitutaceae > Opi-474. The sequence goes on along the minus strand of CAIJZY010000017.1, from coordinate 196,286 downwards.
CGACCTGCACCTCGGCGGTGGAGCCCTTGGGCAGGCCGTTCACGGCCACGGCGGCCCGGGCGTGCTTGCCGGCGTCGCCAAAGACCTTGAGGAAGAGATCGCTCGCGCCGTTGATGACCGCGGGGCTGTCGGCGAAGCCGTCGATGGCGTTCACGAAGCCGCTGACGAACACGATGCGGGCCACGCGGTCGAGGGAGCCGACCGCCGCCTTGATGTTGGCGAGGGTGTTGAGCGCGCAGACCTCCGCCGCCTTCGCCCCCGTCGCCACCGTCTGCTCCTTGCCCACCTGGCCGGTGTGCGTCATCTGCCCGCCGACCATGCAGATCGTGCCGGCGCAGTAGAGGAGGTGGCCCGTGCGCACGGTGGGCACGTAGCTGCCCGCGGCCGCGGGCGGATTCGGGAGCGTGAGGCCGAGCTCGGCCAGTTTGGCTTCAGGATTCATGGGGCAAGGGTTGGGGACAAATCCGGACCGTGACAAAGCCAAACCGGGTCAGCGGACCGCGGGCGGCAGGAATTGACGCGTGACGACACTGGCCGTGTTCACGGGCTGCGCGATGATCTTGAACTCACCCAGGGCCGCGATCTGGTGCTGGATGCGCTCGATCGAGATCTGGCCGATGTCCTCGCCCTTGGCCGGGTCGCCACGCACGAGCTCGTTCGCGATCAGCGCGGCGCGGGAATACACCAGCTGCTCGGCCGACATCTGCGGATTGCACTGGCGGATCAGCGCGAACGCCGGCGCCGGGTCGCCGGTCAGGTAGTCGCGCCAGCCCCGGATCGAAGCCGCGACGAAGGCGCGGACCAGCTCGGGGCTCGTCCGGACCAGCTCCCGCCGGCAGATGATCGTGTGGTAGGGATCGTAGCCGGAGTCGGCCAGCCGCACCGTCCGCACGCGGACCCCGTGCTGCTGGGCGAAGAACGGCTCGCTCGTGAGCATGCACTGCTGGATCGCATCCGGGTCGCTGAGGAACATCGCCAGCCCGTAGTTGAGCGGCCGCAGGTCGAACTTGATGCCGTACCGCTTCTGCACGTAGGGAATCCAGGTCATGCTCGGCGGCGCGATCACGCTCCGGCCGGCCAGGTCGCCCAGCGTCCGCACCGGGCTCGCCTCGTGCACGAGCAGCGCCTCCGGGTCGTGCTGCAGCACCGCCGCGACCATGATCAGCGGGAGCCCGCGGCTCGATGCCACGATCACGTCGTCGCTGCGGTAAAGTCCGAAGTCCGCGACGCCCTTCGCCACGTTCAGCTTGATCGTCGCGCCCGGTCCGCCCGGCAGGATCTCCACGTCGAGCCCGGCCTCGCGATAATAGCCCTTCGCCAGCGCCTGGTAGAACCCGCCGTGCTCCGCCTGCGGAAACCAGTCCGACTGCAGCACGACCTTGCGCAGCGCGCCGGGCGCCGCCGCCGGATGCTCCCGGGCGCAGCCGGACCCAAGCAGGAGTCCCAGCACGAGGGTAATCGACCAGCAGGCGCGTTTCATTCCCGCCATTGGAAACTGCCCGCCGCGCAGGGCGAGCCCCAAGTGGACGCCGCCGGGATTGCCTCCGGCCGCGCCTTCGCCGATCCTCGCCGCATGACCTTCCGCGACTGGCAGCAGCTCGCCCCGGGTGCGGCCGCCCGCGCCGTGCACGACCGCGCGCGGACCCGCCTCTCGCCGGCCCAGCAGCGCGCCGCCCTCGCCTCGCTCGTGGACGAGGCCCCGCTCGCCCAGGCCCTCGCCGCGGCGGACCGCACCGCCCCGCTGGCCGGCGTGCCCTACCTGCTCAAGGACCTCTATCCCGTCGCCGGTCAGTCCATGTTCGCCGGCTCCGCCTTCCTGCCCGAGGTGCACCCCACCCCGACGGCGGACAGCGCGCTGGTCCGGCGGCTGGCCACCGCCGGCGCGGCCTATGCGGGACGCACGCACCTGCACGAGTTCGCCTATGGCATCACCGGCGAGAACCCGCACTACGGCGACTGCGAGCATCCCCGTTTCCCGGGCCGCACCACCGGCGGCTCCAGCTCGGGTTCCGCCGCGGCTGTTGCCGCCGGGATTGTCCCGCTGGCCATCGGCACCGACACGGGCGGCTCGGTGCGCCTGCCCGCCGCCTTCTGCGGGTTGTTCGGCCTCCGGCTCACGCCGCGCGATGCCTTCATCGCCGACGCCTTTCCGCTCGCCCCGAGCTTTGACACCGCCGGCTGGTTCACCGCCAACGCCGCCGACCTCGCGACCGCCACGCGCGCGCTGATCGGGCTCACCCCGGCGGCCCGCCCGCCCGCCGGCTGCTATCTCGAGCTGCCGGGGCTCGACCCGGAGGTCGCGGCGGCCCTCTCCATCGCCGCGGCCCGGCTGGCACCGCCCGCCGACGCCGTGACGCGGGACACCCTGCGCGCCGCCTTTGCCGGCGCGGTCGAGGCGTACAACACCATCGTGGCGGACGAGGCCTGGCAGGTCCACCGGGCCTGGGCCGAGCGTTTTGCGGCGCGATACGATCCCTACGTTTGGCAAAGGCTCCAGCGCGGACCCGCGCAGACCGCGGATCAACGCGCGGCCGCCGACCGGTCCGCCCACGCCCTGCGCGGCGTGTGGACCGAGTATTTCCGCCGCTTCGATTTTCTCGTGCTGCCGGCCTCGCCCTGCGGCGCGCTCCGCAAGGCGGATTGCACGCTCGCCAACCGCCTGCGGATCCTGGCCCTCACGGCCCCGGCGAGCATCGGCGGGCGTCCGGTCCTGACCGTGCCCGTGCCCCTGCCCTCCGGCCTGACCACGGGCCTGCAGGTCGTCGTGGCGGACACCGCCAGTCCCGTGCTGGACTGGGTCCTGACGTCGCTCAGCGCCTGAGCGGCGGGCTCAGCTGGCCGCAGCGGCGGTTCCCGTGCCGGCGCGAACCACGAGGATCGGAATCATCGTGTTGTGGCGCACCTTATCGATCGTGCTGCCGAGGAAGATGTCGCCGATGATCTTGTGGCCGTGCGAGGTCATGGCGATCAGGTCGCAGGCATGGCGCGCGGCGGTCTTGAGGATCTCCGTGGGTGGATTGCCCAGGGCCAGCTCGGCCGAGACCTTGAGCCCGGCGTCCCGCAGACGCTGCGCGGTGCGATCGAGGTAGTCCTGGTCGGCCTTCATTTCCGCGGACTCCGCCAGCTTGAGCTGGTCGAAGTTGCGCGCGGCCCAGCCGTCGGCCACGTGCACCAGCAGCAGCTCTGATCCGAGCCGGCGGGCCAGTTCGGCGACATGCGGCACCAGCGCCTCGTCAGCGGGGCCGTTCTCAAGCGCGACGAGAATTTTGCGGTACATGGTGAGGATGCCTCAGCCGGGAGCTTGCATGCCGATCAGGCCGTACAGCCAGCGGGTCCACGACTCAGGCAGTAGGGTGTCGATGAGGAGTTTCACGTTCAGGAGGATAATGACAAGCGTAACGGTCCACCCCAGCAGCTTGATCCACCAGGAGTTCACGAACTCCCCCATCTTGGCCCGCTCGCCGGTGAAACGCATGAGCGGCCAGCAGGCAAAGCCCAGTTGCATGCTCAGGCACACCTGGCTGGCCACCAGCAGCTGCGTGCTCTGTTTCTCGCCAAACACGCCGATGACGACGACGGCGGGCACGATGGCGATCGCCCGGGTGATCAGGCGCCGCAGCCACGGACGCAGCCGCAGGTCGAGGAAGCCCTCCATCACGATCTGCCCGGCCAGCGTCCCGGTCAGGGTCGAATTCTGCCCGGAGGCCAGGAGCGCGAGGGCGAACAGGCCGCCGGCAAAGGTCACGCCCAGCACGCCATCCAGCAGGTGGTAGGCCTCCTGGATCTCCCCGACCTGCTCATGGCCCGACCCATGGAACGCCGCCGCCGCCAGGACCAGGATCGCCCCGTTGATGAAGAGGGCGAACATGAGCGCGAACGTGGAATCGATCGTGCCAAACTTGATCGCCTCGGCCTTGCCGGCGGAGTTCTTGAGGAACTTCCGGGTCTGGATGATGGACGAGTGCAGGTAGAGGTTGTGGGGCATGACGGTTGCCCCGAGGATGCCGATGGCCACGTACAGCATTTCCGAACGGCGCAGGATCTCGAGCCGGGGCACAAAGCCCCCGACGACCGCGCCGAAGTCGGGCTTCGCCAGGAACAGCTCGACCGCGAAGCAGCCGCCGATCGTGAGGATGAGGGTGATGACCAGCGCCTCAATGTAGCGGAAGCCGCGGTGCTGGAGCAGCAGCACGATCAACACGTCGAAGGCCGTGATGACGCAGCCCCATACCAGGGGCAGGCCAAACAGGAGCTGCAGGCCGATCGCCGAGCCGACGACTTCGGCGAGATCGCACGCGGCGATGGCCAGCTCGCAGAGAAACCAGAGGAACCAGACGGTGGGCCGGGAATAATGGTCGCGGCAGGCCTGCGCGAGATCCCGCCCGGTGACCACTCCCAGCTTGATGCACAGGTGCTGGAGCAGGATGGCCATCAGATTCGAAATCATGATGACCGACAGGAGCGTGTAGCCGAACTGCGCCCCGCCCGCCAGGTCCGTGGCCCAATTGCCCGGATCCATGTAACCGACCGCCACCAGGAACCCGGGGCCCGAGAACGCCAGCACCTTGCGCCAGAAGCCGGCCCCGACCGGCACCGCAATGGTGCCATGGGATTCGGGTAGGCTCTGGCCTGCCGCGACGCGCCGCCAGGCGCCTTGGCCGGGCGCCGGGTCGGGGGCAATGTCTTGTTTCGGCGCGTCGTCCATCAGAGTCGGTGGCTGAGCCCGGCAAAGACATGCAGGTCGTCCGCCGCGCGGGAGAGGCCGCGCTGCACGCCGCCATCCAGCTGAGTGTTGGCATCAAGCTTGTACATCAGGCCCGCGTCCAAGGTCACCGTCGGTGCACCCGCCGCACTCTCCGCAGCCAGCTCCAGATAGCCTGCGAGATGCGGCGTGAGCTCCCGCTCGAATGAGAAACTGTTGATCCAGGCGCCCTCGCGCCCGTGGCCGGACTGCCGGAGGCGGAGATCCACCCCCGTCATCGCGGCAAGCCCCCATCCGTCCCCGAGCTCCCAGCTCACTGGCAGCAGCACGGTCCCCTCCACCGCGCCATTGCCCAGGCCTGCGGTCGCGGTCGGCAGCTTGATGTCACCAATCAGTCCGACCGCGGTGCCGCCGTTGTTGCCCGTGAAATTCCATTTGCCCCGTAAAACGACATCGCCGGTCCCCGACCGGGTCCGGGTGGCGCCCGCCGCGTTCTTTTCCTCCACGCGGCGGTACGGCGTCAAAAACAGCCCGACCTCCAGGTCGTCCGTCACTCCCAGCCGGAGATTGCACGGCGCCGCCTCCCACGCCGTCGACCGTTCCCCCTCCGCGCGATCCTGCGTGAGGTTGGCAAAGTCCAGCTCCACCTGGCTGTGCCCCGCGTCGATCGTGTACGGGCTTTCAGTCACATCCGGCCGGTCCGTCGACAGCTCGCGCAGCCGCCCCGCCACCGGGGGCGACCCCGTCCCGGCGTCATCCGCCGCCCCCGCGGGACCGGCCCAGCACCCGGCCAGGGCCAGCAGCAGGACGCGCGTGATTGGTAGAGTTTTATACAATATGTAGCATGTGCTACATTTTGCCGGCTCGACTTGTCAATCGAAACCTTGCTTCGATACCCGCACGTGCAGCCGTCCCCGCGCCACCCCAAGAAACCCGTTCGTCCGTCCGCCCTGCAGGCGGAGAGCCTGCAGCAGACCCGGCGCGAGCACGCCTCGGAGATTGCCGAGGATTACGTCGAGGCCATCGCCGACCTGGCCTTGGCGCAGGGCGAGGCCCGCGTGGTGGACCTGGCGCGGCGGCTGGGTGTCACCCATGTGACGGTCAACCGCACGCTGGCCCGGTTGCAGCGCGACGGCTACGTGACCGCCCGTCCCTACCGGGCCATTTTCCTGACGGCCCAGGGCCACGCGCTCGCGGACACCTGCCAGCGGCGGCACGCGACGGTGGTGAGTTTCCTGCGGTCCCTGGGCATCGCGGAGAAGGCCGCCGAGATCGACGCCGAGGGCATCGAGCATCACGTGAGCACCGAGACGCTCGCCGCCTTCGAGCGTCACCTGCGTCGGGCGACTCGGCGCTGACGGCCGCGCGGGACGGTCCGCCGCCGGAGCCGAATTCCGCCTTGCCGGGCCCGACACGCGCCAACCACACTCCGCGCCGATGTCGCATACGCTCGCCCGCGTCGTCTTCGCCTGCACCGCGGCCTTCTTCGCGGTGTTCTTCGTCTGGCCGATCGCGCAGATCCTGCAGGGCGGCTTCCTCGATGCGGACGGCCACTTCACGGCCTCCTTCCTGACCGCGCTGCTGGCCGACCCGACGTACCGCGACGGCCTGGTCAACTCCTTCCTGCTCGCCTGCGCCGCCACCACGCTGGCGCTGCTGCTGGCGCTGCCGCTCGCGTTCCTCAGCGACCGCTTCCTGTTCCCCGGCAAGGCGCTGCTCGGCGCGCTGGTCCTCGTGCCGATGATCCTCCCGCCCTTCGTCGGTGCCATCGGCATCCGGCAGATCTTCGGGCAGTACGGCGCGCTGAACGCCCTGATCATCCACCTGGGCCTGCGGCCGACCGGCTGGACCTTCGACTGGCTCGCGGCGCACCAGTTCTGGGGCGTCGCGCTCGTCGAGGCGCTCGCGCTCTACCCCATCATCTACCTCAACGCCGTCGCCGCCCTCGCCAACATCGACCCCGCGATGGAGGAGGCGGCGCAGAACCTCGGCTGCACCGGCTTCCGGCGCTTCCGGCGGATCACCCTCCCGCTCATCCAGCCCGGCCTGTTCGCCGGCGGCACGATCGTGTTCATCTGGGCGTTCACCGAGCTCGGCACGCCGCTCATCTTCGACTACTCGCGCGTGACGAGCGTCCAGATCTACTACGGCCTGCGCGACATCGGCGGCAACCCGTTCCCCTACGCGCTGGTCGCCCTCATGCTCGCCGGCTCGGTCGCGATCTACGCCGTCGGCAAGGGCCTCTTCGGCCGCGAGGGCCACGCCATGCTCGCGCGCGCCACGAGCACCGGCGGGCCGCGCGCGCTGCCGCGGGGCCGGGCCTGGCTCTGCACCGCGGCGTTTGCGGGCGTCATCGGCCTCGCCATCCTCCCCCACGCCGGCGTCGTCCTCGTCGCGTTCTCCCGCGAGTGGTACGCGACGATCCTGCCGCCGGCCTACACGCTCGACAACTTCCGGCTCGCGCTCGGGCACGACCTCACGGTCCCGGCCATCGCCAACAGCCTCAAGTTCGCGAGCCTCTCCACCGTCGTGGACGTGGTCCTTGGCATCGCCATCGCCTACGTCGTGGTCCGCTCCCGCCTCGCCGGCCGCCAGATCCTCGATTTCCTCGCGATGCTCCCGCTCGCCGTGCCGGGGCTGGTCCTCGCGTTCGGCTACCTCGCCATGGCGCAGGAGGGGCGGTTCTTCGCGTTCCTCAACCCCGCGCGCAACCCCACGATCCTGCTGATCCTCGCCTACTCGGTGCGCCGGCTGCCCTACGTGGTCCGCGCCGCGGCGGCGGGGTTCCAGCAGACGAGCGAGACGCTGGAGGAGGCCGCGCAAAACCTCGGCTGCCCGCCGCTCAAGGCGATGGTCAAGGTCACCCTGCCGCTGATCGCCGCCAACCTCATCGCGGGCGGACTGCTGGCCTTCTCCTTCGCCATGCTGGAGGTGAGCGACTCGCTCGTGCTCGCGCAGAAGCAGGCGTTCTACCCGATCACGAAGGCGATCATGGAGCTCTTCCAGCTCCTCGGCGACGGCAAGTTCATCGCCAGCGCCCTCGGTGTCTGGGCCATGCTGTTCCTCGGCCTGACGATCGCCGCCCTGAGCGCGCTGCTGGGCCGGAAGCTCGGCGCCCTGTTCCGGGTCTGAGCCGCATCCCGCCATGCCGCTCCTTCTCCTCGTCTCGCTGGTCTGGGCGTTCTCCTTCGGGCTGATCAAGGGCCAGCTGGCCGGGATCGACAGCACCGCGGTCGCGACCCTGCGCCTCGCGCTGGCGCTGCTGGTCTTCCTGCCGTGGCTGCGGACGCGCGGCCTGAGCCCGCGCGCCATGGCCCGGCTCGCCCTGGTGGGCGCGGCCCAGTTCGGGCTGATGTACCTGCTCTACCAGCGCTCGTACCGCTACCTGCCGGCCTACGCGGTGGTGCTCTTCACGCTCACCACGCCGCTCTATGTCGCGCTGCTGGCCGCCGCGATGGAGCGGCGCTGGGCCCCGCGCCACCTGCTCGCGGCGCTGCTCGCGCTGCTCGGCTCCGCCGCCGTCTGGTACCAGGCCCCGCCGGAGGGCCCGCTGTTCCGCGGCTTCATGCTCCTGCAGGCCTCCAACCTCTGCTTCGCCGCCGGCCAGCTCGCCTGGCGGCGCGAGCGGGCCCGGCTGCCGGCCGGGATCCCGGACACCGCGCTCTTCGCGCTGCCCTGCGCCGGCGCGCTCGCGGTCTGCGCCGCGGGCTCGCTGGTGCTGACCGACTGGGGCGCCGTGCACGTGACGGCGACGCAGTGGGGCGTGCTGGCCTACCTCGGCGTCATCGCCTCGGGCGCCTGCTTCTTCGGGTGGAACCGCGGCGCCACCCAGGTGAACGTCGGCACCCTCGCGGTCTTCAACAATGCCAAGGTCCCCCTCGGCGTCGTCTGCTCCCTCCTGTTCTTCGGCGAGCACGCCAACCTGCCGCGGCTCCTGCTTGGCGGCGCGGTCATGGGCCTGGCGGTCTGGGTCGCGCGACCGCGGGCGGCGCGCTGAGGCGCCCAACCGCCGCGCCGCTTTTGCCAAGAAATGCGAAGCCCGGCGCGGGGCGATGTGCGATACTCCCGGGGCCAACGAACTTCCCCGGACACCGTTTCTCCGTGAGCCGTTGCCTCCCGTCCCGTGGACGGGGGCTGGCAGGGATCTTGCGCCTCCCGGCCGGTCTTCCCGCCCGTAACCACCAAAACTCCCGGTCATGAACCTTGCGCTCATCGGACCCTCGGGTGTCGGCAAAGGCACCCATGCCGCCGCGCTCTGCGCGCGCTTTGACCTCCATCACATCGCCACCGGCGAGCTGTTCCGCGAGCACCTGCAGTCGCGCACCGCCCTCGGCCTCCTCGCCCGCCGGTACATGGAGCAGGGCGAGCTCGTGCCCGACGAGGTCGTCGACGCCATGATCGAGGAGTGGTGCGAGCAGCACCCGCCGTGGCAGGGCATCCTGTTCGACGGCTTCCCCCGCACGGTCGAGCAGGCGCGGTTCCTCGACGGGCTGCTCCAGCGCTTCAACCTGCCGCTCGACGCCGTCATCTACCTGCGCGCCTCGGACGCCGAGATCACCCGGCGGCTGGCCGGGCGCGTGATCTGCCGCCACTGCAACACTCCCTGGCACCGCACGCTGCACCCGCCGCTGCAGGCCGGGTACTGCGACCTCTGCCACGGCGACCTCCTGCCGCGGCCCGACGACACGCCGGCGCTGGTGGAGACGCGCCTGCGCGTGTTCCACCGCACCACCGGCCCGCTGCTCGAGCACTACACCGACAGCGGCCACCTCGCCATCGTCAACGGCGAGGGCACGCCCGCCGAGGTCGGCGGCCGGCTCACCGAGTTCCTCGCCGCGCTCGAGGACGGCCATGCGCCGTTCGCCACGCGGGCCCAGGCCGCCGGGATCATCGCCACCGAGCGCCTCGCGCAGCTGCCCGCGCACCTCGCGCGGCCCAGCCTCGACCTCGTCCTGCTCGGCGGCCCCGGCTCCGGCAAGGGCACGCAGGCCGAGCGGCTCTGCGCCGTGCTCAAGCTCCCGCACCTCGCCACCGGCGACCTCTTCCGCGACAACCTCAAGCGCCACACCGAACTGGGCCGGCTGGCCCGCACGTACATGGACCGCGGCGAACTGGTCCCGGACGACGTCACGGAGTCCATGGTCGAGGAGCGCCTCGCGCGGCCCGACACGCACCCGGGCTTCGTGCTCGACGGCTTCCCGCGCACGCTGCCGCAGGCCTCGGCGCTGATGGAGATGGTGTCGCGGCTCAACCGCCGGCTCAGCCACGTGCTCTACATCAAGGTGACCGACGAGGCCATCGTCCGCCGGCTCTCGGGCCGGCTGATCTGCCGCGACTGCCAGGCGCCGTACCACGTCGACTTCCAGCCGCCGCGCCAGACCGGAAAATGCGATACCTGCGGCGGCGAGCTCTACCAGCGCGACGACGACAACCCGAACACCGTGCGCGCCCGCCTCGCCACCTTCCACCGCCAGACCGAGCCGCTCATCGCCTACTACCGCCGCGCCGGCCTGTTGCATGAGATCGAGGGCGAGGGCTCCGTGGCCAACATCACGGCCCGCTGCCTCGCCGCCATCCGCACCCCCACCCCCGCCGAGGCCAACACCCCGGCCTAATCCCATGTTTGCTGCTGCCGAACTCGGCCGCACCATCACCCCGGCCCGCTACGAGACCGCGGCACCGAAGCTGCGCACCCGGCTGCTCCAGGCGCACTTCGAGCTCCGCACGCGAAAATTCCCGGTGATCGTCATCGTCTCCGGCGCCGACGGCGCCGGCAAGGGCGAGCTGGTCCACCGGCTCAACGAGTGGCTCGACCCCCGCGGCGTGAGCACGCACGCGTTCTGGAACCCGAGCGACGAGGAGCGCGAGCGCCCGCCGTACTGGCGCTTCTGGCGCGCGCTGCCGGCCCGCGGCCGGATGGCGATCTGCTTCGGCTCCTGGTACACCGAGCCGATCCTGCGGCGCGTCCGCCACGAGACCAAGGCGAGCCGGTTCGACACGGCCCTCGACCGCATCGTCGCCTTCGAGCAGATGCTGTCCGCCGAGGGCGCGCTGATCGTGAAGCTCTGGCTCCACCTGCCGAAAGCCGGGCAGAAGGAGCGGCTGCGGCAGCTCGAGCGCGACGGCCGCCTCGCGCCCGACGACTGGAAGCACTTCAAGCTCTACGACCGCTTCATCAAGGTCTCCGGCCGCGCCCTGCGGCGCACCGACACGCCCGCCGCGCCGTGGCACCTGATCGAGGCGACGGACCGCCGCTTCCGGGAGCTCACCGCGGGTCAGGTCCTCCTCGACGCCCTCACCGCGCGGCTCACGGCCGCGCCGCCGCCGCCGTCCGCGCCGGTCCGCGCCGCGTCCGCGGCCCCCGCGCCGTCCGCCTCCTCGGTGCTCGCGAAGGTGGATCTCACCCGGAAGCTCACCGAGCGCGAGTACGAGAAGGCCCTCGCCCGGGAGCAGGGCCGGCTCGCCAAGCTCGCGTGGGCGCTGCACGAGCAGCGCCGCTCCATGGTGCTCGTCTTCGAGGGCTGGGACGCCGCCGGCAAGGGCAGCGCGATCCGGCGCGTGACGCAGGCGATGGACCCACGACTCTACCAGGTGGTGGGCATCGCGGCGCCGACCGACGAGGAGCGCGCGCAGCACTACCTGTGGCGCTTCTGGCGCCACCTGCCGCGGGCCGGCCAGGCCACGCTCTTCGACCGCTCCTGGTACGGCCGCGTCCTGGTCGAGCGCGTCGAGGGCTTTGCCACGCCCGAGCAGTGGGGCCGCGCCTACGGCGAGATCGTCGACTTCGAGGAGCAGCTCGCCGAGCACGGCGTGATCGTGCACAAGTTCTGGCTGCACCTCAGCCCCGCCGAGCAGCTCCGCCGCTTCCGCGAGCGCCAGGCCGTGGCCTACAAGCAGTACAAGATCACCGAGGAGGACTGGCGCAACCGCGAGAAGTGGCCGGAATACGCGCGGGCCGTGGACACGATGGTCGCGAAGTGCAGCACGGAGTTCGCGCCCTGGACGCTCGTCGCGGGCAACGACAAGAAATTCGCCCGCGTCCAGATCCTCCGCACCATCGTCGAGCGCCTGACCGCGGCGCTCTGAGCCGTCACGCGGCAATCCGCGAGGATTGATTATGCCCCCGCCCGTGCCAAGCTCGCCGCCGATGCCGCCACCCCCGGCCCAGCCCCGCTTCCCCCTCGCCGGCGAGATCTGGGGCGGCTTCGCGGCCATGCTCGTCGCGCTGCCGTCGTCCATCGCCTACGGCCTGGCGGTCTACACGCTGCTGGGCCCGGACTACGCGGCCTACGGCGTCCGCACCGGGCTCGTGGGCGCGGTGGTGCTGGGCGTGATCGCCTCCGCGTTCGGCGGCGCGCCGCGCCTGATCTCCGCGCCGTGCGCACCCGCCGGCGCCGTGCTCGCCTCGCTCGCCGCCGGGCTGCTGGCCGCGCCCGGCGGACCGGTCGCGCCCGACCGCATCATCGTCCTGCTGCTGGTGATCGCCGTGCTCTCGGGCGCGCTGCAGCTGGCCTACGGGCTCATCGGCGGCGGGCGGCTCATCAAGTACATCCCCTACCCGGTCGTCTCAGGCTACCTGAGCGGCGTGGGCGTGCTCATCTTCCTCAGCCAGCTCCCGAAGTTTCTCGGGACGGGCGCCGGGCTGGCCGACTTCACCCAGTGGCAGCTGCCCGCCATCGTCGTCGGCGGGGCCACCGTCGCCGCCATGCTGCTCGGCCCCAAGCTCACCCGCGCGGTGCCCGCCACCATCCTCGGCCTGTTCGCGGGCCTGGTGGCCTATTTCGCGCTCGGCGCCTTCCGGCCGGAGCTGCTCCGGCTGGCCGGCAATCCGCTCGTGATCGGCCCGGTGGGCGGCGGGGGCGGCGGGCTCTTCAGCGGCGTGTTCGGCGCCGGCGCGGCCCTCGCCGGCCTCCGGCTGGCGGACCTCCGCCCGCTGCTCGTCCCGGCCCTCACCCTCTCCGTCCTGCTCTCCGTGGACACGCTGAAGACCTGCGTGGTGGTCGACACCCTCACGCGCAGCCGGCACAACTCGGACCGCACGCTCGTCGGCCAGGGCGCGGGCAACCTCGTCTCGGCGCTGCTCGGCGGTATGCCGGGCGCGGGCATGATGGGCGCGACCCTCGTCAGCATCGACAGCGGCGGCCGCACGCGCCTGTCCGGCATGCTCGCCGGCGCATTCACGCTCGTCGCCGCCCTCCTCCTCGGGAACCTCATCGCGTGGGTCCCGGTGGCGGCCCTCGCCGGCATCCTGCTGGTCGTCGCGGTCCGCATGGTGGACTGGCACTCGTTCCGCCTGCTGCGGTGGCGCGCGACCCAGCTCGACTTCGCGGTGGTCGCCACCGTCGTGGTCGTCGCCGTGGGCGCCAACCTCATGGCCGCGGCGGGCGCCGGCGTCGCGCTGTCCATGCTCCTGTTCATCCGCGAGCAGATCCACGGGTCGGTCATCCGCCGCAAATCGGCCGGCAACGTCCTCTCCTCCACCCAGCACCACCTCGCGGCCGAGCAGGCCGTGCTGCACGAGTTCGGCGGGCAGACGGTCGTGTGCGAGCTGCAGGGCAGCCTGTTCTTCGGCACCACCGACCAGCTGCGCACCGAGCTGGCGGCGGACCTGGCGGCGTGCCGCTACCTGATCCTCGACCTGCGCCGCGTGCAGGCGATGGACTACACCGCGGTGCACCTCTTCCAGCAGTTCGAGGCCGTGCTGGCCGAGCGCGGCGGGTGCCTCATCTTCAGCCGCCTGCCGCCGCGGCACGAGCTGCAGGAGTATCTCACGCAGCTCGGCCTGATGACGGGCCCGGCGGGCGGGCGCCGCTTCGAGACGCTCGACGATGCGCTGCGCTGGACCGAGGACCGGCTGCTGGCCGAGAAGCTGCCCGACCGCGCCGCGGACGGGCCGCCGCTGGCGCTGGCGGAGTTCGACCTCTGCCGCGACTTCTCCGCGGAGCACGCGCTCGAGGCGCTGGCCTCCTGCGCCGAGGCGCGCAGCTACCGGGCCGGCGAGGTCATTTTCCAGAGCGGCGCGCCGGCGGACGAGCTCTACCTCGTGCGCCGCGGCGTGGTGCGCATCACCCTGCCACTGCGGGGCGGCAACTACCACAACATCGCTTCGTTTGGCCGCGGGAACTTCTTCGGCGAGGTCGCGTTCCTCGACCGGGGCCAGCGCTCCGCCACCGCCACGGCCACGGCGGCCGCGGACCTGTTCGTCATTTCCCGGGCGCGCTTCGACGAGATGTCCCGGGCGCATCCCGTGGTCGGGGTCAAGGTCTTCGCCCGCCTCGCACGCGCGCTCGCCCTGCGCCTCCGCCGGACCGACGCCGAGCTGCGCGCGCTGTACGACGCGTAGGACGCTGCTCCGGCCTTACCCGGGGAAATCCCGCAGCAGCGCGTTGAGCGCCTCGGCCATCGCCCGGGCATAATCGGCGCCAGACTGGCGGCCGAACAGGCGGCAAGGCGTGGGCGCGGACGTGAGCTGCCAGGCCACCGCGCCTTGTTCGTTGACGGTGGCGTTGATCGGATCGAGGTGCAGGGGCCAGGTCGGCTGATCACCCACCGCGGCGGCGGGCAGGAAGCGCCAGCCATCCTTGGTCCGGGCCAGCCGCCGCCCGGCCGCCAGCACCAGGGAGGCGGTGGACCAGAGGTTGCGCGGGCCGGCGAGGGCGTGGTCCCACACCGGCGCGCCGCTCGGCCCGTCGGTCAGCGCATGCAGGATGTCGCCGCGGCCGCTGCCGGAGATCGCATAGGCAAACCAGCGCGCAAGCGGCGCCGGGAGATCGCGGAACAGGTCGGCGTGGGCCGCGCGCCAGAACGTGCCGCGCTCCGCCGCGGGGTCGAACGCCCCGGATTCCGTCGCGCAGGGATACCAGTGGATCGGCAGGCCCGATTGCCACAGCCCCACGAACGCCGCCGCGTCGAGCTGCACGTTCCATTCGCGCTTCGGGCCGCCGGTCGCGCCGGCGTTGAGGAGGACCGCGCGCGTCTTGGCCCGCAGCAGGGCCGGATCGCGGTTGTAGGCCGCGGTCACGATCCGCGCCGAGCCGGTCAGGAACAGCACCACGGGCTCATGGCTCTGCGCGAGGAGATCGAGGAGCAGCGTGATGGCCGCCTGCTCGCGCGCCGGGCGGTCGCGGGCGTCGTCCGCGGGACTGCGCAGCGCGTCCAACGGTCCGGCCGCCACCGGGATCGCGCGGCCGGTGAGCCAGGCCAGCTGCGCCACCGGCACAAAGCCGGGATCCCGCGCCACATCCCAGCCCGCCGGCGCCGGCTCGAGAAACTTGCGCGAGCAGTCCAGCAGCACCCCGCGCAGGTCGAATTCCGGCAGCGCCGCCGCCGTGGCGAGGTCGATGTGGTCGTCCGGGTCCTGCGGCGGGTGGTACAGGTCCGCGACATGGACCAGGGGAATGCGTCCGCTGGCCGCGGACGCCGGGGGCTCCGCCGCCACCGCGCGCCACGCCGCCGTGCCGGCCAGCGCCACCGCCGTGCTCTTGATCATCTCGCGCCGGGTCAGGGAACTCATGGGGTGACCGCACTCAAGGCCCGCTGCGGCGGCCGGGCAATCCCGATGTCAGGGCAAAATCCGCCCAACCGACCGCAACAGACGCGGTGCGCAAACGGGCGTTTGGTGCTAAACTGCGTCCATGAAGACGATTCTTACCCCGATTGATTTTTCCGGCATCACCGACGCGGTGGTGGCCGCGGCCGCCACCCTCGCCCGCACGCAGGAGGGGCGCGTGGTGCTGCTCCACGTCTCGCAGCCCCCGATCATCACCAGCGAGTACGCCCCCTACCTCGAGAACATCAGCGAGATCGCCGCCGTGAGCGAGAAGGCCTCCGCCAAGCAGCTCAACCGGCTCGCGGAGCGCCTGCAGCAGGCGGGCGTCGCCGTGGAGACCGTCCAGCTGAACGGCGTGCCCGTCACGGAGATCCTCGCGCAGGCCGAGCAGGTCAAGGCCGACTACCTCGTGCTCGGCTCGCACGGCCACACTGCCTTCTACGACCTGCTCGTGGGCAGCACCACGCACGGCATCCTGCTGAAGGCGCCGTGCCCGGTGGTGGTCGTCCCGGCCAAGACGGCCGGCGCGCCGGCTAGTCGCCGAAGCTGATCCCCAGCTCGCGGCCGGTGCGGATGATGTCGCAGTCGAGCGGCACGGTGCGCAGGCGGCCGACCGCCTGCTTGATCGGGACGCACGAGGTGTCCGGCGGGCTGTGGGCGACCATGTAGCCGTACTTCTCCTCCGTGATCAGCCGCACCGCCCCCGCGCCGAAGCGCGTGCAGAGCAGCCGGTCGAACGTCGTCGGCGCGCCGCCGCGCTGGAGGTGGCCCAGCACGCAGACGCGCGTCTCCTTGCCGGTGCGGCGGCCGATCTCGTCGGCCACCACCGCGCCGATGCCGCCGAGCCGCGCCTCGCGGATCGCGCCGGTCTCGCCGAGCGTGACATAGCCGCGGCCCGCCTCGCGCGCGCCCTCGGCCACGACCACGAGCGAGAAGCGCTTGCCCAGGGCCTCGCGGTCCCGCACGACCTTGCAGACCGCCTCGTAGCTGAAGGGAATCTCGGGGATCAGGATGGCGTCGGCGCCGCCCGCGATGCCGGCATGCGCGGCGATCCAGCCGGCGTAGCGGCCCATGACCTCGCCGACCATGACGCGGTCGTGGCTCTGCGCCGTCGAGCGCAGGCGGTCGAGCGCGTCGGTCGCGAACGCCACCGCGCTGTCGAAGCCGAACGTGACCACCGTGCCCTCGATGTCGTTGTCGATGGTCTTCGGCACGCCGACGACGGGGATGCCGGCCTCCAGGCACTGCTGCGCGATGCTGAGCGAGCCGTCGCCGCCGACGACCACGAGCGCCCGCAGGCCGAGCTCCTCGAAGCCGGCGCGCGCCTCGGCGAGGATCGCCGGGTCGATCGCCCGCGACTCGCCGTGGCCGGCCTTCGCGGAGAACCGGCCCTTGTTCGACGTGCCGAGGATCGTGCCGCCGGTGTACAGCAGGCCGTCCATCTGGGTGTAGTCGAGCACCTTGGTGTTCGTCGGCCGCAGCAGGCCCTCGAAGCCGCCGTAGATGCCGAGGGTTTCCCAGCCGCGCTTGGCGGCCGACTTCACCACGGCGCGGATCACCGCGTTCAAACCGGGGCAGTCTCCGCCGCCCGTGAGGATGCCGATGCGGGTCTTCATGGCCCGAGTCTGCGTCGCGCCCCGGCGCGTGTCGACCTCCGGCGCTGCGCATTTCTTGGGGTGCGGCGCGCGCGGAATGAGCTTGCGGGCCCGCCGAACGGCTATCAGATGACAGCCTATCACCCGACAGCCCATGCTCACCGAACGCCAGGAAGAGGTGCTCGACTTCGTCCACGAGTACCAGCGCAGCCAGGGCGTGCCGCCCTCCACGCGGGAGATCGCGCGCACCTTCCAGTGCAGCCAGCCCACGATCCACAAGCACCTGCAGGCCCTCGCCCGCAAGTCGCACCTGGACAAGATGGCCGACGGCAAGTGGGGCTCCAAGGCCACGCAGGTCCAGGGCCACCTCTTCACCGCGCCCGTCTACGGCGCCATCCCCGCCGGCCTCCCCGCCCAGCAGGAGCAGGCGCCCGAGGACCTGATCACCCTTGACCCCGCGATCTTCGGCCTCCGGCGCGTCCGGCCGGGCCAGCTGTGGTTTCTCCGCGTGACCGGCGACTCGATGATCGGAGCCCACATCCTCGACGGCGATCTCGTCGCGCTCGTGCGCCGCGACCCCCGGCCGGGCGAGATCGTCGCCGCGCTGGTGGACGAGACCACCACCACACTGAAGACCTATCTCCGCGAAAAGGGCCGCACCCTGCTCCGCGCCGCGAACCCGCGCTACGCCGACATCGTGCCCGCGCGCCTCGAGTCGCAGGGCGTGGTCGTCGGCGTCATCCGGCGCCAGGCCGCCTGAAGCTAGGATCCTGACGGGCGGGTGCGTTACCTTCGACCCGATCGCCGGGCCCGCACTTTACGCACGTCATGAGGCAAGAAATGCGTGGTGTGGCACCGGCTGTATCACTATGCTGGGTGCGTTCGAACCTTGGCCATGACCCCGTCGCCGTCCCCACCCGCCATTCCTCTGACACCCTCGCCGGGCGAACGCCGGACCATGGTGGTGGCCGTGATCGTCGCCCTCGGACTGGCGCTCCGCGGCGCGGCCGTCCGTGCGCATCTGTTGCCGCAGGACTGGTACGACCGCGGCTCGGCCATCATGGCCCCCAGTGTCGCGGTGGCGCTGCTGGTGCTGAGCGGCTCCTTGCTCTTCTGGCTGCTGCGCGGTGAGCGGTTCTGGGCCCGCTGCACGTCTCACCTCCTCGCCGGCATCACGATCCTCTGGTGCCTCGCGCTGGGCCTGACCAAAACTCCGGCGCAGGTGCCGCTCTGGGATCTCACGCCCCTCCTGCCTTTCGCGACGCACATGTCGTCGGCCTCCGGCACGCTGCTGATCATCCTGGCCTCCGATCTCGCCATGCTGGCCACGGTCAGGTTTGCCGGCCGGCCCTGGCGCACCGTCGGGTTTGCCGTTGCCACCCTGCTGCTGGTCCTGTGCGCGGTCAGCATCCTGGGGCAGGCGGCCGGCGTGCCGCTGTTGCTCGGCGACTCGCGCGCGCACGTGGCCCCCTACACCGCTGCCGCCATCGGCTGCCTGAGCCTGGCCCTCGCACTCGGGTTCGGGCTGCGACCCCGCCTGCACCGCCTCCTGCTGGACCTCAATCCCCTCGACGAGGGATCGGTTGACTTGCGCGATCGCCACCTGCGGCGCAACGTGGACCTGGTGGTCGTGATCGCCGCGGCGCTGCTCGGCGTGGCGAGCTACGCCTATCTCAGCTACCATCGCGAGCAGCGCCGGGAGGAGATCGCCGATGAGCTCATCGGCGTGGCGAACCTCAAGGTCGCCCAGATCACCTCGTGGCGCTACGAGCGGCTGGCCGACATCACGGCCTTCACGCAGACCCCGTTCCTCGCGACCGCGCTCGCCCGGGGGCTCAACGACAGCGACCGGTCTCGCTTCATCCCCTACTTCGAGAACATCGTCCGCAGCCACGGCTACCGGCGCCTGGTCCTCCTCGACGCGCAGTTGTCCCCACGCCTGATCCTGCCTGCGGGCAGCACCACTCTGCCCGTCCCGCCGGAGGTGGCCCGGGATCTGCCGCAGTCCCACAGCGCGTTGTTGGGCAGCCTGGAGCGCAACGTGGCGAATGAGCCCCGGCTCGACCTGTTCGCGCCGATCCTCCTGCCGGAGCACGACACCTTTGCCGGGGCGATCCAGGTGCGCATCGATGTCTTTGGCCAGCTGTTCTCTTCCATCCAACAGTGGCCGGGGCACTCAGAGTCCGGCGAGATTCTCCTCTTCGACAGCTCCGCCTCGCCTGTGGTGCTGCTCAACGAGCGGCGCTTTGCGGTGGACGATGCGTCCGCGGTGCACCGCGTCACTAAGTACCAGACCGACTCGATCAGCCTCCGTGCCGTGCAAGAGCAAACCTACGACCTATCCGAGGGACTCGACTACCGCAACGTGCCCGTCTTTGCCGTGGCCCGTCCCGTCGCCGGCCTGCCCTGGGTGCTGGTCGCGAAGCTCGACCGAAACGAGGCGTACGCGCCGATGCTGAACGAGGTGTTCAAGTTCAGCCTCGTGCTCGGCCTGCTCGTCGTCTCCGCCGGCTCGCTTCTGGGCATGCTCTGGCGCCGGAGGCAGCGCGAACTGCAGCAGCGCGAGCAGCAGGCCGAGCACGCCCGCGTGGCGGCGGTCGAGCGCCTCGCCCTCGTCCTGCGGCATGCCAATGACTCGATCTTTTTGATCGACGAGGAGATGCGAATCGTCGAGGCCAACGAGCGCGCCGTGGCCACCTACGGCTACTCGATGGAGGAGATGCTCCAGCTGAAGGCCCGGGACCTCCGGGGCGGGGATGCTGACCGGGCCATGGAGGATTTCAGCCGGGTCATCACCATCGGCGCGCATGTGTTCGAGGCTATCCACCGGCGCAAGGATGGCACCGTCTTCCCCGTCGAGATCAGCGCCCGGGCGGTGCAGCTCGAGGGTCGGCGCCACGTGCTCTCCCTCGTGCGCGACAGCTCCGTGCGCAAGGCCCACGAGAACGAGATCGAGCGCCTGAGCGGCATGTACCAGGTGCTCACCCGGATCAGCCAGACCGTCGCGCACTCGCGAACCGAGTCCGAGCTGTTCGCGCAAATCTGCCGCGACCTCACCGACTTTCGCCGCTTCACCGTGGCCTGGATCGGCTGCCCCGACCCGGCGACCAAGCTGCTGGTGCCCCAGGCGACGGCCGGGGACGAATACCGCTACGTCGAGGGCATCCGCATCTCCGTCGATCCGAACACCCTGGATGGCCACGGACCCGCCGGCACGGCCTTCCGCGAAGGGCGGATCTACGTGGCCAATGACTTTTTCACCGACCCCGGCACCCAGCCCTGGCGGGTCCGGGCCGCGCGCAGCGGCATCCGCTCCTCGATTGCCCTGCCCCTGCGGCGGGACGGCGTCACCGTGGGCGTGCTCACCGTCTACGCCTCCGAGGCCGGGTTTTTCGGCCCGTCCGAGATCTCGCTCCTCAACGAGGCCGCCAACGAGGTGTCGTTCGCCCTCGACGTCATTGCCCGAGACAATCAGCGCATGACCGCGGAGGCCGGTCTGCGCGCCAGCGAGAGCCGGATGCAGTTCCTGCTGACCGCCAGTCCCGCGGTCATCTTTTCACTGCGGCCCACCGCGCCCTATGACGTGACGTTTATTAGCCAGAATGTCCACGATCTCCTCGGCTACACTTCGGAGGACTTTCACTCCGACTCCGCCCACTGGCGCAAGCACGTCCACCCCGATGACCTGCATGCGCTCGACGCCGGGATGAGCGAGTTGGCTTCCTCCGGCGGCCTGGTCCGCGAATACCGCTTCCATCACGGCGACGGCACCTATCGCTGGATGCACGACGAGATTCGGCTGGTCCATGACGACCTGGGAGCCCCCCTCGCCATCGTGGGCTACTGGTCGGAAGTCACGGAACGCAAGCGGATGGAGCAGGCGCTGCGTGACAGCGAGGAGCGCTACCGCTTCATCGCGGACAACACGCCGGACATGATCTGGCTCGGCGACCTGTCCACCGGCCTCTTCACCTACGTGAGCCCCTCGTCCCTGAAGCAGCGCGGCTTCACTCCGGATCAGATGATCGGCCACCCGATGCTGGAATTTCAGCCCCCGGAGACCCAGGCCCACTTGACCAGCCAGATCGCCAGCCGCGTGGCCGCCCTCGTGTCCGGCGACGAGTCCGCGCGCCATCAGGTCGACGAAGTTGCATTCCTGCGGCGCGACGGCTCGCTGCTCGACACCGAGGTCGTCTCGACGCTGATGCCTGATGAGCATGGGCGCTACACCCGCCTGCTCGGCATCACCCGCGACATCAGCGAACGCCGGCGGGCCGAGGCGGAGCTGCGCAAAATGTCCCGGGCCCTCGAGCAGGCTCCGGTCTCCATCGTGATCACCGACCTCAATGGTCGGATCGAATACGTGAACCCCTATTTCACCCACATCACGGGCTACGCCTTTGATGAGGTGCGGGGCCAGAACCCGCGCATGCTCAAGGCCAACCTCACCCCACCCGAGACCTACGCCGAGATGTGGCGCACCCTGGTCGACGGCCGGGTCTGGCGCGGCGAGCTCCACAACCGGAAGAAGGACGGCGAGGTCTACGTGGAGCTGGCCATCATCGCGCCCATCCTCGATTCCACCGGGAAGGCAAGCCACTACGTCGCGCTGAAGGAGGACATCACCGAGCGCAGCCGCGTGCAGGTCGCCCTCCGCCAGAGCGAGGAGCGCTTCCGGGCGATCTTCGATCACGCTGAGGTGGGCATGTTCGAGACCACGCTCGACGGCCGCCTGATCCACGCCAACCGCTTCCTCGCCGCCATGCTGGACCAGCCGGTCGACGCCCTGAACGGCCGGCACTGGCAGGAATTCACTCCGGGACGGCCATCCCAGCCAGTCGCGCCACCGCCGGTCACCCCGCAGGAGGTGCGCTTCGTGAACGCCGCCGGGCGCGGCTTCTGGGGCCTGATTGCGAGCAAGCTCGAAACCGATGCCGCCGGGCGGCCGCTGGGCCACCTGTGCATTCTTCAGGACATCTCCGCCCAGGTTGACGCCCGCGAGACCCTGGTCCGTTTCAACGCCGAGCTTGAGTCGCAAGTCACCCTGCGCACCGCCGAGCTCGCCAGCCGCAACCAGGAGGTGCAGGCGCTGCTGCAGTCGATCCCTGACATCGTGATGCGCCTGCGCGGCGACCGCACGGTGCTCCATTACCAGCGGGCCCACGATTCGCCGGGCCTGATCGCCCTCGACCGCGAGCGTGGCGCACCCTCCGCCGCCGCCGCGCCCGCCTCGCTGGTGGACCTGAGCCTGCCCCTCGGGCGCCGCGCCCTGCGGGAAAACCGCACCCTCACCGCAGAGAGCGAACTGGACATCCCTGGCGGGACCGTCGCGGTCGAGCTGCGCGTCGCGCCGAGCGGAACCGAGGAGTTCGTCGTGTTCGTGCGCGACATCACCGAGCGCCGCCGCCTGGAGGCCGAGGCCGCCGCGATGCTCGAGCGGGAGCGCCAGGTCTCCGAGATGAAGTCGCGCTTCATTTCCGTGACCTCGCATGAATTCCGCACGCCCATGGCCGCCGCGATCGGCTCGGTGGAGCTCCTGACCAACCACTTCGACCGGCTGAGTCCCGCAAGCGGCACGAACTGCTCGCGCGCACCAGCGGTTCCCTGCGGCGCATGACCGAGATGCTCGACGACCTCCTGACCCTGAACCGCATGGAGGCCCACCGCCTCACCTTGCAGCTCGCCTCCCTCGACCTGGCGGGGCACCTGCGGTCCGTCATCGACGAGATCCGCATGGGCGACCGCAGCGCCCACCCCATCGAGCTGCAGGTTGCCGACCTGGCTGGTCCGATCACCAGCGACGCCGGGCTGCTGCACCACATCTTTTCCAACCTCCTCAGCAATGCCGTGCGCTATTCCCCCGCCGGCGCCCCCATCACCGTCTCGGTCCGGGCCGACGCCCAGCACGTGCGGATCACGGTCGAGGATCGCGGCATCGGCGTGCCAGCCGCCGACCTCGCCCGCATCTTCGAGCCCTTCGAGCGCGGCTCGAACGTCGGCCACATCAAGGGCACCGGCCTCGGCCTCAACATCGTGAAGCGCATGATCGACCTGCTGGGCGGGGCGGTGTCCGTGGAATCGCTGTCTGCCGCGGGCACTCGCTTTGTGGTCGAACTGCCGTATCGTGCAGTGGCACCCACTGCCGCACCCCATGCTTAACCACGAAGGAGTCACCGTCCTCGTCGCCGAGGACGACGAGGCGGTCCGCCGCACGCTGGTGGACCTGCTCGAACTGAACGGCTACACCGCCGTCGCCGCGACAAATGGGGACGAGGCCCTTGCCGCCGCGCGGCGCAACCCGCCCACGCTCATCCTGACTGACATCGCCATGCCCGGGCTCGACGGCTACGGGCTCATCGAGCAGCTCCACGCTGACGCCGCCCTGCGCTCCGTGCCCGTCATCATCCTCTCCGCCAAGGCCGACCGGCTCGCGTCGCGGCACGGCATGGAACTCGGCGCCGACGACTACATCACCAAGCCGTTCACCGAGGACGAGGTGCTCCGGTCGGTCATGGCCCGACTGGAAAAGAAGGCCCTGGTCGACGAGCTTGACGCCTTTTCCCACACCGTGGCACACGACCTGCGAAATCCGCTCAGCACGCTGTACATGCACCTCGAGATGCTGTCCTCGGCCATCGACAAGGGCGACACCGACCGGATGAAGCGCACTGTGGGCGAGGCGATCCATGCGGCCGCCCGGCTCAACAACATCATCGACGAACTGCTGGTCCTCGCCGGGGTGCGCCGCCAACGGGTGGACTCCCTGCCGCTCGACATGGCGCCCATCGTCACCGAGGCCACCGCGCGGATCGAGCAGCTGATCCAGCGCCACGGCGCCACGATCAAGACCTCCGCGACCTGGCCCGTGGCCGTCGGCCACGGCCCGTGGGTGGTCGAGATCTGGGTCAACTACCTGAGCAATGCCGTGAAATACGGCGGGCCCCACGCCCGCATCACCCTCGGCGGCGAGACCCGCCCCGACGGCCGCACCGCGCGCTTCTGGGTGCAGGACGAGGGTCCGGGCCTGGATGCCGCAGCCCAGCAGAAGATGTTTGTCCCCTTCACGCGGATCTCCTCCGTGCGCGCCGGCGGCCATGGCCTCGGGCTTTCCATCGTCCGGCGCATCGCCGAACGGCTCGACGGCACGGCCGGCGTTGAAAGCACGCCCGGCACCGGCGCCCGCTTCTGGTTCGAGCTGCCCGTCACCGCCAAGGCGCACTCGGCCCCGCCCTTCGTGCCCGCCATCGCGCCGTGACCCGGGCGCCCCCTCGGCGGCCCGGTCCGCTGCACGATTTCCTGCGGGCTTGACCGGCGCGGGGCGAGGCGGCTACTTCCCAGACCTGTTGGTTGCGTCGCGGGCGTAGTATATCGGCTATTATGTGTGCTTCCCAAGCATGAGAGGAGGGTTCGACTCCCTCCGCCCGCACCAGCCACCAAGGCTCCCCCCGCCACGCCCACATGACTTTGATCTCCCCCAGCCGCCGAGCGCGGCGGATCCCTGGGCGAATCCGAAATCTGCCGGAAGTTGTAACTTGGGCGCGGCGGCGCTGGCGCGGGCCCTGCTGTTGACACGGTGGAATTATCCCCATGCCCCATACGGCCAAAATCTACCCTGATCATGTAAGCCTGGTCCTCTCTGGTAATGTCACCGTCAAGGACGTGGCGGAAATTGCGGCCTTCCTGACGAAGCTGGAAGGGACGTCCAAGGCGTCGCTGCACCGCTACGTGGATGTGGCCGCCGTCAAGGAGATGCAGGTCAACTTCCGCGATCTCCACGAGCTCTCAACCCAGCGCGCCAAGGTGAAGTTGAAGAATCGGGTGAAAACCGCCGTCGTCGCGGAGACCAACGAGCAGTATGGCATGGCCCGCATGTTCGAGCTGTTGAACCAGCAGCGGGACACCGAGGTCGCGGTCTTTCGCAACGCAGCCACGGCGCTGCGGTGGCTGAAGCTGCAACCCGACGCGAACGCGCCGGCAAAGAAGGGCTAGGCGTGTCATCCAACGCTCCCGCCACCGCTTCATCCCGAACGACCCCATGAGCGCGCAGCATACTCCGCGCCCCCGGACCTGACGCCGCTCAGGAATACGCGCGCCGGCCCTCGAGCGCGCTCTTCAGCGTCACCGAGTCGGCATACAGCACGCCGCCGCCGCTCGGCAGGCCGAAGCCGATGCGCGTCACCTTCACGGGCCGCGGCAGCGCGGCCAGCCGCTCCGTGAGGTAATGGCACGTCGCCTCGCCCTCGACGTCGTTCGACAGCGCGAGGATCAGCTCCTGCACCTCGCCCGATTCCAACCGGGCCAGCAGCGTCGCAAAATTAAGATCGCCGGGACCCACGCCGTGGATCGGCGAGAGCTTGCCGTGCAGCACATGGTAACCGCCCCGGTACGCGCCGCTTCGCTCGACGGCCACGAGGTCGGGCACCTGCTCGACCACGCAGACCACCGCGGTGTCGCGCCGGGCATCCGCGCAGATGTCGCACAGCTCACCCTCGGCAAGGTTGCCGCACCGCGTGCAGCGCCGCACCGCCTTCGCCGCTTCCTCCAGGGCCGTCACGAGCGCCGGCAACCGCTCCGGCTTCTCCACCAGCAGGTGCAGTGCGATGCGCTCCGAGGAACGATAGCCCAGCCCGGGCAACTGCTTCAGGTGCTTCTGCAGTTTCTCGAAGGCGGGTGTCATCGGGTACGTGGGACGGTGGCCGGGCCGACGCAGGCGTCGCTCCGGCTGAAAAAGCACGCTGGCCCGGGCTAGAATCCGCCCGGCAGCTTGAACGCGGAGGTCACCTTCTCCATCTCGGCGTCGTGGTGCGCCTTGGCCTGCTGCGCGGCGTCCTGGACCGCGGCGAGCACGGCGTCCGAGACGGTCTTGGCGTCCTCCTTGAGAAACTCGGGATCGAGGGCGAGCGAGAGGAACTTGCCCGCGGCGGTGACCTTGATTTTCACCGCGCCGCCGCCGCTCGTGACCTCGAGCTCCTTGGCCTCGAGCTGGGCCTGGAGCGCCTCGATGCCGCGCTGCATTTTCTGGGCTTGTTTGAGAAGGGTGCCGACGCCGGCCATGGGTTGGGAGGGTTTGAGGTTCGGGTTGCCGAGGAGTTGAGCGCGACGTTGAGGCCGCCCGCCTAGCCTGCCAACAAATTTGCGTAGCCCTCCCGCAGGCTCGGAAAGCGCGGCACCCAGGGCAGCGAAGTCCGCAGGCGGGCGTTCAGGATGATCCGGTCCGGCGTCGCCGCCCGCCGCCCCGTCACGGGTAGCCCCGAGAAGCGCGGCGCCGGCACGCCGATCCGCGCCGCCAACCAGGCCACCGCCTCGGCCTTCCGCAGCGGCGTGTCGTCGGCAACGTTGAACACCGTCGGGCCCGCGTGCCCCGTGGCACCGAACACCGCCCACACGGCGGCGCACGCGTCGTCGCGGTGGATGAGGTTCAGGTGATGCTCCCCGCTGCCCGCCACCTCCCCGCGCCGAATCTGGTCCAGCAGGAAATGCCGCCCCGGCCCGTAGAGGCCCGCGAGCCGCAGGAGGTAGGCCCGCGCGGCGACCGGGGCGCCGCCCGAGCCCGCGAGGGCGTCACGCAGGAGTCCCTCGGTCTCGATCAGCACCGCCGCCCGCTCGTCGCGCGGCGACACCTCGGCCAGTTCATCCACCCGCACGCCGCCGTCCTGGGGATAGACCGAGGTGCTGCTGGTGTAGGCCATCACGCCGGCCGCGCCGCGGGCCCGGGCCCAGGCGAGGATGGAACGCATGCCGTCGTGATAGCTCCGCCGGTAACCGGCCAGGCCGTCGCCGCCGGAGCCCACGGCATTGAGCACGAAATCCGCCGCGCCCGGGATCGCCGCGTGCCAGCCGTCGTCCGCCAGGTCACCCACCACCGGCTCCACGCCCGCCGCCGCCAGCGCGGCTGCCGCGACGGGATTGCGCGTCAGGGCCGTCACGCGCAACCCGCGCCCCCGGGCCTGCCGGGCGAACTCTCCGCCCAGGTAGCCGGCGCCGAACACCACCAGGCGTTTCCCCGCAAATATTCCTTCGGCTTCGGCGTGCATGCGTGCCAAGCTCACACCATGTCCACCGTCCTCGCAATCCTCGCGGAAGGTTTTGAGGAAATCGAAGCCACCACCCCGATCGACCTGCTGCGCCGCGCCGGCGCCGAGGTCACCGTGGCCGCGCTGGCCGAGAGCCTCCACGTCACGGGCCGGTGCGGGCTCACCCTGCGGGCCGACACCACCCTCGCGGCGGTGCTGGCGGATCCCGCCCGCACGTTCGACTGCCTCTTCCTGCCCGGCGGACCAGGCGTGGCCCGGCTGCGCGCCGATGCGCGCGTGGCCCAGCTCGTGCGCCGCCAGCACGCCGACGGGCGCTGGCTCGCCGCCATCTGCGCCGCGCCCACCGTGCTCCACGACGCCGGGCTCCTCGCCGGCCGCCGCTACACCGCGCATTTCTCCGTGGCGGGCGAACTGCCCCACATCCTGGCGGACCAGCGTGTGGTCACCGACGGCCGCATCCTGACCTCCCGCGGCGCCGGCACCGCGGTGGATTTTGGCCTGTTGCTGGTCGAGCGGCTGTTCTCGCCCGGGAAGTCCGCCGAGATCGCCCGCTCGATCTGCGCCTGAGTGCCCCGGACGCCGCGGACAGCAGAAATGACAGCTAGATTGGGTGATGGAAGCCGTTGAACGGGGAAATTTCCCTCCCGTAGTCCGACTTCAGGCACCGTTTACTCCGTCCGATAGGGAATAAGCCCGCTATTGCCATCATCTCGGGTTAGCGTTGGCCTCTTATTATTAGCGGTTTAGCCCTAAACTGCGCCGTCATGGCTTTGTGCCCGTCTGGCCATCCGGCCGGTCCCTTCCCACGGGAAGTGACGGGGCGAAGCCTTCCCAACTTTCCGCGATGTGTGGCATAGCCGGAGTGGTCAGTGCCCGTGATTCCCTGGAGGCCCGCACGACGGCCGTCGGGAGGATGTGCGATGCCATGCGGCACCGCGGCCCGGATGACGACGGACTCGTGTCGCACGGCGACGCCACGATCGGCATGCGGCGGCTGGCGATTTTCGATCCGGCCCACGGCCACCAGCCGATGGTCACGGACGACGGGCGCTTCCACCTCGTCTTCAACGGGGCGATCTACAACTTCCGCGCGCTGCGCGACGAGCTGGCCGCGGGCGGCTGGGTGTTCCGCACGCAGTGCGACACGGAGGTGCTGCTGGCCGCCTACGCCCGCTGGGGCGAGGCCTGCCTGCCGCGGCTGCGGGGCATGTTCGCCTTCGCCGTCTGGGACTGCGCGGAGCAAAGCCTCTTCCTCGCCCGCGACCCGCTGGGCATCAAGCCGCTCTACGTCCGCGAGGACGGCGGCCGGCTGCTGTTCGCCTCGGAGCTGAACGCCCTGCTGGCGTCCGGCTTCGCCGCGGGCGAGATCGATCCCGTCGCCGTCGCCGACTACCTCGCGTGGTTCGCCGTGCCCGCCCCGCGGACGATCTACCGGGGCATCCGCAGCCTGCTGCCCGGCGAGTGCGCCCGGTTCCGCGCGGGCCGCCTTGAGCCGCGCACGTTCTGGAATTTCGCCGCCGTGCCGCGCGACCTGCCCGTCGCCGGCAGCCGGCCCGAGTTCATCCGCGCGCTGCGCCACCAGCTCGACGACACGATTCGCGCCCATGTCGTGGCCGACGTGCCCGTCGGGGCCTTCCTCTCCGGCGGACTCGACTCGGCCGCCGTGGTCGGGCTCATGAGCCGGGCGGGCGGCGCGCCGCTGCGCACCTTCTCGCTCGGGTTCGACGAGGCCGGCTACTCCGAGGCGGTCGCCGCGGCGGCGACCGCGCGGTTCTGCGGCGCACAGCACCACGCCAGCATCCTCACCGGCGCCATGGTGGCGCGCGACCTCGACGCGCTGCTCGGCGCCCTTGACCAGCCGACCGGGGATGGCGTGAACACCTATTACGTGAGCCGCGCCGCGCGCGCCGGCGGCGTGACCGTCGCGCTGTCAGGGCTCGGGGGCGACGAGCTGTTCGGGGGCTATCCCTCGTTCCGCGACCTGCCCCGGCTGGCGCGCTGGCTCCCGCTCTGGACGCGGCTGCCCGGCCCCGTGCGCGCGGCGCTCATTGCCGCGCTGCAGCGCGGCGACACCCGCGCGCGCAAGCTCGCCGACTTCCTCCAGCATGCCCGGACGCTCGGCGAGCTCGGGGCGCTCCAGCGGCGCGTGTTCGCGGAGCCCGGCCGCCGCGCGCTGCTCTCGCGCGACGCCCTCGCGGTGCTCGGCGACGCCCCGCCCCACCATCCGGCCCTCGCCGCCCTGGGCGCCGACCTCGCCGGGGCCGATGCCTTCAACACCATCAGCGCCTGGGAGCTGCGCACGTACATGGCCGACGTGCTGCTGCGCGACAGCGACGTGATGAGCATGCGCCACTCCCTCGAGCTGCGCGTCCCCTTCGTGGACCGCCCGCTGGTGGAGTGGCTCTGGCGACAGCCCGCGGCCTTCAAGGCGACGCCCGGCCGCCCGAAGTCCGTGCTGGCCGAGGCCGTCGCGGACCTGCTGCCCCCGGGCCTCGCCGGCCGGCCCAAGCAGGGCTTCAGCCTGCCGTTCGCGGTGTGGATGCGCGGAGAGCTCCGGCCGTTCCTGGACGACACCTTCAGCGACGGCAGCGTGGACCGGTGCGGCCTGTTCGCGCGCCCCGCGGTGCAGGGACTCTGGCGCGACTTTCAGGCCGGCTCCGATCCCCGCGCGTGGTCGCGGGTCTGGTCGCTCGCCGTGCTCATCGCCTTCGTCAACCGCCGCACGGCGGCCCCCGCACCCGCACCCGCCGCGCCGCGCCCGGCGCCGGCCGTCGTTGCGGTCCCGCCACCCGTCACGCGGGCGCGGCCCACGCTGCTCCTCGCCCCGGAGATCTTCGCCTCGGAGGGCGGCATCACCCGCATCCTCCAGATCTACCTCCAGGCGCTGTGCGAGCTCGCGGAGACGCGGCACGGCTCGGTGCGCCTCGTGGCCCTCAACGACGCGGCGGTGGACTCGCTCGATGTCCGGAAGCACGCGACCTCCCGGCTGCAGGAGTGCCAGGTGTGCAACCGCAGCAAGCGCCGGTTCATCACCGGCGCGCTGCGGCTCGCCCGCGGCTGCGACCGGATCCTCTGCGGGCACGTGGCGCAGCTGCCCGTGGCCTGGGCCGCGCGGCGGCTGAACCCGCGCCTCCGCTACACGCTGATCGCGCACGGCATTGAGGTATGGCGCGACTTCCCGCTCATCGAGCGCATCGCGCTCCGCGGCGCCGACAGCATCTTCTGCGTCAGCGACTACACGCGCCGGGTGCTGCTCGCGCACTGCCCGGGCCTGCGCCCGGAGCGCCTCCACGTCGTGCCCAACGCGCTCGCGCCCTGCTTCCCCATCACCGGCGGCCAGCCGCTGGCCGCGTGCCCGCCGGTGATCGTCACCGTCGCCCGGCTGACCTACGCGGACCGCTACAAGGGCGTGGAGCACCTCATCGCCGCGCTGCCCGCGGTACGCGCCACCGTGCCCGGGGCGAAGCTGCGGATTGTCGGCCGGGGCAAGGACCGGCCCCGCCTGGAGGAGCTGGCGCGCCAGCATGGCGTGCTCGGGCAGGGCGTGGAGTTCCTCGGCTACCTTGACGACGCCCAGCTGGCCGCCGAGCTCCGCGGGTGCCGGCTTTTCGCGCTGCCCAGCAGCAAGGAGGGCTTCGGCCTGGTGTTCCTCGAGGCCATGGCCCAGGGCCGGCCGGTCCTCGGCGCGCGCGCCGGCGGCGTCCCCGAGGTGATCACGCCGGAGAGCGGCGTGCTGGTCGAGTACGGCGACATCCCCGGCATCGCCGCGGCCCTCGCCGGGGCGCTGCAGCGGCCATGGGATGAGGCGGCGATCCAGGCCCGCGCCCGGCATTTTTCTTATTCGCAATTCCAAGCCCGCCTTGCCTCGCTTCTCCCCGAGTGACCGCCCCAGCTGACAACGCCGCGCCCCCCGCCGAGCTCATCCTGGAAGCCGGCCGCACCGAGTCGCACTACTGGCGCGACCTCTGGCGCTACCGCGAGCTGCTCGGCTTCCTCGCGTGGCGCGACATCAAGGTCCGCTACAAGCAGACCTTCCTCGGCGCCGCCTGGGCGCTGCTGCAGCCGGCGGCCACGCTGGTGGTCTTCACCTTTGTCTTCGGCCGGCTGGCCCGCATGCCCTCGGGCGATGTCCCCTACCCGCTGCTGGTGATGGCGGGACTCCTGCCTTGGCAGCTGTTTGCCAACGCGCTCTCGAGCGCCAGCGGCAGCCTCGTGAGCAACACGCACCTCATCTCGAAGGTCTATTTTCCACGGCTCGTAGTCCCGCTGTCCGCGCTGGCCGTGGCGCTCATCGATTTCCTGATCGTGGCCCTGCTCTATCTCGCGCTCTGCGCCTGGTGGAACTTCTGGCCCGACTGGCGCATCCTGCTGATCCCGTTGTTCGGCCTGCTCGGCATCCTCGCCGCGCTGGGCGCCGGGCTCTGGCTCACCGCGCTCACCGTCCGCTTCCGCGACTTCCGCTTCGTCGTGCCGTTCCTCCTCCAGCTCGGCGTGTTCCTGTCCCCGGTCGGCTTCAGCACGAGCAACGTGCCCAGCTGGCGGCTGCTCTTTTCCTTCAACCCGATGGTCGCCGTCATCGACGGCTTCCGCTGGTGCCTGCTGCAGGGCCATCAGCCGCTCTCCGTTCCCGACCTGCTCACCGGCATCGCGGTCACGGCCGCCCTGGTCGTGAGCGGGCTGTGGTATTTCCGCCGCACCGAGCGCAGCTTCGCCGACATCATCTGACCATGGCCGAGCCCATCATCACCGTCGAGAACCTGGGCAAGCGCTATCTGCTCTCCCATGCCGTCCGCCCGGACACGCTGCGCGACACGCTCACACACGGGGCCCGGGGCCTGTTGCGGCGGTGGTCGGGCACCGCGGCGGCCCGCCAGGAGGAGTTCTGGGCGCTGCGCGACGTGGCGTTCACGATCGGGCGGGGCGAGGTGGTCGGCATCATCGGCCGGAATGGCGCCGGCAAATCCACCCTGCTCAAGATCCTGTCGCGCATCACCGAGCCCACCACGGGACGCGTGAAGCTGCGCGGCCGCATCGCCAGCCTGCTGGAGGTCGGCACGGGGTTTCATCCCGAGCTCTCCGGCCGGGAGAACATCTTCCTCAACGGCGCCATCCTCGGCCTCACGCGGGCGGAGATTCGCGCCCGCTTTGACGAGATTGTCGAGTTCGCCGGCGTGGATCGCTTCCTCGAGATGCCCGTGAAGCATTACTCCAGCGGCATGTATGTCCGCCTCGCCTTCTCCGTCGCGGCCCACCTCGAGCCCGAGATCCTGATTGTCGACGAGGTCCTCGCGGTCGGCGACCTCGCCTTCCAGAAGAAATGCATCGGCAAGATGCAGGCGGTCGCCCGCGGCGAGGGCCGCACCGTGCTCTTTGTCAGCCACAATCTCCCCATCATCCGCCAGCTCTGCACGCGCGCCCTGCTGCTCGACTCCGGGCGCGTGACCTTCCAGGGCGCGACCGGCGATGCGCTCGCGGCCTATGCCCACGGCCTCGACGACGCCCGGCCGCTGCGCGTGCCCGCCCCGACGCCGGAGCAGCAGCTCGAGGGGTTCGTCACCGCCCTCTGGCTCGAAACGAGCGCCGGCCGCCCCTTGGTCTCGGCCCGGGTCGGCGAGTCCTGGCGCGCCCGGGTCCACGTGACCGCCGCGGTGCCGCTGGCGCAGTTCGTCATCGCCCTCAGCGCCCTCAACAGCGAGGGCGTGGTGGTGCAGACCTGCTGGAGCGCGCCGCTGGACCTCGCCGCCGGCGCGCATGAGGTCGTCTTCACGCAGGATTCCGTGGCGCTGGCGGCGGACAGCTACAAGCTCGTGCTGGGCCTGTCGGTGGCCGGACGCGGCCTCCAGCAGTTCGAGGCGGCCCGGCTGGAAATCAGCGCGGAGGACCCGTTGATCCCCTGCGCCGCGCCCTCGGGCTACGGCCTCGTCCTGAACTCCATGCAGGTGTCCCACACCCGGCTCTGACCGCGATGGATCCCGCCGCCCCCAGCCCGCCCCACGACCACACGATCCTGTTCGAGTGGGATTTCGCGGAGTTCGACCAGCTGGTGCGGAACTGCGCGGAGGACGACACCGTGCAGCTCGCGCTGCGGCACCTGCCGCGGGACGGGCGGGTCCTCGAGGCCGGGTGCGGGCCCGGCCACGTGATCGAATACCTCCAGCAGCGGGGCTATGACATCGAGGGCGTGGAATTGAACGCGCCGGTGGTGGCCGAGGTCCGGCGCCGCTTGCCGCACCTGCGGATCCGCGTCGGCGACATCGCCGCGCTCGACTGCCCCGACGGGGCCTATGCCGGCCTGCTTTCCTTCGGCGTCGTCGAGCACTTTCGCGCCGGGCCGGAGGCGCCGCTCGCGGAGCACTGCCGCGTGCTTCGCCCCGGCGGCATCGCGGTCATCTCCGTCCCGAGCTTCACCGTCCTGCGCCGCTGGAAGCACGCCGCGCGGAACCTGCTGCGGCCGCTGCGGCCCCGCAATTTCCCGCCCTGGCGGACGGCGGTGCCGCCGGTGAACCGCCGCGGCCGCGACGGCTTCCGCTACCACGTGCAGCCGCGGCAGGGCCCGTTCTTCGAGTATTGGATGCGACCCGCGGAGTTCGAGGCCCAGGTGCGACGGGCCGGGTTCGAGATCGTCGCCAGCCTGCCCACCCACCATTACACCGGACTGTGGAGCGAGCTGGGCGAGAGCTGGGTCCGCAACGAGCGCCGGCGCTTCGTGCCCACGCCGGCCGCCCGGCGGCTCGACCGCCTCCTCCGGCCCTGGCCCTTCTTCCACAATTTCATGCACACCATCATCGCGCGGAAACCGGATGCGCCTGCCCTCCTCCCTCGTTAGACTCCTGCGCCGGCTCGGGTGGTATCACCCGCTGCATGACTGGCGCCGCGACCGGCGCTTCCGCCGCCGCCGCGCCGCCGAGGTGGCCCAGTGGCGCCGCGCCGGCTGCCCCTCGCCGCCCCCCGACGCCATCAAGTATGACTGCATCCGCCACTACGCGCGCACCCACGGCACCCCGGTGCTGGTCGAGACCGGCACCTGGTTTGGCGACGCCATCTTCACGCTGCGCGGCGAATTCCGCGCCATCCACTCGATCGAGCTCGCCCCGGCGCTGCATGCCCAGGCCCGGGAGGCCCTGGCCCACCTGCCGCACATTCATCTCCACCTGGGCGACAGCGCGGCCGAGCTCACCCGGCTCGCGCCCACGCTGGCCGGACCCACGCTGTACTGGCTGGACGGCCACTGGTGCGACGGTCCCTCGGCACGCGGCACCAAGGACACGCCCATCATGGAAGAACTGAGCTTTCTGCTCGACCGACCCGTCGGGCAGGACGTCGTGCTGGTCGACGACGCGCGTTTTTTCACCGGCGAGCACGGCTATCCCACGGTCGACGCCCTTCGCCGGCTGGTCGCGGCCAAGCGCCCCGCCGCCAGCTTCGAACTGCAGGATGACATCATTCGGATTGTACCCGTCTAGCACCCTCGCCTTTCCCAGCCTGCTGGCCATGGGCCCCGTCTACGCCCGCGGCCTGCAGTTCCTGGCGGGCTGGATCTCGCTCACGCTCCTGCTCGGCCTGGGCGCGTGGCTCGGCCTGCGCCGCTGGCAGCCCGCGGCCGCGGGCCCGCCCCGCGGTCGCGGCGACCGGGCCTGGCAGTTTCTCCTCGCGCCGGTAAACCTGCCCCGGGACTGGATCTGGCTCGTGCCCGTCGGCATCGCGCTGCTGCTGGCGACCGACTACGTGGGCTTCACCCAGGGGTTTTTCCGCTGGGACGATTTCTCCTTTGTCCAGGTCGCGCGCGACGGCCTGCCGCTGGCGCGGCAGATGAGCCTGTACCACAATGACCACTCCCTGCCGCTGCTTCGGCTGTGGATCGCCGGCGTGGTTACCTGGGCCGGGCCGGACGCGACGGCCGGGACGCTGGCGCGCGCCTTCAACCTGGTGAATTTCCTTACCTGCCTCGGCGTGCTCCTGGCGGGCGCCGCGCTGCTGGCCGATTTCGGCGTGAAGCGGCTCGCCGCCATCGGCTTCATGTTTTTTGCCTGGTGCTGGCCCGGCTGGGGCGAATTCACGACCGGTTTCTACACCCTGATCGTCTATCCGCAGACGCTGGTTTGCGGGCTGATCGCGATCCTCCTGCTGGGCCGCTACCGGCGGCGCGGCGGCCGGGGTTGGCTCGCCGGCGGCCTGCTCGCCCTGCTCATCGCGGGCGGGCTCGACATTTCCGGCATCTGGGTGGTGGTGGCCGCCGCCGGCTTCGCCTGGGCCGGGCCCGCGGACCCGCCGGCCTCCGGCCGCCGCCTCTGGCCCTGGCTGCTGCTGGCACTCGTGGTCATGGCCTATTACCATCTGGTTTGGTTTCACCATCCCCGCATCGGTCGCGAGCTGGTGCAGAATCCCCGCGGGCAGGACGTAAACCACAGCCTGCTCCTCAACCTCACCACCCATCCCGCCGTGCTGCCGGCCGCCGTGATCTCGGGTCTCGGGGGCGGCCTGCTGAATGAAGTCCTGCCCGGCTTCCTCGGCCTCACGGCTCCCTGGCTGGAAGGCCATCGGCGTTGGGAGCTGGCGATCCGGGCCGCGGAGTTCCTCGCGTTGGCCGCGGCCGCCGGACTGAGCTGGCGCCTGGGCCGGCGCCTCGCGCCGCCCGACCGGCGCCGGCTGCTCGCGTGCCTGCTGCCGGCGGTCGTGCTGATCGGCCTCGTCGCGCTGGCCCGGGGCCACAGCCTCAAGGTCCCCGGCACCCTCTGGCCCACCAAATATTTCTGCGTGCCCCAGGTCTGGGGCGTGCTCGCCGCGGCGTTCCTGCTCGACCGGCTCTTTCCGGCCGCGGCGACGCGCGCCGCCGCCTGGACCGCCGGCGCCTTCCTCGCCGGCGCGTGGCTGGTGGCCACGCACTGGGCATTGGAGCAGGCGCTGGACATCCCGGCCGCCCGCCGGCCGGCCGGGCGACAGGGAAACACCGCCGCGGCCCTGGCGCGGCGCGCCGATTTTTTCGCGCTGCAGGCGGACTTCGAGGAACTGGCCCGCCGCACCGGGGAGCACCGGCTGTCCATCCCGCCGCCGCTCGGCCTCTATTGGGCCCATCCCTACCTTGAATTTGGCTACGATCCGGTCCTGGGCGGAACGTACCTTTTCACCGACCTGCTCGCCGTCGCCCCGGCCTCCGGGGTGACCCTGCGCGAGGTTCCCGCCGCGGACGTGCCTGCCGCCACGCAGCGGGCCATGGCCGGCCTGCCGCGCCTGCAGCGGGTCTTTGACCCCACTCCGCCATGATCCCCACCGCGGTGCACTCTCGGACATTCCACCCATGATCATCACCCGGCTCAGTGGCGGCCTGGGCAACCAGATGTTCCAATATGCGGCGGGCCTCGCCCTTGCGCATACGCGCCGCACCGTGCTGAAGCTGGACGTGTCGTGGTTCGGCGCGGCCCCCGGCGCCAAGGCGCACGAGCGCTACGCGCTCTCCTCCTTCAACCTGCCCGAGCAGTTTGCCACGGAGGACGAGGTCGAGCGGCGCCGCGGCGTGCCGCTCACGCGCGTCGAGCGCTGGTCCGTCGCCCTGGCCCGCCGGCTGCATTTCTACCAGTACTCCCGGCGGCTGGAGCGCCGCGGCCGCATCCATCGCGACCCGGGCCTGCGCTTTGACGCCGCGTTCTTCGACCAGCCGGACGACACCTGCCTCGAGGGCAACTGGCAGTCGGAAAGGTTCTTCGCCCCGGTGGCGTCCCAGCTCAAGTCACATTTCACGCTGCGCTATCCGGCGTCTCCCGCCGTGGCCGAGCTGGAGGCGCGCATCCGCCGCGGGCCGTCGGCTTTCCTGCATTTTCGCCGGGGCGATTATGTCACGGACCCGCGCTACGCCCGGGAGATCGGGGCCCTGGCCGGGGACTATTACCATGCCGCCGTGTCGCGGCTGCGCGAGCGGGCGCCCGACGCGGTCGTGTATGTCTTCTCCGATGACATCGAGGGCGTCGCCCGGGACTTCGTCCCGTCCGGCCCGCATGAATTCGTGCGGGAACCCCCCGGCACCGAGCCGCACCAGCTGCTGCGCCTGATGACGCTCTGCGACCATGCCATCATCGCCAACAGCACGTTCAGCTGGTGGGGCGCATGGCTGGGCGAGCGGCCCGGCCAGCTCGTCATCGCGCCGCGGCGGTGGTTCGCCGACGGCTCGCCGTACAACGCCGCCGACATCGTGCCCGAGCGCTGGCTCAAGCTCTGAACATGCCCCTCGCCTTTGACCTGCTCCAAGCCTGCCGCCGCGGGCGGACTCGCTGGCTGGGCACGGGACCCTGGCGCGCCCTGCCCTGGACCGAGGTGCTCGCGCTCCGCCAACCCGCGTGCGCCCTGCACGAACCGGAAACCACCACCGGCGAAATTGCCACGCTCACATTTCCCGCGGTTGCCTATGCGCCCGCCCACCCGCTGCTCGGGCAGATCGCCCCGCCCCTGCGGCTCGAGTCCGGCGACCCGCGCTACCGCGAGGGCGGGGTCTCGCCGGCCGCAACCGTGCGGTTCTGGTCGCTGGATGATGCCGGCGTGATCGGCGAGGACGGACTCGTGTATTGCCCGCAGTGTCGCGCCGCCGTGGCCGAGACGGCCCGCCAGATCTTCCTGACCGCCGGACAGCACCCGGCGCTCGCCCACGACCAACCCGTCACGGCTCGCCTGGCCGGGATCTCGCTGCTCCTCACGGGACCCTTCGGCCATGCGCACTATCACCTGCTCTGGGATTACCTCGCCAAGCTGGCCCTCCTGCCGGCGGACGTGCGCCAGGCCGTGGATCACTACCTGATTGGCGTGCCCGAGACTCCGCGCGCACGCGACTGGCTGGCCGCCGCCGGTGTGCCACTGGCGCGTGTCGTCTGGCTGTCCCCCGGTGCCCACCTGCGCTGCGAGCAGGTGATCTTCGGCTCCCTCCCCTGCGGTGTGAACCAGCCGCGGGCCGAGGTTCAGAGGGCGCTGTGCGGGCTGCTCGGGCCCGCCGGGTCGACTGAGGCACCGCGCCGATGGCTGTGGATCAGCCGGCGCGGACAGCCGGAGCGCGACCTGCGCTGGGAGGACCAGCTCCTGGCCGCGCTGCCTCGCTTCGAGCGGCTCGCCCTCGAGAGCCTGACCGCCCACGAGCAGATGGCCGCGTTCGCCGAGGCCGCCGTCATCGCCGGTCCGCATGGCTCCGGCCTGGCCAGCCTCGCCTTCGTCCGCGGGTCGGGCCACCTCGTGGAATTTTTCAGCCCCGCGCAGCCCAACAATCCGCTCTATGGCCGGCTCGCCCAGGTGGCGGGCTGGCGCGCCCACTGGGCGCGCGTCGACTTCACCCGGCCCACCGAGCTGGCCCCGGTGATCGCCGCGCTTGGCAAGCACCTGCCCCCGCCGTGAGAATCGCCTTCGTGTCCACCATTCTCGGTTATCCCTGGGGCGGCGCCGATGCCCTCTGGACGCGCACTGCGTCCGGTGCGCTGGCCCGCGGGCACGACGTCCTGGTCGCGGTCAGCCCCGTCGTGGCGGCGCATCCGCGCGTGGCGGCGCTGCCCGCGGCGGGCGCCCGGCTGCAGGTGCGCCACGGCTTCACGCAGCAGCGCGGACGGCGGGACCGCTGGGGCCAGGCGCTGCGGCGCCGCCTGCGCAGCCGACGCTCGCTGACCGCGGCCCTCGATGCCTTCCGGCCCGAGTATGTGCTCCTGTGCCAGGGCAGCGCCTTTGAC
This sequence comes from uncultured Opitutia bacterium, assembly GCA_903825285.1. Lineage (GTDB taxonomy): Bacteria > Verrucomicrobiota > Verrucomicrobiia > Opitutales > Opitutaceae > Opi-474. The sequence goes on along the minus strand of CAIJZY010000017.1, from coordinate 157,713 downwards.
TTCCTGATCGAGGACGGCCTGACCCGCTGGCTCCAGGAGACCGGGTGTCCATATGGCATCATTTGCCAGTCGAACGATGCTCGCGACCGGCTCGATCCCGGCGCGCAGGCCGCCGCCCGCCGGTTCCTCGGCGGCGCGCACCGCCTCATCTACGTTTCAACCCAGAATCTCCGCCTCGCCGAAAGCCAGTGCGGCGGCTCCCTCGCGCATGCGACCGTCGTGCCCAATCCCGTGGAGTTGCCGGCCGAGCCGCGCCCGCTGGCCTGGCCGGCGGCCGCCGCGCCCCGGCTGGCGGTGGTCGCGCGCCTTGAGCAGGACCCCAAGGGGCTCGATGTCCTCCTGGCCGCGCTGGCGCTCGTGCCGGCGGGCGACTGGCAGGTGCGCGTGTTTGGCCGGGGCCCGGACGAGGCCGTGCTGCGCGCGCAGGCGGATGCGCTCGGCCTGGGTCCGCGCCTGCAGTTCTGCGGCTACGAGCCCGATGTGCTCCGCATCTGGCGCGAGCATCATGCGCTGCTCCTCCCGTCGCGGCGCGAGGGTTGCGCCCTCGCGCTGCTCGAGGCCATGGCCTGCGGCCGGCCGGTGATCGCCACCGACGTGGGCGGGACCGGCGACTGGGTCGAGCCGGGGCGCAGCGGCTACATCTGCCCTCCCGGCGACGCCGCCGCGCTGGCCCGGCTGCTCCAGGAGGCCCTCGCCAATTTTTCGGACTGGCCCCGCCTCGGCGCGGCCGCGGCCCGCACCATCGCGCTCCGGCATCCCCCCGCGCCGGAGACCCTGATCCTCGACGCCCTGCCCACCCCGCCGGCGGCCAACCCGGCCGGAATCATCTGACGGCCATGCCTCCTTCCGCCCCATCCATCGTGCTCGGCGTCGGCGGCCTGCTGGGCCATGACGCCAACGCCGCGCTGCTGGTCGACGGCCGCCTCATCGCCGCCGCGCAGGAGGAGCGCTACTCGCGCCGGAAGCACGACGGCGCATTTCCCCGTCAGGCGATCGCCGAGTGCCTGAGCCTCGGCGGAGTCACGACGCGGGACGTCACCGATGTCGTGTTCGCCGAGAAGGCGCTGCAGAGCCACCTTTTTGACCTCACCGGCCGGCCCGGCAATGCCGCGACCCGCACGCTGGGGCGGCTGCTGCCCGAGGGCTGGGGCGACCTTTATGGCCGCGAGGCCCGCGCGCTCCTCCCGGCGGCGCGTTTTCACCATGCCTGGCATCACCTCTCGCACGTGGCCGGGGCGTTTCACAGCTCGCCGTTCGACCGCGCCGCGTTCCTGTGCGTCGACGGCAAGGGCGAGGATTACTCCGCCAGCGCGGGCGTCATCGACCACGGCGAACTCCGCCTGCAATGGGAGCAGCCGTACGAAAACGGGCTCGGCATGTTCTACACGCTGATCACCACCCTGCTCGGCTTCGCCTCCTTCGGCTCCGAGTACAAGGTCATGGGACTGGCGCCCTATGGCGAGCCGCGCCACGTCGCGGCGCTCTCGCGGCTCTTCACCACCGACGCGCGCGGCGGCTTCCGCCTGCGGCGGCCGATTCACTTCACCGAGCTGGCCCTGGCGGAGGCCCTGCCGTGGGTCACCGCCACCACCGGCCTGCCCGGGCGCCAGTCCGCGGACCCGCTCCTGCCGGTCCACATCGACATCGCCGCGTCGCTGCAGCGCATCTTCGAGGATGAGGTCTTCAAGATGGCCCGCTTCATCCGCGCCGAGACCGGCGAGGAGCGCCTGCTCTTCTGCGGCGGCTGCGCGCAGAACTGCGTCGTCGCCGGCAAGCTCCGCGCCCAGGGCATCTTTCCCGAGATCTTCAACTCCCCGGTCGGCGGCGACATGGGCTCGGGCCTCGGGGCCGCGTTGCTGTTCGAGCGCGAGCGGCTCGGCGGCCGCGCCTTCAAGATCGACGCGCGTGGCTTCTACCTCGGCGGTCCGCCCGGCCCCGTGCCGGCGGCGGCCCGGCCCAACCAGGTCGCGTTCACGGGGGACATCCATGACTTCGTGGCCGGCGAGCTCGCCGCGGGCCGGATCGTCGCCGTGGTGCGCGGCGGCATGGAGCTCGGGGCGCGGGCGCTCGGCGCCCGCTCCATCCTCGCCGACCCGCGCGCCCCCGGCATGCAGTCGCGGCTCAACCTCGCGGTGAAGTTCCGCGAGTCCTTCCGGCCGTTTGCGCCCGCCATCCTCGCTGATCACGTCGGCGAGTGGTTCGACTCCGCCGCGGAGTCGGACTACATGAACTACACCGCCTACCTGCGCCCGGAGCTGCGCGCGCCGCTGCCGGCCAACTTCGCCAGCCTGCGCGAGCACCTCGACTTCCCGCGCTGCAGCATCCCCAGCGTGATCCACGTGGATTTCTCGGCGCGCCTCCAAACGATCCGCCCGAGCGTCCATCCCGACCTGCACCGCTTCATCTCGGCGTTTCACGCGCGGACCGGCGTGCCGATCCTGATCAACACCTCCTTCAACGTCGCCGGCCAGCCCATCGTGCGCACCGCCGCCGAGGGCTGGGACTGCTTCGTCAACACCGACATCGACCTGCTCGTCCTCAACGACGAGGTCTTCCGCAACCCCGGGGAAAAGACCCGGGAGGAGAAACTCACATGGTTAAAGCAATTCGCCAAGCTGGCCTGAAGCTCGTCGTCGTCCTCCTCCGCTGGCTCGGGCGGCCCGCCGCGCCGGGCTGGCGGCGCAGCCCGCGCGGCACCAGCCTCCGCGGCCGCTGATCCATGCTGCTGTCCGTCATCATCCCCACGCACCATCCCCGGCCCGGGCCGCTCGGACGCGTGCTGGACGCGCTCGCGGCCCAGACCCTTCCGGCCGACCAGTGGGAGCTGGTCCTGGTCGACAACGCCTCGTCCCCGCCGGTGCCGGAGGCGACCGCCCGCCGCGGGCACGCCGCCGGCCGGGTCGTCCGCGAGGAGCGCACGGGGCTGACCGCCGCGCGCCTGGCCGGGTTTGCGGCCACGACCGGCGACCTCATCGTGCTGGTGGACGACGACAACGTGCTGTTCCCCGATTATCTCGCCACCGCCCGGCGCCTCGCGGAGGCGCAGCCGCGGCTGGGGGCCTGGAGCGGCCGCATTGACCTGGAGTTTGCCGTCGGCGCCACGCCGCCGCCCGCGCGCCTGTGGGGCTACCTCGCCCACCGCCAGCCGCCGGCCGCAGCGTGCTCCGACCATGTGGATGATCATGGCTCGACCCCCTGGGGCGCGGGCCTGTGCCTGCGGCGCGCCGTGGCCGAGGCTTACCGCGAGGTCGTGCGCGCCGACACGTCGCGGATCGCCCTCGATCTCCAGGGCACCCGCCTCATCTACGGCGGCGACACGGACCTGGCCTACACCGCCTGCGATCGCGGCTTTCTCAAGGGCGTGTTCCCCGAGCTCCGGCTGCGGCACCTGATCCCGGCGGAGCGCTGCACCCCGGATTATTTCCGCCGGGCCATCGAGGGCCACGGCTATTCCGAGCAGCTGCACCGGCTCATCCGCCACGGCCACATGGAGAATCCGCGCCGCCCCCTGCGCCGCTGGCTGGGCGACTGGTGGCAGGCGTGGCGGGCCGGGCCCGCGGCGCGGCTTGAGCTCCGGGCGCGTCACCGCGGATTGGCCCGGGCCTGGCGCGAACTCTCCCGCGCACCATGACGCCCCGCGTTTATTTCTACTGCTGCCCCGAGGCGGACAATCTGCAGGATGACATCATCATCCTGGCCGAGGGCCTGCAGGCACTCGGCGTGCCCTACTACGCGAGCGACAACTACTGGCTGCGGTCGGCCACGCCCGGCGATTATCTGTTCAAGGCCACGCCGGACGTCCGGCCCGACGACTGCGACATCGTCGTCATCCCCTACACCTGGTTCAACTGGGTGCGGCTGAACCAGCCCGTGATTCGCCGGGAGTTTCCCGCGGGGCTGTTCAAGGCGGGCCGGCGGTACCAGACCGTCTACATGGACACGAACGACGGCCTCCGCACCGTCTCCTGGGAGCCGGCGTTCCGCCAGTTCGACCTCATCCTGCGCACCAAGTTCAACCGGCGGGCCTGGGCCCCCGCCAACCTGCGCCCCTGGGTCCTGGGGCTGTCCAACCGCATGCTGCGCATGACCGCGGGTGCGGCGCCGTTCGCGGCGCGGCGGCCCGCGGTGCTGGTCAATTTCGGGGCCTCGCACCATTATCCCCATACGGCGCGCCTGCGGGCCCAGGCGGTCTTCGAGCCGGTCCTGCGCTCGTGGCTGGCGGTCGACGCCACGCGCGACGACCTCACGGTGCCGCCGGCCGACCCTTACGACCGGCTGATGTGGGAGCAGACCAATCACCGCCACAGCCGCAGCTACTATGAGCGGCTCAAGCAGACCCAGGCCTGCGCCTGTTTCTGCGGCGACCTCATTCCGCCGATGCCCTGGCGCAACCCGGGCCAGTATCTCGTGGGCGGCAACAAGGCGCGCCTCAAGTTCGCCGCTTTCCGCGCCCTCAGCCGCCTCGACCCGCGGCCGGACCGCATCGTCCAATGGGACAGCTGGCGGTTCTGGGAGGCGTTGGCCGCCGGCTGCCTCACGTTCAACCTCGACCTTGAGCGTTACGGCGCGCAGCTGCCCGTCATGCCAGAGAAGGACCGCCACTACCTCGGGGTAAACCTCGAGTCGCCCGCCACCGTGCGGGAGCGGTGGCATGACGATGCCGCCGGCCTCGCCCGGATCGCCGCCGCCGGCCAGGCCTGGGCCTGGGAACACTACACGCCCGCACCCATGGCGGCGCGCCTGCTGCGCCAGCTTGGCCACGAACCGCCCTCTCTCCCCGATGCTCGCCCGCCTGCAGCGTAAGCTCAACGAGGTGCGCCGTTATCCGGCGCTCGGCGCCGCCGCCGCGGATCGTCGCGACCTGGCCGCGCTCGCCCTGTGGCGCACGCGCCTGCTCGGCCCCGGCACGGCCGCCTGGCTGGCCCGGGGGCGAAACCCCGTGCTCACCCCGCGCCTGCGCGCCACGCGGGGCGAGCCCGTTCGCGTGACGATCGGCGACTACGGCGAGATGGACTGCTTCGACGAGCTCTTCATCGACGGCATCTACGACCTCGCGAGCGTGCCGTTCGCACCGGACCTCGCCGTGGACTGCGGCGCGTTCCGGGGCTATTTCACGGCCCTTGCGGTCGGGGCCTTCCCCGCGGCGGCTTTCGCCTGCTTCGAGCCCAACCCCGCCCATCAGGCCAGCCTGCAGGCCCAGCTGGCACTGCTGTCCCGCCCGGTGGAACTGGTCCCGGCCGCCGTGGGCCCCGCGGACGGCACGGCGACCTTTGCCGGCGAGGGGATGGGCGGCGCCTTGACCGATGGCCCGGCCGGCGCCGGCGCCTGCGTGGTGCCAGTGGTCGATTTTGCCCGCTGGCTCGACGCCCGCCGGCCACAGCGGCTGGTTTGGAAACTCGACGTCGAGGGGGCCGAGTCCACGCTGCTGCCCGCGACCCTGTCCCACCTCCCGGCCAGCACGGCCCTATTTCTCGAGACCCATTACGATGACGCCCACTGCGAGAAGCTCCTGGCCCCTTATCGTGCGGCCGGCTTTGTCGTCCACGAGGTGCGGCGCCGTCCGGCCCGCGGCTTTTCGTATGTCGAGTGGCGCCTGCTGCGCCATTCCCCGGCATGAACCCGCCCCGCATCCTGCTGCTGTCTGACGAAGGCCCCCAGACCGGCTCCGCCGGCGGCCTGCTGCTGCACCGGCTCCTGGCAACGCATCCGCCCGACCGGCTGCTGGTCATCGCGCGCCAGGTCCCCACGGTGGGCGAGCCGCTCCCGGGCGTTTCCTATCAGCCGCTGGTCCCGCCCTGGGGCCGGTTTGAGCGGTCCCGCTTCAATCGCCTGAAACGGTCCCTGCGTGCGATCGGCCTGGTGCCCCCTGTGCCCGCGCGGCGGCTCGACGCGCTGGTCGGCTCATTCCAGCCCGAGGTTGTGCTCTGCGTGATGCAGCACGCCGCGTGCTACGACACGGCCTGGTCCTGGGCCCGGCGGCGCCGGCTGCCGCTGGTGGTGCTGGTGCACGACGTGAACGACCAGTTCGAGCCGGTGCTGCCCTGGGCCCGGGGCGCCGCGCGGCGCCGCGACGGCGCCTTTTACCGCTATGCCAGCCGGCGGCTGTGCGTGAGCCCGGAAATGGAGGCCCTCTGCCGCCGCCACTACGGCGCAGCCGGCTCCGTGCTCTACCCCAACCGCAGTCCCGACCTGCAGCCGATCCCAAGCGACCGCACGCAGATGCTGCGCCGACCCGGAAGCTTCACCGTGGGCTTCGCCGGCAACCTGGGCTACGGCTATGGCCGCGAACTCTGCCGGCTGCTGCCCGCGCTGCGCCGGGCCGGAGCCCGGCTGGTGGTTTACAGCCGTCCGCCCGGTCCCGACTGCGCCGCGCTCGCGACCGCGTCCGACTGCGTCGAGCTGCGCGGATTCCGGCCCGCGTCCGAGGCCTGGGCCGGCATTCAGCAGGATTGCGACGCGGTCTGGCTGCCCTACCCGGTTCCGGCCGGCGACCTGGCCGAACTCTACCGCCATCATTTCCCGAGCAAGCTCCCCGAGTATCTCGCGCTCGGGCTGCCCGTGATCGTCACCGGCCCGGCCGACGCAACCGGCGTCCGCTGGGCGGAAGCGCACCGCCCGGCCGTGGCCGTGGCGACCGATCCGGGGATCGATGGATTCGAGCGCCTGCTCCGCGAGCTCGCGGCCAACCCGGAGCGGCGCCGCCAGCTCGCCGCCGACGGCTGGGCCGCGGGCCAGCGCGAATTCGAGCCCGGCCTCATTCTCCGCCAGTTCCAGGCCCACGTTCAGGCCGCCGCCGACCATGCCCGCGCCTAGCATCCTCATCCTCACCGCGGCCCACCTCTGCCGCAATCCGCGCGTCGTGAAGGAGGCCACCACGCTGGGCGCCGCCGGCTACGCGGTCACGGTCATGTCCATCTCCCTGCAGGAGCGCTTCGAGCGGCTCGACCTCGAGCTGATGCGCGGCCGGCCGTTCACGCGCCGGGTCATCAATTACGCCGGGCGCAATCCGGTCGTGCGGGCCCGCGATTTCCTGCAGCGCAGCGCCACGTGGTCCGCGCGCCTGCTGTGCAGCCAGCTCAAGCTGGAGACCGCGCAGTCCCTCGGGCCGGCCTCCGCGCTGCTCCGCTTCGCCCGCTCGCATCCCGCCGACCTCACGATCGCGCACACCGAGATTCCCATCTGGGCGGCGCAGCACCTCCTCCGCGACGGCCGCCGCGTGGCGGTCGACATCGAGGACTGGTACTCCGAGGACCTGCTGTTCGCGGACCGCCACAGCCGGCCGCTGCGCCTGCTCCGCCGGGCCGAGGAGTTTGTGCTCAACCACGTCGCCTACGCGTCGGCCACCTCGGACAGCATGGCCGCCGCGCTGACCGCCGCCTACCACTGCCCGCGGCCGATCACGCTCCACAACACCTTTCCGCTGCAGCCCCGCTCGCGCATCGACCGGCCGCCGGGCACCGAGCCGCCCAGCTTCATCTGGTTCTCGCAGACCATCGGCCCGGGCCGCGGGCTCGAGCTGTTCCTCTCCGCCTGGGCCCGTACCCGGACACCCAGCCGGGTGTACCTGCTGGGTGACGAGCGCCCCGGCTACCGCGCGCACCTGCTGAGCCGGGTGCCGGCGAACCGCCGGGAGGACCTGCGATTCATCCCGCTCGTCACTCCGGAGGAGCTGCCCTTCAAGCTGGCGGAGTTCGACATCGGGCTGGCCCTCGAGCTGCATTGGCCCCGGAATCGCGACATCACCATCACGAATAAAATCTTCCAGTATCTCAACGCCGGGCTGGCGGTCCTCGCCACCGATACCGCGGGCCAGACCGAGGTCATGCGGGCCGCCCCGGAGTGCGGGCTCCTCGTGACCGCCCATGAGACGGCCCAGCTGACCGCCCGGCTGGACGAGCTGCTTGCCGACCGGCCGCGGCTCCGCGCCTACCAGCAGGCCGCCCGCACGGCCGCCGTGGAACGCTACACTTGGGAGCATGACGCCCCCGGCCTGCTCCAGGCCGTGGACCGCGCCCTGGCCGCGCCCCCGCCCTCACCCGCCTGATTCTCGCATGGCCGTCCGCCACTTCCTGATCTCCACGCTCGTGCTCCTCTCTCTCTCCCGGGTCGACCGCCGCCGGGCGAAGATGCTGATGCGGAACGCCGCGATCCGGTTCTGCCATCGCCTGTTGAGCAGCCTGTGTCCGCAATACCGGATCCGCACGGGGCCCTGCATCGTCTTCGCCCCGCATCAGGACGACGAGACCCTCGGCTGCGGCGGACTGATCGCCCGCAAGCGCCACGAGGGCCTGCCGGTCCATGTCATTTTCATCACGGATGGCGCCGCCTCACATCCCGGCCACCCCCGGCTTTCCAGTGCCGCCATCCGCGCCCTGCGGCACCGCGAGGCCCTCGCCGCGCTGGCGATCCTCGGCGTGGAATCAGGCGCGATTCATTTCCTGGACGAGGCGGACGGCATGCTCGACAGCCTGGATCCCACGCGCGGCGCGATGCTCGTGGAGCGGATCACCACGCTGCTGCGGGACATCGGGCCCGAGGAGGTCTTCCTGCCGTGCAGCCCGGACGGCAGCACCGAGCACGACGCGGCCTTCCGCTTCGTGAGCGCCGCGCTGCAGCAGACCACCCTTCGGCCCGATGTCTGGCAGTACCCGGTGTGGTCATGGTGGAATCCCCTGCTGCTGATCGAGCGCATGATCTTCACCACCGGCCGCTGCGCGCTCCCCACGGAGGACTACCAGCCCGTCAAGGCCCTGGCCCTGCACACCTATCGCTCCCAGGTGGAGGCCACCCCGCCCTGGCTTCAGCCCACGCTGCCGCCGGAACTCGTCAGCATTTTCGGGGCGGACCGCGAGTTCTTCTTTCGCTACCGGCCGCCCGCTCCGGGCCAGGCCGAGATCAAGGTCATCTGACCTGCCCGCTGATGTTCCCTCCTCCCGACCGGCGCCAGCGCGCGTGATCCACCGATGAACCGGGTCCTCATCGTCAGTCCGCACTTTCCGCCCACCAATGCGCCCGATCACCAGCGCGTGCGGATGAGCCTGCCCTACTTTCGGGAGTACGGCTGGGATCCCGTTGTCCTCGCGGTGGACGCCGGGACCGTCGCGGCCCCCCAGGACGAATTGCTGGCCCGCACCGTGCCCGACGACATCCCGGTCCACCGTGTCGCCGCCTGGAGCGAGGGCTGGACCCGCCGCTGCGGGATTGGCAGCCTCGGCTATCGTTCGTGGTTTCCGCTGCAGTCCGCCGGGGATCAGCTGCTGGGCTCGGCCCCCTTTGACCTGGTGTACTTCTCCACCGCCCAGCACCTGGTCACGCTCCTGGGCCCGCGGTGGCTGCGCCGCCTCGGGATGCCCTACGTCGTGGATATCCAGGATCCCTGGCGGACGGATTTCTACGCGCGGCCGGGGGCGCCGCCGCCGCCGGGCGGCTGGAAATACCGGTTCGCCCGCTGGCAGGCCGAGCACCTTGAGGAACGCGCGTGGGCCGGGGCCGCCGGATTCATCAGCGTGAGCCAGGCCTATCTGGACCAGCTGGCCGGCCGCTACCCCTGGTTCGCGACCCTGCCGTCGGCCGTCATTCCGTTCGGCGCGCCGCAGCAGGACTTCGACCTCGCGCGGAACCAGCCGGGCCTGTCCGCGGCCTTTGTGCGCGAACCCGGCACCCTGAACCTTGTCAGCGTCGGCGCCGTCGGCCCGATCATGCGGCCCGCGCTGGAGTATCTCTTCGCCGCCGTGCGGCAGCTGCGCATGCAGCACCCGGAGGCCGTGCGCCGGCTGCGGTTTCACTTCATCGGGACCAGCTATGCGCCCCCGTCGCGGGCCGTGTGCTCGGTCCGGCCCATCGCCGAGTCCTGCGGCGTCGGCGACCTGGTCCGCGAGCAGCCCGGCCGGGTCGGCTACTTCACCGCCATCCGCACGCTGCTGGAGGCCGATGCCATCGTGATCCCGGGCTCGGAGGACGCCGCGTACAATCCCTCGAAAATCGCCCCCTGTTTTCTCGCCGACAAGCCCACGCTGGCGCTCACTCCCGCCGGCTCGGCGCTGGACCAGATGGCGAGCGAGCTGGAGTTCGCGACGATCGCCCGCTGGCCCGAGCTCACCGGCACCACGCCTGCCACCGACTTCCTGATCGCGCTGCTGCTGAACCCCGCGCCCACCCGGCACCCCTCCCGCAACTGGGACCTCTTCCGTGCCCGGCACACCGCCCGCGCCCGCACGCGCCAGCAATGCGAGCTCCTGGAACGCGCCCTGCACCCCCAGCCATGAGCGAGCTGACCCGTCCGCATCCCCTCGACTGCTACACGCCGGTGGGCGACCTGGCCCTCAGTGTGCGGTGGCTGCTGCGGCGGGCCCTGCTGCCACTGCTCATCCTGTTCGTGGGCGAGACCGGCATCCTGTTCATCGGCGACAGCCGCGGCGCCATGGCCTTCGGCCTGATCAGCACGGGCACGCTCGCGATCCTGGTCATCTGGCAGACGTCCGGCCTCGGGCTGCCGTTGCTGCCGCTCATCGCGCTCCAAAATCTGTTGGTTTACGGCCTGCCCATCGCGATCAACCACGAGGTCCTCGCGGCGTATCCGGCCGCGATGACGACGCGGGCGGGGGTCGAGGTGTTCTGTTTCAGCTGCGCCCTGGTCGTGGCCTGGCTGGTGGGCATGGAGGCCTTTGTGCCCGCCTCGCCCGTGTCCTACGCCCTGGAGGCGTTTCGCCAGGAAGGCACGCGGCGGCTGAAGCGCCTGGGCTTCACGCTGATCGTCTTTGCCTCCGTCTACCAGCTGCTGCTGGCCCTCGACCTGCTCACCGTCGTCTATGGTTTCCTGCCCGACGGCCTTTACTCCATCGTGCAGGCGCTGGTCTCCGCGGCGGGGGTCTGCGGCTTCTTCCTGGTCTCGATGTTTGTGGGCACCGGCGCCATCTCGCCCGTGGGCCGGGTCGCGTTCTGGGTCCTGCTGGCGGTCAACTGCCTGATCAGCGCCGCCACCTTCCTCCTGTCCGCCACGACCGCCATCCTCGCGGCAGCCCTCATCGGCCTGTTCTGGAGCACCGGACGCCCGCCGTGGCGGTACCTGCTCATCGTATCGTGTCTGCTCGGTTTCCTGAACGTCGGGAAGGTCACGATGCGGGAAAGATACTGGAGCGCCGAGGGTGATCTCTCCGTCTCGCTGACCCTGACCCAGCTGCCCGTGATCTACGGCGAGTGGGTGCAGGCGAGCTACGAGGCCATCACCCCGCGCAGTGGCGCCGACACCATCATGCAGGGCGGCGACCCGAGCCGCAAGACGCAGAGCCTGCTGGAACGCATCAACAACCTCCAGAATCTGCTGTTCGTCATCGACTCGCTGGAAACGGCCCATGTGACGCCGCTCCACGGCGCGACCTACACCCTCATCCCGCCCCTGCTGGTGCCCCGGCTGTTCTGGCCGGAAAAGCCGCGCACGCACGAGGGCCAGGTCCTGCTCAACGTCCATTTCGGCCGCCAGGAACTCACGTCGACCTACCAGACATACATCGCCTGGGGGCTGCTGCCCGAGGCCCTGGGCAACTTCGGCGAGATCTACGGGGGGTTGATGCTCGGCGCCGTCCTGGGCCTGTTGTGCGCCTGGCTGGAGAACTTCACCGCGCGCAAGCTGCTCCTCTCCCTCGAGGGCTTCATCTCGTTCACCATCCTGCTCTTCATGGCGAGCTCCTTTGAGATGGTGGCCAGCGTGCTGGTCACGACGATCTTCCAGTCCGTGATGCTGCTGATCGTCGCCAGTGCCTTCTTTGTCGAACGCACGCTGCTCAAGCGGCCCGAGTCCCGTCCGTCATGACCGCCGCCGCCTCACCGCGCCTCGCGATCGTCCTGTCGCATCCCACGCAGTACTACAGCCCGTGGTTCCGCTGGCTGCAGGCCCGGGCGGGGCTGACACTGCGGGTGTTTTATCTCTGGGAGTTCGGCGTCACGGTGCAGCGCGACCCGGGATTCCAGACCGCGTTCCGCTGGGATGTCGACCTGCTGTCCGGCTACGACCATGAATTTGTCCCCAATGCCTCCCGCTCGCCGGGCACGCAGGGATTCTGGGGCCTGCGCAACCCCGCGCTGACCGGCCGGCTGGCGTCATGGCGGCCCGATGCCGTGCTCCTCTTCGGCTATGCCTATGCCTCCCACCTTCGTGTCATCCTGTGGGCGCGGTCGGCCGGGGTGCCGCTGGTGTTCCGCGGCGACTCCCATTTCATCGGCCGCGGCCCGCCGTCGGGCTGGCGGGCCGCGGTGCAGCGCCGGGTGTACCGACAGTTCGCCGCGGTGACCTACGTCGGACTGGCGAACCGGGACTACTTTGCCGCGCTCGGCGTCGCGGAGCGGGACCTGTTCTTCGCCCCGCATGCGGTGGACCAGGCGCGCTTCGACCGGGAGCTGCCGGCGCCGCGAGCCGAGGCCGGCGAATTGCGCCGCCGGCTCGGCCTCGCGCCGGCCACGCGCGTCGTGCTCTTCTCAGGAAAATTTCTCGAGGCCAAGCAGCCCGCCGCCCTCTTGGCGGCCTTCCTGTCCCTGGACCGTCCTGATGCGGCCCTGGTCCTGGCGGGCGACGGCCCCGAGGCCCCACGACTCCGCGAACTGGCCCGGGCGGCCCCGCCGGGGCGCGTTCATTTCCTCCCGTTTGCCAACCAGTCGGAAATGCCCGCCCGCTACCTCCTCGCCGATGTGTTCGTCCTGCCCTCGCGCGGCCTCTACGAGACCTGGGGTCTCGCCGTGAACGAGGCCATGCACCTCGGCGTGCCCTGCCTGGTGAGCGACCGGGTCGGCTGCCAGCGCGACCTCGTCACGGACGGTGAGACCGGGTGGGTGTTCCGCGCCGATGACCCCGCCCACCTGCGCGAGCAGCTCGCCGCCGCGCTGGCCGCCGACCGGCCGGCCTTCTCGGCCCGCGCCGCCGCCCGCGCCGCGGGTTATTCCTACGCGGCGGCCACCACCGGACTGCTCGCCGCGGTGACCCATGCGCTGGCGCGCCGGACCAGCCCCGCCTCTACCCCATGAAAATCACCATCGTTGGCGGATTTTTCCTGCCCGTGCCCGCCGTCGCCGGCGGCGCGGTGGAGAAAATCTGGTTCCGGCTGGCCCGGGAATTCGCGGCCGCGGGCCACGAGGTCACATATTTTTCCCGCACCTGGCCCGGGTTTCCCGACGACGAGATGCGCGATGGCGTGCGCATGGTGCGCCTGCCAGGCTTCACGCACACGCGTCACCTGCCCCTGAACCTCCTGCTCGACCTCTGGTGGGGCCTGCGCGTGTTCTTGCGGCTGCCCCCGGGGGACATCGTGGCCTGCAACACGGTCGCGCTGCCCGTCTACCTGCCGCGACTCCGGCCCGGGGCGGGCCGGGCGGTGGTCATTCTGGGCCGCCTGCCCAAGGGCCAGGGCCGCTTCTACGGCGCGGTGCCCCGCCTCGCCGCCACCAGCCAGGCCGTGCGCACCAAGATCGTGAGCGAGAATCCGCGCCTCGATTCGCGCACCCTCGTGTTTCCCAATCCGATTGACTGGCATCTGCACCAGCGGGAACACCGGAAGCCCGAGCTCCTGACCATCGGCTATGTCGGCCGCATGAACCCGGAGAAGGGAATCGAGCTGCTGCTGCAGGCCGCGGCCGACCTCGCGCGCCGGCCCGGGCTGCCGCCCTGGCGCCTGCGGCTGGTCGGACCCCAGACCGTCGCGGAAGGCGGTGGCGGCGAGGCCTACGTCGCTGGCCTGCGCGCCCTGGCGCTGCAGGCCGGCGCCAACGTCACCCTCGACCCGCCGATCTATGACGCGGACAAGCTCGCCGATGTCTATGCCTCGTTCGATGTGTTCTGCTACCCCAGCCTGGCGGAAAAGGGCGAGGGCCTGAGCGTGGCCCCCCTCGAGGCGATGGCCGCGGGGGCCGTGCCGATCGTCTCGGCCCTCGATTGCTATGCCGATGTGATCCGCCGGGGCGAGAATGGCCTCGTCTTCGACCACCGCGCCACCGATCGGGTGCGCCGGCTGGCCGACCAGCTGGCCGACCTCCTGGTGGACACCCCGCGCCGGCAGCGCCTCGCCGCCCAGGCGCGGCACGATGCGCGGGCGTTCGACTATGCCGCCGTGGCGGCGGCCTTCCTGGCGGACTTCGAGCGGCTGCGGTCCGGCGCCTGACGGCGCCGTTTTCCCCATTGCCCCGCGCGGCGCTGGCGCAAGACTCCCGGCAGTGGCACACGACGACCCCCCCTTCCTCGGGCAGAACTGCGTGACGCCCTCGTCCCGCCGCGAGGTGCTCCTGCGCTGGGCCTGGGCGTTCGTCCAGGCGACCGTGTTCCGCTGGAGCCCGCGGCCGTGGCACGGTTTCCGCGCCCGGCTGCTGCGCCTGTTCCGCGCGGACATCGCGGCGCCCGGGCGCGTGGTGATCTTTCCCACGGCCCGCATCACCTACCCCTGGCGGCTCACGCTCGCGCCGCGCAGCATGGTCGGCCCGCGCGTCACGCTCTACAATCTCGGCCACATCACGCTGCGCCGCGGGGCCAACCTCAGCCAGAACTGCCACCTCTGCGCCGGCACGCATGACTTCAACCGCTGGAGCATGCCGCTGGTGACGGCCCCGATCATCATCGGCGAGAATGCGTGGCTCGGGGCCGATGTCTTCGTCGGCCCGGGCGTCACCGTGGGCGAACTCTGCGTGGTTGGCGCCCGCTCCGTCGTGATGAAGGACCTGCCCCCGCGCATGATCTGCGCCGGCCAGCCGTGCCGTCCGCTCAAGCCCCGCGCCGAGCCAACCTGACCCCGCGATGCGCGTCTGTCATATCGTGCCGAGCATGGACCAGCGTTCCGGCGGGCCGAGCGTGTCGGTCCCCGCCCTCGCCACCGCGCTGGCCGAGATCGGGCACGAGGTGGAGGTGCTGACGACCGCCGTGGAGGGCGGCGGCCGCACGCAGGCGGGCAGCCTGATGGTGCGGCGCTTTCCCCGCGACTGGCCGGGCCGGCTCTGCGCGTCGGCCGGCCTGCGCGCCGCGCTGCGCGCGACCACGGCCGACGTCATCCACCACCATTCGCTCTGGCTGCGCCCGCTGCATTACGCGCGCGAGGCCGCGCGCCGCCGCTCCGCCCCGCTCGTGATCTCCCCGCGCGGCATGATGAGTCCGTGGGCCTGGCAGCACCACGCCCTGCGCAAGCGCGTGGCCGCGGCCTTCATCCATCCCGGCGCCCTGGCGGCGGCCCAGGGATGGCACGCCACCAGCGTGGAGGAGGCCGCGGACATCCGTCGCCTGGGCTTCCGCCAGCCGGTCTGCGTCGCGCCCAACGGCGTCACCCTGCCGCCGGCCGAGCAGCTCCTGGCCGCCCGCGCCACGTGGCACGAGCGCTGTCCCGCGCTGCGCGGCCGGCCCGTCGCGCTGTTCTACTCCCGCTTTCACCGCAAGAAGCGGCTGCGCGAGCTGCTGCAGCTCTGGCTCGCCGAGTCGCGCGGCGACTGGTTTCTGCTCATCGCCGGCCTGCCCGAGGAATACACGCTGGCCGAGGTGCGCGGCTGGATCACGGCCGCGCATGCCGCCGAACGCGTCGCGGCCTTCGACGGGTCCGGCCTGCCCGCGCCCTACGGCGTGGCCTCGCTGTTCCTGCTGCCGTCGCACTCCGAGAACTTCGGCCTGGTCATCGCCGAGGCCATGGCCGCGGGCGTCCCCGCCCTCGTCACCGACCAGACCCCGTGGGGCGGGCTGAACCGCGACGACCGCGGGTGGTGCGTGCCCTGGAACGACTACCACCGGAACCTGGTGGCGGCCCTGGCCGAGGGACCGGACCAGCTCCGGGTCCGCGGCGCCCGCGCGCAGCGCTGGGTCCTGGAGGAATACTCCTGGGCAAACTCGGCACGCGACCTCGCGGCGTTTTACCGCCAGCTCAGCGAGCCCTCGCCGTGAGCTCCGCCCCCGACTCCCCGTCGCCCGCCTCCGGGCGGAACCCCGCCGGCCGATGGGAGCGACTCACCCTGATTCACGTGGGCATGCTGGGGCTGCTCGTGACCTGGGCCTTCGGCGGCGCCGCGCCCTGGGCCCGAACGCTCGTCGCGGCCTGGGCCAGCCTTGGCGCGGTGATCACGCTGGCGGCGCTGCGCCTCCGCGCGGGCCGGGCGCGGCGTTCGCCCCTGGCCTGGCTCTGGCCCGTCGCGGCCCTCAATGGCCTCGTGCTGCTCAGCTGCCTCAATCCCAGCTTCGAGCTCAAGCACTACGGCCCCGAGGCCCTGCTCGCGTACACGGGGGCGCGCCATGCGGCGCTGCCGTCCACCGCCCACCCCGCCACCTCGCTGGCGCACCTCTGGCTCTTTGACGCGATCTACCTGGCCTGCTTCAACCTCGCGCTGCTGGTCCAGCATCGCCGCGCGCTGCGCCTGCTCATCCTCGTCCTGGTCGGCAATGGCGCGCTGCTTGCCGTCTTCGGCACCTTCCAGCACCTCGTGTCCGACGGGTTGTATTTCGGCCTGGTCCCGTCACCCAACACGCGCTGCTTCGCCACCTTCGTCTACGGCAATCACTGGTCAGCCTATGTCGCGCTCCTGCTGGCCGCCGGCACCGGCCTGGCCTTCCATTACTGGCGGCGCGAGGTCGACCTGGGGTTGTCGCGCTCGCCGGTGATCGTGGGCGTGCTGGGCCTGTTCCTCATCGCCATCACCCCGGCCCTCGCCGGCTCGCGGGCCGGCATCCTGCTCGTGCTGGTGGTGGGACTGGCCGCGGCCGCCCGCGGCCTGCGCCGGGTGGTGCGCGATCGACGCCAGCACGGGGAGCCGGTCGCGGGCCCCGTCACGGCCGGCCTGCTGGTGGCGGGCCTCGCCATCGGCAGCGCCGCTTACCTGGGCGAGGACGCATTGCAGGAGCGGTGGCACGACACCACCGGCCAGTGGCGGTCCGGGCTGCTGGCCGAACGGCTGCAACTGTACGCGGACACCTGGCGCATCGCGGCGCAGCAGCCGGCCTTCGGCTGGGGACTGGGATGCTACGACAAGGTGCTGCTGCTCGTGCGCCCGCGGCCGCTGGAGGCGAACCGGCAGTATGAGCACAGTTACGTGGACGCCCACTCCGACTGGCTGCAGGCCCTCGCGGAAATCGGCTGGCTGGGCACCGCGCTGGTCGGGCTCACCGTGGTCCTCCCCCTCCGCTCCGTGTCCCGGGGCCACCTGCGCAGCAACGTGACCGCCTACCTCCTCGGCGGCTGCGGGCTGGTCCTGCTCTATGCCGCGGTGGAGTTTCCCTTCGGCAATCCCGCGGTTGTGGTCACCTGGTGGATCTGCTTTTTCTCCGGCCTGCAGTATGCCCGGCTCCGGCGACGCGAGTCGTCCGGTTTCGACACCCTGTCCTCCCCATGAACCCGCGCTCGCCCCTCTCCATCCTGATCCCGGCCAAGAACGAGGAGGCCAACCTGCGCGCCTGCCTGGCCTCGTGCCGCTTCGCCGACGAGGTGGTGGTGGTCGATTCCGGCAGCACCGACGCCACGCGCGCGATCGCCGCGGAATTCGGCGCGACCGTCGTCGACTTCCGGTGGGACGGCCACCTGCCCAAGAAAAAGAACTGGGCGCTGGCCAGCGTGCCGTGGCGCCATGACTGGGTCTTCATCCTCGATGCCGACGAGCGCATCACCGCCGAGCTCGCAGCCGAGCTGCACGCCCTCGCCACGCAGCCGGCGGAGGGCGTGGACGGGTACTACGTCAACCGGTGCTTCTGGTTTCTCGACGGCTGGCTGCGGCACTGCGGCTATTATCCCAGCTGGAACCTGCGCTTTTTCCGCCATCGGCTCGGCCGGTATGAGCAGTTCGCCGGCGTCGCCGACACCGGCTCGGGCGACAACGAGATCCACGAGCACGTCGTGCTGTCCGGCCGCGCCGGCCGGCTGCGCGGCGAGCTGGAGCACTGGGCCTTTCCGACCATCGACATCTGGGTCGAGAAGCACAACCGCTACTCGAACTGGGAGGCCCGCCTGCTGGTGGCCCCCGGCGCCGGCGCGACCGCCGCCCGCGCCGCGCTGGACCCGGCGCTCGCCCGCAAGCGCCGGCTGAAGCACCTCGCCGGCCGCCTGCCCTTCCGCCCGACCCTGCGCTTCCTCTACCACTACGTGTTTCGCGCCGGCTGGCTCGACGGCTACCGCGGGTTCGTTTTCTGCCGGCTGATGGCCTTCTACGAGTTCCTGAGCGTCGCCAAGGCCCGCGAGCTGCGGCGCAACCCGCAATCCTGATCGCGCATGCCTGACGCCCCGCCGCGCCCCCCCGCGATCATCTTTCTCAATCGGTTCTATTGGCCCGAGGAACCGGCCACCGGCCAGCTGCTGACCGACCTGGCCACCGCGCTCGCGGCCGCCGGGCAGGACGTCACCGTCATCGCCAGCCAGCCCATCCAGCCGGGATGCGCGCAGCAGGAGATTCACGCGGGCGTCAAGGTGCTCCGCGTGCGCGGCACGCGGTGGAGCCGCCACGGGTTGGCCGGCAAGGCGGTGGATTTCGCCACCTTCGCACTCGGCGCGCTCTGGACCCTGGGCCGGGTCGCCCGGCCGCGCGACCGCATTGTCGTGCTGACGGATCCTCCCCTGCTCGGCGTGGGGGCATGGCTGATTGCGCGGACGCGCGGGGCCCGGATCTTTCACTGGGTCCAGGATATCTATCCGGAAGTTGCCCTCGCCCTCACCGGCCATCGCTGGCTGCGCCTCTTGCGGCCGATCCGCAACCTCGCCTGGCGCCGCGCCGACGGCTGCATCACGCTGGGGCAGGACATGGCGGCAACCCTCGCCGCCGCGGGCGTGGACCCGGCCCGGATCACGATCAGCCCCAACTGGGCTCCGGCCGGCGTCGGCCCGTCCTCGCCCGCGGCCGTGGATGCACTGCGCCGACAGTGGGGGCTCGCGGGGCAAATGGTGGTCGCCTACTCCGGCAACCTCGGCCGCGTGCACGACCTGGAGCCCGTGATTGCGGCCGCCGAGGCGCTGCGCGACGAGCCGTCCATTGCCTTTGTCTTCATCGGTGACGGGCCGCAGCGCGCGGCCCTGGAGGCGGCCGTGCGCCAGCGCGGTCTCGGCCAGGTGCGGTTCTTTCCGCCGCAGCCGCGGGCGCAGCTGGCCGTGACACTCAGCCTCGGCGACGTTCACCTGGTGACGCTTCGGCCGGATTGCGCCCGGCTGGTGTTCCCCAGCAAGCTCTATGGCATTGTCGCGGTGGGCCGCCCGGTGGTCGTCATCGGGCCGCCGGACGGCGAACTGGCCCGGCTCGTGGAGGACCGCGGGTTCGGCCGGGCCTTCGACCGCGGGGACCTCACCGGCCTGGCGGCGATGCTGCGCGAACTCGGCGCGAACCGCGCGCGGCGCCAGCAGCTCGCGGAGGCCGCAGCCCGCTTCCACGCCGGCCAGCCGACCCCCGCGCAGCTGGCGGCCAGCTGGAATAAACTCCTTGGATCGTCCCCCGCCTGAGCGCCGCGCTTGCCGCGTTCATCGCCCCGGCCATACTCCCGACCATGACCACCCTGCGGAAATCACTCCTCGCCCTGCTGGTCTTGGACCTGCTCGCCGTGGTGGCCGTGTTCAACCTGGTCAGCTACCTGCGCAACATTGGGGCCGAGCCTCATTTCATCACGACCCCCCTCGTGGCGCCCTTCCTGGCCCTGCTCGCGGCGATCCACCTGATCGACGGCTACCGCGCGCGGACGGACATGATGAGCCTGGACTACACCAGCCTGCACACGATCGCGCTCTTCAGCGCCATGGTGTCCACGCTCCTGTTGACCTACGTGGTCATTCCCACCGGCTATGAGCTGCAATCCAGCCGCGGCGTCATCGCACTCAGCTACCTGCTGCTGGTGCCGGTCACGCTGAGCTATCGCCGCCTGATCTACCGGCGGACGATCAACGCGCTGGGCACCCGGAGCCTGGTCTACCTCGGCGACCGGGAAAGCTGCCTCTCGTTCCAGCAGCAGTACCGCCAGGTTGGCGCCACGCAGCCGGTGATTTATTGCGTCGTCAGCGAAGCCTCGGCCGCCCCGTTCCAGGGCGTGGATGATCCCACGCTGCGTCCGTTCGCCCAGATTCTTGATGACATCCAGCAGGGCCGGCTCGCCGTCGAGGCGCTGGTCCTCCGGGAATCCAACCGCGAACTCGCGCCGGACATGGTCGCGCGGCTCGTGCGGCTCTATTTTGACGGCCTGCCCACTTACACGCTCGAGCTTTTTCACCAGGTGTATTGGCGGAAGATCCCCATCTACCGCCTGAACCAGACCTGGCTTTTCCAGGAGGGCTTCCAGATCGCCCGCGAGCCCGTGTTCGAGCGACTGAAACGCATCGGCGACATCGGGTTTGCGATCGTGGGGCTCATCCTCACCTCACCCATCGTGCTGGCCGGCGCCGCCGCCGTCTGGCTGGAGGACCGCGGGCCGGCCTTCTTCACGCAGGCGCGCATCGGCCGGAACCACGTGCCCTTCCGCCTCTACAAGCTTCGCACCATGCGGATCACCGATGAGTCCGGTCAGCTTTACACGCAGCCGGGCGACGCGCGCATCACGCGGGTGGGCCGGTTCCTCCGCCTCTCCCGCTGCGATGAGCTGCCGCAGTTGTGGAACGTCCTCCGCGGCGAGATGAGCCTGATCGGCCCGCGCGCCGAGTGGGATCGCCTGGTGGAGGAATACGAGCGCCAGATCCCGTGCTATTTCTTCCGGCATCTGGTCCGGCCCGGCATCACCGGCTGGGCGCAGGTGAATTATCCGTACGGCGCGAACCTGGAGGACACGATCCGGAAGCTGGAGTACGACCTGTACTACATCCGGCACTTCTCCTTCACGCTCGATGCCTCGATCATCCTGAAGACGATCCACGTCATGATCTTTGGCAAGGGCCGCTAGCTCGCCGGCCATGGATATCACCGCATCGCCGCGCCGGGCCGCCTGGCTGGGCGCGCTGCTCGCCCTCCTGCTCCTGCCCGGCGTCCTGGCCCAAGTGCAGCGCGGGCGCTCCGCGCTGGCCAGCACGACGACCGCCGAGACCACCGGCTGCGAGGAGGAATCCTTTTACGCCGTCTGGCGCGTCAACCACGGCCTGAGCCTCTATCCCGACTCCAGCCAGCCTCCCTACGCCGCGGCCTACTTCAACTGGCTGTTCTATCGGACGTACTCGGCGTTCACCGCGGGAGGTCCCGATGACATGATCCCCCACCGGGGGCGTCTGTTCACGCTGCTCGGCGGCGCGGTCGTGCTGGCCCTGGGCGCATGGGTGTTCGTCCTCGGCCCGGCCCAGGCTCATCCGGGCCTGGCCCGCCTCGGCGCCCTCGCCCTCTTCTCCTGCGGAATCTTCGGCTGGTGGCTGTTCACGCTGCGCCCGGACGTGTGGGCGCTGGCCGGGGAAATTGGCGCCGTGCTGTGGTTCCTGACCCTTTATCCACGCCGGCGCTGGCTGGCGACAGCCGGAACGGTGGCCTTGGCCTATGTCGCCTGGTCTTTCAAGCAGGTGAATGTCGCCGCCCTCACGACCGTTGTCCTCGTGCTCCTCGCCCGCCGCGACCGCGCCGCCGCGCTCGTGGCGGTGCTGGCCTTCACGGCGGCCATCCTCGTGACCCTGGCAATCGGCGGCCCGGAGTATCGCGCCGGCATCACGGCTGCCGCCACCGGACTCGATCTCACGGGTGGCGCGAGCCAACTGGGCGCCATCCTCATCCGGGCCCTGCCGCAGTCACTCTTGCCCGCCTATGGACTGGGAATTTGGCTCGGCGACCATCATCGGCCGTGGACGAACTCCGTGCCGTTGCCGGTCCAGCTCGCCACCATCGGCCTGATCGTGGCCGGAGTGCTGGCCGTGGCCGCCAACTGCAAGATTGGCGCCGCCCACAACTACTATTTTACCGCCGCGTTCTTTGCGGTTCTCCTCGGGGTGCAGGGCCGCGCGGTGCTGCGGAACCTTCGCGCCCGGAACCTTGCCGACCGGCTCGCCGTGCTGGGTTGCGTGGGCGCCTGCCTGCTCGGGTGCCTCCAGCTGAGCGGCCGCCTGGGCAAGCTGTCGCTGGATTCCGCCAATGCCGAGCTGGCCGCACGCCGCCGCGTCTGGGAGTCGCTGCCGGCTCCGCGCTTCTCCTCGGACCTGCGGCTCATGCTGCCCTGGCTGAATCCCGGGCAGGACGTTCTCTTCCCGGCCTTCAACTATGACAGCGACCGGGCGCGTCACCGGCCGTTCGCGCACGACGGCATCGGCGGAATGATTCGCCACGGATCATTCGCGGCCCTCCTGTTGCCCACGACCACGGGTGACAAGTTTGACGGGGCCCAGTTGACCGAGCGCTACCGGGCCGGCTCCATGGTCGAGGGCATGACCACTTACACGCTGCGCCCGCCGAATCCACCTCCGCGTTCTCCGTGATTCCCCTTGCCACCACCCGGCTCAGACTAACGTAAAGCTACGCCATGCGCACTTCCTATGATTTCATCGCCCTCGGCGGCGGCAGCGCGGGCTTCAACGCCGCGCGCGTCGCCGCCGGCCTGGGCCTGAAGACCGCCGTGATCGACGGCGCCCGCGAGCTCGGCGGGCTGTGCATCCTCCGGGGCTGCATGCCGTCCAAGACGCTGCTCTACATGACGGAGGTCCTGCACCTCGCGCAGAAGGGCCGGACCTTCGGGCTCACCATCCCCTCCGCCCGGGCCAATCCGCGCGCCATCCACGCCCGGAAAAAGCGCCTGATCGCGGAGTTCGCCGCCTACCGCGCCAAGGCGCTCAAGACGGGAAAATTCGACCTGATCCGCGCCCACGCCCGGTTCCGCGACGCCCACACGCTCGAGTTGTCCAACGGCCGGGTCGTCCGCGCGCGCCACATCCTCATCGGCACCGGCTCCAAGGTCAGCGTGCCCCCGGTGCCGGGCCTCGCCGAGGCCCGGGCGTGGACCAGCGACGACGTGCTCGACCTCGACTTCGTCCCGCCGAGCGTGCTGGTCCTCGGCGGCGGCATCGTGGCCTGCGAGCTCACCCAGTTTCTCCGCCGCCTCGGCAGCCGCGTCACCCTGGTCCAGCGCAGCCCGAACATCCTGCGCGACCACTCGGCCGAGGCCTCCACCGTGATCCAGCAGGCCCTGGTGGACGAGGGCGTCGAGTTGTTCGCCGGCACGCGCATCGAGTCGGTCAGGACCGACCGGCGCGGCACGACGGTGACCTTCCAGCACGACGGCCGCCGCCGCACGCGCCGCGCCGCCCATCTCTTCAATGCGCTCGGCCGCGAGCCCAACACCGCCGGGCTGAACCTGGCCGCCGCCGGCGTGCGCACGCGTCCCGACGGGCAGATCGTGATCAACCGCTGGCAGCAGACCAGCGCGCCGCACATCTACGCCGCGGGCGACTGCTCGGGTCCCCACGAGATCGTGCACGTGGCCATCCAGCAGGCCGAGCTGGCCGCGCGTCACGCGGCGGGCGTCCGCGGCCTGAAGCCGGTGGACGGATCCCTGCTCCTCAACGTGGTGTTCACCGACCCGCAGCTGGCGACCATCGGCCGGCTCGAGCGCGAGCTGGACCAGGCGGGCACGCCGTACCTGTGCGCCACTTACCCGTTCAACGACCACGGCAAATCCATCCTGATGGAAGCCAACTACGGCTACGTGAAGGTCCTCGCCGAGCCCCGCCGCGGACGCATCCTCGGCGCCGAGATCGTCGGCAAGGACGCCGGCGAGCTCATTCACGCCTTCAGCGGCCCGCTGGCCATGCGCGCCACGGTCTTCGACCTGCTGCGGGCGCCGTGGTACCACCCGACCCTCGCGGAGATCATCACCTACCCGCTCGAGGAGATCGCGGAGCGGATCCGGCCGGCATGACCAACCTGCTCAAACGCGGCGTGGGCGGCCTGCTCCGCCTCACGGGCCTGCAGTACTGGCCCGTCCGCGTCCGCACCGGCGTGGCCGCCGGGGCGCGGTGGACGCTTTACCCGTGGAGCGCCTACTGGCGCGGGACGCATGAGCCGGCGCTGCAGCGGGCCCTCGTCGGGCTCGGCGACATCCGCGGCTGGACCTGCTGGGACCTGGGCGCGCACTTCGGCTTGTACAGCGTCGGCCTGGCCCGGCGGGCGGGCCCGACGGGCGAGGTTGCGGCCTTCGAGCCGAATCCCGCGAGCTTCGCCCGGCTCGAGCGGCACCGCCGCATGAACGGGCTGGAAACATTGCGCCTATTCCCCGCCGCCGTCTCCGACCGCGCCGGTTCCGCCGACCTGCTCACCTACGGCGATCTGGGCAGCACGACCACGCATCTGGCCTACGAGGATGAAACCCTCGGCGCGGAGACCCGCCCCATCGGCGTGCCCACCGTGGTGCTCGACGAGCTGGTTGACGCCGGAAAAATCCGGCCACCGCAGTTCATCAAGGTGGACGTGGAGGGGCATGCCCACAAGGCGCTGGCCGGGGCCGCCCGGACGCTCGCCGCCCATCGTCCCATTCTCATCGTTGCCTTCCACAGCCCCGCGGAAGTGGCAGGTGTGCAGGCGCTGCTCACGCCCCTGGGCTACGAATCCATGGTCATCGCGACCGATTCCGGCAGCGCCGATCCAGTGATCGGTCACGACCTCCTCTTTACGCCGCGCCCGCGGTGAGC
Organism: uncultured Opitutia bacterium; assembly: GCA_903825285.1. Lineage (GTDB taxonomy): Bacteria > Verrucomicrobiota > Verrucomicrobiia > Opitutales > Opitutaceae > Opi-474. The sequence goes on along the minus strand of CAIJZY010000017.1, from coordinate 133,165 downwards.
GCGAGCAGGTCGCGCAGCTCAACGCGGCCCTCGTAAATCGCCTTGCCCACGATCACGCCGTCGAGCCGGGGGTGCTTGCGCGCCAGCTGCGCCAGCGCGACCACGTCCTCGCGCCGGCTCACGCCGCCGCTGGCAATCACGCGGTAGTTCCCGGATTGCAGCAGCGTCTCCTGCGCCGCCAGGTTCGGCCCGGTCAGCATGCCGTCCGTGCCGATGTCCGTGTGGATCAGGGTGGAGACACCGACGGCCTCCATCCGGCGCGCCAGGTCCATGGCGGTCATGCCCGCCGCCGCGACCCAGCCCTTCACCGCCACCTGGCCGTGCTTCGCGTCAATGCCCACGGCGATGCGGTCACCGAAGGCCTGGACGAGCTCCGCGACAAACGCCTCGCTCTCGGCCGCCCGGGTGCCGATCACCACGCGGCTCACGCCCTGACCGAGCGCGCGCTCCACGGCCGCCCGGGTGCGCAATCCGCCGCCCAGCTGGACCTTCATGCCCAGCGCGACGATGGCGGCCACGGCCGCGAGATTCGTGGGCTCCCCGGCAAACGCGCCGTCGAGGTCCACCACATGGACCCAGGCCGAGCCGGCCGCGCGGAACTGCGCCGCGATGTCCGCCGGGTTCTCCGCGTAGACCGTCTCCTGGTCGGCGCGCCCCTGCGTCAGCCGCACGCAGCGGCCGCCCTTGATGTCGATGGCGGGATAAATGGTCATCCGACCCATCGACTCACGCAAAGCCAGCCGGACGCAAAGAAGAAATTTTCTTTCCGCCGGCCGCGCCCTGCGCGAACCTGTGTCATGCCCGATTATCCCGTCCCCGCCTTCCTCACCGAGCTCCTCCACGCCCGCTCCCCGTCGGGCTACGAGGCCGAGGCCCATGCCGTGTTTGACCGGCACGTGAAGCCCGCCGCCGACCTCTACGCGAACGACGCGCTCGGCAACCGCACCGCCACCCTCAATCCCGGCGGCAACCCGACGCTGATGCTCGCCGGCCACCTCGACGAGCTCGGGCTCATCATCACCTACGTCAACAAGGACGGTTTCATCTATTTCGACACCATCGGCGGCCACGACCGCAGCGTCATCTCCGGCCGCCGCGTCCTCATCCAGACGGCCGCCGGCCTGGTCCCGGGCGTCACCGGCAAGCGCGCGATCCACCTCATGGACGAGGCCGACCGCAAGAAGGTGCCGGAGATCCACGAGATCTGGATCGACATCGGCGCCCGCTCAAAGAAGGAGGCGCTCGCCCGCGTCGCCATCGGCGACGTGGCAACCTACGACCACGAGTTCGGGCTGTTCCACGGCAGCATCGGCGCCGCACGGGCCTTCGACAACAAGGTCGGCGCGTACATCGTCGGCGAGACCCTCATCCGCCTCTCCCGCGAGAAAAGGAAGCTCGCCGCCAAGGTGGTGAGCGTCGGCACCTCGCAGGAGGAGATCGGCGTGCGCGGCGCCACGACCGCGGCCTACGCGGTCGACCCGCACATCGCGGTGGCCGTGGACGTCGGCCATGCCACCGACCATCCCGACTGCGACAACCGCAAGTACGGCGAGACGAAGCTCGGCGGCGGCCCGATCATCTGCCGCGGCGCCAACATCAATCCCAAGGTCTACCAGCGCCTGCTGGCCGCCGCAAAGAAGGCGAAGATCCCGTACCAGCTCGAGGCCGACCCGCGGCCCACGGGCACCGACGCCCGCGCCATCCAGATGGGCCGCGGCGGCGTGGCGACCGGGCTCGTCTCCATCCCGCTGCGCTACATGCACACCCCGAGCGAGGTCGTGGACCTCGAGGACGTGGAGCGCTGCGTGAAGCTCCTGGTCGAGTTCGCGAAGCTGATCGGCCCCGGCGAGAGCTTCAACTGGTAGCCGGCGCCGCGGCGGCCTCGCGCCGCGCGCCCCAGTGCCAGAGCAGGTAGAGCATGACCGGCATCACCACCGGCATGACGTGGCGCTCGTAGGCGAAGCCGACGAGGTGGAAGCCCGAGTACAGGACCAGGAAGGCCAGGAACGAGATCGCCACCACGGAGGCGTCCCCGCCCCAGCGTTCCCGCCCGACCGCCCGGATCGCCAGCACGATCGCCGTCCACTGCAGCACGCGGTAGGCGATCATCCACGGGATCTGCAGCACGTAGGCGGGCTTGCTGGTGGGCGTCTCGCCCCGGGCGAGTCCCGTCGCCCGCACCTCGAAGTAGAACACCCAGGCCTTCAGCGCGGCCAGGTGCAGGAACTCGCCCGGGTGGGCGCGGATGAACGCGACCGCGCGCTGCTTCAGCACGGTGTTGTAGTCCCACTCGTCCCGCAGGGGCCGGTCAAACGTGATCCCGCCCTCGTAGTCGAGGAGGTCGAGCGTGTGGGCCGGGTAGAGCGTGGCGGTCTCGGCGCAGTTGCCCTTGGTGAGGTTCCAGCCCTCCCAGGAGGACTCGATCGTGAAGCGCCCGGCATGGACGCGGTTGAAGGCGGCGAGCGCGAGCAGCGCGGCGAGCACAAAGGCCAGCGGCCCGACGGCGGCGCGCGGGCGGTGCAGCCGCCACGCGGCGAGGAGCGGCACGGCCAGGCACCAGTAGAGCATCGAGGACTTGAGGAACACCAGCAGGCCGAGCAGCAGGCCGAGCTCCACCGCCCACCGCGCGCGGGCGCGCTCGACCGACCCGTCAAACCAGAGCAGCACGAAGAGCAGGGTGAGCGCCGGGATGTTGTAGCCCTCCTCCAGGCCGGCCTCGAAGACATTGAGCACCCAGCGGGGCATCGTGAGCGCGAGGCCCAGCAGCGCCGCCACGCCCCAGCCCGGCACCGCCGAGGTCCGCAGCACCCGCCACACCGCGAGGATGATGAGCAGGTTGAACAGGAGGCATTTCGCCGCGAGGACCCGGCCCTGGTCGTCGCCGAGCACCCGCTGCAGCGCGATCAGGAAATACGGGATGAACGGCAGCCGGTGCGCGCTGAAGGCGACGGGCGCATGGACGCCCGCGGCCACCCGGTATTCGCCCGTCTGGTTGATGGCGTCGATCAGCACCCCGTAGCCGAAGCCGAGGTCCCGCAGCGGCAGGCCGCCCCGGTGCTGCCAGTGGTCCATGATCGCCACGCCGGCAATCGTGTAGACGAACAGCAGGACCACCACCCAGGCGCGGGCCGGACCCGGCCAGGCGCGGACCGGCTGGAGGAGCAGGGATTTAAGTGCAGCCATCGCGACGCGGCCCAGCCTGCGTCCCGGGGGGAATTGAAACCAGCCCTAAATCCGCGCCGCGGCCTCAGGCCGCGTGCTGCTTCGGCTCGGTCTTGCTGGCGCGGCGCAGGGTCGGACGGCGGCGGCCGGCGACCACGCCGGCGTCGATCACGACCTCGGTGACATCGTCCCGCTGCGGGAGCTCGTACATGACCTCGAGCATGAGGTTTTCCATGATGGAGCGGAGCGCGCGGGCGCCGGTCTTGAGCTCGATCGCCTTGGCGGCGATGGCCTTGACCGCGTCCGGCGTAAACCGGAGGCGAACTCCGTCCATCGCAAAAAGCTTCGAGTACTGCTTCACCGTCGCGTTCTTCGTCCGCAGCAGGATCTTCTCGAGGTCGGCGACCTGGAGCTGGTCCAGCACGGACACGACCGGCAGGCGGCCGATGAACTCGGGGATCATGCCGAAGCGGATCAGGTCCTCGGGCGCGAGCGCCTTCATCATCTTCTCGGGGGCGAGCGCCTCCTCCTGCTGCGCCTTGATCGAGGAGAAGCCGAGGCTGCGCGTGCCGAGGCGGCGCTGCACGATGGCGTCGAGGCCGACGAACGCGCCGCCGCAGATGAAGAGGATGTTCGACGTGTTGATCTGCACGTACTCCTGGTTCGGGTGCTTGCGGCCGCCCTGCGGGGGGACGTTGCAGGTCGTGCCCTCGAGGATCTTGAGCAGCGCCTGCTGCACGCCCTCGCCCGAGACGTCGCGGGTGATCGAGACGTTCTCCGTCTTGCGCCCGATCTTGTCGATCTCGTCGATGTAGATGATGCCGCACTCGGCGCGCTTCACGTCGTAGTTCGCGTTCTGGAGCAGGCGGAGGACGACGTTCTCGACGTCCTCGCCGACGTAGCCCGCCTCGGTGAGCGTGGTGGCGTCGGAGATCGCGAACGGCACGTCGAGGATCTTGGCCAGCGTGCGGGCCAGGAGCGTCTTGCCCGAGCCGGTCGGGCCGACGAGCAGGATGTTGCTCTTCTCGACCTCGACGCCGTCAAACTCGGGCGAGAGCGCGACGGGGTCCTTGGCGGCGTCGGCCGCGCTGAAATTGAGCCGCTTGTAGTGGTTGTAGACGGCGACCGAGAGGACCTTCTTGGCGTGGTCCTGGCCGATGACGAAGTCGTCGAGCGTCTTCTTGATCTCGGAGGGCTTGACCAGGCGGAAGGCCGGCTTCGCCTCGGCGACGGGCGCCTTCACCTCGCGGTCGATGATCGTCTTGCAGACGTTGACGCACGAGTCGCAGATGTAGACGCCGGGGCCCGCGATGATCTTTTTGACCTCCGCCTGCGACTTGCCGCAGAAGGAGCAAAGGGTCATGCGGGAGGACTTGGCCATGGCGAAGGGTGGCGCGCCGGGGGCTCGCGTGTCGAGGAAGCAGTTTGTCCTAACCCGCGGGTCAGGCGGCGGGTTGGACCGCCAGCTTCTGCGCCTCGCGGGTCGATTCGACGACGTGGTCCACGATGCCGTACGCCTTGGCCTCCTCCGCGCTCAGGTAGTAGTCGCGGTCGGAGTCCTTCTCGATCTGCGCCGCCGACTTGCCCGTGTGCTTGGCGATGGTCTCGTTGAGGGTCTTGCGCCAGCGAAGGATCTCCTTCGCGGCGATGGCGATGTCGGCCGTCTGGCCGCCCGCGCCGCCGCTCGGCTGGTGGATCATGACGCGGCTGTTGGGGAGCGCGAAGCGCTTGCCCTTGGTGCCGGCGGCCAGCAGCACCGTGCTCATGCTCGCCGCCATGCCCACGCAGTACGTGACGATGTCGCACTGCAGGAAATTCATCGTGTCGTAGATCGCCATGCCGCCCGTGACCACGCCGCCGGGGGAGTTGATATAGAAGTGGATGTCCTTCTTCGCGTCCTCCATCTGGAGGTAGAGCATCTGGGCGATGACCAGGTTGGCCACCATGTCGTCAATCGGCGTGCCGATGAAGATGATGCGGTCCTTCAGCAGCCGGGAATAGATGTCCATCGACCGCTCGCCGCGGCCGGTGTTCTCGAGGACGATGGGGACGTAATAGCTCACGATGGTGGTGAATTGCTCGTTTAGGAGGCCTTCGGTGTGACGGTGGTCACCTTAGCCTTGGAGACGAGGAAATCAACCGCCTTGTCGAAAATGATCGACTGCTGCACCGCGCGGAGCTGCTCGCGGTCGGTGGTCAGCGCCTTCACGAGCTTGTCGGGCTTCTGCTGCGTGCGCATCGCCTCGCGATAGATGAACGCGTCGATGTCCTTCGCGTCCACCTGGAGCTTCTCGGCCTCGGCGACCTTGGCCAGCAGCAGCTGGGCCTTGACGCGCTTGGTGGCGGCCTTGCGGGCGTTCTCGAACAGCTCCTTCTTGTCCTTCTCGAACTGCTCCTGCGGCACGCCGCGGCGCATGTTCTCCTCGATGAACTGGCGGAGCACGCCCTGGGTCTCGCTCTCCACGAGGGAGTCCGGCACGGCGAACTCGACCTTGGCGGCCAGCGCCTCGGTCACCTGGCGACGCTGCTCGCCGCGGTTCTGGTATTCCTTCTGGAGCTTGAGATTGTTGCGCACGCTGGCCTTCAGCGCGTCGAGGCTGTCGGCCTGGTTCGCCTTGAGGAAGGCCTCGTCCAGCGGCGGCAGCGCGCGCTCGCGGATCTCGAGCACCTCGACCGCGTAGGTCGCGGTCTTGCCGGCGAGCGCCGGCACCGGGGCGAAGTCCGCGGGAAACGCGATCGCGACGTCCTTCTTGTCGCCCGCCTTCAGGCCCGCGAGCTGCTTGCCGAGGCCGGGGATCACGCCCTCGTTCGCGCCCTCGACCTCTTCCCACGTCTGGGGCACCTTGCCGTAGATCTGCTTGTCCGGCGCCAGGTCGGCGATCGGCTGGCCGTCCACGCGGCCCTCGTAGGCCAGCTTCACGTAGTCGGACTTCGCGGCCGGACGCTCCGCCACCTTGAACTCCGCGCGCTCGGCGCGCAGGCCCTCGATGACCTGGTCCACCTCGGCGTCCGTCGAGTCCGTCGGCGCCACCTCGGTCGGGAGGTCCACATAGGCGGGCAGCGTGAACTCGGGGCGGACATCCACCGTGATCGTGACGGCGGCGGACAGGCCGGGCTCCACCTGGCCGGGCTCGACGTTGACGACGTTCAGCACGTCGAGCTTCTCCTTCTCCATCGCGCCGCGGTAGGCCTTGGACACGACCTTCTGCTTGAACTCCTCGGTGATCTCCTTGCCGAAGCGCTTCGTCACCATCGCGACGGGCGCCTTGCCGGGGCGGAAGCCGGGGAGTCGCACCTGCTGGGCGATCTCGGCGACCACGGCCTGGTGCTCGGCGTCGACTTCGCCCTTGTCGAGCGTGACGACGAGATTCTTGCGGGTCTCGGAAACGGAGGTGAGTTGGATGTTCACGGAAAAGGCGTCGGAGTGTTTTCTAGAGGGAGAATCGGTCACGCTACGAGCGTCGGCAGCGTGGTCAATGCCGGATTCTGCGCGCTTGCGCGCCGCCCGCCGGCGCCGTTTCGTGACGGCACGCCCCATGCCCTCGCTCCGCCAGATCCTCGCCGCGCACGCCCCCGTGCTGGTGCTCGATGCCGCCTCGGCCTGCGTCCAGGTGGGCTGGCTCGCCGCCGACGGTTCCGGCCCCTGGGCCGCCGCCGTGGGCGAGGCCGGCCGCGAGGTTTTCCGCGGCGTCGAACGGCTCGGCGTCGCCCCGGACCAGGCCGGCGCCTTCCTTTACTGCGACGGCCCGGGCTCCATCCTCGGGACCCGGACCGTCGCCATGGCGCTGCGGACCTGGGGCCTGCTGGCTCCCCGCCCGGTGTTCGCCTACCACAGCCTCGCGGTCGTCGCGCAGGCCCTCGGCCGCCCCGGCGTGCACGTCATCGCCGACGCCCGCCGCGATTCCTGGCACTGCCTCGCCGCCGGCGGGCCGCTGCGCCGCGTGCCCACCGCCGAGCTGGCCGGCGAGCTCGTCATGCCCGAGGGCTTCCGCCACTGGACGCCTCTGCCCGCCGGCGTGACCTCCACGCCCTACGTCCTCGCCGACCTGCTGCCCCGCGTCGCGGACGCGGACCTCTTCCGTCCGACCGCGGCGCCCGACGCCTTCCTTCACGAGGAGCCCGCTTACGCCACCTGGACGCCCCAGATTCACCGCGCCCCATGAGCACCGCGCCCAATTCCCGCCTGCCACTCCGCTGCTGGGCCGAGATCGACCTCGCTGCCCTCGAGCGCAACCTCCGCCTGATCCGAGCCTCGCTGCCCGCGCACATCCGCTACGTCGCCGTCGTCAAGGCCGACGCCTACGGCCACGGCCTGCCGCAGACCGCCGCGCGGCTCATGCACTCGGGCGCCGACCTCTTCGCCGTCGCCACGCTCTCCGAGGCCGCGACCGTGCGCGAGCTCGGGCCGGGCTGGCCGATCCTGCTGCTGAGCCCGCTGCTGCCGGAGGAGGACCGCTACCTGGCGGACTACGACCTCGCCGCGACGATCTCTTCTTCGGCCGAGGTCGCGCGCTTCGCCGCGGTCGGCCGCGCCGCCGGACGCCCCATTGCCGTCCACCTCAAGATCGACACCGGCATGGGCCGGCTCGGCGTCTGGCACGAGCAGGCGCCCGCGCTTCACCGCGAGATCGCGGCGTCGCCGCACCTGCGCCTGGCGGGCGTGTTCACGCACTTCGCCAGCCCGGACGACGACCCGGCGTTCACCGACGAGCAGCGCCGCCGCTTCCTCGCCGCCCTCGACCGCTGCGAGGGGCTCCGCCCCGGCGAGATCTTCGTCCACGCCGACAACAGCTCCGGGCTCGAGACCATGCCCGGTGCCAGCCCGTTCAACGCCGTGCGCGTCGGCCTGCTCCAGTTCGGCATCCTGCCCCACCCGCACTCCCTGCTCGCCCAGGTCCACACCGAGCCGGTCTTCAGTTTCCGCACCCGCGTCGGCCTGGTGAAGACCCTGCCGCGCGGCACCACCATCAGCTACGGCCGAACCCACACGCTGGCGCGGGACACGCGCGTGGCCGTGCTCTGCGCGGGCTACGGCGACGGCATCCCGCGCGCCGTGAGCAACCGCGCCCAGGTCCTCATCGGCGGCCGGCGCTGCCCGGTGCTCGGGCGCATCACGATGGACCAGACCATGGTGGACGTGACCGAGGTGCCCGCCGTGCAGTGCGGCGACGAGGTCGTTCTCGTCGGCCGCCAGGATGCCGCAGAAATTTCCATCACGGAGTTCAGCCGCTGGGCTGACACCATCCCGTGGGAGACGCTCTGCTCCGTCACCAAGCGCGTGCCGCGCCTGTACCGCACGGCGCTCGGCGTCTGAGCCGGACACACGAAACCGCGCCGGGGCCCGCGGCGTCATGGGGAGCATGAACCCCTCCCTCCCCGCGGCCGAGGCCTGGCAGCCGCTGCCGGCCGCCGCCTGGGATGCCGCCGCCGCCCGGCACCTCCTGCGCCGCGCCGGCTGGAGCGCGACGCCCGCGGAGGCCGCCCGCGCCGTGGCCGACGGGCTGCCGGCCACGCTCGACCGCCTGTTCCCCGCCCAGCTGGAGCCCTTTCCCGAGCCGCGGCTCCTGGCGCACCTGCGCGCGGACGCCCCCGAGCTGGCCCGGCGGCTCGGCGCGGCCGCCGACGAGCCGGCGAAGCGGCAGCTTCAGCGCGAGCTCCGCGAGCGCGCGCAACTCGCCTTGCAGGACCTGAGCCTCCGGTGGCTCCAGTACGCGGCGCAACCGGCCACCGCGGCCGGCGCAAAATGGACGCTGTTCCTCAGCGACGTGTACGTCGTCGGCAGCGACAAGGTGAAAAACCCCGCGCTGCTCTGGAGCCATTTCGACCTCCTCGCCCGCCACGCGCTCGGCCCGGCGCCGGTGCTGACCAAGGCGGTCTCGCGTTCGCCGGCGATGGTGGCGTACCTCGACCTCAACGAGAGCCGGCGCGACGCCCCGAACGAGAACTTCGCCCGCGAGCTGTTCGAGCTCTTCCTCCTCGGCGAGGGTCACTACACCGAGGCCGACATCAAGGAATCCGCCCGGGCCTTCACCGGCTACCGCCAGCAGCTCGGCGTCTTCCGCTTCGCGCCGCGGCAGCATGATCCGAGTCTCAAGACCATTTTCGGCCGCACCGGTCCCTTCTCCGGCGACGACGTGATCGACCTCGCCTACCAGCAGCCCGCCGCGGCCGCCTTCCTGCCGCACGAGCTGGTCAAGTTCTACCTCGCCGACACGCCGCTGCCCGCGTCCCACCTCGACGCGCTCGGCGCCGAGTGGCGCGCCGCGGGCTTCGACCTCCGCACCCTGGCCCACCGGTTCTTCGGCAGCCGGCTGTTCTTCGCGCCCGAGTTCCGCGGCACTTTCATCAAGAGCCCGGTCCAGCTCTACCTCGGCCTCGTGCAGGACCTGCAGCTCGACGTCGCACCGCTGCCCCGCCAGGTGCTCGTCCCGCTGCGGCAGATGGGCCAGATGCTCTTCAACCCGCCCAACGTCCGCGGCTGGGTCGGCGGGCGCAGCTGGATCAACGCCGCCACCTTCGCCGTGCGCCGCCAGCTCGTCGAGGCGCTGTTCGCGCCGATCCGGGAGGACGCGCTCAACGCCGACGAGGAGCTCGACCTCATCGCCGCGCGGGCCGCGGGCGCCACCGCCTTCAGTGCGGGGCCGGAACAGTTCGCGGCGCTCGTCAAACTCCCGCCGGCCGACGCCACGGACGGCCTGCTCGGGTCCTTCCTTGCGCTGCCCGCCGCGCCCCAGTTCCGGGACACCGTGCGGCAGTTCCTTGCCAACGAGCCGGGAGACGAGTCTCATCGGCTGCGCCGGTTGCAGCGCGCCGCGGTCATCCTGCTCCAGTCTCCCGAGTACCAGCTCTGCTGAGCCCCGCCATGTCCTCGAACCTCCCGACCCCTTTCCTGCCCACCACCCGCCGCGAGTTCCTCCACCGCTCGGGCCGCGGCCTCGGCCTGCTGGCGTTCAGCCGCTTTGCGCCGGCCTTCCTCGTCCACTCCGCGCTCGCGGCCACGCCCGCACCCGAGACCGGCCGGCCCATCCTCGTGCTCGTCCAGCTCGCGGGCGGCAACGACGGGCTCAACACGCTCGTGCCGTTCGAGGACGCCCGCTACTACCGGCTCCGGCCCACGCTCGCGATCGCGCCGGACAAGGTGCTCCGGCTCAGCGCCACGGCGGGACTGCACCCGTCGTGCGCCGCGCTCCACGAGCTGTACCAGGAGGGTCACCTTGCGATCGTCCAGAACGTCGGCTACCCGAATCCCAACCGCAGCCACTTCCGCTCGACCGAGATCTGGGAAACCGCCAGCGGCAGCGGCGAGTTCCTGGCCGACGGCTGGATCGGCCGCTACCTCGACAACGCCTGCGCCGGACAACCCGCCGGCGACCATGATCCCGTCGCGATTCATGTCAGCAACGGCCTGCCCCAGTCCTTCCTCGGCGCGCACGAGCACCCCACCTTCGGGCTCCTGCCCGGCACGGGAAACCGGCGGGAGAACGAGGAAAACCGACGCCTGCTCGAGGCCCTGGTCAGCCGCTCCGGCCCGGCGGAGAATGACAACGCCGCCTACCTCCAGCACACGCTGATGGACTCGCTCGTGACCGAGAAGAAGGTCCAGCAGGTGCTCGGCGGCTACCAGCCGGCCGCGACATACCCGGGCAATCCCTTCGCCGCCTCGCTCCGCAATGTCGCCGCGCTCATCGCCTCCGGACTGCCCACGCGGGTCTACTTCGTCTCGCTGAGCGGCTTCGACACCCACAGCAACCAGGCAAACCAGCAGGCGAACCTGCTCACCACCCTTTCCTCCGGCCTGGCGGCGTTCCAGAAGGATCTCGCGCAGCATCACCTCGACGGACAGGTCACGACGATGACGTTCTCCGAGTTCGGCCGGCGGCCGGGCGAGAACGAGAGCCGCGGCACGGACCACGGCACGGCGGCGCCGCTCTTCGTGATGGGCGCCCGCGTGAAGGGCGGACTGCACGGCACCGCGCCGTCGCTCGACCTCGCGCCGCACCAGGACCTCGCGTTCAGCACGGATTTCCGGGGCGTCTACGCCACCCTGCTCGAGCGCTGGCTGGGCAGCCCGGCCGCGCCCGTGGTCGGAAGCGGCTTTGCGCCGCTGCCCTTCATCTGACCGGCGTCACTTGCCGATGCCGTAGGTGCGGAAACCGAGGGCGGAGAGCTTGGCCAGGTCGAGGATGTTGCGGCCGTCGAAGATGAACGCCGGCTTGTGCATCGCCCCGAGGATCCGGGCGTAGTCGAGCCGCTTGAACTCGTCCCACTCGGTCACGATCGCGATCGCGTGCGCGCCCTGCGCCGCCTCGTAGGCGGACGCGGCCACGGTCAGCCGCGGCTCGGTGCGGCCGGCGCCCAGGACGTCCGCGCGAATCTCGTCGGCCGGGACGCGCGGGTCGTAGACCACGACATGGGCGTGCTCGGCGAGCAGGTCGCGGCAGACGGCGATGGCGGCCGACTCGCGGGTGTCGTTGGTGTCCTTCTTGAAGGCGAAGCCCAGCACCGCGATGCGCTTGTCGGCCACGGTGTTGAACAGCCCGCGCACGATCTTCGTCGCGAAGCGCCGCTTCTGATAGTCGTTCATGCGCACCACGGAGTCCCAGTACGCGGCGACCTCCGGCAGGCCGAAGTGCTCGCAGAGGTAGACCAGGTTGAGGATGTCCTTCTGGAAGCACGAGCCGCCGAAGCCGACGGAGGCCTTCAGGAACTTGGGACCGATGCGCGAGTCCTTGCCGATCGCGTTGGCCACCTCGTCCACGTCCGCGCCGGTCGCCTCGCAGAGGGCCGAGATGGAGTTGATTGAGGAGATGCGCTGCGCGAGGAAGGCGTTGGCCACGAGCTTGGAGAGTTCGGACGACCACAGGTTGGTGGTGATGATGCGGTCGCGCGGGACCCAGCGGGCGTACACGTCCACCAGCGTCTGGATCGCCTTCTCGCCGCCGGGGGTGCGCTCGCCGCCGATCAGCACGCGGTCGGGCAGCTGCAGGTCGGCCACCGCCGTGCCCTCGGCGAGGAACTCCGGATTCGAGAGCACCTCGAACGCGACCCCGTGGGAGTTGGCGGCAAGGATGTCCTTGATCGTCTCCGCGGTCTTCACGGGGATGGTGGACTTCTCGACGATGATCTTCGGGCCCGTGGCGGTCTCGGCGATGGTGCGGGCGACCGACTCGATGAAGCGCAGGTCGGCCGCGCGGCCGGCGCCGACGCCGTAGGTCTTGGTCGGGGTGTTGACCGCCACGAAGATGATGTCGGCCTCCTTGATTGCGCCGGTCACATCCGTCGAGAAATGCAGGTTCCGCCCGCGGGTCTGCTGCACGACCTCGTCCAGGCCCGGCTCGTAGATCGGCAGGCTGCCGGAATTCCACGCGGCGATCCGGGCCGCGTTCATGTCCACGACCTTCACTTGGATGTCCGGGGCCTTGAGGGCGATCATCGCCATGGTGGGGCCACCGACGTAACCCGCGCCGATACAACAGATTTTCATGCGAGGCGCCTACTTTGGGCCGCGCCGGGACAAATCCAAGGACGTTTTTGGCGGGGACGGGCGCAAAAAAGCCGGCCCGGGAAAACCGGGCCGGCGTCAAAGCTGGCAGGGGTCAGGCCGGCGTGGGTGACGGCGTGGGCACGTGGTCGTGGTCGATCGCGCCCGCGGCGGCGGCCTTGTCGGCCGCGCGCTTCTCCATGGCCTTGGCGTCGGTCTTGCCCATGGCCTCGCGCACGACGGGTGACTGGATCTCGCCGCTGCGGAGGATCTCGAGGACGTGCTTGCCCTCGATCGTCTCGTGCTCGATCAGCGCCATCGCCACCTTGTCGAGGGCGGTGCGGTGCTCGGCGATGATCTGCTGGGCGCGCTTGTACTGGTTGGCGATGATCTCGCCGACGGCCGCGTCAATGCGGCGGGCGGTGTCCTCGCTGATGTGCGTGGAACGGGTGATGTCGCGGCCGAGGAAGACCGTGTCCTGGTTCTCGCCCATCGCGATCGGGCCGAGGTCGCTCATGCCGTAGTCGCAGACCATCGAGCGGGCGACGCGGGTGGCGTGCTTGATGTCGCCGTACGCGCCGTTGCTGATGTCGCCGGTGACGAGCTCCTCGGCGATGCGGCCGCCCATGGACATGGCGATCTCGTCGAGCAGCTTCTTCTTCGGGCGCGTGAGGATGTCCTTCGTCGGAAAATACGTTGTGCTGCCCAGGCTCTGGCCGCGGGGGATGATCGTGACCTTGTGCACCGGGACGGTGCCGTCATCGAGCACCGCCTGCACCACGGCGTGGCCGGCCTCGTGCCAGGCGATCAGGCGTTTCTCGCTGTCGTCCATCACGCGCCGGCGCTCGCGGCCCCAGAGGACCTTGTCGCGGGCGTCGCCGATGTCGACCATCTCGACCTTCTTCTTGTCGCGGCGGGCCGCGAGGAGCGCGGACTCGTTGAGGAGGTTCGCCAGCTCCGCGCCGGACAGGCCGGGCGTGCCGCGGGCGATGGCCCCGAGGTCGACGTTCTCGGCCAGGCTGATCTTGCGGGCGTGCACGCGCAGGATCTGCTCGCGGCCGACGAGGTCGGGCAGGTCCACGTAAATCTGGCGGTCAAAGCGGCCCGGGCGCAGCAGCGCGCTGTCGAGCACGTCGGGGCGGTTCGTGGCGGCGATGATGATCACGCCCTCGGTGGTGTCGAAGCCGTCCATCTCGACCAGGAGGGAGTTCAGCGTCTGCTCGCGCTCGTCGTTGCCGCCGCCCAGGCCGGCGCCGCGCTGGCGGCCGACGGCGTCGATCTCGTCGATGAAGATGATGCACGGCGCGCTCTTGCGGCCCTGCTCGAACATGTCGCGCACGCGGCTCGCGCCGACGCCGACGAACATCTCGACGAAGTCCGAGCCGGAGATGCTGAAGAACGGCACGTCGGCCTCGCCGGCCACGGCCTTGGCGAGGAGGGTCTTGCCCGTGCCCGGGGGACCGACCAGCAGGATGCCCTTCGGGATCTTGCCGCCCATCTTGGTGAACTTCTTCGGGTCCTTCAGGAACTCGACAACCTCGCTGACCTCCTCCTTGGCCTCGTCGCAGCCGGCCACGTCGGCAAACGTCAGCTTGTCGCGGTCCCGGGTCAGGAGCTTCGCGCGGCTCTTGCCGAAGCTGAGCGCGCCCTTGCCCGCCTGCCGGAGCTGGCGGATGAACAGGAAATAGAGCAGGCCGATGATCAGGATGAACGGGATCACGTTCACCGCGATCTGGGTCAGCAGCGTGCTCGGGGGCTGCTCGACGAACTTCTTCGAGCGCTGCAGGCGCTCCATGTTCGCGTCGGTCAGGCGGCCGGACGCGCGGAACTGCGTGGTCGGGCCGTGGTCGCCCTCCAGCTCGGCCTCCTTCGTGGTCTCGCCCGTGATCACATACCAGTCGCGGCCGCCGGCGACGTCCTGGCGGATCACGCCGTCATGGACCTTCCCCTGCTCCGACAGCTCGACGACCTTCTGGATGTTGACGGTGGCCGGTGAGGCGAGCCGGCTCGGCGCGAAGAAGAGCAGCGACAGGGCGGCCAGCACAATCACCAGCCAGATCACCAGCATCTTCGGCTGGAAACGATCAGGCGGCAGGTTCTTGAGCGGACGACGTTTCTTCGGGGAATCGGGTTCGGACATGGAGGATTGGACTGAGGTCGCAACGTGGATGTTCCGGGCGGATAAGTCAATTGGCCCGGCGGTGGAATCCGCGGCGCATTTTCCCCGCCGGCTCATACCGCAGCCGTCCCGGCCCGATGACAGCAAACCCATCATGCCCGAGGCTTTGGCGCGTCGCGCGGCCCGCCAGGACATCCCGCAGGAGCGTGTCAAACGCCTGCCGGGACAGGCTCACGGGGTGCGGCAGCGCGAGCAGCCAGTGGTGCAGCGCGCGGCGCACGAGCCCCCGCGGGCGTCCGGCCAGGCGGCGGAGGTTGAGCGCCCCGCCCGCGGCCCAGGGGCGGAGTTCCGCCAGCCAGGCCTCCAATGCGAATTCATCCTCCTCCAGCAATTCGCGCGAGCGCGCGGCCCCCGCGAGCGCGTCGCGCCCGGCGGCCCGCCGCCAGGCCGGCAGCACGCGGTGACGGATCCGGTTGCGGAAATAATAGCCGCCGGCATTCGACGCGTCCTCGCGCCAATCTGCGCCCGCACCCCGCAGCGCGGCGCGCACCTCGGACTTGCGCACCGTCAGCAGCGGCCGCAGGTGCACCCGCCCGCGCGGCATCGCGTGCACCGGCCGCGGGGCCGCCAGCCCGCCCGCGCCGCTGCCGCGCGCCAGCCGCATGAAGAAGGTCTCCGCGATGTCGTCCTGCTGGTGGCCGCACCACAGCGCGGTGGCATGGCGCGCGAAGAAGGCCTGGCGGGCCGCGCGCGCCGCCGCCTCGCTCGCCCCCGGGCGCGCGTCGGCCCAGGCATCCGTGCGCAACGGGACGCCGAGCGCCGCGCAGACGCGCTGGCAGAACGCGGCGTCGGCCCGCGACGCGGCCCCGCGCAGCCGGTGGTTGAAGTGCAGGGCGCGCAGCCGGGCGCGGCGCTCCGGCCAGTGGGCCCAGAGCAGGAGCAGCAGGCAGAGCGAGTCCGCGCCGCCTGAGAACGCCACCGACCACGGCCGGCGGGCCGGGGCCGCGTCGGCCCAGGCGAGGACCGCGGGATGCAGGCGGGCCCGCGGCAGCGCCTGGGCGACGGCCGCGGCGCAGCGCGCCCAGCGGTCCGCGGCCCTGGCGCCTGCGCGGGGCCGGTTCACGCGAAGCTGAGGTGCTCCTTGCCGAAGTACGGCACGAGCACCGCCGGGATCTTCACGCGGCCGTCGGGCTGGAGGTTGTTCTCCAGGATGGCCGCCAGCACGCGCGGCACGGCGAGGCCGGAGCCGTTGAGCGTGTGCACCAGCTCGGGCTTGCCGGTGTCCTTGGGCCGGTAGCGGATCTGCGCGCGGCGCGCCTGGAACGACTCGAAGTTCGAGCAGCTCGAGACCTCCAGCCAGCGCTTCTGGCCGGCGGCCCAGACCTCGAGGTCGTATTTCTTCGATTGCGCGAAGCCGAGGTCGCCGCCGCACATCAGGAGCACGCGGTACGGCAGCTCGAGCTTGCGCAGCAGCCGCTCGGCGTCGTCCCGCAGCTTGTCCAGCTCGACGTAGCTGGTCGAGGGATGCACCCACTTGAGCAGCTCGACCTTGTCGAACTGGTGGACGCGGTTCAGCCCGCGGACATCCTTGCCGTAGCTGCCGGCCTCGCGGCGGAAGCAGGGCGTGTACGCGCAGCGCATCACCGGCAGCGCGGCCTCGTCGAGGATCTCGTCGCGGAAGAAGTTCGTGAGCGGCACCTCCGCCGTCGGGACGGCAAACAGCCGGTCCGGGGTGGTCTCATACATCTGGCCCTCCTTGTCGGGCAGCTGGCCGGTGGCGGTGGCGCTGGCGGCGTTGACGAAGATCGGCGGGCTGACCTCGACGTAGCCGGCGCGGCCGTCCTCCTCGAGGAAGAACTGGAGGAGCGAGCGCACGAGGCGCGCGCCGTCGCCGATGAAGAACGGGAAGCCGGCGCCGGTGACCTTGGCGCCGCGGGCGAAGTCGAAGAGCTTCTCGAAGCCGGGGATCTCCCAGTGCGGCAGCGCGTGGGGCCGCGGCTCGCCGTGGGCGCCGTGGAGGGAGAACACGACGTTCTCCTCCGGCGTGCGGCCCTCGGGCACGCTGGCATGCGGGAGGTTCGGCACGGTGAGCATGGCGGCGCGGAATTTCTCCTCCGTCTCCTTCAGGCGCAGCTCGGCCTTCTTCACCTGGGCCGAGACGGCCTTCATCTCGGCCACCTTGGCCACGAACTCGGGCGTGCCCTTCGGCAGCGCGGCCATTGCGGTGTTGGCGGACTTCTGCGCGCCGCGGAGGGCCTCGACCGCCTGGAGCTGGGTGCGCCAGGCGGCGTCGATGGCGAGCACGGCGTCGAGGTCGACCTCCAGGTGTTTCTTGGCAATCGCCGCCCGGACAAGGTCGGGCGACTCACGGAGCAGTTTGGGATCGAGCATGGCGGCGGGGGGTCAGCGGAGTTTCTCGGTGCGGGCGCGGGCGCGCTGCAGCCGCGCGTAAACGTCCTTGGCGGAGAGGAGCTTGAGGTCCCCGACCGGCGCCTGCACCACGAAATTGGTCGGGGCGGTGAGCGGATAGGGACCGAACAGGCGCGGGTCCGTCGGGCCAAAGATGCCGAGGGTCTTCACGCCGAGCGCGGCCGCGAGGTGCATCGGGCCGCTGTCATTGGTGATCACCCACTCCGACCGCTTGATCAGCGTCGGCAGTGAGACGAGGCTGGTGTTGGCCGTGAGGTTGAGGAACTGCTCGGGCGAGTAGGCGTTGCGGTCGGGCACGCGGTTGTTGCCGGCCCAGATCACCTTGCGGGTGCGGTTCTCGCGGAGGATCATCTCGGTGAGCTGCTTGAACCCGCCCCAGCACTTCTCCGCCCGGCGGCTGTCGGGAAACATCAGGATCGGCTTCGCCCCGCCACGGCCATCCGCAAAGCTCAGGTGCAGCGCGTCGGCCTCCCGGAAGCGGAGATGCCCACGCAGCTCGGGCTTGGCGCCGAGCACCGGGCAGAACTGGAGCAGGATGTCCACCGCGTGGCTGCGCCGGCCGTCCGGCGGCAGCGGCACCTTCTCGTCGTAGAACATCCCCGACCACTCGCGCGCGTCGCTGCGGCCGACCTTCACCTTGCCGAGCGCCCGCGACGCCATCAGGCCCGTGCGCAGCAGGCCCTGGAAATCGAACACGTAGTCGAACTTCGTCTGCCGCACCTCGCGCATCAGCCGGAGGAAGCCCTTCGCCCCGCCGGCCCGCTCGAAGACAAACACCTGGTCCACCGCCTCGCAGGCGCGCACGATCGGGGCGAAAATGTCCCGCACGATCCAGGAGATGCGCAGGTCCCCGCGCTGCGCCTTGAGCGACGTCGCCACCTGCAGCCCGTGCACGATGTCACCGAGCGAGGAGGGTTTGATGATGAGAAGTTCGGTCATGGTCCCGTTCCGGTCCGGCCAGAATCTGCTTTTAACCTCCGGGCCGCACCGTTTGATGCAGTAAGACGTTCCGAACAAACGCAAAACCGTCAACCTCTTGCTGAAACTTCTGCTCCAAGTCACGGGCTGGGTCCTGGCGCACACGCCGGAACCGCTGCTGCACGGGCTGGCCACCGTGCTCGGCGAGGCGGCCTTCTGGGTCCTCCCGGGACGGCGGCGGGTGGCGATGTCGAACCTGGACCACGCCTTCCCCGGGCAGACCCCCGCCTGGCGCCGGCGCATCGCGCGGCTGAGCTCGCGGCGGATGGTCGAGACGGGGCTCTTCTCCCTGGCCACGCCCCACATGGACGAGCGTCACCTCCACGTGATGATCCGGCCGCACGCGAGCCTCGTGGACTTCGTGCAACGTCACCAGCGCACGCCGCATCCGGTCGTGCTCGTGTCGCCGCACATCGCCTACTGGGAGGCCCAGATCGGCATGCCCCTGGTGCTGCCGCAGCCGTTTCCCGAGATGGGCGTGATCTACCGGCCGTTGGACAATCCCGGCGCCAACGCCTGGGTCACGTCGGCGCGCGAGCGCTTCGGGCTCCGGCTGCTGTCGCGCAAGGAGGGCTTCGCCGAGGCCATGCGCATCCTGCGGCGCAACGGCATCGTCGGCGTGCTGTTCGACCAGAACGCCGGTCTGCAGGGCGGCCTGACCACGCTGTTCGGCCGTGTCTGCTCGACCTCCGAGCTGCCCGGGCTGCTGGCCGGGAAGTTCAACGCCGAACTGGTGGCGCTGCATCCGCGGCGGCTGGGCTTCTGGCGCGTGGAGCTGCACCTCGAGACCCTGACCACCGACGGCACCACCGAGGGGACCACCATCGCGGCGAACCGCTGGCTCGAGTCGAAGCTCGTGGCCGACGAGGACCTCTGTGCGTCGTGGCTCTGGGCGCATGACCGCTGGCGGAACCAGGACTATCCGGAACGGCGCCTGCGCCTCGAGGCCAAGCGCGATTTCCTCGCCGCCGAACTGCGGGCCCGCGGACTCGACGCCCTGCCCCGCCGCACGCGGGTGTTCGTCCGGCTGCCCAACTGGCTGGGCGACGTCGTCATGGCCCTGCCGCTGCTCCGCGCGCTGCGCGCCTCGCGGCCGGACGCCGAGATCACCCTCGTCGCCAAGCCCCAGTTCCTCCCGCTGCTCGAGGGCTGGCACGTTGCCGACCGGCTCCAGCCGCTGCCGCCCCGCGGCTGGGGCTACTTCCCCGCCTTCTGGCGGCTGCGCCGCGCCTATCCCGATGTCTGGCTCCTGTTCACCAACTCGGTGCGGGGCGACCTTGAGGCCTGGCTCGCCGGCTGCCGCCATCGCTTCGGCATCGGGCGGCCGGGCCGGTGGCGGCCGCTCCTGTCGCACTGCTATGCCGTGCCCCGCGACTTCGACGAGCGCACGCACCACCAGCTGGAGCTGTGGGAGAATTTCCTCCGTCACTTCGGCCTCGCGGTCGCGCCCGACCGCACGCCGCTGGCCGCCACGGCCGGCGCCGTCCCGGGCGGCATTGGCCTCATTGCCGGCTCGGAGAACCAGCCGGCAAAGCGCTGGCCGGTGGATCACTGGCGCGCGCTCATCGCCGCGCGGCCGGCCGACCGCTTCGTGCTCTTCGGCACGGCCAACGACCGGGCCCTCACCGACGCGATCGCCGCCGGCTTCGGCGACCGCGTGGAGAACCTCGCCGGCCGCACCACCCTGCCCGAGTACTCCGCCCGCCTGCGCGCGTGCCGGCTGCTCGTGACCAACGACACGGGCGGCATGCACCTCGCCAACGCCCTCGGCGTCCCGCTGATCGCGCTCTTCGGCCCGACCAACCCCGTCCGCACCCGCCCGGTCTTCACCGCCCCCGCCACCCTGCTCCAGCCGCCCGGCTGCCCGCGGACCGGCGGCGCCGCGCTCGCCGATCTCTCTCCCGAACTCGTGCTCGCCGCCCTCGCGCAGCTCGAGGCCGCGCCGACCCGCTGACCCGCGCCATGCCCCTGCTCACCGTCACCGACCTGCGCACCTCGTTCCACACCCGGAACGGGGTCACGCGGGCGGTGGACGGCGTGAGCTTCCACGTCGACCGCGGCGAGACGCTCGGCGTCGTCGGCGAATCCGGCTCGGGCAAGTCGGTCACAGGCTATTCGCTGATGGGCCTCGTGCCCCAGCCGCCGGGACGCATCGAGGGCGGCACGGCGATGTTCGACGGCGTGGACCTGCTGCACTGCCCGCCGAAGGAGGCGCGCGCGATCCGCGGCAAGCGCATCGCGATGATTTTCCAGGATCCGATGACGTCGCTGAATCCATACCTGCGGATTTCCGACCAGCTGATCGAGCCGCTGCTGATCCACGAGGACATCTCCCGCCGCGACGCCCGAGCCCGCGCACTGGCCATGCTGGAGGCGGTCGGCGTGAGCGATGCCCAGCGGCGCCTCGACGCCCATCCGCACGAGTTCTCCGGCGGCATGCGGCAGCGCGTGATGATCGCGATGGCGCTCATCACGAAGCCCGAGCTTCTCATCGCCGACGAGCCGACCACCGCCCTCGACGTCACGGTGCAGGCCCAGATCCTCGAGCTGATCCAACGCCTGCAGAAGGAGCTCGGCATGGCTGTCATCTTCATCACCCACGACCTGGGCGTCGTGTCCGGCCTCTGCGACCGCGTGCAGGTCATGTACGCGGGGCGCATCGTGGAAACGGGCGACACCCGCACGCTCTTCCGCTCGCCCCGCCATCCGTACACGCGGGCGCTGCAGCGCTCGATCCCCGCGCTGCAGCCGAAGGGCTCGACGCTGTTCACCATTCCGGGCCTGCCCCCGGACCTCTCGAAGCCGATCGCCGGGTGCGCCTTCGCGCCCCGCTGCGAGCATGCGTCCGACCGCTGCCAGACGGAGCGGCCCGAGCTGGCGCCAGTCGCGCCCGGCCACGCGCAGGCCTGCCTCCGGGTGCAGTCCGGCGAGATCTGAGCCCCGCACCATGTCCACCCCTCTTCTCGAGCTCCGCGACGTCCAGGTGCACTTCCCAATCCAGTCGGGCTTTGTGTTCCGGCGAACCACGGGCGCAGTCAAGGCGGTCGACGGCGTCTCACTCTCCGTCCGCCGCGGCGAGGTGCTTGGGCTGGTCGGCGAATCCGGCTGCGGCAAGTCCACGCTCGCCCGCGCCATCCTGCAGCTCGTGCCGCTCACGGGCGGGTCGATCCGCCTGGACGGCCGCGACCTCGCGGCCTGCGCCCCCGACGAGCTGGTGCGGCTCCGCCGCGGGCTCCAGATGGTGTTCCAGGATCCCTATGCCTCGCTCAACCCGCGGCTGACCGTGTCGGCGGCGCTGGCCGAGCCGCTGCTCGTGCACCGGATCTGCCCGCGGAGCGAGGTGGACGCCCGCGTCGCCGAGCTCATGCGCCGCGTGGGCCTGGCGCCGCGCTTCGCGCACAAGTACCCGCACGAGTTCTCCGGCGGCCAGCGCCAGCGCATCGCCATCGCCCGTGCGCTCGCCCTCGAGCCGAAGGTGATCGTGGCCGACGAGCCCGTCTCGGCCCTCGACGTGTCCATCCAGGCCCAGGTGCTCAACCTGCTCTCCGCATTGTGCCGCGAGATGCACCTCGCCTTGGTCTTCATTGCGCACGACCTGTCGGTCGTGAAGCACATCTCCGATCGCGTGGCCGTGATGTACCTGGGGAAGATCGTCGAGCTCGGGCCCGCGGCGGAGGTGATCGAGCGCCCGCGCCATCCCTACACCCGCGCGCTGGTCAGCGCGATCCCCGCGGCCCGGCCCGACGGCCAGCCGGCCCCGCCGCGCCTCGTGCTGCCTGGCGAGCCGCCGTCGCCCATCAACCCGCCCGCGGGCTGCGCGTTCCATCCCCGCTGTCCGTACGCCCAGGCGGAGTGCCGCGCGGCCGTACCCCCGCTCATGCCGGACGGACCGGCGCGCGAGGTGGCCTGCGTTCGTCTCGCGGCGATCTGAGCCGGCCTACGCGCCGGCCCGCAGCTGCCGCAGCGCCTCGAAGCAGGCGATGCCCGCCGCGGTGCTGAGGTTGAGAGACCGAAGGGACGGATTCGCCTGCGGGATCTGCACCCGCTGCCCGGCGCCGACCTCCTCGTGCAGCCACGCCGGCGCGCCCGCGCCCTCGTTGCCGAAGACCAGGCCGTCGTCATCCGCAAAGCGCACGTCCCAGAACGCCTGCGTCGCCTTGGTGGTGAACAGCCACAGGCGCTTCGGCGCCCGCGGGCTCGCGCGGAACGCCGCCCAGTCCGCGTGCTCGTGCACGTCGAGCGACTTCCAGTAATCCATGCCCGCGCGCTTGAGGTTGCGGTCCGTGATCTCGAACCCGAGCGGGTGGATCAGGTGCAGCCGCGAGCAGGTCAGCGCGCACATCCGGCCGACGTTGCCCGTGTTCGGCGCGATCTCCGGCTGGAAAAGGACGACGTGCAGCATGCGCCTACTCGACCTGCAGGCCGGTGTTGTCGGCCGCGAGCACACGGGTCTCGCAGCCGACCCCGGCCGCGATGAAGGCGCCGCGCATTGCGGCGGCCACGGGTGTCGCCGTCGCAGGGCGCGCCACGCACAGGACGCTGGAGCCGCTGCCGCTGAGCCAGCCGGTGAGCGCCCCCGCCGCCACGCCGGCGGCGACCGCCTCGCGGGCGCCGGGAATCTTCGGCAGCCGGTAGGGCTCGTGCATGAAGTCGCCGACCGCGTGGCGCAGCTTCTCGGTCTCGCCCGCGGCGAGGGCCGCGGCGAGGTAGGCGGCGCTGTTGATGCTCTTCACGGCGTCGAAGTACGGCAGGGTCGCGGGCAGCACGCCGCGCGATTCCTTGGTGAGCAGCTCGGTCTCGGGCGAGGCCACGACAAACACGAGGTCGGCCGGCACGGCCACCCGCACCGCGTCCACGTAGGCGCCGGTCGCCGGGTCGCAGCGGGCGACGCAGAAGCCGCCGAGGATGCCCGCGCTGGCGTTGTCGGGATGCCCCTCAAGCTCGGTCGCCACCGCCACAAGTTGGTGCGGCGTCCAGCGCGTGCCGTGCAGCTGGTCGAGGCCCGCGAGGATGCCGGCGATCACGGTGACGCTGGAGCCCAGCCCGCGCGCCGAGGGCACGTCGCCCGCGATGCGGTAGCGGAAGCCCGCGGGGGCGACGCCTGCCGTCTGGAAAAATTTCGCGGCGGCCTCGTCCACCATGCCCTGCGCGCGGGCATCCACGGGCCGCTCCGGCACCGCGGCGGCGCCGGCGGCGCGCGTGAGGGTGACGCGGTTGTGGATCGCCAGGGCCAGGCCGAGCGTGTCGAAGCCCGCCCCGCAGTTCGAGGTGCTGCCCGGGACCCGCACCGTGACCGTGTCGCGCGGCGATTTCATCAGCGGCGGGTCTTGACGGCCTTGTCGTCGTCGCGCTGGAGCGCCTTTTTCTTCAGCGTCTCCCGCTTGTCGAAGAGCTTCTTGCCGGTGCAGAGGGCGACCTCGACCTTCACGAGGGCCTCCTTGAAGTACATGCGCAGCGGCACCAGCGCGCGGCCGCCGGCCTGGAGCGCCATGGCGATCTTGCGGATCTGGTGGGCGTGGAGCAGCAGCTTGCGGATCCGGCGGGCGTCGTGGTTGTTGATGTTGCCGAACGCGTACTGCTCGATGTGCGCGTTGTGCAGCCAGAGCTCGCCCTGTTCCAGGCGCCCGAAGGCATCGCTGATCTGCGCCTTGCCGGCGCGGATCGACTTCACCTCGGTCCCCCGCAGCGCGATGCCCGCCTCGAAGCGCTCATCCACGGTGTAGTCGCGCAGCGCCTTCGCGTTGCGGATCTCCGTGTAGCGGGCGGAGTCCTTTTTTTGCGCACTCATGGCTGACCGGGAAATCTAAGCATGAAAAAGGCGGCTTCGGTTCCGCTGCCAGCAAAACCGCGCCGCCTGGATTGTCGAAGGACTTTCGTCGGGTCAGGCCTCGCTGATTTCGAAGCTGATCTTGCCCTCGCTGATCTCGCGGAGCGCGGTGTCCTCGGCGGAGAGCTTCTCCAGGGACTCGACCAGCGGGCGATTGCCGCGGCGGAGCTGCTTCACGCGGCGGGAAACCACGTTGATGAGCATGTTCGGATCATGGATGACCTTGAGCGCGTCTTTGATGTAATCTTCTCTCATGGCGGAACGATAGGCTGCGGTGAAAGGGTCCAGAAGTAGGTGCGCGCCCCGGCGGGTCAAGGGTCAATTTCCCGGCTTGCCCGCCCGCCCCGGCGGGAAAACGCTGCGGCATGTTCATCGCCTGGACGACGTTCGCCACCCGGGCCGAGGCCGAAAAACTGGCGGCCGAGGTCGTGACCCTCGGCCTCGCCGCCTGCGCCCAGGTCGAGGGGCCCATTGTTTCGCTCTACCGGTGGGAGGGCCGGGTGGAACGCAGCGAGGAATACCGTCTCTGCCTTAAGTGCTTGCCGGACAAGCTCGCGCCGCTCGAGCAGCACGTGCTTGCGCATCATCCCTACGCGACTCCGGAATGGCTGGCGGTCCGGGTCGATCGAGTGGGAGAAAAATACTTGTGTTGGGCAGGGGCGAACCTTAGCAACTCACCCCTTTAGAAACTCGCCAATCCTCCCTTTACCACCATGTCCCAGCACAAAAGCCTCCAGGGTTCTTCCGGTCTCGTCATTAAACGCAACGTGCTCAAGCGGTTCGAGCGCGTCGACCTGCTCAAGAAGCGCGGTCAGTGGAAGCCGGGAGACCGCGTCCAGGGTCTCCGCAAGACCAAGCCGGATGTCTGAGACCCGTTGCTCTTTTCTTGGCAGGCAGCCCTTCGCTGCCTGCCTTTTTTTCGCCCATGCATGATCTCCTGAAGGAATTCACCGATTGGTACCTCCGCTCGCTTGAGTCCGGCGGCTACCCGCTGATCGTGCTGCTGATGGCGATCGAGAGCTCGTTCCTGCCGCTGCCGAGCGAGGTGGTGATCGGGCCCGCGGCCTTTCTCGCCTACTCCAAGGGCCACATGACTGTCACCGGCGTGATCCTGGCCGGGGCGCTGGGTTCGTGGCTCGGGGCCAGCGTGATGTACTGGCTGGCCCGCTGGGCGGGCCGGCCGCTGGTGCTGCGCTACGGCAAGTTCGCCCGCGTCCCTCCCGCCAAGCTCGAGCAGGCCGAGCGCTGGGCCGCGCGCTTTGGCAGCTTCGGCATCTTTGCGTCGCGCATGCTCCCCGTCATCCGCCACCTGATCGGCATCCCGGCCGGCATCGTGCGGATGAACTACCCCAAGTTCTCGTTCTACACGTTCCTCGGCGCCGGCATCTGGTGCGCGGTGCTCAGCTGGATCGGCATCGCCGCCGGCAAGAACGAGGCGCTGATGCGCGGCGAACTGCGGCAAGTCACAATCTGGCTGGTCGGGGCCATCGTGATCCTCGGCGGCATCTACTATTTCCTCGTCCACCGCTACACGCGGGACGAGGCCAGCTAGGCGTCCGGGTTTTCTTTGCTCTCGACACGCCCCGCGCCGGCATGGATTTTCCGGCGTTCATTGCGAGCGTAGCACAATGGATAGTGTAGTGGCCTCCGAAGCCATTGATCTGGGTTCGATTCCCAGCGCTCGCACCATCCTTCGCTCTGCGAGCTTCGGATGGCACGGCCATCGTGGCAAACGGAGCGCACCGATCACAGATTCGACGTGGCAGCGAAGGATGCCCTCCGAAGCCTTGGCGTAGGAGGGCTGCACCACTGCGCCGCCCCCCGCCCATGAGAAGCCTCGTTTCTCTGCGCTGATGCCCTGGGTTATACCATGGCCCTGGACTTCCCCAACCCGACGAAGTGCTTGTTGTTCCATGCTCCTTCGCGTCCCATGGTGGGCGACTCCGGCAACGCCCCCCCTTCCATGTCAAATCCATCAACTCCCCCCACCTCCGCCCGCAAGAAATGCGGCTGCGGCAACACCAAAGATCCGCAGGGTTTCTGCGACGGCTCGCACGCCCATGCTCCCGCCAAGGTCGAGCGCAAGAAGTGCGCCTGCGGCAAGACCAAGGACGCCGGCGGCTTCTGCGACGGCTCGCACGCCAAGTAACTGACGCTGCTCAACCGTCCGCCCAATCCCTCAGGCACACCCTCACAGGTGTGCCTTTTCTGTTGTTAAGCCCTACCGGCCGCGCGGCCTAGATGTGGATCGCCTCGCCCAGCGTCGCGGCGGCGGCTTCCATGTTCGCCTCGCCGAGCGTCGGGTGCGCGTGGATCGCGTGGTGGATCTCCGCGACCGTCGCCTCGAGCTCCATCGCCAGGCCGTACTCGGCGATCAGCTCGGTCGCCTCCGCGCCGATGATGTGCGCGCCGTAGATCTCGCCGGTCTTGGCGTCGCTGATGATCTTGACGAAGCCCTCGGATTCCGCCGATGCGACCGCCTTGCCGGACGCGGTGAACGGGAATTTGCCGATCTTGTAGCTGAGGCCCTTCTCCTTCGCCGCCTTCTCGGTCAGGCCCGTGCTCGCCACCTGCGGCTGGCAGTAGGTGCAGCCCGGGAAAATCTTCACGCGCTTCGGCTTGCCGTGGCCGAACATGCCCTGGACCGCGTTCACCGCCTCGAAGGTGGCGACGTGCGCGAGCCACGGCGGGCCGATGATGTCGCCCGCCGCGTAGAGGCCCTTGACGCTCGACTGGTAGTCGTCGCCGACCTTCACGTAGCCGCGGTCCAGCTCGAGCGTCACCTTCGGCGACAGCACGCCCTCGAGGTTCGCCACCACGCCGATCGCGGACAGCACCGTCTCGGCCTCGATCTCCTCGGACTGGCCGTCCTTCACGAGCGTGAGCTTCACCGAGTCCGGCCCGACGCGGAAATTCTCGCACTTCGTGCCGGTGTGGATGGCGATGCCCTGTTTTTCAAAGGACCGGTTGAGCGTCTTCGCGACCTCCTCGTCCTCCACGGGCAGGATTTGCGGGAGCATCTCGACGAGCGTGACCTTCGCGCCAAACGCGTTGAAGAAATACGCGAACTCCACGCCGATCGCGCCGGCGCCGACGACCACCACCGATTTCGGCAGCGTCTTGCTGGCGAGGGCCTCGCGGGAGGTCATCACCCGCACGCCGTCCACCGGCAGGTCCGGGATGCGGCGCATCTTGCAGCCGGTGGCGAGGAGGATGTTCTTCGTCCGGAGAAACTTCCCCCGGTGCTCGCCCGCGGTGATCTCGACCATGCCGGGCACGGTGACCTGCGCGCGGCCCACGAAGTAATCCACCTTGTTCTTCTTGAAGAGGAACTCGATGCCCTTGGCCATCTGCCCCGCGACGCCGCGCGAGCGTTCCATGACCTTGGCGAAGTCGAAGGTCACGTCGGACACGTTGATGCCGAACGCCGCCGCCTTCTTGATCTTCTGGTAGAGCTCCGCGCTCTTCAGCAGCGCCTTGGTCGGGATGCAGCCCCAGTTGAGGCAGGTGCCGCCGGCGCGCTCCATTTCGATGCACGCGACGCGTTTGCCCAGTTGTCCGGCACGGATCGCGCCCGCGTAGCCCGCCGGGCCGCCGCCGATCACGACCAGGTCATATTCGAGAGATTCAGCCATAATGAGTGGAAGAGGTTGCTTTGGGCGCAACCGTCGCCACCGCCGTCTCGACCGTCAAACGGAATCTAGATGTCGATCACGTCGTCGCGCTGCTCCGTCTTCGGCGGCTTCGGCCGGCTGCGGATCAGGGCGCTGGCCACGAGGTTCGTGACGCTCACGGTCACGCCGCCCCAGACCGCCGACCACAGGGTCGCGACGTGGAACCCGTCCACCAGGTTGCCCGCCCAGTAGAACAACAAGGCATTGATCAGGACCACCCCCAGCCCCATCGTCAGCACAATGAACGGCAGCGTGAACAGCAGCAGGATCGGCTTCAGGATGGCGTTGAAGAAGCTCAACAGCACCGCCACGACGATCAGCGTGCTGCCGTCCGAGCAGGAAATCCCAGGCACGACCTTGGTCGCGAGCGCCACGCCCGCCGCTAGTACCAGCCAGCGCACAAGTAGTTGGATCATGAGGTTCGGGGTTCCGGGACGTATCCGATCTTTTCCACGTCCCACCACCGGGCAATGAAAATCCTCGTCCTACAGGATCATCTTCGCAGCGGCGGCACGGAGCGCCAGTCCATCCTGCTGGCCAACGCGTTCGTCGCCGCCGGCCATTCGGCCACCCTCCTGACCTTCCGCCCGGGTGGCGCGCTGGCGGGCACGGTCCAGCCCGCGGTGGTCCATCGCGTGCTGCAGCCGTTCGACACGGGACTCGACTGGTTTGCGCCGGGACTGCTGCGCGCCGTGCGCGCCGGGACCCCCGATGTGGTCCTGTGCATGGGCCGGATGGCGAACTGCTACGGCGGCCGGATCCAGCGCGCCCTCCCGTCCGCCGCCGTGGTCGGCACGCTGCGCACAGGCAAGCCCCTGCCCTGGCTGTTCCGCCGCTCCCTGCGGGCCGCCCGCCATATCGCCGCCAACAGCCAGGAGGCCCGCACCAACCTGGTCGCCCAGCTCGGCCTTCCCGCGGACAAGATCTCCGTCCTCTACAACTCGCTCGTCTTCCCGCCCGCCGCGTCGCTCGCCCGCAACGAGGTCCTGCGGGCCGCGCAGGGCGCCAGTCCGGGCACCGTCGTGCTGCTGTGCGTGGCGATGTTCCGGCCGGAAAAGAACCAGCGCGAGCTGGTCGAGGTCGCCGCCGCCCTGCCCGCCGGGACCGACTGGCAGCTCTGGCTCGCCGGCGACGGCCCGGCGCGCGCCGCCTGCGAGCGGCTCGCCGCCGTGCGCGGGCTTTCCGGCCGGGTGCGATTCCTCGGCTTCCACCGCGATCCCTCCCCGCTCTACTCCGCCGCGGACGTCGCGGTGCACGCCTCGCGGAGCGAGTCGCTGTCCAACTTCCTGATCGAGGCCCAGGCCCACGGGCTGCCCGCCGTCGTCTACGCGGCCCAGGGCATCGGCGAGTGTTTCCTCCCCGGCCAAACCGGCTGGGTCATCCCGGCGGGGGACCGCGCGGGCTTCGTCACCCGCCTGCAGGCGCTGGTCGCCGACCCGGCCGCGCGCCGGGCCTGCACCGCACCCGCGCAGGCCCACGCGCGGGCGACCTTCGACGCCGGCCGGCAGATCGCGGCCTATCTCGACCTTTTCGCGCGGCTCACCCAGAATCACCCCTCGTCATGACCAGCAAGCAGCGCACCGACTCGATCGCGCGGTACATCCGCGAGCACAACTACGCCGACCTGCACACCCTCGCCGCGCGCTTCGGGGGCTCGCTCTCCACGGTCCGCCGCGCGCTCGACCAGCTCGAGGCGCAGGGAATCGTCCGCCGCCACCACGGCGGCGCATCGCTGGTTGAGACCGACGCCCTCGCCCAGGAGTACGACTTCACCGCGCGCAACGAGCGCCACCCCGACGAGAAGTTCGCCATCGCCAGCCTCATCGCCGCGCAGGTCCAGCCGGGCATGACGGTGATCCTCGACGGCGGCAGCACAACCTACGCCGTGGCCCGCCTGCTCGCCGACCGGCGCCTGCAGGTCATCACCAACTCCCTCCCCGTCGCCAGCCTCTTCGGCGAGGTCGGCAGCGCCGAGACGGTCGTGACCGGCGGCAGCATCTACAGCCGACTCGGCGTGCTGCTCGGGCCGATGTGCGAGGAGTTCTTCGGCGAGGTGCACGCGGACCTCGCCATCCTCGGCGGCGCCGGCATCACGGAGAACGGCATCTGGAACTACAACGCGCTCATCGCCGCCGCCCAGCGCCGCATGATCGCCGCCGCCGAGCGCACCGTCTTCGCCCTCGACAACTCCAAGTTCGGGCGCAAGGCGCTCAGCCTCACCACCCCCTTCGACCGGCGCTTCACCATCGTGACCGACACGCGGCCCTCCGCCCCCGTCACCCGCGCCATCAACGCCGCCGGCGCCCACCTCACGCTCGCGGCCTAGCGCGAATCGTCGCTCGGCGGTTGAATTTCCGCGGCGCACCGCCATCTGTGTCACCCTCCGTGGCCTCCCCCCGTCCCGCCGAATCCATCCGCCTCCGCGGCGTCCGCCAGAACAACCTCAAGGGCTTCGACCTCGACCTCCCGCTGGGCCGGTACGTCGTCGTCACCGGCCTGAGCGGCGCCGGCAAGTCGTCCCTGGTCTTCGACACGCTCCACGCCGAGGGCCAGCGGCGCTACGTCGAGACCTTCAGCGCCTACACGCGGCAGTTCCTCGACCTGCTCGACAAGCCGAAGGTCGACCGGATCGAGAACCTCCGGCCCTCCATCGCCATCGAGCAGACCAACACGGTCAAGACCTCGCGCTCGACCGTCGGCACCATGACCGAGCTGACCGACTTCGCGAAGGTCTGGTTCAGCCAGGTCGCGTCCTGCTTTGATCCCGCCACGGGTGAGCCGGTGGAGGACGACACGCCCGCCACCATCTGGGCCAAGGCCCGCGCCGCCCACCCCGGCCGCGCCGTCGTGATCGCCTTCCAGGTCGCCCGGCCCGCCAGCCTGGCCTGGCCCGAGATCCTCGCCAACCTGAAGTCGCAGTCCTACGTCCGCGTCCTCGTGCCCGCCGCCGGGACCCTCGCGGCCCGCCGGATCGACGACCTGCTGGCCGCCCCGTCGCCCCTCGCCGACGCGGCCGGGCTGTTCGTGGCGCAGGACCGCCTGTCGCTCGCCGCCGACCAGCAGTCGCGGTTCCTTGAGGCAACGGAGACCGCACTCCACTTCGGCCGGGGCGAGGTGCGGCTGTTCGGCGCGGCCCCGGCCGGCGCGCCGGAAGGCTTTGTCGAACTCGGGCACTACTCGCGCGGGCTGCATTCGCCCAAGACCGGCCGGACCTTTCGCGCGGCGACACCCCCGCTGTTCTCCTTCAATTCTCCGCTCGGCGCCTGTCCCCGCTGCCGGGGCTTTGGCCGCGTCGTCGAGATCGACTACCGCCTCGCGCTGCCCGACCAGACCAAGTCCATCGACGACGGCGTGATCAAGTGCTGGGAGAGCGAGATCTACGGCGAGTCGAAGAAGGACCTGAAGGTGTTTGCGCGCAAGCGGCGGATCCCGACCGACGTGCCGTTCGCGTCGCTCACGCCGGAGCAGCAGCGCTTCGTGATCGACGGCGAGCCCGGCTACGGCGAGGAGAACGGCAAGACCTGGCCGAAGTACTGGTACGGCGTGAAGGGTTTCTTCCGGTGGCTCGAGAAGCACACGTACAAGATGCCGGTCCGCGTGTTCCTGGCCCGCTACCGCGCCTACAATCAATGCCCCGACTGCGGCGGCCGCCGCCTGCAGCCCGACGCGCTCTGCTGGCGCTGGCGGGGCCGCACGCTGCCGGAGCTCTATCAGCTGCCCGTGAGTGATTTCCTGGTCGCGCTCGCCGACGCCCGCCCGGGCGCGGGGGACCGCCAGTCCGAGCTCGCCTACGACTCCATGGTCACGCGGCTGCGCTACCTCGAGCAGGTCGGGCTCGGCTACCTCACGCTCGACCGGCCCTCAAAGACGCTCTCGGGCGGTGAAGTCCAGCGCGTCAACCTCACCAGCTGCCTCGGCACCTCGCTGGTCGACACCCTGTTCGTCCTCGACGAGCCCAGCGTCGGCCTCCACCCGCGCGACATCAACCGCCTGATCGCCATCATCCGCTCGCTGACCGACGCGGGCAACACGGTGGTCGTGGTCGAGCACGACGAGGCCATGATCCGCGCCGCGGACCACGTGATCGAGGTCGGGCCCGAGCCCGGCAGCCGCGGCGGGCACATCGTGTTCCAGGGCACCGTGGCGGCCCTGCTCCGCGCGCCCGCCAGCATCACCGGCGCCTATTTCTCCGGCCGCGAAATTCTCTCCGCGCCGGCGACGCGCCGGCCCGTGCCGGCGGATCATCCCTCGCTCCACTTCACCGGCGCCACCAAGCACAACCTGCGCGACCTCTCCTTCCGGCTGCCGCTGCGGCGCTTCGTGTGCCTGAGCGGCGTCTCGGGCTCGGGCAAGTCCACCCTGCTCGACCACGTCATCCACCAGGGCCTGCTCACCCAGCGCTCCCAGCTCGCCGAGGACCCCGCGCAGCTCGCCGGCCTCACCGCCGACGCCGAGGTCGGCGAGGTCGTCCTCGTCGACCAGTCCCCGCTCTCGCGCACGCCGCGCTCCAACCCCGCGCTGTACACCGAGGCCTGGGACCTCATCCGCGAGCTCTACGCCCGCACGCCGGCCGCGCAGGAGGCCGGCTTCAACGCCTCGTCCTTCTCCTTCAACAGCGGCGAGGGCCGCTGCGACCACTGCCAGGGCCTCGGCTACGAGCGGGTCGAGATGCAGTTCCTCTCCGACGTCTTCGTCCCGTGCCCGGTGTGCGAGGGGCGGCGCTTCAAGCCCGAGGTGCTCGCGGTCGCCTGGCAGGGCCGCTCCGTCGCCGACCTGCTGGCCACGAGCGTCCTGGACGCGCTGCCGCTCTTCGCCGAGCACCCGGCCATCCGTTCCCGCCTCGCCACGCTCGAGGCCGTCGGCCTCGGTTACCTCACGCTTGGCCAGCCGCTCAACACGCTCAGCGGCGGCGAGTCCCAGCGGCTCAAGCTCGTCAGCTACCTGGCCGGTTTTGCCGGCAGCGCGGACCGCGGCACCGGCGCGCCGCCGGGTGCGCTGCTCCTGCTGGACGAGCCCACGACCGGGCTCCACCGCCACGACGTCAAGCGGCTGCTCGCCGTGCTGCAGACGCTGGTGGACCGCGGGCACAGTGTGGTGGTGATCGAGCACAACCTCGACGTGCTGAAGTCGGCCGACTGGATCCTCGAGATCGGGCCCGACGCCGGCGCGAACGGCGGCCGCATCGTCGCCGAGGGCCCGCCCGAGCTGCTCGCCGCCGCCGCCACCGCCACCGCGCCGTTCCTCGCCGCCGCGCTCGCCCTGCCGAGTCCGGCCGGCACCGCCGCGGACGCCGCGCCCGAGCAGGCGCCCCTCGCGCTGGCGACCGGCGATCTCACCATCACCGGCGCGCGCGAGAACAATCTCAAGAACCTCTCCCTCACGGTGGCCCACCGCCAGCTCACCGTCGTCACCGGCGTCTCGGGCTCGGGCAAGTCCACCCTCGCGTTCGACATCGTGTTCGCCGAGGGCCAGCGGCGGTTCATGGAGTCGATGTCCCCCTACGCGCGGCAGTTCGTCGAGCAGCTGCCGCGCCCGGCCGTCGATCTCCTCACCGGCATCCCGCCGACGGTCGCGATCGAGCAGCGGGTCACGCGCGGCTCGCGCAAGTCCACCGTCGCCACCATCACCGAGGTCGCCCAGTACCTCCGCCTGCTCTACGCGCGGCTCGGCATCCAGCACCACCCCGACACCGACCAGCCCGTCCGGCCGCTCTCGCCGTCCGCGCTGCGCCAGCTGCTCGCCCGCGTCCTCGCCACCCCGAAGGCGCGCCGCGCCCAGCACCTCTACCTCTGCGCACCACTCATCCGCGGCCGCAAGGGCCACCACCAGCCGATCGCCACGTGGATCGCGGGCCAGGGCTATGAGCTGATGCGCGCCGACGGACGGCTCACGCGGGTGGACGCGTTCGCCAAGCTCGACCGCTACAAGGAGCACGACATCGAGGTCGTGGTGGCGGACCTGAAGTCGGGGGCACGCCTCCCGCCTTCGCCCAAGGCCAAGCGCCCCACGTCCGGCCCGGCCGCGGCCCTCGACACCGCGCTGCGCCTCGGCAAGGGCGCGTGCTTCCTCCTCACGCCGCAGGGCGAGGTGCTGTCGTGGTTCTCCACCACGCGCACCGACATCGAGACGGGCGAGTCCTTCCCCGAGCTCGACCCGAAGAACTTCTCGTTCAACTCCCCGCGCGGCTGGTGTCCGACCTGCCGCGGCCACGGGCGCATCCTGCCGTGGATGCTCGAGCCCGACGACGACGAGGAGGACGAGCAGCTGGAGCGGCTGCGCCAGCTCGGCCTGGATTCGGGCGACGCGCTCGGGGACGGCGACGCGCCCTGCCCGGACTGCCACGGCGCCCGGCTCAACCGCGTCGGCCGCGCCGTGAAGCTCCATTTCCGCGGCCGCCAGCCGCCGCTCTCGCTCCCCGGCCTGCTCGCAGCCACGCCGTCCGCGCTGCTCGCGCACCTGCGCCAGCTCGAGCTCGACGCCCGCGGCCGGCTCGTGACCCAGGACATCGTGCCGCAGATCGAGGAGCGCCTGAAGTTCCTCGACCACGTCGGGCTCGGCTATCTTTCGCTCGACCGCCCGACCGAGACGCTGTCCGGCGGCGAGGCCCAGCGCATCCGCCTCGCGGCCCAGCTCGGCTCCAACCTCTCCGGCGTGCTCTACGTCCTCGACGAGCCCAGCATCGGCCTGCACGCCCGCGACAACGACCGGCTCATCGAGACGCTCCTGTCGCTGCGCGCCAAGGGCAACACGCTCCTCGTGGTCGAGCACGACGAGGAGCTCATGGCGCGGGCCGATCGCATCATCGACCTCGGGCCCGCCGCCGGCATCCACGGCGGCGAACTGCTCGCGCACGGCACGCCCGACGAGATCCGCCGCAACGCCCGCTCGCTCACCGGCCTGTTTCTGAAGCAGGGCATCAGGCACCCGCTGCGCGGAGCATACCGGAAAGTGGAAGGCGCCGACCGCCAGGAAGCTTGGCTCGACCTGACCGAGGTTCGTTTCCGCAATCTCAAGGGCTTCGACCTGAGTCTGCCCCCAGGGAAACTCATCATGGTCGCGGGCCCCAGCGGCGCGGGAAAATCGACCCTCTTCCGTGACCTGCTCCATCCCGCGGTCGCCCACGCGATCAAGACCCGGAGCAAGAAGCTCACCGGCCCCGCCTTTGCCAAGGCCACGGGCTTCGCCGCCCACGCGGTGCGGACCGGCCGCCATCATCCCGTCTTCGGCACCCTCAGCGGCGCGAGCGGCTTCCGCTCGGTGATCGAGGTGGACCAGGCGCCGATCGGCAAGACGCCGCGGTCCACCCCCGCCACCTACCTCGGCATCTTCGACCTGATCCGGCAGTTCTTCGCGTCCCTCCCCGAGTCCAAGATCCGCGGCTACACCGCCTCGCGCTTCTCCTTCAACACCACGGGCGGCCGCTGCCCCACCTGCGAGGGCGCCGGCCGCATCAAGCTCGAGATGGCGTTCATGCCGGACACCTACCTGCCCTGCGACGACTGCCGTGGCCTGCGCTACGGGCCCGAACTGGCCGACATCACCTGGAAGCAGCGCACCATCGGGCAGGTGCTGCAGCTCACGTTCGAGGAGGCCGCGCAGTTCTTCGACTTCCACTCGCAGCTCGCGCAGGTCTGCCAGCTCATGGTCGAATGCGGCCTCGGCTACCTCACGCTCGGGCAGAGCTCGCCCACGCTCTCCGGCGGCGAGGCGCAGCGGCTGAAGCTCGTCACCGAGCTCTCCGCCGGTCTGGCCACCTACCGCGAGCGCAGCCGCGGCACCCTGCCGCGCAACCTGTACCTGCTCGAGGAGCCGACGATCGGCCTGCACCTGAGCGACTGTGAGAAGCTCATCCGCGTGCTGCACGCGCTCGTGGACCAGGGCCACACCGTCGTCGTCATCGAGCACCACCTCGACCTGCTGGCCGAGGCGGATTACATCGTCGAACTCGGTCCCGTCGGCGGACCCGACGGCGGCGAGCTGCTCTACCAGGGACCGCTGACCGGACTGCTCAAGGTCAAGCGCAGCCCCACGGCACCCTACCTGCGGGAACTGCTGGGGCGACGCGGGACGCTCAAGCCCAACGGCGCACGGCCAGTTGGTTGATGTCCGCGGTTCCGGCCACGATGCGGAGCGCGGCCGACTCGGCGCCGGGCGGAGGAAAAGTCAGGCCGCTCAGACAGACTCGCCCATCCTGGGCAAAGACCTCGACGGTGGAGCGGTCCACCACGATCACCAGCGAGAGCTGACCCTCGTCATCCACCGCCACGGGCACATCCCGCCGCAGCGGGAAACTGTGATGAAAATCCGGGCTGCCTGACTCACGCCGGTCAAACCACAGCCTTCCCTGGGATGCATCGTAGCCGACCACCGTGCGGTGCGCGTCGCGGGCGAACAGCTCCAGCTCCACCACGGCACCGGACGCCGGCTTCAGTCGGATGTCGATCACGCCGCACGTGACAGCGCCCAGATCCCGGGCCTCCCCTGCCCGCATCGGCGCAGCGGACTCCATCTCCTGTCGTTCAGGCAGTTCGCGCCACAACTCGCGCGCGGGCGTCCAGCGCAGGTGGAATTTGCCGACGGGCTCCTCGTGAAGCGTCAATTCCCGGGGCAAGGTGAGGCAGCCCTGCCAGTCGCCGGATGGAACCTGCTTCGCGTAGCCCCAGTGGTTCTGCCAGCCGATCAGGAGGGTGCGCCCGAGCGGGTCGGTGTCCCTCGGCCAGATGATCGCCGCGTACTCGTCCGGCCCGTGGCCAAGCGGCCGGAACGCCGCGGGCCCGCCATCCGCATGAAAGGTGTCGCCGTCAAACTCGCCCACGAGGTAGCGCTGGGCGCAGACCCCGAAACCGTGGCCGGCCGCGGGAAAGTTCGCGCCGCTCAGGTAGCTGTAGGAGAGAATCCACCGATCGCGGGCCGTGCCGGCAACCCGGAGCGGAAACAGGTCGGGACATTCCACGCCGTCCTCGCCCGGCGCCAGCACCGGATCGAACCGGCCCGT
The DNA here is from genome assembly GCA_903825285.1 of uncultured Opitutia bacterium. Lineage (GTDB taxonomy): Bacteria > Verrucomicrobiota > Verrucomicrobiia > Opitutales > Opitutaceae > Opi-474. The sequence goes on along the minus strand of CAIJZY010000017.1, from coordinate 96,499 downwards.
CTCCCGCCAGGCGCGGAGATCGGCGGAGCAGAAGAAGGACAGGTGCCGGCCCTCGGTCAGCACCATGGCCCAGCGTGCGCGCGGCGCATCCCAGAACACTTTCGGGTCCCGGCAGTCGCGCCCGCCCCGGCGCAGCACGGGATTGCCGCCGTACTTGACCCAGGTCCGGCCGCCGTCGGCGCTCGACGCGAGCGCGATCCGCTGGCCGGCGGCCTGGTCCTGCGCGGTGTAGATGGACACCAGCCCGCCCGTCCCGGCGGGGAACAGGCCCGCGCGATTGTCCGCGTCGTGGAGCGTGCACCCGGACCAGCAGTCGCCGAGGGCGTCGGGCTCCAGCGCGACCGGCTCGTGCCGCCAGCGGCACAGGTCACGGCTGGTGGCATGACCCCAGCGGCGCGGCCACTCGAACTGGTACTGCAGGTGCCAGGTCTCGCCCACGCGCACGAGGCCGTTGGGATCGTTGATCCAGCCCAGGGGCGCGGTGAAATGCCGCCGGGGCCGCCAGTCCGGCGCGATGGGAGTGAGTGCCGGCGCCACAGACGCTAGGCCGACGCCACGCTGGCGTCGTGCGCCTTGGCCGCGTCCTGCACCACCTGGATCAGCTCGCCGAGCTCGACGGGCTTGAGCAGGTAGCGGAACAGGGCCGCCTCGTTCACGCTGCGCATCAGCATCTCGGGCTTCATGTAGCCCGTGACCAGGATGCGCTGCATCAGCGGGTACTCCTCGCGGGCCCGCACCAGGAAGCTCATGCCGTTGCCGCCGGGCATCAGGTGGTCGGCGATGACGACCTTGAAGGCCTGCTTGTGCAGGATGAACTCGGCCTCACGGGTCGAGGTCGCGGTGACGACCTCGAAATGGGGGGACAGCGCGGCGGAGAAGACCTCCAGCAGGGGTTTCTCATCGTCAATCAGCAGGACCGAGTCCTTCTTGGTGGACTTGGACGCGGGGGCCGGCTTGGTGTCAGCAGCGCTCATGCGCCCGCATCGTGAATTGCGAGGCGGCCATAGCAAACCGAAATCCGCCCGTTCCCGCGACAGGCTTTTGGTTTGCCACTGCGGGAGTGTGAAACTTCGCTGGCCCGATCTTTGCCATGGAACCGTACGATCTGCATGAGGCCGCCCGCTCCGGCCAGCTCGGGAAGCTGCCGCCCGAGGTGCTGACCGTCGCCCATCTGACCGCGCGCAATCCCTCCGGCAACACCCCGCTCCATGCCGTCGCCAAGTACGGCGGCCTCGACCTGCTGCCGGCCGGCGTGGTGAACGAGCGGACCCTCGCCCTGCGCAACGACTCCGGGTACACGCCGCTCCACCATGCGGCCCTGGGCGGGCACCTTGGCGAGGTCCCGCCGCAGTTCCTCACCCCGGCCCTGCTCGGCCTCGCCAGCAACTCGGGCTACACCGTCTTCCACGTCGCGGCCGCCCAGGGCCACCTCGACCAGCTGCCGCCCACGCTCATCACGCCGGCGCTGGCGCTCGCCAAGACCCATCTCGGTAACACCGTCGTGCACGAGGCCGCCGAGACCGGCACGCTCGACCGGCTGCCGGCCGGCTTCCTCACCGCCACGCACCTCGCCCGCCGCAACCTCGCCGGCGAGACCGTGCTCCACGTCGCCGTCTTCAACGGGCACCTCGACCAGATCCCCCCCGACCTCCTGAACGCCGCGGCCCTGCTCGAGACCACCACGACCGGCGACACCGTCCTCCACGCCGCCGCGATTTCCGGCCACCTGCACCAGATCCCGGCCCAGTACCTGACCGCGGCGAACCTGGTCCTCGCCAGCAAGACCGGCTTCACCGCGATCCACGCCGCCGCGGAGAGCGGCCAGCTCGACCGCATCCCCCGCGACCAGCTCACGGCCGAGCTGCTGCTCACGCGCAACGACAATGGCGACACGCCCCTGCACGCCGCCGCGTTCGAGGGGCACCTCGACCAGATCCCCCTGCCGCTCTTCACCGCCGACCTCCTCAACGTGCGCAACTACGACGGGGTCAGCGTGGTGCGCACCGCCGTCACCCGCGGGTTCGTCAACCAGATCCCGCCCGAACTGCGGCCCCAGACCGCCGGGCCCTGGCGCCGGCTGCTGGTGTTCCTCGGGGTCGCGGCCGACCAGCCCTGAGACGGACGCGCGCTAATGGCGCCCAGCCCCGCGGCTTCAGCCTTTCCCGCCGCGCCTTTTCGCCTTTCCCTCCGGGGGCGGGTGAACTTCACTGAGCGTCTCTCTTTTCCCATGAACACTGCCATCTCCTCCCTCACTGCCCGCGAGATCCTTGATTCCCGCGGCAATCCCACGATCGAGGTCGACGTGCGTCTGGCCTGCGGCGCCCTCGGCCGCGCCGCCGTCCCCTCGGGCGCCTCCACCGGCGAGCACGAGGCCCTCGAGCTCCGCGACGGCGACGCCAAGCGCTACCTGGGCAAGGGCGTGCAGAAAGCGGTCGCCCACGTGAAGGCCGACATCGCCCCGGTCCTCTTCGGGTTTGACGCCTGCGACCAAGTCGGCGTCGACCGCGCCATGATCAAGCTCGACGGCACCCCGACCAAGTCGAAGCTCGGCGCCAACGCCATCCTCGGCGTCTCGCTCGCCACCGCCCACGCCGCCGCCAGCGCCCTCGGCCAGCCGCTCTACAAGTACCTCGGCGGCCCGAACGCCAAGGTGCTGCCCGTGCCGATGATGAACATCATGAACGGCGGCGCCCACTCGGATGCCCCGATCGACTTCCAGGAGTTCATGATCCGCCCGGTCAACTTCAACTCCTTCGCCGAGGCCCTGCGCGCCGGCACCGAGGTGTTTCACAACCTGAAGAAGGTGCTCAAGGCCAAGGGACTCCAGACCGCCGTCGGCGACGAGGGCGGCTTCGCCCCGAACCTGGCCTCCACCACCGACGCCCTCGACGCCATCGCCCTCGCGGTCAAGAACGCCGGCTACAAGCTCGGCAAGGACATCATGCTCGCCCTCGATGTCGCCGCCTCCGAGTTCTACGACAAGAAGACCAGCAAGTACGTCTTCAAGAAGTCCGACGGCCGCCAGTTCTCCGGCGACCAGTTCGTGGCCTACTACAAGGAACTCGTCGCGAAGTACCCGATCGACTCCATCGAGGACGGCTGCGCCGAGAACGACTGGGCCACGTGGAAGAAGCTCACCACCGCGCTCGGCGGCCAGATCCAGCTGGTCGGCGACGACGTGTTCGTGACGAACGTCGAGTTCCTCAAGAAGGGCTTCGCCGAGGGCGTCGCCAACTCGATCCTCGTCAAGGTGAACCAGATCGGCTCGCTCACCGAGACCCTCGACGCCGTCGAGCTCGCCCACAAGCACAGCTACACCGCCGTCATCTCGCACCGCTCGGGCGAGACGGAGGACGTCACGATCGCCGACATCGCCGTCGCCACCAACGCCGGCCAGATCAAGACGGGCTCCGCCTCCCGCACCGACCGCATCGCGAAGTACAACCAGCTGCTCCGCATCGAGGAGGAGCTGGGGACCAGCGCGATCTACGCCGGCCGGCTCTGAGCCGCGCCACATCGACTGCCTTCGGGCCGGGGTTTCCACCCCGGCCCTTTTTTTGCCCGCCGGACGGAAATCGCGCCACTTCTCCCCGGCCCCATGGTCAATCCTCCCTCGACTACCCTCTGTACCCGGCTAGTGTGACCGTGACCGAACCATGAAACCTTCTTTCCTTTCCCTCGCCCTCCTCGCCGCCAGCCTGGCGGTCGCCGCCCGCGCCGCCGATCCCGCCGAGACGACGGAGGATGCGAAGAAAAAGGAGGAAATCCGCGCCCTGATCCTCGCCGACGCCAGCAAGGCGCCCGCGCCCAACACGCAGGCCGCGGCCGGATCCAAACTCGCCGCCAAGGAGGCCGCGGACACCGCGCCGGCCCCCGCAGCGCCGGCCGACGCCACCGCCCCGGCGGCCAAGCCCGCCGAGGAGCCCGCGACGATGCTCCCGCAGGTCGAGGTCAGCAAGAGCCGCATCACCAACATTGACCTCGCCATCCAGGAGCAGGACCGGGCCATCGCCCGCGAGAAGGTGAACACGAAGCCGACCAAGCTCGATTCCACGCTGAACAGCCCCGCGGTGTCCAAGGCCCTCGCCATCTTCGGCGGCTCCTCCAGCGAGGAGCGCTCCGGCGTCGCCCAGGAGCGCATCCGGCTCATGCAGGAGGAAAAGGACCTGCTCGAGACCATGCGGCTCGCCCACACACCCGAGGAACGCGCCGACCTCCAGAAGGAACTCGACGACCTCCGCGCCCAGCGCCGCGAGCTGGATCAGGTCCCCCGTTAGAAAATCAGCAGGGCTTCTACCCCGTCATTCCGCCTGCACCACGTAGCCCCGCAGGTATTCGCTCTCCATCATCGTGAGGAGCACGGGATGGTCGGGCGGCTGGTGGCAGAATTCGCGCACGCGCACCTTGCGCTTCGCGTCGGCCGCCGCCGCCGCGAGCACGCCGCGCAGGTCGGCATCCTGCATGTGATGCGAGCAGGTGTAGGTGGCGAGGATGCCGCCGGGCGCCAGGCGTTGCAGCGCGCGGAGATTGATTTCCTTGTAGCCGCGCAGCGCGCCCTCGAGCGCGCTCTTTGACTTTGCGAACGGCGGCGGGTCGAGGATGATCACGTCCCAGAGCGGCTCGCCTGCGCGCGAGGCGTCGTTCAGCCAGTCGAAGACGTTCGCCACGGCAAACTCCGCCTTCACGCCGTTGCGCTCCGCGTTCTGCCGCGCCGCCGCGATGGCCTCCTCGGCGCTGTCCAGCCCCAGCACGTGACTCGCCCCGGCGCGCGCCGCATGGAGCGAGAAAGGGCCCTGATTGCAGAACGCGTCGAGCACGCGCTTGCCCGCGCAGTACGTCGCGACGAGGGGATGCTGCGCCCGCTGGTCGAGGTAGAAACCGGTTTTCTGGCCCTGCTGGAGGTCGAGCCAGTAGTCGAATCCCTCAATCCGCACCCAGCGCGGCTCCCACGCCTGGCCCGAGCGTGAATGCACCTCCAGCGGCAGCCCTTCAAGGCGGCGGATCGGGGCGTCGTTGCGGAAAATGATCTCCGCGGGCTGAAGCAGCTCCGCCAGCACGTCGCCGACCAGCGCGGACCGCTTTTCCATCGCCGCGGTCTGGATCTGCACCACGAGCGTGTCGGCAAACTGGTCCACCACGAGGCCCGGCAGGTCGTCGGACTCGGACCAGACGAGCCGGCGGCAGTCGGCGGCGGCGCGCCGCGCCACGGCCCGCCTCAGTGCGCCGCGCAGGTAGGCGCCGTCGAGCGCCGCGCGCTCGCGGCTGAACCGGCGCCACGCAATCTGGGAGCGGGAGTTGTAGATGCCCGTGCCGAGGAAACGGTCGGCGCGGTCGCGGCACTCGACCACCTCGCCATCATGCTCGGGCGGCAGCAGCGCCTCCACCTCGTTGGCAAACACCCACGGATGTCCCGCCAGCACGCGGGGCTTGGCATTGGCACGGAGCTTGAGCGAGGGCGTGGGCATCCCGCTGTCTTCGCAGCGGACCCTCCGAACGTCAAAGCACGAAATCGGTCGTGAGCCCGCCCACCTCGCCCGGTAAGGCATTTCCCGCGGATGGCGCGGATGCGCGCGATTGCGAGTTCAGCCTGCCTGGACCGGAAGCGCCGATGTCTCGCGCATTCCATGGATTGGCCTCCGGGTACGAATCCGCGTCCATCCGCCAAATCCGCGGAAAAGTCTGGTGGGACGGGTCAGGCGGGCCGCGGGCCGCGCACGCACGATTTTTGTGGTGCGCCACTCGTCCCGCCGCGTAGCTTGGACCTTTCGTCATGTCACCCGCCGCTGAAATCGCCCGCCGTCGCACCTTCGCGATCATCTCGCATCCCGATGCGGGCAAGACGACGCTGACCGAGAAGTTCCTCCTCTACGGCAACGCCATCCACCTCGCCGGCGCCGTCACCGCCCGCAAGAACCAGCGCGCCACGGCCTCGGACTGGATGGAGCTAGAAAAACAGCGCGGCATTTCCATCAGCTCGACCGTCCTCCAGTTCGATTACGGCGGCTACGCGGTCAACCTGCTGGACACCCCGGGCCACAAGGACTTTTCAGAGGACACCTACCGCGTCCTCACCGCCGTGGACGCGGCGCTGATGGTGATCGACGCCGCCAAGGGTGTCGAGGCGCAGACCCGCAAGCTCTTCGAGGTCTGCCGGCGCCGCGGCGTGCCGATCTTCACGTTCATGAACAAGTGCGACCGGCCCACGCGGAACGCCGTGGAGCTGCTCGACGAGCTTGAGCAGGTCCTCGGCCTCCAGTCGTCGCCGGTCATCTGGCCCCTCGGCAGCGGCCCGTCGTTCCGCGGCGTGTTCGACCGCCGCTCCCGCCAGGTCCACCTCTTCGAGCGCGTCCCAGGCGGCGCCTACCAGGCCCCCGTCAATGTCACCTCGCTCGACGACCCCGCCGTGCGCGCCAAGCTCGACGACTACACCTACGGGCAGGTCACCGAGCAGCTCGAGATGCTCGACGGCGCCGGCCATCCCTTCGACCTCGCCGCCGTCCAGGCGGGTCAGCAGACGCCCGTCTATTTCGGCAGCGCAGTGAACAATTTCGGCATCCAGCTCCTGCTCGACGGGTTTCTCAAGGACTCGGTTCCGCCCGCGCCGCGCCGCAATGCCGCGCCGCGCAAGGACCAAGGGCCAAGGGCCAAGGTCCAGGAAAACAGCGGCGCAGCCACGGACTCACCTGGCGCTTCAGCCTTGCCCCTTGACCCCTCGCCCATCGTGCCCGTGACGCACGACCGCTTCAGCGGCTTCGTCTTCAAGATCCAGGCCAACATGGACCCGAAGCACCGCGACCGCATCGCCTTCCTGCGCGTCTGCTCCGGCAAGTTCGAGCGCGACATGATGGTCACGCACCAGCAGTCCGGGAAAAACGTCCGGCTCTCCTCGTCCCACAAGCTCTTCGGCCAGGAGCGCGAGACGGTCGATGAGGCCTGGCCGGGTGATGTCATCGGGCTGGTCGGCCACGGTGAGTTCGGCATCGGCGACACGCTCACGTCGGACAAGGGCATTCTCTACGACGAGATCCCGCGGTTCCCGCCCGAGGTGTTCACCTTCATCGCCAACCCCAGCCCGGCCGACGCCAAAAAGTTCCGCGCCGGCCTCGACCAGCTGCTGCAGGAGGGCGTCGTGCAGTCGATCAACCTCCGCGCGGGCATGACCACCGCCACGCTGCTTGCCGCGGTCGGCGCGCTGCAGTTCGAGGTCGTGCAGTTCCGCCTGGAGAGCGAGTACGGCGCCGCCTCCCGGCTCGACCCGTGCAACTGGACGATCATGAAATGGCTCGCGCCGGCCACGCCGGGCACCGCGCTGCCGGACCTCGGCCGCCTGATCGTCGCCACGGGCGTCAGCTTCGGCACCGACAAGCTCGACCAGCCGGTCGCGCTGTTCCCGAACGACTGGACGATGCGCTATTTCATCGAGAAGAACCCCGAGCTGAAGCTGCACGACCTGCCGCTCGAGCAGGTGAGCTGATCGGGCAACCCGGCGGCCTGGTGCCCCCTCGGCGGGAGGCCACGGGCGTTTCACCCGGAAGTTTCAACACTCCGTTGATTTATTTCGCGCAGTTGTTCTGATTCGCGGCTCGACCGAATGAAACTCCGCCCGTCCCCCGCCCTGCTCGCCCTCCTCCTCGGCGCCCTCCTCGCGCCCGCCGGCCTGGCCAAGACCCGCCCGGCGGCGACGACTGCCGCCGTCGCCTACAAGGGCGCGATCATCATGGACGCGGGCACCGGCGCCGTGCTTTTCGCGGACCACGACGAGGAGACCAGCCCGCCGGCGAGCATGACGAAGCTGATGACCTTCGCCGTGCTCCACGACAAGCTGCAGAGCGGCGCGCTCACGCTGCAGACGCCCGTGACGGTCACCGCGGACGACTCCAAGATCGGCGGCACCCAGGTGTGGCTGAAGGAGAAGGAGGTCTTCAGCGTCGAGGAGCTCCTCTACGCCATGATGATCCAGTCGGCGAACGACGCGGCCCACGCGCTCGCGCGCACCGCCGCCGGCTCCGTGCCGGCGTTCGTCGAGCTGATGAACGCCAAGGCCCACGAGCTCGGCATGCTGCACACCACCTTCCGCACGCCGCACGGCCTGCCGCCGGGGAACCGCCGCATCTCCGAGGGCGACCTGACCACGCCGCACGACTTTGCGCTGCTCGCCCGCCACCTGCTGCAGAAGACCGACATCGTGAAATACACCTCGGTCAAGCGCCGGCCGTTTGGCCCGCCGGCCCGCGGCACGATCATGGACAACCATGACCACCTGCTCGCCCGCGTCGCCGGCGTGGACGGACTCAAGACCGGCTTCACCAATGGCGCCGGCTTCTGCCTCACCGCCACCGCGCTCCGCAACGGCCGCCGCATCATCGTGGTCGTCATGGGCAGCCCCGATTCCAAGACCCGCGACCTCAAGGTCGCCGAGCTCCTCGAGCGCGGCTTCGCCACCCTGCCGCCCAGCGTCCCTGCCGTCGCGACCTCCGCCGGCGCCGTCGCCCCGGCCGCCGCGCCCGCGCCGGCCGATGCCTCCCCGATCAGCGCCGCCCCGCTCCCGGACAACGCCCAGGCCGCGCCGGCGGACGACGGCAGTCCGGCCATCAAGTTCACGCTGCCGCCGCCGCCGAAGAAAAAGTAGGCCAGCCGGACACCGCGGACTGGCTCAATGCTCGAGCCAGATGATCAGCACGCCCAGGGCGGCAAACAGGCCGCCGAGCAGGGCTGACTCGTAGCGCTCGAAGCTGCGGACCTTGAACCGTTCCAGGCCCACCAGCGTCAGCCAGGTGAAGATGAGCATGCCCAGCAGCGTCGCCGCGGCGAGGATCAGGCTGAGCACCAGGAATCCGTGCCAGCCGAACTGCACGCCGGAAAGATAGACGGGCAGGAAGCCCTCGCAGGGCGAGAACGTGAGCATCATGAACAGCCCGCTCATGGCCGCCCAGTCGCCGGCCTGGTCCGACGCCAGCGGGCTGTCCTTCAGCTCCTCGTCCCAGTGGCTGTGGCCGTCCTCGTGGCCGCAGCGCTCGCTGGCCTGGTGATGGCCGCCAATGAGATGGTGATGCCGGATGCCGCCGCCGCGCCACTGCCGCCAGAAATAATACGCACCGATCGCCACGAGCAACCCGCCGGTGAGCCACGGGAAGGCCGCGCCCAGCCGAGCGTCGAGCTGGAACCCGAACCACGCGATCGCCAGGCCCAGCAGGCTGGTCAGCGCGACATGGCCCAGTCCCGCCGTCAGCGTCACCGCCAGCGTCTTGGTCCGCGACCATCCCCGCGCCCTCGCCACCAGCACGAACGGCAGCCAGTGCGTCGGGATCGCCGCATGGAAAAACGCCACGGTGAACCCCGTCGCCGCGACCGTGTTCAGGATGGTGGAGTTCATGCGTGAGGGGAGGCATCAACGGCGGACGCCGCGTTCCTGTCGAACGTCAAATCTGACCCATGGCCCTGCGGCCGCAAGCGGCCGCAGGGCAAACGCCAATTTCCAAACGCCAAATCCCAAGCAGGGCTCTCTGACCTCCGACATCTGACCTCTGTCCTCTGGCATCCCCCACCCCGCGGGAAATTGCTTTCTCACCTCCCGAGACTGTGCTCCCCTCTCTGCCTTCCATGACTCCCGACCTTGCCGCCGTCCGCCGCTACCTGCTGGGCCTGCAGGACACCATCTGCAACGCCCTCACCGAGGAGGATGGCGCGGGCACGTTCAAGGAGGATGTCTGGACGCGGGCCGAGGGCGGCGGCGGCCGCTCGCGGATCATGGCCGAGGGCGCGGTGTTCGAGAAGGCCGGCGTCGGCTTCTCCCACGTCAAGGGCAACAAGCTGCCTCCTTCCGCCACGGCCAACCGGCCCGAGCTCGCCGGCCGGCCCTGGGAGGCGCTCGGCGTCTCGCTCGTCATCCACCCGCGCAATCCGTACGTCCCGACCAGCCACGCCAACGTCCGCTTCTTCATCGCCCACGGCGCGCCCGCGGCCGAGCCGCCGGGCCGGGCCGAGCCGGCGGGCAGCCCGGGACGCCCCAGTCCCATCTGGTGGTTCGGCGGCGGCTTCGACCTCACGCCCTACTACGGGTTCGAGGAGGACGCCGTCTCATGGCATCGCACCGCGCGCGATGCCGTGACGCCGTTCGGACCCGCGCTGCACCCGCGCTTCCGGCAGGCCTGCGACGAGTATTTCTACCTCAAGCACCGCCGCGAGCAGCGCGGCGTCGGCGGGCTGTTCTATGACGACTTCAACGAGCTCGGCTTCGACCAGTCCTTCGCGCTGACCCGCGCGGTCGGCGACGCCTTCCTGCCCGCCTACCGCCCGATCGTCGCCCGCCGCAAGGCCACGCCGTACGGCGACCGCGAGCGCCGGTTCCAGCTTTACCGGCGTGGCCGCTACGTGGAGTTCAACCTCGTCTGGGACCGCGGCACGCTCTTCGGCCTGCAGAGCGGCGGCCGCACCGAGTCCATCCTCATGTCCCTTCCACCCCTCGTGCGCTGGGACTACGACGTCCAGCCCGCCCCCGGCTCGCCCGAGGCCAAGCTCTACGAGGTCTTCCTCCAACCCCGCGACTGGGCCGGATGAGGCGATTTACGATGTACGATGTACGTTTTACGATTTTCCGGTCCACCGGTAGACTCCGGAGTGTCCCGGAACGTGAGGGTATCATCTCCGTCAGAAACCCCGCCTCGCCAATCCAGCCCCAGTCGCTGCAGACTCCACGGCTGACATCGAAAATCGTAAGTCGTAAATCGTAAATCCCCTCATGGTTTCCAGAGACCGCTTCCTCGCCGCCTGCGCCTGCACGCCGCTCGACCGTCCCCCGCTGTGGGTGATGCGCCAGGCCGGCCGCTATCTCCCGGAGTACCGGGCCCTCAAGGCCAAGTCCTCCTTCCTGGAGATGGTCCGCACGCCCGCGCTCGCCACCGAGGTCACGCTCCAGCCGCTGCGGCGCTTCGCCCTCGACGCCGCCATCCTCTTCTCCGACATCCTGGTCATCCCCGAGGCCCTCGGCCAGGGCTACCGGTTCCGTGACGAGGGCGGCATTGCGATGGAGTACCGGCTCGACACGCGCGCGCAGGTGGACGCCCTCGCCCCGGCCGACGCCGTGCCCGCGCGCCTCAGCTACGTCGCCGAGACGCTCCGCCTGCTGAAGCGCGAGCTGGCCGGCCAGAAGGCCCTGCTCGGCTTCGGCGGGTCGCCCTGGACCCTCGCGACCTACATGGTCGAGGGCGGGAGCTCGGATGAGTTCGAGCGCATCAAGCAGCTGTTCTACACCGACCGCGCCACCTTCGACGCCCTGCTGGAGAAGCTCACCACCGCGCTCGCCACCTATTTCCGGATGCAGATCGAAGCCGGCGCGGATGCCATCCAGATCTTCGACTCCTGGGGCGGCATCATCGCCGGCCCCGACTACGAGGCCGCCTCGCTGCAGTGGATCCGCCGGCTCATCGCCGAGCTCCCGCGCGACTTTCCCGTCATCCTCTACGCCAAGGGCACGGCCCCGCACCTCGCCAGCCAGGCCCGGACCGGCGCGCGCGTGCTGAGCGTGGACTGGACCTGCGACCTCTCCGTGGTCCGTCGCTCGCTGCCCGCCGACATCGCCGTGCAGGGCAACCTCGACCCCGTCCTGCTCAACACGACGCCCGACATCGTGCGCCGGGAAACGGGCCGGCTCCTCGAGTCCATGCGCGGCACCGCCGGGCACGTGTTCAACCTCGGCCACGGCATCCTGCCCCAGGCCAAGATTGAGAACGTCCAGGCGCTGGTGGACACGGTGACCACCTGGAAGTAGGCGGCGCTGGGTGGGAGCGGTGTGGGAGCGAGCTTGCTCGCGACTTTCGGGCCGCCGCACCGCCAGGTCGCGAGCAAGCTCGCTCCCACAGTGGATCCAACGGGTAAGACCAACCCGCGCGGTGGCGTCTCCCCTTGACTCACCCTGCGTGCGGCCTAGCCTCGCGCGTTTTATTTCGGCATGGCCCTCGAACTCAAAGACACGCTGCAGCTCCCTAAGACGGACTTCCCCATGCGGGCCGGGCTGGCCCAGCGGGAGCCGGGACGCGTCGCGCACTGGGAAAAGACCGGCCTCTACCAGGCCATCCAGCAGCGCCGCGCCGGGGCGCCGGCGTTCGTGCTCCATGACGGTCCCCCGTTCACCAACGGCGACGTCCACATCGGCACCGCGCTGAACAAGACCCTCAAGGATCTCATCAACCGCTACAAGTCCATGCGCGGGTTCCGCACGCCCTACGTGCCCGGCTGGGACTGCCACGGCCTGCCCATCGAGCAGAAGGTCTCCCGCGAGATCCAGGAGCGGAAGGAAACCGTCACCACCGCCGCCCTGCGCGCCCGCTGCGACGAGTTTTCCGAGAGCTGGATCACCCGCCAGTCGGCCCAGTTCAAGCGCCTCGGCGTCCTCGCCGACTGGGACCAGCAGTACAAGACGAAGTCGCCCGCCTTCGAGGCCGACATCGTCCGCACCTTCTCCGCCTTCATCGCGCAGGGCCTCACCTACCGCGCCAAGAAACCCGTCTACTGGTCCATCCCCTTCGAGACCGCGCTGGCCGAGGCCGAGATCGAGTACAAGGACCACACCTCGATCGCGATCTGGGTGAAGTTCGCCGTGCCCGCCGCCGAGGTCGCGAAGTTCGGCCTGCCCGCGGACAAGCCCCTCAGCGTCGTCATCTGGACCACCACGCCCTGGACGATCCCGGCCAACCTCGCGATCGCGCTGCACCCCGACGTGGACTACGTGGTCGCCGACCTCGGTGCCGAGCGCATCCTCGTGGCCGAGGCGCTGCTGGGCTCCGTGCTCGCCGCCGCCAAGGTGGAGGCCGCGCCGGCCATCGCCGCCCGCCGCAAGGGCGCCGAGCTGGAGAAGCTCGCCCCGCGCCACCCCTTCATCGACCGCCCCGCGCCCGTCGTGCTGGCCGACTATGTCACGACCGACAGCGGCACCGGCGCCGTGCACACCGCCCCGGGCCACGGCGCGGAGGACTATCTCACCGGCCTCAAGTACCACCTCGAGATCTACTGCCCCGTCGGCGACGACGGCCGCTACCTCGACGACGGCCGCGTGCCCGCCGACCTCGTCGGCCTCACCACGCTCGAGTCGGTCGAGGATCTCGCCGCCAAGCGCCCCTCGCCCGCCAACCTCGGCGTGCTGAAGAAGCTCGCCGCCGCCGGCGCGCTCCTCGCCAAGGCGAAGTACGCCCACAGCTATCCGCACTGCTGGCGGTCCAAGACCCCGATCATCTTCCGCGCCGTGGACCAGTGGTTCGTGTCATTGGACAAGCAGGGCTCCCGCGCCACCGCCCTCGCCGAGATCGCCCGGATCGCGGCCAACCATGGCTGGGTGCCTGCCTGGGGCGAGGCCCGCATCCGCGGAGCCGTCGAGTCGCGTCCCGACTGGTGCATCAGCCGCCAGCGCTCCTGGGGCGTGCCGATCCCGGCCTTCTACGACGCCGCGAAGAACGCCTACCTCGACGCCGGCGTCGCCCGCGCCATCGCCGACAAGTTTGCCCAGCACGGGAGCAACTTCTGGTACGACAGCACCGCGGCGGAGCTGCTCGCCGGGGTGACGCTCCCCGCCGGCTGGCCGGCGGCGGCCGCGCTCACCGCGGGCCGCGACACCCTCGATGTCTGGTTCGATTCCGGGTCGTCCCACGCCGCCGTGCTGCGCCGCGGCCAGGGCGGCACGCACTGGCCCGCCGACCTCTACCTCGAGGGCAGCGACCAGCACCGCGGCTGGTTCCAGTCCTCGCTCTGGACCAGCGTCATCGCCTTTGGCGCCGCTCCGTACAAGGCCGTCCTCACCCACGGCTTCATCGTGGACCACGAGCGCAACAAGATCTCCAAGAGCAGCTCCTACGAGAAGCCCCAGACCAGCGACGCCTACATCGCCGACTACGGCGCGGACGTCATCCGCCTCTGGATCTCGTCCCAGGACTTCCGCGACGACATCCCGATCTCGAAGGAGATCCTCGGGCACGTCGGGGAGACCTACCGGCTCATCCGCAACACCTTCCGGTACCAGATCTCGAACCTGTTCGACTTCGACGCCGCGCGCGACGCCGTGCCGGTGGCGCGCATGGACGTGCTCGACCGCTGGGCGCTGCACCAGACGGCCAACCTCATCCGCGAATGCACGGCGGCCTATGAGACCTACGAGTTCCACCGCGTCTACCAGCTGTGCAACCACTTCTGCTCGGTCACGCTGTCGGCGACGTACCATGACATCCTGAAGGACCGGCTGTACACGCTCGGCACGAATTCGTCCCTGCGCCGCTCCTCGCAGACCGCGATCCACCTCATTTTCCAGTCCCTCGTGCGTCTGCTCGCCCCGATCCTGGCGTTCACCGCCGACGAGGCCTGGAGCTTTGCCCGCACGGGCAAGGAGTACTCGGAGGACTCGGTGCACCTGCAGGACTGGCCGGTGGCGGCGGCCGAGTGGACCGATCCGGCCTTGGAGGCCGAGGTGGCTGCGCTCCTCCGCGTCCGCACCCAGGTGAACGAGGCCATCGAGCCCCACCGCGCCGCCGGGCGCCTGGGTAAGTCCCTCGACGCCGCCATCGGGCTGACCCTGCCCGCGGGCGAGGAAATCGCCCGCGTGCTCGAAAAACACCGCGACTTTCTCCCAGAACTTTTTATCGTGTCCGATGTCACCCTTACCCCGTCCGCCGGGGCCGCCTTCACGGTTTCGGTTCGCCCCTGTGGCGAACTGGGCCGCGTCCGGTGTCCCCGCTGCTGGCGCTGGGTGCCGCAACTCGAAACCTCCCCTTCCGGCGAAGTCTGCCCCCGTTGCGTTGACGCCCTGAAATCCTAAGCTTTCTTACCCTCCCCAATTCTCCCCATGGCCAAACATAAACCGAAACCCTCCGCGAAGAAGCCCGCCGCGAAACCCGCCAAGTCCGCGCCTGCGAAGTCCCCGACTTCCGCGCGGAAATCCGCTCCGGCCCACGCGCCGGCGCCGGCGGCCGCCAAGGCCCCCACTCCCATGGCCAAGCCCTCCAAGAAAACCGCCCTGCGCGACAGCATCCTGAAGCACAAGGCGCCCGCCAAGCCCATCGCCTTCAGCCTCGACGAGGTCCGCGCCATTGCGAAGACCGTCACAAGCAAGACCGCCCCCGCCGATTCCCGTGGCGCGAAAACCGCCGCCAAGCCCGCCCCCAAGGCGGTCGAGCCGCTCAAGCCCTCGAAGCCGCACCACATCAAGGCCGCCTCGCTCTCCGACATCCTCGGCTTCAACCCGAAGCGCGCCAAGGCCCCGCAGCCCGAGGAGGCCAAGGACATTCCCGAGAAGTACAAGCGCTTCTACAAGCTGCTGGTCGACCTCCGCAACCACCTCACCGCCGGCATCACGCTCCACTCCGAGGAGACCCTCAAGCGGTCGAGCAAGGAGGACAGCGGCGACCTCTCCAGCTACGGCCAGCACATGGCCGACGCGGGCACCGACACCTTCGATCGCGACTTCGCCCTGAGCCTGGTCTCAAGCGAGCAGGAGGCGCTGTCCGAGATCGACGCCGCCATCAAGCGCATCCACGACAACACCTACGGCATCTGCGAAATCACGCAGAAGCCGATCTCGAAGGACCGCCTGCTGGCGGTGCCCTTCACCCGCTATTCCGCCGAGGCCCAGAAGGACATCGAGCGGAACCGCTACCGCGGCCGCACCGCCGGTGGGCTGTTCGGCGAGGGCGAGGAAGCCGGCAAGATCGCGAGCGACGACGGCGGCGGCGACGAGTAAGCCGACCGTGGCCCCCGGAGCGCCCATTCCCGAATCCCCGGCGGCCGCGCCCGCCCCCCTGTGGCGGCGCGCTCTCGCCTACCGCGCCTTCTGGCTGTGCGCGCTGGGCGTGTTCGTCCTCGACCAGCTGAGCAAGTCCTGGATCGGCGCCCGCCTGCCCTTCCCCACCTACGGCGAGCCCGGCGCCATCCGGGTCGTGCCGGGATTCTTCTACATCGTGCACCTCGGCAACACCGGGGCCGCCTGGAGCATGTTCTCGGGCCGCAGCGTCGCCCTCGCCCTGCTCGCCGTCGCCACCCTCGCCGCCATCTTCTTCTGGCGCCGCGCCCTCGGCCTCCGCGACCGCGCCGCCCAGGTGAGCTTCGGCCTGCTCTGCGGCGGCATCGCCGGCAACCTCGTCGACCGCCTGCTCCACGGGCATGTGATCGACTTCCTCGATCTCCACTTCGGCAGCTACATCTACCCGACCTTCAACCTCGCCGACTCCGGCATCTGCGTCGGCGTGATCCTGTACCTGTTCTTCTCGCTCCGCCCGCCGGATTAGCCCTCCGGCGTGAGGTGCCCGGTGGGCCGCGCTGAGCCGGATATTTTCCGCGGATGACGCGGATGGGCGCGGATGATTTGGATGCAGGTGGAGCATGTGGGAGCGAGCTTGCTCGCGACCTTGCGCTCGATCCGTCGCGAGCAAGCTCGCTCCCACACTTGCTTCCCATTCTGACACGATCCGCGGGAAAATGACCGGCCTACCAGCTCTTGGCGCCGGGCCGGTCGGAGATCTCCGGCTGCTTACTCGACGTTCGCGATCTGCTCCTTGACGCGCTCGAGCTCGTTTTTCAGCTCGATCACGGCGCGAGAGATCGCGAGGTCGTTCGCCTTGCTCCCGATGGTGTTCACCTCGCGGCCGATCTCCTGGAGGATGAACTCCGACTTCCGTCCGATCTCGCCGTCCGTGCGCAGCAGCGCGGCGAACTGGTCGAAATGGCTGCGCAGCCGCGTGAGCTCCTCGGTCACGTCGCAGCGGTCCGCGAACAGCGCGATCTCCTTGAGCACGCGCTCGTCGTTAAGGTCGAGCTCCAGCTCCGCCTGCCGCAGGCGCTGCCGCAGCTGCTCGCGATAGGCCGCGGGGACCTGGGACGCCCGCGCCGCCACCGCCTCCACCTGCGCGCGCAGCGCGGCCAGGCGGGTGAGAAAATCGATCAGCAGCGCCTCGCCCTCCTTCGCCCGCATCGCGGCGAAGCTCCGCAGGGCGTCGGCCAGGGCGGCTTTGACCGCCACCGCCGCCGCGTCGGGGCCGGGCAGCTCCGCGGCTTTGCGCTGGGAATTCGCGATGGACCAGAGCAGCTCCGGCGTCGGGTCAAATTTCAGCCCGCGCGAATCGGCAAAATCGGCCAGGCGGTCCAGGATCAGACCGACTTCCGTCTCGTCCCACGCGGCCTCGCTCCCGGGCCGGGCACCGGTCAGCTCGACCACGACGCTGATGCGCCCGCGATGCGCGACCTTGCGGACCTCCTCGCCGACCATCGCCTCGAGGCTGTCCCACTCGTCCGGCAGCTTGATCGCCAGGTCGAGGGTCTTCCGGTTCACGGAACTGACCTGCACGGTGACCGTCAGCCCCGCCAACACCGCCGTCCCCCGGCCGTAGCCCGTCATGCTTTTCATGGCCGAAGTAACAGGTAACAAGGGCCAAGTGGCAAGAGTCAGCCTTTCGCACCCTGCTCGGTGTCGTCCTTGGCAGCGATCGCCGAGAAAATTCGTTTCAACTCCTGGGATTCGGCAAATAGCTGATCTCGTTCAGCAGTAAGCCCGGCGTCCGCCTCAAGACTAATCATCCGCAGCCATAACCCTGATTCCCGTGCTTCCTTGCGGCAGATTTTGATGCGGTAGAAAAAATCTCTTCGGCTGAGCCCCTCCTGCGCCTCAAGATAATTTGCCGCGACCGAACCCGAGGAGCGGATCAGTTGGCGGGAATCCTCATAGTTGGAGAGCATCCGCGGCAGCCGATTTACCAATTGCCGGGTATTCTGTGCGAATAGAAAGGTCCGCCTTACCAAGTCACGGGGCTTCTCAGCCATACCCCGATTTCCAGGTCCTCGCTGCGCTAGACAAGCATCAACAGGCGCACACCAGTCGATTGCAGTAGTTCAATACCTCTCTCCTCAGAAACGGACGACCTTGTCACTTGGCCCTTGCCCCGTGTCACTTTCCCAAAATCTGGGCAACCTGCTGAACATCCTTATCACCGCGTCCCGACAAGTTCACGATGATGATCTTGTCCTTGGCGAGAGCCTTGGCGCGCTTGATGCCCTCGACCAGTGCATGTGTTGACTCCAGCGCGGGGATGATGCCCTCAAGGCGCGAACAGAGCTGGAACGTCTCCAGCACCTCGTCGTCGGTCGCGTAGGCGAACTGGATCCGGCCGCGGTCGCGGTAAAACGCGTGCTCCGGTCCCACCGCGGCGTAGTCGAGTCCGGCGCTGACCGAGTGGGTCAGCTCGATCTGCCCGTCCGCGTCCTGCAGCAGGAAGGTCTTGCAGCCCTGCAGCACGCCGAGCCGTCCGCCGGCGAACCGCGCGGCATGCTCGCCGCGCTTGATCCCGCGGCCGCCGGCCTCGACGCCGGTCAGGCGCACGCCGGGCTCCTCGAGGAATTCAAAGAAGAGTCCGATCGCATTGCTGCCGCCGCCGACGCAGGCGATGAGCTCGTCGGGGAGCCGGCCCTCGCGCGCGAGGATCTGCTCCTTCGCCTCCTGGCCGATCACCCGGTGAAAATCACGGACCATCATCGGGTACGGATGCGAGCCGTAGGCCGTGCCAAGGATGTAGTGCGTGCTGCGGACGTTTGTCACCCAGTCGCGCATCGCCTCGTTGATCGCCTCCTTGAGGGTCTTCTGTCCGGCCTCGACGCCGCGGACCTCCGCGCCCATCAGCCGCATGCGGAAGACATTCAACGCCTGCCGCTCCATGTCGTGCGCGCCCATGTAGACCACGCACTCGAGGCCGAACTTCGCGCACGCCGCCGCCGTGGCCACGCCGTGCTGGCCCGCGCCGGTCTCGGCGATGATGCGCCGCTTGCCCATGCGCTTCGCCAGCAGCGCCTGCGCGAGGGCATTGTTGATCTTGTGCGCGCCGGTGTGCAGCAGGTCCTCGCGCTTCAGGTAGATCTTCGCCCCGCCGGCGTGCTGCGTGAGCCGCTCGGCGAAGTACAGCTGGGTCGGACGGCCGGCAAACTCCTTCAAGTGCCCGCGCAGCTCCGCGAGGAACGCCGGATCCTTCCGCGCCACCTCATAGGCCGCGCCGAGCTCCTGCAGCGCCGTCATCAGCGTCTCCGGCACGAACACGCCGCCGTAGCCGCCGAAATGGCCGGTGGCATCGGGCAGGGAGAAGCGGTCGAGGCGGTCGGCGGAGGAGGACATGACACGGGGATGTGAGACAACCGCGCGGGCGGTGGCAAGGCAGACGAACGCCGAACGTCCAACGCCCAACGCCGAAGATCGAAGGATCTCACCCCTGGAGCCCGGCGCCCTCGCCGCGCCCGGCTCACTTCGGAGTTCGGCGTGGGACGTTGGGCGTCCGGCGTTCAGGATCGGCGAGCCATCGCCCTCCCTCGCGTCACACCCGCTTGATCGTCACGAGCGTGAGGTCGTCGCGCAGCGCGACGCTGCCGGCGAAGCGGTGCACGGTCTCGAGGATGCCGTCGTTCAGCTCGCGGGCGCCGCGGGCACGGAGCGCGTGGACGGCGTCGGCCAGGCGGGCGTTGGAGAACTCCTTGTCCTCCTCGTTCGGCGCCTCGGTCAGGCCGTCGGTGTAGAGCACCAGGGCCTCGCCGGGCAGGAAACGCTCGGTGCGGTCGGCGATCACGGCGGAGAACACCTCGTCCGGCACCATGCCCAGCGGCATGCCCTCGGAGCCCACGAATTCGGCCATCGGCGTGCCCGTGGCCGCGTCGGTGCGCAGGAACAGCGGCAGCTCGTGGCCCGCGCGCGCGACGGTCACCTCGCCCCGCGCCGGGTCGATGACCGCGTACAGGATCGTGATGAACATGCCGCGCAGGTCGCCGCCCAGGGCCCGGTTCAGCTCGGCCAGGGTCTTGGCCGGCGAGTCGTGGCGCGGGGCGATCTGGCGGAGGTCGGTGCGGCAGATGGCCATGAGCAGGGAGGCCGGGATGCCCTTGCCGGACACGTCCGCCACCGCCACGCCCAGCCGGCCGCCCGGGAGCGTGAAGAGGTCGTAGAAGTCGCCGCTGACCTTCTGCGCGGGCGTGTAGCGCGCGTCGATGTCGAGGCCGGGGATCTGCGGCGCCTCCTTCGGCAGCAGCATCTGCTGGATGCCGCTCGCGAGGGAGAGGTCGAGGTCGAGCTGGCGCTTCTCCAGCTGGAAATGGAGGAACTCGGCGTTGTGCAGGGCGAGCGCCGCCTGCTCGGCCAGCGACTGCATCAGGGAAAAATCATTTTGCGTGAACGGCTCGCCGTCGGCGGAGTTCGCCACCGCCAGGACGCCGAAGAAGGTGTCCCGGAACTGCAGCGGCACCGCGATGAGCGAGCGCACCTTGAGCGCGGGGTCCTCGTGGCGCACCACGCGGCCGTCCGCCCCGGCGTCGGCGATCAGCTGGCCGCGGCCGGTCTGCACCACGGCGCCGACGATGCCCTCGTCGTCGGGAAAACTCTCGGACCGCAGCACCTGCTCGATGAACCGCGCACGGGTGGCGAGCTTCTCGCGCATGGCGGGCGGCAGCGGGCGGTGCGGCGGGAACAGCCCCTCCACCGCCGAGCTGCGCATCTTGCGCTCGTCCGTCCGCTCAAACACGCAGGCGCTCAGCGCCCCCGAGCAGAGGATGGCCGCGTGCACGATGCGCTGCAGCAGCGCCTCCCGGGTCAGGCCCTCGCCCAGCGCCTCGGCCATGTGGTGCATGAAGTCCACGACCAGCTGGCGCTCCTGCATGAGCTGCTGCTTCTCCTCCTCCAGGCGGTCGGTCATCCGCCGTGCCTTATAGAGGGGCAGCAGCAGTCCCAGAATGCCGAGGAGGACGCCGATGAACAGAAACAGAAACATGGAAGGGGAGATGGTTTGCCACTCCCCACCCCGGCCGGCAATGGCAGAGTGCTCGGACAGTAGTTACGATTTGCGAGGCATAAGGTGCGATTGGCCTTGAAGGGGACGGGGCCCCCACACCTTCGCCCGCGCCGCCCGGCCACGGGTCCCGGCCCTTACTTCTGCTCCACCCGGTTCTTCAGAAATGCCATCACGTCCTGAAACTTGCTCCGGTTGGACTCGTCCGCGACGACCAGGTTCTCATGCGCCTCGAGCACCATCCGGGCGCTTTCCAGCTCCGGCCGGTCCTCGCACGCCAGCGCCTGGTTGCACTGGTCGAAATTCATCGGGAAATCCCCCGCGTCCACCGTCAGCAGGCGGTGCAGCCCGAGGTTGCGGACCAGCTCCAGGTTGCGCGGCCCGACCCGTGCCAGCACCAGGCTGCCGTCGGGCGCGACCTTGCGCAGCTCCAGCGCCGAGCCGGCCAGCACGCCCAGGAAGGTGCTGTCCATGCTGGTGCAGTGCAGGAAATCGAGGACGAACCGCTTCTTTCCCTGCCGCAGCATCTCGCCCATGAAATCCCGCAGGCAGGCGCTGTTCTGGAAACAGGCCCGCCCGTCGATGCGCACGACCACCGGGTCGGAATAGGCGTCGACGAGATACGTGGGTTTGACGGCGTCAGCCATGGGAAAAGTGGACTGGTTGCTCCCGGCGGGCCGGAGCGGCCCGGGGAGGGACTGTCCTACGGTATGGGATCGTCAGTGTTTCGCAACGATCTGCCGCAGCACATACGGCAAGATGCCGCCGTGCTGGTAGTAGTCGATCTCGATGGGGGTGTCGATGCGGCAGCGCACGGGGACGTTCTCCACGGCGCCGTCCTTGCGGGTGATCTTCAGGACGAGATCCTGCTGGGGCTTGATGGCGGCGCTGAGGCCCACGACATCGTAGGTCTCGCTGCCGTCGAGCTTCAGCGTCTGGGCGTTGACGCCCTCCTTGAACTGCAGCGGGAGGACGCCCATGCCGACGAGGTTGGAGCGGTGGATGCGCTCGAAGCTCTGCGCCACCACGACCTTCACGCCGAGGAGGTTCGTGCCCTTGGCGGCCCAGTCGCGCGACGAGCCCGTGCCGTAGTCCTGGCCGGCGAGGATGATGAGCGGCGTCTTGGCCGCGATGTGCCTGGCCGCGGCGTCGAAGATCGCAAGCTTCTCGCCCGTGGGCTGGTAGATCGTGTTGCCGCCCTCCTCGCCGCCGAGCATCAGGTTCTTGATGCGGACGTTGGCGAAGGTGCCGCGGGTCATGATGCGGTCGTTGCCGCGGCGCGAGCCGTAGCTGTTGAAGTCCGCGAAGCCCACGCCGCTGGCCTGGAGGAACTGGCCGGCGGGCGAGCTCTTCTTGATGGCGCCGGCGGGCGAGATGTGGTCGGTGGTGACCGAGTCGCCGAAGATGCCGAGGGCGCGCGCGCCCTTGATCTCGGCGATCGCGCCGGGCTGGAGCGAGAAGTTCGCGAAGAACGGCGGCTCCTGGATGTAGGTGGATTTTTCCTCGAACGCGTAGACATTGCCCGTGGTGGCCGGGATCTCGTTCCACTTCGGGTTCTGCGCGGCGAAGTCCTTGTAGAGCTTGCGGAACACCTCGGGCTTGAGCGCGGAGAGCATCGCCTCGCGGACCTCGGCCAGGGTCGGCCAGATGTCCGCCAGGTAGACCGGCGCGCCGTCCTTGCCCGTGCCGAGCGGCTCGCAGCTGAGGTCCAGGTCCACGCGGCCCGCCAGCGCGAAGGCCACGACGAGCGGCGGCGACATGAGGAAGTTCGACTTCACGTTCTGGTGCACGCGCGCCTCGAAATTGCGGTTGCCCGAGAGCACCGAGGCGGTGACAAAGTCGTTCTTCACGATCGCCTCCTCGAGGTTGGCGTCGAGCGGCCCGGAGTTGCCGATGCAGGTCGTGCACCCGTAGCCGACGGTGTTGAAGCGCAGCTTGTTCAGGTAGGGCTGCAGGCCGGTCTTGCGCAGGTAGTCGGTGACGACCCGCGAGCCGGGGGCGAGCGACGCCTTCACGGCGGGGTTCACCTTGAGGCCCTTCTCGACGGCCTTCTTGGCCAGGAGGCCGGCCGCGAGCATGACGGAGGGGTTGGAGGTGTTGGTGCAGCTCGTGATGGCGGCGATGACGACGGAGCCGCTGGCGAGCTTGGCCTTCTTCTTGGCGGTGGTCTCGAGCTTGACCGACTTCGCGTAGTCGGCCCGGGGCTTGCCGAAGCCGTTTTCCGTGACGGGCCGCTGGTAGGCGGCGAAGAACTCGCGCTGCAGGTTCGGCAGCTCGATGCGGTCCTGCGGCCGCTTCGGGCCGGCGACGCTCGGGACGACGGTCGCGAGGTCCAGCTCGAGGTCGGTCGAGTAGTCGATCGCCCCCTTCGCGGGGATGCCCCACAGGCCCTGCGCCTGGTAGTACGCCTCGTACAGCGCGACCTGCTTCTCGTCGCGGCCGGTGGCGCGGAGGTAGTTCGAGCACTCGGCGTCGATCGGGAAGAAGCCCATCGTCGCGCCGTACTCCGGTGCCATGTTGGCGATCGTGGCCCGGTCCACGACCGGGAGCGCCACGGCGCCCGGGCCGTAGAACTCGACGAACTTGCCGACGACCTTCGCCTTCCGGAGCAGCTGGGTGACGGTGAGCGCCAGGTCGGTGGCGGTGACGCCCTCGCGCAGCGCGCCCGTGAGGTGCACGCCGACGACGTCGGGCGTGAGGAAGTAAACCGGCTGGCCGAGCATGCCGGCCTCGGCCTCGATGCCGCCGACGCCCCAGCCCACGATGCCGATGCCGTTGATCATGGTCGTGTGCGAGTCGGTGCCGACCAGCGTGTCGGGATAGCACACGCCGTTCGCGTCGCGGAGCACGCCCTTGGCGAGGAACTCCAGGTTCACCTGGTGCACGATGCCGATGCCGGGCGGGACGACCTTGAAGGTGTCGAACGCCTGCATGCCCCACTTGAGGAACTGGTAGCGCTCGCGGTTGCGGGAGAACTCCAGCTCGAGGTTCTGCTGCAGCGCGTCGGAGGTCCCGGCGAAGTCCACCTGCACGGAGTGGTCCACGACCAGGTCCACCGGCACGAGCGGCTCGATGATCTTGGGGTTCTTGCCCAGCTTGACCACCGCCGAGCGCATGGCGGCAAGGTCCACGAGGAGCGGCACGCCGGTGAAGTCCTGCAGCACGATGCGGGCGACGACGAAGGGGATCTCCTCCGTGCGCGGCGCCTTGGCGACCCACCCCGCGAGGTCGCGGATGGCCTGCTCCGTCACACGCTTCCCGTCCGCGTTCCGCAGCAGGGATTCCAGCACGAGCCGGATCGAGACCGGCAGGCGGGAGACCTTGAAGCCCGCGGCCTCAAGGGCCGGCAGGGAATAGAACGGGTGCGAGGCGCCGTTCGCGGTGAACGACGACAGCGTGTTGAACGGATTGGGCTGACTCATGGCGGTGACGGGTGTGGGGGGAGAAGAAACGGGCGCGGACCGCGCCGCGGCTCACTTGGCCAGCGCGGCCTTGACGGCGGCGAAGTTGGGCAGGTCCTTGGGCGTCGGGGTCTGCTCGGCGTACTTGATCACGCCATCCTTGCCGATGACGAACGCCGCGCGCGCGGCGGTGTCGCCCACGCCGGCCAGCATCGGGAAGAGCACGCCGTAGGCCTTGGTGACCTCCTTGTTGAGGTCGGAGAGCAGCGTGAGGCTGATCTTGTTCTGCTTGGCCCAGGCCTCGTTCGCGAACGGGCTGTCCACGCTGATGCCGTAGACCTCGGCGCCGAGCCCGGCGTACTGGTCGAGGCCGGCCGACATGTCGCACATTTCCTGGGTGCACACGCCGGTGAAGGCCAGCGGGTAGAACAGCAGCACGGTCTGTTTCTTGCCGAAATTGTCGCTGAGCTTGACGTCCTTGAGACCGTCGGCGGTCTTCGTCTTGAGGGTGAAATCCGGGGCTTTGGTTCCGATGGCGAGAGGCATGGCGAAGAGGTCTGAGGGTTGGAGTGCAGGTTCATTTGCCCCCTCGAGAACGAGGGAGCGACAAGGCGTGACAGCTAGACCCCGGCAGGGGGCCGCGGCAAACCGTTTTTCCCAAAAGAAGCTGTCATTCTATTGGTCCTTGACCGCGCATTAGTGGGCCTGTCCCGGTGATTCCAACCTCCTCAATAGCGCCCAGCCTCAAACCCAGACGGCAAACTGGAAGCAACCTTCAGCGTGGGGCGTTCGACGTTCGATATTCGGGGTTCGCCGTCCCCCAGCACCTTCCCCTTGACCCACCCCCGCCGCGCGCGAATAACCGTGGCGTCCCATGAGCATCCTCGAAGACCTCCAGTGGCGCGGCCTGTATGCCGACTGCACCGATCTCGCGGCGCTGACCAAGCGCCTCGCCGCCGGGCCGCTCACGCTGTACTGTGGCTTCGACCCGACGGCCGACTCGCTCCACGTCGGCAACCTCGTGCCGCTGCTGGCCCTGCGGCGCTTCCAGCTCTGCGGCCACCACCCGATCGCCCTCGCGGGCGGCGCCACCGGCATGGTGGGCGACCCGTCCGGCCGCTCCTCCGAGCGCAACCTGCTGACGCCCGCGCAGGTCGACCACAACATCGCCGCGATCAAGGAGCAGCTCAGCCGCTTCCTCGACTTCAACGCCGCGGCCAACCCGGCCCGGCTCGTGGACAACGCCACCTGGACCGCGCCGGTCTCGTTCCTCGAGTTCCTCCGCGACGTGGGAAAGCACTTCTCGGTGAACGTCATGATCGCCAAGGACAGCGTCCGCAGCCGCCTCGAGGGCGAGGGCGGCATCAGCTACACCGAGTTCAGCTACATGCTGCTGCAGGCGCACGACTTCCTCCACCTGCGCACGGCCTCCAACTGCGAGCTCCAGGTCGGCGCCACCGACCAGTGGGGCAACATCACCGCCGGCACCGACCTCATCCGCAAGCAGTCCGGCGGCAGCCTCAACGCCTGGGGCCTGGTCTTCCCGCTGCTCACCAAGTCCGACGGCACCAAGTACGGCAAGACCGCCGCCGGCGCCGTGTGGCTGGACGCCAAGCGCACCTCGCCGTACCGTTTCTACCAGTTCTTCGTGAACTCGGATGATGCGGATGTCGGCAAGCTGCTCCGCGTGCTGACCTTTCTCTCCCACGACGAGATCACCGCGCTGGAAACCGCCCAGCAGGCCAACCCCGGCGCCCGCGCCGCGCAGAAGGCCCTCGCCCGCGAGCTCACCACGCTGGTCCACGGCGCCGACGCCCTCGCCGGCGCGATCAAGGCGAGCGAGATCCTCTTCGGCGGCTCCCTCGAGGGCGTCAGCGAGGCCGTCTTCCAGGATGTCGTGGGCGAGATCCCCACCCACCCGCTCGAGCGCGCCAAGCTCGAGGGCGCCGGCACAGGGCTCACCGACCTGCTGGTCCACGCCGGGCTCGCCCCGTCCAAGGGCCAGGCCCGCAAGGACGTCGAGGGCGGCGGCATCTACGTGAACAACGTCCGCGCCGCCGAGGCCGGCCGCGCCGTCACGACCGCCGACCTGCTCTTCGGCCGCCACCTCCTGCTCCGCAAGGGCAAGCGCACCTACGCCGTCCTGACTGTCACCTAGGCGCGGTGGAAACCACTAATCTACGCTAATCTTCGCTAATCCGGATGGGGGCTTCATACCTCCGCCGGCTTGAGCCGGCATCTTAGACCGACTCACGAAGGTGTCCGTGAAGCAGTGGTTCGAAACCAAGATTAGCGACGATTACCGAATATTGGCGGTTTACCCGGATCGGAATCCGCGGCGCATCAGAAGAACATCGCCTGGCTCAGCGCCTCGTCCGGCGTCAGCAGGCTTGCGGCCGCCGGGAGCATCGTCCGGCCCGTGCCGAAGTCGGCGTCAAACCGCGCCGTGCCCGCCGTGAAATCCCCCTGCCAGGCAAATCGCTTCGCACTCCCGGCGTAGACGAACGCCAGCGCCAGGCTGCCCGGCGCGCCCTTCGCGAGCGGCGCGAGCGTGTAGGTGGCCGCATTCCGGCCGCACTGCGCGATCCGTTCCTTCAGCCAGGCCAGCAGCACGCGGGCCTCCGCGGCGTGCGCCTCATCATGTGTCAGCGTCACGGCCTGCAGCCCGCCGCAAAGGACGTCCATCGGGTAGCGGCTTAGAAACTGGCCGAGGCTCTGCCGGATCGGCAGCAGCCGCGCCAGGACGAGGTCGCGCAAGGTCTCGGGACGCGGCCAGGGATACGTCAGCACGTCAACGGGGCTGACCGAGCTGTCCACCAGCACGCGCTGGGCCCGCGACAGGAGGTAGTGATAGTCCGCCAGCCGGCTGCTCGCGTAGAACCGGTGCGCCCAGTAGTAGAGCGGCAGGTCGGTGGAGAGGCAGATCGAGACCTCGTTCTCGAGAAACTGCCGCGCGCTGCGCGGATAGCTCAGCGTGACGAACTCGACGCAGCGCTTGTCGCCCTTGGATTTTCCGAGGTGACACTCGCCGTAGATCTTGGCGCGCATCTCCGTCGCGGGATCGTCCTCCGGCAGCGGGCAGAGCACCACCACGCGGCTCGGATAGCGCTTGGAGAACTCGACGGCGGTCTGGAACTGCGCGGCGGCGTCCTCCGCCGTCGTGAGCAGCCCGAGATGGAGGACCAGGTTGACCTGGGTGGCCTTGGCGTCCTCGGTCGTCGGGGCCGGCCCGCCCGCGGCGGCCGTGCTGTCCCACATGTCGGCCAGGCTCCGCGCGATGGAGCCGACGGGGACCTCAATCCCGGGGAGGGCGTCAAAGATGTTGGGCATGGTCGGGACCGCCCCGGTCAGGGCTGGCGCCAGACCTGGCCGTTGCGCGCGAGGAGCGCGTCGCCGGTCGCCGGGCCCCACGAGCCCGCCACGTAGGAGTCGAGGCCGTCGCGGCCCGCGGCGGCCCACGCCTCGAGCACCGGCGTGTAGAGCTTCCAGGACGTCTCGGCCTCGTCGCCGCGGATGAAGAGCGTGCCGTCGCCGATCATGGCGTCGAGCACGAGGCGCTCGTAGGCCTCGGGCGTGTTCGAGCCGAAGGTCGTGGCGTAGCGGAAGCTCATCTTCACCGGCTGGGTGCGCGTCTCGAGGCCGGGGATCTTGGTGTTGAGGATGAGGCTGAGGCCCTCGTCGGGCTGGATCTGGAACGAGAGCGTGTTGGCGGCGAGGTTGAAGCCGCCGCTCTCGGCGAAGAGCGTGCCGGGGGCGCGCTTGAAGTTGATCGCGATCTCCGACACGCGGCGCGCCATGCGTTTCCCGGAGCGCACGTAGAAGGGCACGCCCTGCCAGCGCCAGTTGTTGATCGCGAGGCGGATCGCCGCGTAGGTCTCGGTGCCCGACTCGGGCGCGATGCCCGCCTCCTCGAGGTAGCCGGGCACGGGCTTGCCGCCGATCATGCCGGCGGCGTACTGCGCGCGGGCGACGTCGCCGCCGGCCGCGGGGTTGAGGGGCTGGATGGCCTTCAGAACCTTCACCTTCTCGTCGCGGATCGCCTCGGCGTCATAGGACCCCGGCGGCTCCATCGCGGTGAGCGCCACGAGCTGCATGGCGTGGTTCTGGATCATGTCGCGCAGGCAGCCGCTCTGCTCGTAATAGCCGCCGCGCGTGCCGACGCCGACCTCCTCCGCCACGGTGATCTGCACGCTGGCGATGAAGTTCCGGTTCCACAGCGGCTCGAAGATGGCGTTGGCGAACCGCTGCACGAGGAGGTCCTGCACCGTCTCCTTCCCGAGGTAGTGGTCGATGCGGTAGACCTGGTGCTCGGCGAAGACGCTGCGGATGGTGTTATTGAGCTCCACCGCCGACGCGAGGTCGTGGCCGAAGGGTTTCTCGATGATCACCTTGGCATGGTGCGCCTGGCCGAGGTACTTGCCCGCGAGGCCGGCCGCGCCGAGGTTTTGCAGGATCGGCGCGAACACCGACGGCGGCGTCGAGATGTAGAACAGCGTCTGCACCTCGCGGCCGAGGTTCTTCTCCAGCTCCGCGATGCGCTGCGCCAGCCGCGTGTAGGCGGCCGGTTCGTCGTAACCGCCGGCGACGTAGCTCGTGCACGCGGCGATGCGCGCCCACGCCGCCTCGCTCAGCTCGCGGCGGGAGAATTCCTTGACCGCCTCCTTGGCCAGCGTGCGAAATTCCTCATCGGCGATCACCTTGCGGCCGTAGCCCACGAGGAAGAAATCCGCCGGCAGCAGCCCGTCCACGCTGAGGTTGTAGACCGCCGGGATCAGCTTGCGGGCCGTGAGGTCGCCCGAGGCGCCGAAAATGACGACGACCGTCGGCGGCGCGCCACGGTGCTTGCTCAGCCCCTGGAGAAACGGGTGACGCGGGAGGTCGGCCATGGGCGCAGAGTCTTCGTCGCCCCGCGGACGCCCCGCAAGGGAAATGCTCGTCATCCCGCGTAGTGCTTCGCGATGAGCGGGATATTCTCAAAGTGCCGCACCACCGGAGGCCCGCCAGCGTCGTCCAGGGTGACCTCCACGATGTCGAAGCGGAAGGTCCGCGGCTTGCGCTCCAGCTGGCCGAGGTAGGCCATCGCCGCCCGGCGCAGCACGCGCTTCTGGCGGCGGGTTACCGCGTAGTAGCCCGGCACCAAAGCGTCGGCGGAGCGGGTCTTCACCTCGATGAACACCAGCGCCCCGCGGTCCAGCCCCACGAGGTCCAGCTCGAGCCGGCGGTCGCGCG
Source organism: uncultured Opitutia bacterium (assembly GCA_903825285.1). GTDB lineage: Bacteria > Verrucomicrobiota > Verrucomicrobiia > Opitutales > Opitutaceae > Opi-474. The sequence continues at coordinate 67,086 of CAIJZY010000017.1, read as the reverse complement.
GGTGCCGCCAGTTGCGGGCCACGAGGGTGAAGCCCCGCTCGCGCCGCAGGAAGTCCGCGGCGAGCCGCTCTCCGTGCGCGCCCCGGACGGCCGCCGCGGGCCTCGCCCGGGCGAATAATTGCTTGAGCCAACTCCACATGAAATTTGCATCGCGCACCGGCCCGGCGATGTTCTTTCTCATTGCGGGCCCCGCGCTTCGCTGACAATTATAGAATCAACCTCAGGCGCCCCACCATGGCCACTCCCAACATTACCGGCACGCTCCGGCGTTCGCTGTTAATCAAGATCATTTCCAAGGCCGCACCGAGCCGGGAGGACGTCAATTCCGTCATCGAACTCACCGCGTCCAAGGTCGTCGAGGCCCTGCAGGCGCAGTCGATGACCTTCTACCTGGTCGAGGGCAACGAGATCGCCTTCAAGAACGTCTACTACTCGCCCACCCTCTGGGCCAAGGACACGGAGCTGGAGAAGAAGCTCCAGGAGACCTCCGCCAAGCTGCTCGCGCTCAAGCTGCCGCTCGGCACCGGCGTCGTCGGCAAGGTCATCAGCAGCGGCGAGCCGTCGTTCTACCGCAATTCCGACAGCCAGGCGCCGTTCATGTCGTCGATGGCCAAGACCACCGGCTTCGAGGTCCGCTCGATGCTCACGGTCCCGCTCAAGACCAACATCGTCATCGGCGCCATCCAGGTCCTCAACAAGGAGCTCACCGCCGGCACCGACGGCGAGTTCACCGACAAAGACCTCCTCCTGCTCAAGGAGGTCGCCGAGTACTCGTCGTCCCTGCTCCACCGCATGCTGGACCCGAAGTTCCAGCTGAGCGCGGACGACACCGCGAAGTTCATCGCCAAGCTCACCGACCTCCCACTCATCACCAAGATCGAGGAGGTCGAGGGCGACGAGAAGCTGCTCGCCAGCGTGGGCGACGCGCTCATCCGCCGCGAGGGCATCTTCCCCTACAAGTTCTGCGGCGAAAAGGCGGTCGCGGTCGTGATGACCAACCCGCTCGACTACGCCAAGCGCGAGTCGTTCTCCCAGGCCACCGAGCTCGCCATCGAGGAGGTGCGCGTCGTCTCCGCCACGCTGTTCGAGGCCCTGATCAAGAAATACTTCAAGGAAAGCAAGGCCGGCCCCGAGAACGTCGACGTCGGCGCCGCCATGGAGGCCGTCAGCGCCACCTTCAGCACAGACGAGGCCGCCGCCGAGATGAGCGCCGCGGACATGGAGAGCGAGGACTCGGCGCCGATCATCCAGATGACGAACCGCATCATCGAGGATGCCTACATGCAGGGTGCGTCCGACATCCACGTCGAGCCGATGGAAAAGGAGCTGCTCATCCGGTACCGCATCGACGGCCTCTGCCAGGAGAAGATGCGCCTCCCAAAACAGGCGGCCAACGCGCTCGTCACCCGCCTCAAGATCATGTGCAACCTGGACATCTCGGAGCGCCGGTTGCCGCAGGACGGACGCATTGTCTTCAAGCGCTACACGAAGAAGAACATGGACATCGACCTGCGCGTCGCCACCGGCCCGATGAAGGACGGCGAGAAGGTGGTCATGCGTATTCTCGACAAGCAGAAGTCCACCCTGCCCCTGCCCATGCTGGGCTTCTCCGACGAGAACCTCGCCCGCTACCGCGAGTGCATCCGCCAGCCCTACGGCATGATCCTGCATTGCGGCCCCACCGGCTCGGGCAAGTCCATGACCCTTTACTCGGCGCTCGGCGAGGTGAACACGCCGGACGTCAACATCCAGACCGCCGAGGACCCGATTGAGTACACGCTCGCCGGCATCAACCAGATGCAGATGAGCCGGGCCATCGGCCTCACCTTCGCGCGCGCGCTGCGGTGCTATCTTCGTATGGACCCCGACATCATCCTCGTCGGCGAAATCCGTGACGAGGAAACCGCCGGCATCGCCGTCGAGGCCGCGCTCACCGGCCACTTGCTTGTCTCCACCCTCCACACGAACGACGCGCCCTCCACGGTCGCCCGTATCGGCGAGATGGGTGTCGAGCCCTTCAACATCTCCGCCTCGCTCGTGTGCGTCTGCGCCCAGCGTCTCCTCCGCCGCGTCTGCAAGGCCTGCAAGGTCGCCTACGAGCCCGAGGGCCGCGAGAAGGAAATTCTGGAAAAGGCGCTCAGTGAGAAAGCCGGCAAGATCTTCAAGGCCAACCCCCAGGGCTGTCCGACCTGCGGCGGCACCGGGTACAAGGGCCGCGTCGGCATCCACGAGCTCATGATCAACAGCGAGGAGCTCACCGAGGGCATCAACAAGGAGGTTGAGGTCGCCGAGCTGAAGCGCATCGCCATGCGCAACGGCATGAAGACCCTCCACCAGGACTCGATGCTCAAGGTCAAGATGGGCCTCACCACCATCGAGGAAGCCCTCAGCAACGTCCCGCCGGATCTGATTCTCTGAGGCGGGTAGAGCGGCCGACGAGCGCGACGATTTCAGCTCATACAGGGCTGCCGGTTTGCAGAGAAAGTGACTGTATTAGCCATTTCAACCGCACAGCCGACTCGGCCCTTCAGGCCTCACGGCTGATCTCAATTGTTCGGTGGAGCTTACAAGCATGAGCAGTTCACAGCTGAGCCCCCAGACTGCGGCAGAGCGACAAATGGCGGAGGCCCGGTTGCGTGAGTTGATCGTCAAGTTTGCGCCCGCGCATCAACGGCTCATCGGCACGATGCGTCGCTCGCTGCGCAAGCGGCTGCCCACCGCCCATGAGCTGGTCTACGCATACAACGGCTTCTTCGTCATCAGCTACTCGCCGAACGGGCACGGATACGAAGGCGTCCTGGCGCTCCGCGCGAATGCGGATGGCGTGAAGCTGTACTTCAATCGTGGCAAGGAATTGCCGGATCCGGAGAAATTGCTGCGGGGATCCGGCACGCAGGCGCGCTCGATTGAGATTGAGGGTGCGTCCACCCTCTCTCGGGCGGCGGTCATGGATCTCATTCACGAGGCCCTCGCCCGCAATCGCGTTCCGTTTGCCCGCACCGGGCGCGGGCCGGTGGTCCTTCGTTCGACCTCGGCCGGTCCGCGGCGGCGGCGTCCCTCCTGACCACATTCTGCAGCCGCGTCCGCGCTCGGCGGTTGGAGACGGCAGGCACCTTTGTCCAAGTGAACCTAATCCCCCATGCTAAAACTAAAATCCATCGTGCTCGGAAGTGCCTTGCGGTTGACCGTCACCTGCTTCGCCGCGCCACCCGCCGCTGCGCCCGACGCCATGGTCCTGCGGGAATTGGCCGTGTGGCAGGCGGCCAAGGACACGAAGCCTGACGTGTTCGCCGCGTTTCTCGATGCCACCTACTCCGGCGTCTACGGCGACGGCGTTCATTCGCGCGCCGCTGAAATCGATGCCGTCCGCCAGGAACACCTGCGCAGCTTTGCCCTGGGCAGCATCGTGAGCCGGCAGCTCGATGAGCACACCCAGTTGCTCACCTATAAAGTCACGGTGAAGGGTGACTTCGGCGGCGCCGAATTCTCGGGCGACTACTGGGCCCTGAGCGTGTGGCGCTGCACCGGCGGCCAATGGCTGCTCTTCGCGCACACCGAGGCGAAGGCGCAGTAGCCGCCGCCAGGTCAGGCGACCAGTCGAGCTGCGAACGGCGAAACCCGAACTGCGCCGACCGGCCGGGCCGGTCGGCTAGACCGCCGCGGGCTTAGCCGCGGCGACCGACTCCGCGAGGTTCGGGGCGTGGGCCGCCTCGGCCTCGCCGCGCTCGTGGTTGAAGCGCATCGAGACGGTCTTCGAGACGCCGCGCTCCTCCATCGTCACGCCATAGATCGCGCTGGCCGCCGAGACGGTGCGCTTGTTGTGCGTGATGATGATGAACTGGGACTCGCTGACGAACTTCCGGAGGAGGTCCGTGAAGCGGCCGATGTTCGACTCGTCCAGCGGCGCGTCCAGCTCGTCGAGCAAGCAGAACGGCGAGGGCTTGACCATGTAGAGCGCGAACAGCAGCGCCACGGCCGTGAGGGTCTTCTGGCCGCCGGAGAGCAGCGTGATGCTCTTGAGCTTCGTGCCGGGGGGCTGCGCGACGATCTCGATGCCGCTCTCCAGGATGTCCTCGGCGACGATGAGCTCGAGCGCCGCCCGGCCGCCGCCGAAGAGGGTCTCGAAGGTGTACGCGAAGTTCTTCTGGATCTGCTGGAAGGTCACCTCGAACTGCTGCTGCGACGTGAGGTTGATCTCCTCGATCGCCTTGAGCAGCTCCGCCTTCGCGGTCGTCAGGTCGTTGCACTGGGCCGTGAGGAAGTCGTGCCGCTGCTTGAGCTCGGCATACTCCTCGATGGCCACGAGGTTCACCGCGCCCATGTTGTTCAGGCGCGCGCGGAGCGCGTCGGCCTCCGCCTTGACCTCGTCCCAGTTCGTGGCGTCCAGCGCGGCCAGGTCGGCCTCCGTCGCCTCGCCCTTCTCCTTGGATTTCCTGCGGCGCTTCGGCTTGGCCTCGGCGGTCGCCTCGGGCGGCGCCCCGGCCTCCGCCGATTTCGGCGCCGACTCGTCCTCCTCCTCGTCGAGGTCGAGCGGCTTCACGCCCTCGGGCTCGTCGTCGGCGTGCCACAGCAGCTGCTTCCAGTCGAGGGCGGCGATGTCGGACTGGAACTCGCGCGTGACCTCCTCGGCCAGGAACAGCGCGCGCTGGCGGGTCTCGGCGAGCTTCACCTCGTGGACGCTCAATTCGTCGTGCGCGGCCTCGGACTGCTGGTGCAGCGAGCTCTGCGCGGACTCGAGGGCGGAGATCTCCTGCTCGACGCCGAGCAGCTCGACCCGCGCCTGCTCCACCTGCTCCTGCGCCACGCCGAGCGTGTCGCCGATCTGGGCGCCCCGGGCACGCTGCGCCGCGGCCTCGCGCTCGAGGTCGGCGATCTGCGTGGTCCAGGTCTCGATCTCCTGCTGGCGCTGGACGAGCAGGTCGTCGAGCTGCAGCCGGCGCTTCTCCATCTCCGTCAGGCCGCGGTCGAGGACCTCGACCTTCTGGCGGCGCTCCGCCAGCTCCAGGCGCGCCTGCGCGAGCGACTCGCGCTTCACGTCCCGGTCGGTGCGGATTTCCGTCAGGCGGGTCTCCAGCTGCTGGATCCGGCCGCGCTGCGCCTCGGCGGCGGTGGTGGCCTGCGTGAGGCCGGCCTGCGCCTTTTCCCAGCGGGCGTGCGATTCATTGCGGGTCTGCTCGAGTGAAACCAGCTCGGCCTCCATCCGGCGGAGCCGGTTGCCGACGTCCTCCTGCGCGCGCTGCGCGTTGCGGTGCTCGGCCTGCGCCGCGGCGACGGTCTGCGTCACCGCCAGCACCTCGGCGCGACGCTGCTCCAGGGCCTGCTCGGCCGTGGCCAGCTTGGTGCCCAGGCCGTCAATTACGGCCTTCTGCTCGTCATGGAGGCGCTGGTCGTCGGCCTGGCCCCGCGCCGTCTCGCGCAGGTCAATCTCGCGCTGGACAATGCTGTTCGAGGATTTCCGCGCGCTGTGGTGGCCGCCGTAGACCAGGCCGCGCCGGTCCACCAGGTCGCCCTTGCGGGTCGCGACGGCGAGGAAGCTGAAGCCGGGGTTCGCCTGCCAGAACTGCAGGAACGTCCCGAGGTCGTCGGCAATGAAGCACTCGCCGAGCACGCCGGCCGCGGGATGGCCCGCGTCCACGTCGCGCAGCGCCGACAGCGCCGGCACGAGCCCAGCGGGCAGGTCGGTGCGGTCGCCGCCCCGGAAGCCGCAGTCCGCAATCCGCAGCACGGCGGAGCCGATCTGCTCCTGCTCGAGCTGGGCGAGGATGCGCTGGGCGGTGGCGAGGTCGCTGACGCTGATGGCCTCGGCCGCGGCGCCAAGGATCGCCTCGACGGCCTTGCCGAACTCCGGCCGGAGCTCGAGCCCGTGGGTGATGGGGGTGACCTTCGCGCCGGCGAGCGCGGCGTCGAGCCGGCCCTGCAGGACGGCCTTGGCGCCCTCGCCGAAGCCTTCCCACTTCTCCTGCAGCTGCTGGAGCAGCCGGAGCCGCGCCGTGCGCTGCGCCAGCTGGCGGTCGATGTCCTGCAGCTTGCGCTGCGCGTCGCGGAACTCGCGGGTGAGGTCGGTGATGGCCTGCTGGGCCGCGGTCGCCTCGTTGTGCGTGCGCGACTTCTCGGCCAGGGCCGCTTCCACGCGCGCGCCGAGCTCGGTGGCGGTCGCGGCGGCGGCGGCGTGCTGCTCGCGCACCTGGGCGATCTCCTGCGCCACGGCATCGTGCCGGTGCGCGCTGGTCTTCTGGTCCACCTCGTAGCCGGAACAGTCGGTGCGGAGGCGGGCGACGGTGCTCTCGAGCTGGAGCAGCTCGAACTTCGCCTGCTGCAGCTCCTGCTCGAGCCGGCTCAGCTCGCCCTCGGCGATGCCGAGCTCGCGGTTGCGCTGCTGGAAGACCGCGTCGCTGCTGCCGAGGAGGCCCAGCTGCATCTGCTTGTCCTGCGCCCCGGTGTCCACCTGCGCGGACACCTCGCGGAGCTGCATCTCGATTTCCCCGAGATTGTCGCGGGAGGAGCCGAGCCGGTCCTCGAGCCCGGTGCGCCGGATCTGCGCGAGATTGGCCTGGTTCTCCGCCGCCTCCTTCTGGGAGCGGAGGTCGAACACCGCCTGCTGGGCGTCCTGGACGCGCTGGTTGAGCCGGCTGCGGCCCGACTTCTTGGTTTCCAGCTCGATCTGCCGCGCCTCCAGCCCCGTGCGGCGGGTGTCGGCCTCGGCGCGCAGCGCCGCGACCTTGGTTTCCAAATCGATCAGCGCCGCGGTCAGCTGCGCGTGCTGGCGACTGCTCCAGGCGAGGCTGAGGTGGCGGAGGCGGAAGCTGAGCCGCTTGAAGCGCATGGCCTTCGCGGCCTGGCGGCGAAGGCTGCCGATCTGGCGGGTGACCTCGGCCACGACGTCCGCGACGCGTGCCAGGTTCTGCTCGGTCAGCGCAAGCTTGTTCAGGGCCTCGCGGCGGGCGGACTTGTACTTGGTGATGCCCGCGGCCTCCTCGAACACGGCGCGGCGCTCCTCGGGCTTGGACGACAGGATCTGGTCGATCTGGCCCTGCGCCATGATCGAGTAGCTGGTCCGGCCGACGCCGGTGTCCATGAAAAGCTTCTGGATGTCCTTCAGCCGGCAGGTCTGGCCGTTGAAGGCGTACTCGCTCTGGCCGTCACGGTGCACGCGGCGGGTGATCTCGATCTCGTGAAACTCGCTGCCCAGCTGCTTCTCGCACTCGGTCAGGAGCAGCGACACCTCGCACAGCTGCGAGGCCTTGCGCGTGTCGGCGCCCTCGAAGATCACGTCCTGCATCTTGCCGCCGCGCAGCGCCTTCGCGCTCTGCTCGCCGAGCACCCAGCGGATGGCGTCCGCGATGTTCGACTTGCCGCAGCCGTTGGGGCCGACGACGGCGGTCACGCCGGGTTCAAATCGGAGGGTGGTGGCATCGGCGAAGGACTTGAAACCGTGCAGTTTTAGCGCCTTGAGATACATGAAAGCACGCAGTGTGAGCGGGCCGCGCGAGCGCGGGCAAACGGAAAGTGAGAGCCCTGTTTTTCGCTCGCCAACCGCCCCAACCCCCTCCACCGCCCCACCCGCCTCGAGATTAGCGAGGATGAGCGCAAATTAGCGGTTCCTCCTCAGTCCTGCTCGAGCCGCTTGCCCATGCAGTGCAGCTCGTCGATGGCGAAGCCGAGCCGCTCGTAGAACGCGATCACCTTGGCGTTCGAGGCGCGCACCTGGAGGTTGATCTTGGCGCAGCCCACCGCCCGCATCAGGCGCTCGGCCTCGGCCATCAGCTGGCGGCCGTAGCCGCCCCGCTGGTGCGCCGGCGCGACGGCGAGGAAGTTGATCCAGGCCCGGTGACCCTCGTAGCCGAGCATGCAGGTCGCCATCAGCCGGCCGTCGATCTCGCCGACGAGGAACCACTCGGGGTTCACCTTGAGCTTCCGGGCGATGTCCTTGCGCGGGTCGCTCCAGCGCAGCAGCGCGCACTCGCGCCAGAGCGCGAGGACGGCGGATTCGTCGGCGGGACGGTAGGGACGGATGAGCATGGACGCGGGCATGGCGGGAAAAGGGTCACTTCGCCGGATAGCGCAGGATCGCGCGCTTGCCGCCGCCGATGAGGTTCTGCTCCAGGCTGCGGCGCTTCTGGCCGGAGGTGGAGAAGTGCGTGGACCACACCACCAGCATGCCCTCGTCGAGGAAGCAGACCGACGGGTAGATGTTCTCGCGCGTCGGGACCGCGGGACTCCAGCCCTCGTCGTCCACGATCACCGGAGCGCCCCACCGGCGGCCGTCGGCCGACACGGCGTAGACCAGCGGGCAGCGCGGGAAAAGGCTCCCGGGCGCGTCGGGCTTCGCGTGGTTGTAGAAAACGATCAGCCGGCCGTCGGGAAGGGTCTTGAGCGTGAGCGAGGTGCAGGGCGAAGGAAGCGCGGTGTTCTCGGGCGGCGACCAGGTGGCGCCGTCGTCGGTGGAACGCGATTCCACGAGGAAGCCCGTGCCCGAGCGGCCGAGCAGCAGGACGCCGCCATCAGGGAGTTCCGCCACGCAGGGCTCCGCGAAGCCGCGCAGCGCGCCGAGCGGACGGACGAGATTGGAGTGCCGCCAGGTCGCCCCGGCGTCGTCGCTATAGAAGCAGCCGGCCTCCGCGAGGTCGCCCTCCGGACCGCTGCCGGATACGGCATGCGCCGCGGCGAGGAGGAGCCGGCCGCTGCGGAGCTGGATGAGGCGGTCGTTCATCACGTACCAGCCGTCGTCGGGCGCGACTTCGCGTCCGACGATCCGGGCCGGGGTCCAGGACAGGCCCTCGTTGGACGAGAACGAGATCACGGGCAGCCCGCCGCCCTTGTTGTCCGGCACGTAGCGGTGGGCCGCGAGGGCAAGGCGGCCGTCGCGCAGCCGCAGGAAGGAGATGCCGCCGTTGTTGAGGGTGCCGGTGAGGTTCCAGTCCATCGCGATGCGCTCGCACTCCTGCCAGGTTCGGCCGCGGTCGGTGCTGCGGTAGAAATGCGGCAGCGGATAGGTCCCATGGAGCTCCTCAAACAGCGCCGGCGCGCTGCCCCAGGGCGCGAGCAGCAGCAGGCTGCCGTTGGCGAGCTGGACCGTGCCCGGGCCGATGAACACGCGGTCGCGGGCATGGGGAATCACCACGGCCGGCGGCACGATGAACTCCGCCCGCGCATAGGGCAGCCGCCTCGGCGCGGCGGCACCCGACGAGGCCGCGGCCAACAGGGACAACAGGAGGCCGCCGAGCGAGGCGAAGGGAAGGCGCTTCATGAGGGAGGCCGGCGCGGTCGCGGGATCACTTGTGGTCCCAGGGCAGGTGCACGGTGATCTTCGGATATTTCCAGATCCGGACCGGGTCGAACATCTTACCGGGATTGAGGATGCCCTTGGGGTCGAGCGCGTCCTTCACGGCGCGCATGGCCTTCACCTGCGCGGGCCGGTGCTGCAGGCGCAGGAACGGGGTCTTGGCGAGCCCGATGCCGTGCTCGCCGGAAATCGCGCCGCCGAGCGCGACAACGGTGCGCATGAGGTCGCCGACCGCCGCCTCGGCCGTGCGCGCCTCGGCGCGGACCCCGCGGTGGTACATGATGTTCACATGGAGGTTGCCGTCGGCCAGGTGCCCGAAGGTCGGGATGGGCAGGCCGGTGCGGCGCTTCAGGCCGGCGAGGTAGCGGATGAACCGCACGTAATTCCGCATCGGCACCACGATGTCCTCGTTCAGCTTGGCGTCGCCGAGCTCGAACATCGCGCCCGAGCACTTGCGCCGCACGGCCCAGAGCGTCTCCGCCTCCGCGCGGCTGCGCGCGGCGCGGAACCCGTGCGCGTGCGCCTTGGCCCACGCCAGCACCACGGCCTTCTGCTCGCGCAGCTCCGCCGGGCTGCCCGCCAGCTCCAGCAGGATCACCGGCCGGCCGGCCTGGCCGGGAAACACGGTCGTCTGCGTCGCCCGCTCGGCGCAGAGCACGCTCTCGCGGTCGAGGAACTCACAGATCGCCGGCTGCACCCGCTGGCGGAACAGCGCCAGCGCCGCCTGCAGGGCCGCGGTCTCGTCACGGAAGGAGGTCAGCAGCGTCCAGCGCGCCGCGGGCTGCGGGATGAGCTTCAGCACCGCGCCCGTGACCACGCCCAGCATGCCCTCGCTGCCGATCCAGAGGTCGCGGAGGTTGAAGCCGGCGGAGAATTTCTTCGTCGCGGTCCCCCACTCCACGTACTCGCCCGTGGGCAGGAAGCCGCGCAGGGCGACGACGAAGTCGCGGGTCACGCCGTACTTGCCGCCGTGCATGCCGCCGGCGTTGCAGGCGATGTTGCCGCCGATGGTGCAGTATTCCTTCGAGGAGGGATCGGGCGGATAGAACCAGCCCTCCGCCGCGGCCGCCCGCTGGATGTCGCCCACCGTGGCGCCGGCCTGCGCGATGATGAGGCCGGCCTCGACCTCCACGTGGAGGCGCTTCAGCCGGAGCATGTCGATGACCCAGCCGCCGCGGACCGGCGCGGCCGAGCCCATGAGCGTGGTGCCCCGGCCGCGGACCGTGACCGGCACGCCGTGCCGGTTGGCCAGCGTCAGCGCGACGCCGATGTCCTCCTCGCGGCGCGGCCGGATGACGGCGGCGGGCGGGAACGAGATCTTGCTGCTGTCGAACGACGCCTCGAACAGCGCGGCCGGCGTGGTCAGCACGACCCGGGACCCGAGTCGGCGCCGCAGCTGGCGAGTGGCGGAGCGGAAGGACGAGAGGGAGGATTTCGACTTGCGACGCACGCGCTACGATTTCCCAGCTCGGCCGCTGCTTCAACCCGATAAACATCGTCCCACGCCGCCGACCCCAGTGTCACGCCCACCGTGACACCGCCGGACGCGACGCGGGCCGGGCCGCGGGCATAAATGAGCTTCCATTTGGGCGCGGGTGGTTTTGAAGTGCTGGGGTCCGAATTTCCGCCATGAGCCTACCGATCAAGCCCGCTTCCGCCTGTGCCTATGACCAGATCTCGCTCGGCGAGGTCATGCTCCGCCTCGATCCCGGCGAGGGCCGCATCCGGACCGCGCGCGAGTTCAAGGTCTGGGAGGGCGGCGGCGAGTACAACACCTCGCGCGGCCTGCGGAAGTGCTTCGGCCTGAAGACCGCGGTCTGCACCGCTTTCGTGGACAACGAGGTCGGGCACCTGGTCGAGGACTTCATCATGCAGGGCGGGGTCGCGACAGACTTCATCAAGTGGCGCGAGGACGACGGCATCGGGCGCACGGTGCGCAACGGCCTCAACTTCACCGAGCGCGGCTTCGGCGTGCGCGGCGCGGTGGGCAACCCCGATCGCGGCAACACGGCCGCCTCACAGCTGAAGCCGGGCGACTTCGACTGGCAGCAGATCTTCGGCCGGCTGGGCGCGCGCTGGTTCCACACCGGCGGCATCTTCGCCGCGCTCTCCGAGTCCACCGCCGCCCTCACCGTCGAGGCCGTCAAGGCCGCCAAGCAGCACGGCACGATCGTCAGCTACGACCTCAACTACCGCCCGTCGCTCTGGAAGACCATCGGCGGCCTGAAGAAGGCCCAGGAGGTCAACCGCGAGATCGCCAAGTACGTGGACGTCATGATCGGCAACGAGGAGGACTTCACCGCCTCGCTGGGCTTCGAGGTCAAGGGCGCCGACCACGCGCTGTCCAAGATCGAGACCGACGCCTTCAAGGGCATGATCGAGACCGCGGTGAAGGCCTTCCCGAACTTCAAGGTCGCCGCGACCACCCTGCGCCGCGTGATCACCGCGACCAAGAACGACTGGAGCGCGATCCTCTGGCACGACGGCAAGTTCCACGAGAGCCGGCAGTATCCCGAGCTCGAGATCCTCGACCGCGTCGGCGGCGGCGACAGCTTCGCCTCCGGCCTCCAGTTCGGCTTCCTCCAGTTCAACGACGGCCAGAAGGCCGTGGACTATGGCGCCGCCCACGGCGCCCTCGCCTCCACCACCCCGGGCGACACGTCCATGGCCACGCGCAAGGAAGTCGAGAAGCAGATCGCCGGCGGCGGCGCGCGGGTCGTCCGCTGAGTCTCGCCTCCGGGTTCATCCGTAGGCGGTTTTCCGGGTCGGCCCGCATTCCCGGGCTACTCTGAAGGGCGTAGACTGCCCGCGTGAACTTCCCGCAGCCCATCTTACCGGTCCCTGCTCCCGCGTGATCCCTTCCTGACATGGGCGGCCGGAAATCACGCCGGCCGGTTATCCTGGCCCGGGCCGTTCGCGGCCCGGGCTTTTTTGTGCGAGCCAGCAGCAGGGAATGGACAAGCGGACGGACGGACGTACTCTGCCCACACCCCCGCCGCCTGCCCCCGAGGACGGCTGAACCTTACTCCCATGAAAGCTTCCGCCTTCATCCTGTTCGTCTGCGGGCTGGCCCTGGCCGCCCCCGGCGCTGACCGCGCCCCCGTCACAATCCCCCTGCTCCCCGGCCTCGGCTCCCACACGCGCAAGATCTCGACCGAGTCGCCCGAGGCCCAGCGCTACTTCGACCAGGGCCTGAACCTGCTGTACGGCTTCAACCACGGTGCGGCGATCCGATCCTTCCAGGAGGCCGCGCGCCTGGACCCCGAATGTGCGATGGCCCACTGGGGCATCGCCCTCGCCTGTGGGCCGCACATCAACCTGCCGATGGTGCCGCCGCCGGCCGCGGAGCTGGCCTGGGCGGAACTCACGCGGGCGCGCACCGCCGCGCACGCGTCGCCGGTCGAGCACGACCTGATCGCGGCGCTCGGGGCGCGCTACGCCAACCCGCAGCCCGCGGACCGCACCCCGCTCGATCGCGCCTATGCCGATGCGATGCGCGGCGTGTGGCAGCGGCATCCCGAGGACACCGACGTCGGCGTGCTGTTTGCCGAGGCCATGATGGACCTGCGACCGTGGGATCAGTGGACGTCCGAGGGCCAGGCGCAGCCCGGCACCGCGGAGATCCTCGCCACCCTCGACGCCGTGCTGCGGCTCGACCTCCAGCAGCCCTTCGCCAACCACCTCTACATCCACGCCGTGGAGGCGTCGCCGCATCCCGAGCGCGCATTGGCGGCCGCCGACCGGCTTCTCCACCTGCAGCCGGGGCTCGGCCACAACGTCCACATGCCCTCGCACATCTACATCCGCGTGGGCCGCTGGCACGAGGCTGTCGCCGCGAACGAGGCGGCGGTCGCCGCCGACCGCGCCGTCCGGTCGCGCCTCGGCCCGCCCAAGGGCTTCCTGCCCGTCTACATCGCGCACAACCAGCACATGCTGGCCTATGCCGCCATGATGACCGGCCAGAGCCGGCTGGCGCTCCAGCACATGCGCGAGCTCGTCGCCGGGCTGCCGCCGGAATTCATGCAGGAGTACGGCGCCGTGGCCGAGACGCTGCTCGCGATGCCGCTTGAGGCCATGGTGCGCTTCGGCCACTGGGACGAAGTCCTCGCCGAGCCCGCGCTGCCCGCGACGGCGCCGTTTGCCCATGCCTTCCAGTTCGCCGCGCGGGGCATCGCCTCCGCCGCCAAGGGCGACACCGCGGGTGCCCGCCGCGAGCAAGCGCTCTTCGTGGCCGCGGCCCGGGCCGTGCCGGCGGACGAGATCGCCGCCGGCAACAACCTGTGCCAGTCAGTGCTGGCGGTGGTCACCCCGATGCTCGAGGGCGAGATCCTCGTGCGGGAGGGCAAGCTCGACGCCGGGCTCGCGCAGCTGCGGGCCGCGGTGGAGGCGGAGGATGCGCTGCGCTACGACGAGCCGCCCTCGTGGATCATCCCGGTGCGCCACTCGCTTGGCGCGGCGCTGATGGCTCATGGCCGCTATGCGGAGGCCGAGGCGGTCTATCGTGAGGACCTCAGGCGCTTGCCAGGCAACGGCTGGTCGCTTTTCGGACTTAGCGAGGCCCTGACGCTGCAGCACAAGGCCGCGGACGCCGCCGCGGTGCAGAAGCAGTTCCATGAGGTCTGGAGGCAGGCGGATCTCACAATCTCATCCTCCTGTTTGTGCCAGCCCTCCGCCTCCTGAGGCTGCCGCCGGCGCGCCCCGCTCAGTGCGACGCGCCGGTGCCCTCGGTGACCGTGGCGTTGATCGCCCGGATGCGCTCAACGGGCACCTTGGTCACCTGGCGATCGTAGGTCACGAGACCGTTGATCTCGCCCTCGACATCGGTGATCTGCGTGTAGATCGCCGCGGCGAGTCCGCGCGCCTTCAACGCCGGGATCAGTCCGATGAACTTTGCGTAGCGGGCCGCCAGTTGCTCCACCGTGGACTGCCCGCGGTCGCCCCACCATTTCTGGTCCTGCCATAAATGTCCTGACACCGGCAGGCCGAGGCCGCCAAATTCCCCAAGCACGCTCGCGCGGCCCGGCAACGCGGGCAGCATGCCGGGCTCAGGATACGCGTGGCAGTCGAGGAGGTCGCCCGCGCGCAAATCGCCCCAGCCGCTGGTCCCATCCACAAGCCGCGTCGGGTCGAGCTGCTTGACCTGCCGCAAAATCGCCAGCGCGTCATGCTGACCCCAGCCCTCGTTGAACGTCACCCAGGTGATGATCGAGGGAAACATCCGGTGCTGGCGAACCATCGCCTCCAGCTCGCGGCGGAACTGCGCGTCCTCCTCCGGCGAGAACTTCAGCTCTCCGGCCGGAATCCACTCCATCGTCGGCGTCAGCCGCGCGGCGCTTGGCATGTCCTGCCACACGAGCAGCCCGGCGCGGTCGCAGTGATAGTACCAGCGCGCCGGCTCCACCTTCACGTGCTTGCGGACGACGTTGAAGCCGAGCGCCCGCATGGTGGTCACATCCCACCGCAGCGCCTCGTCCGTCGGCGCGGTGTAGAGCCCGTCGGGCCACCAGCCCTGGTCGAGCGGGCCGAGCAGGAACACGGGCCGGTGGTTCAGGAAAATGCGATCGTAGCCGTCCGGCGCCTTGGCGATCTCCACCGTGCGCAAACCGAAATAGCCTTGCACGCGGTCCGTCACCGCGCCGGCGTGGAGCACCACCTCGACATCATACAGGAACGGGTCCGCCGGCGACCAGGCCCGGGGCTGCGGCAGGTCAAGTTCGGCCGCCAGGTCGGGTGACGTCACGGTCCGCGTCGCCACAATGCGCCCGGCACTCCGCACCGTGATCTCCGCCGTGATCGGCGTGGTGCCGTGCCGCACGACCACAGGCGCCACGCGGACGCGGGCATGGTCGAGGTCCGGCGCGAGCCCGAGATCGGCCACATAATCCGCCGGAACCGACTCAAGCCACACCGTCTGCCAGATGCCCGTCACCGGGGTGTACCAAATGTCCTTGGGCTGGCTGACCTGCTTGCCGCGGGGCTGCGCGCCGGTCTCGAGCGGGTTGCGGACCGCGAGCACAAGTTCCTGCTCGGCGCCGGGCCGCAGGTGGTCCGTGAGGTCGATCGTGAAGGCGTCGTAGCCGCCCGCGTGATGCTCGACGTGTGCGCCGTTGAGGAAAATCTCCGCGTCCCAGTTGACCGCCCCGAAGTTGAGCAGCAGCCGGCGCCCGTCCGCCAGGTCCGGGCGGACCAAGGTCCGCCGGTACCACAACCGCTCCGTCGGCTGCACGCGGCGTTGCACGCCCGACAGGGCCGACTCCACGGCGAAGGGCACAACGATGCGGCCGTCGTACTGGGTGGGCGGCGTGGCGACGGAGGCCGGGCGGATCGCGTAATCCCAGCGGCCGTTGAGATTGGTCCAGCTCTCCCGTACCAGTTGCGGACGCGGGTACTCGGGCCACGGCGCGTCGGGATCGACCTTGCGCGTCCACGGCGTCTCGAGTCGCGCCGGAGCCGCGAGAGCGGAGCCGGCGACAGCGAGTCCGAGCAGTAGCACGAGGCGTCGGAAACGGGCCGGCATGGGAAATTCGGTTTGCCCTACTCCGCCACCGCCTCGAGCGCGAGGTCACGGCAGCGCTTGAGGTCGAGCTTCCCGGTGCCCAACACAGGGATCTGGTCCACGCGGTAGATGATCTTTGGCACCCAGAGATTGGTGAAGCCCGCGCCGAGGAGCTTGTCCCGAAGTTCGTCAGAGGTGATGGGCAGCGTCGTCAGCAGCACCAGCGCCTCGCCCTTGACCTTGTCGGGGACGCCCATGACGGCAATGGCCGGGCCCTCGCCCTGGTCCAGGCCGAAGCTCTCCGCGATCTTCTGCTCGATGGTGCCGTGCGGGATCATCTCGGCGCCGATCTTGGAGAACCGTGAGAGGCGTCCCTCGATGAACAGGAAACCCTCCTCGTCCAGCCGGCCGAGGTCACCGGTGACAAACCAGCCGTCGCGGAACGCGGCCGACGTCTTCTGCGGGTCGTCGAGGTAGCCGCTGAACACATTCGCGCCCTTGAACCACACGATGCCCTGGTCGCCCAGCGGCACCTCCTCGCCGGTCTCCGGGCTGACGATGCGCACCGTCATGCCCGGCAGGAGCCGTCCCGTGGAGCCGGCCTTCTTGCCCACCTGCGGCTCGGCCGTCTCGGTGGTGATGGGTGGATGCGGCTGGTTGATGTTGCTGGCCGGGGTGGTCTCGGTGAGCCCGTAGCCTTGCAGGATCTCGATGTGAAAGGTCTCGAGGAACGCCTTGTAGAGGTCGTCCGGCAGCTTCTCGGCGCCGGTGACGACCAGGTGCAGTGAGCGCAGCTCGCTCGGCTGGGCCTTGCGCAGGATGGGACGGATGAAGGTCGGGGCGCCGAGGAGGACGGTCACCTGCTCGTCGCGGATGGCGTCCACGATCTTGCGCGTGTCGAGCGGGCTCGGGACGGTCACGACGGTGCAGCCGCGGATGATCGGGTACCACAGCGTGACGGTGAAGCCCATGCTGTGGAACAGCGGCAGGCAGCCGAGGAGCGAGGAGCTCTGCGGCAAAATCGAGAGCGACGAGATCTGTGAACAGTTCGCGAGGATGTTGCGGTGCGAGAGCGCAACGCCCTTCGGTTCACCGGAGCTGCCGCTGGTGAACAGCAGACCCGCCTCCTCGCGGTCGCCGACATGCGGGAGGCCGAGCAGGTTGGCGACCCACTGGTTGGGCAGCAGCCAGGCCGCGGCCAGCCAGGGCAGGATGGCGCGCTTGCCGCCCATCGCGGCGATCTCGGCCCGCAGGTCGAGCGTTCGCTCCGGCCAGGGGAAGGCCGGGACCTTCTGCCGGACAGCCTCGGCGGAAATGACCGTGGTCACGCCGCCCAGTTTCATGCTGGCCTCGAGCGCGGATTTGCCGGCGGTGAAGTTGAGGTTCACGGGGATCTTGCCCGCGCAAAGGACGCCGAGGTTGGCGATGAAGGCGCCCGCGCCAGGTGGCAGGACGATGCCCACCCGCTTCTCGGGGATGGTGCGGCGGACGTGGCGCGAAAAGGCCGCGGAGGTCGCGAGCAGCTGGGCCGCGGTCACCGGCCGGCGCTCGGCGGTGCGGTCCACGATCTCAACGTGCCACGGCCGGCGTGCCAGGCAGCGCACGCATTCGCGTCCCAGGTGCCGCTTCAGCACCGGCCGCTCGTCGAACGCCAGCGCCCCCAGGTCGAGGAGCACCTTGCGCGCGAATCCCGGCTCGGCCTGGCCGGCAGGCATCGGCGCGCCAAACTGGACGAACACCGGGGTCGGCATGAGCCGGGGCGACTTCCAGAGGTACTTGTTGTCGGCGAAGGAGAACACGGAGCCCCAGACGCCGTCGATGTAGGCCGGCACCACCGGCACGCCCGCCCGGCGCGCGGCGACCTCGAAGCCCCGCATGATCGTCATGAGCTGGCCGGTGCGGGAGATGTGGCCCTCCGGGAACATCGCCACGACCTCGCCGGCCTGCAGGGCGCGGATGACTTTCCGCATGCCGTCGGTCGCATTCGTCCGCGAGATCGGGATGCAGCCGCTCAGCCGGAAGACCAGGTCGAAGAAGGGATTGTCCCGCAGGCCCTGGTAGCCGAGGAACCGGATCGGCCGCGGGCACGCAAGCTGGAGCATGACCGGGTCAATGTACGAGAGGTGGTTGGCAATCAGCAGCACTCCGCCCGTCGCCGGGAGGTGCGCGGTGCCGGCGGAGCGCACCCGGTACAGCAAGCCCGCGACCGCGGTAGCGATCATCTCGATGAAGCGCGGGACGTAGGAACGGCGGCGGAAGCCGGGGGGTAACATGCGGGATTTCTATGCGGAACGAGGCCGCGGGATTTTCAACGCTTTTCCACGCGGCCCCGGCCCGCCGGGGTCAGGGGGGATGGCCGTGCAGCATCGCCTGGTCCTCGCGCAGGTCGCGCGCCAGGACGCCAAAGCCGGGAAAATCATGCTCGAGCCGGCGGGTGTCGCGGCCGTGCCGGCGGATCTCCTCCACCGCCCGGCGGATTTCATACGGCAGGCTCGGGCGGTCCGTGCCGTAGACGCGCCACTTCAGCTCGGCCCGCGTGTACGGCGCGCGGCCGGCGGACTGGCCCTCGATCCACGCGGACTCGCCCACCGTGGCGTCGCGGCCGCAGAGCAGCCAGGCCTCCAGCGCGGGCACGGCCACGCCCACGCCGCGCAGCACGCGGTTGCGGCCGCGCGCCGGCGGAAGCTTGCGCGTGGTCCGCCGGAACACCGCCCGCAGCTGGCACAGCCGGCACTGCGGATGGAAATATCCGGGCGCCTCGTGCGCGGCCGTGTGCACCACCGAGTCATCCGCGTCGGCCGTGACCACCAGCGTGTCCGTGTCGGTGTTGAAATGCAGGTGCCGGATCACGGCCGGCAGCACCTGGACCACGCTCGGCCAGCCGCGGGCACGCAGGCCCGCCGCCGACCACGCCGGGGAGCCGCCCAGCACCGCCGCGACCAGCTCCCGCAGGACGGCCTCGTCGGCGGGCGACTCGCTCAGCAGGGCGACCTTCATGATTCGTCCGGCACGCCGCCGAGGATGCCGCTGTACCACATGTCGCCGAGGGAGCCCTCCGAGAGCAGCTCGGCGAGGTCGGCCCGGTCCGCCAGCCGCTCGAACCGCGCGGCCCGGCCCTGCTTCTGGGCGATCACGATCTCCTCCGGATGGTCGCGGAAAAGGTCGAGCAAGTACGGGGAATGCGTTGTCGCGATCACCTGCACCGCCGGCCGTTTCAGCCCGGACGCGGACGGGTGGCTCAGACGGTAGAACGCGTCGCGCACCTCGCGCAGCCGGCGCGGATGAACACCGCGGTCGATCTCCTCGATGCACAGGACCGCGGGGGGCGCCGGATCGTGGGCGAGCGCGAGGATGGCCAGCAGCGCCAGCGTGCCCTGCGACAGGTTGTCGGCCGTGACCAGGTCGCCGCCCGGGCCGAGCCGCAGGCCGAGAGTCACAATCCCGGCGGGGCCGCGCACCAGTTCGAGTCCCGAATACTCCGGCAGCACACGCAGCACTTCCGCGACGAGCGCCGCGAACTCGGCCGGATGACGGTCCCGCCACGCGGCCAGCACCGCCGCGAGGTTCGCGCCGCTGGGCGAAAGCGGGGCATCGGGACTGGCGCCAGGCGCGGCCGGTGCGGTCATGGCGCCGTAGTCCAGCTGGTAGGAGCGGATCCGGCCGAGCTGGGCCTGGAGCGCCGGCCATTCCGGCGCGTGGGCGGGCCGGATCTGGAGCAGGTCGCAGCTGGCCTCGGAGACGCACTCGAGGCGGGCCTCGACCGCCGCGAACGGCGAATTGAACCGGAACGAGATCCGCGGGCCGCCGGCGCGGCGGGCCGGGCCGGGCGTGGCCAGCGGCAGCCGCGCGAGCGCGTGCAGCCGCTCCACCGCCTGGATCAGGCTCGTCTTGCCGCTGCCGTTGGCGCCGATGATCAGGTTGAACGGGGCCAGCTGGAGCGCGGTCGCGCGCAGCGCCTTGAAGTTCTTGAAATCGACCGACGCGATCACGGTCCAAACCTAGCCACGAGCGCGGGAATCGCCAGCCCGCAGTGGGGGCTGATCAAATCGAACGCCCGACGCCGAACATCGAACGCCCAACGTCGCACCGGAATCTAGCGCGCTTCGCGCCGCAGCAAATAACCTCCGGCGTTCGACGTTGGGCGTTCGATGTTCGGCGTTCGTCCGGCAAAGGCCCTACTCCGCCCGCACGACCACCAAATCGTCCGCGTGCAGCGCGCAGAACACCCGGTCGCCGGCGTGGAAGATCTCGCCGTAGGCGCTCTCGTTCGCCACCACCACGGCCAGGCGCGTGCCGGCGGCGGTCACAAGCACCAGGTGGTCCGTGGCGCCCTGGAAGATCTCCTCCTCGATGCGGGCCTCGAAGATGTTGGTCGCCGCCGCCGGAAAGTCCGCCGGCGCGCGGGCGCGGGAGACGTGAACCTTCTCCGGCCGCATGGCCAGCAGCGCGGTGGTGGCGCCCGCGGGCCAGGCGGCGAGCGGCAGGCTCAGCTCCAGGCCGCCGGTCACGGAGACCTGCACGGTGTCCGCGTCCTGCAGCAGCAGCCGCGCCTCGAGCAGGTTGGCCTGGCCGACGAAGTCGGCCGCGAAGCGCGTGGCCGGACGGTGGTAGATCTCGTGCGCGGTGCCGAGCTGCTCGATCCGGCCGGCGTTCACGATGGCGATGCGGTCGCTCATCGTCAGCGCCTCCTCCTGGTCGTGGGTGACAAAGACAAAGGTGATGCCCAGCTGCCGCTGGAGCCGCTTCAGCTCCAGCTGCATGGAACGGCGCAGCTTGGCGTCGAGGGCCGAGAGCGGCTCGTCGAGCAGCAGCACCTTGGGGCGGCACACCAGGGCCCGCGCCAGCGCGACGCGCTGCCGCTGGCCGCCCGAGAGCTGGTGCGGCCGGCGGGCATCGAGTCCCGTGAGCGAGACCAGCGCCAACGCCTCGTGCACCCGCTCCGCGGCCTCGGCGGCCCCGACCCGCTGCATGCGCAGGCCGAAGCCGACGTTCTCCATCACGGTGAGATGCGGGAAGAGCGCGTAGCTCTGGAAGACCTGGTTCACCGGCCGGCGGTACGGCGGCCGGTGGGTGACGTCCTCGCCGCCGATCCACACCGAGCCCTCGGTCGGCGTGTCGAAGCCCGCCATCAGCCGGAGCAGCGTCGTCTTGCCGCAGCCGGAGGGCCCGAGCAGCGTGAGGAATTCGCCGCTGGCGATCGGCAGGGTGACGTCGTTGACCGCGGTGAAGGCGCCGAAGCGCTTGGTGACGCCGCGCAGGTCGACCATGGGGTTCATGCGACGGAGTCCTCCTCCTGGGCGCCGAGCCGCAGCATGACCCAGTAGGTCGCGGCGAAGAGCCCCATGAAGACGGCGCCGAGCGCCGCTCCAAACGGCCAGTCGCGCGCCTGCATGAACTGGTTCTGGATCACGTTGCCGATGAGCGGCACGCGGGCGCCGCCCATGAGGTCGGTGATGGCGAACATGCCGACGGCGGGCACGAACACCAGCAGCGTGCCGGCGGCAACGCCCGGGAGCGTGAGCGGGATGATGACGGACGAGAACACCCGGAGCGGGCCCGCGCCGAGGTCGTAGGCGGCCTCGATGAGCGCACCGTCGAGCTTCTCCACGCTGCCGTAGATTGGGAGGATCATGAACGGCAGGTAGGCGTAGACCAGGCCGATGACCACCGCGGTCGGCGTGTAGAGCAGGTCCAGGCCCGCCGTCCCCGGCGAGAACAGCCGCAGGAACCCGTTGAGCAGGCCCTCCTGCTTCAGGATCGTGATCCACGCGTAGGTGCGGATGAGGAAGCTCGTCCAGAACGGCACCATGACCAGCAGGAGCAGCCGCTGCCGCCACTCCTCGCGGGCCCGGCCGATGCAGTAGGCCACCGGGTAGCCGGCGACGATGCAGATGACGGTGGTCAGGCCGGCGTAGTAGATGGACCGCGCGAAGATCCACAGGTAGACCGGGTCGAACACCCGCCGGTAGTTATCCAGCGTGAAGGTGAACAGCACGCGCCCGACCTCGTCGCGCTCGCAGAAGCTGTAGACGAGGAGGATCGCGGTCGGGGCGACGACAAAAAGCACCAGCCATGTCACCATGGGGAGGAGCAGCAGCCACGCGCGCCAGCGCGGCGTGCGACGGTCGATGAGCCCCGGCAGGGCGGCCCCGGCTTTGGCGGCGGGACTCACCGCGCGCTCTTGAGGTCGGTCACGAGCCGGTCGACGTCCGCGGCGGCTTTGCCGATGTCGCGGAACGTCTCGAGCTTCGGCGAACCCGGCGGGTAGCTCGCGGGATTGGCCAGCTGCTCGGGCGTGAGGAGCTTGCGGGCGGCCTGGTTCGGGTTGGTGTACGGGAACGCCTCGGAGATCAGCACCGAGACCTCGGGCCGCAGGATGTAGTCGATGAGCTTGTGCGCGGCCTCCTTGTTCTTGGCATTGGCCGGGATGGCCAGCACGTCGATGAACTGGTGGGCGCCCTCGGTCGGGATGAAGTACTGGAACTTCTTGTTCTCCTTCCAGAGGATCGCGGCCTCGCCGCTCCACACCACACCGACGTCCACGTCGCCGTTCAGCAGCGCGGTCTTCGGGCTGTCGGAGTCGAACACCTTCACGAGCTTGACCCAGTTGGCCACGACGGGCCGGGCCTGGGCGAGGCTCTCGGCGTTGATCGTGTTGATCGGGAGCTTGAGGGTGTAGAGGGCCCACGTGACGATCTCGCGGGTGTCATTGAGGACGACGATGCGATCCTTGAAGGCGGGGGTGAAGACGTCGCTGTAGCTGTGCACGGGGGTCTTCACCTTCTCGGTGTTCACCACGATGCCGACGGTGCCGCTCATGTAGGGGACCGTGTACCGGCCGGCGGGATCATGCGGGCGGTGGCGGAACTCGGGGGCGATGTTCTTGAGATTCGGCAGCAGCCGCGGGTCGAGCGGCGAGAGGAGGTTCTGCCGGATCATCACCTCGGCGGCGTAGTCGGACGGCTGCACGAGGTCGTAGGAGCCGCCGCCGGCGACGAGCTTCGAGAGCAACTCCTCGTTGGAGGCGTAGGTCTCGAAGTTGACCTTGATGCCGGTTTCCTTGGTGAAGCCATCCAGGACCGACTGGGGAATGTATTCGGACCAGCCGAACAGGTTGAGCTCGCCGGCCGCGCGCGCGGACCCGGCACCGATCGCCAGCGCCAGCAGCGCCGGGAGGATGAGACGGTGTGATTTCATGGGTGGGGGATAAACTGGGGCTCAGCGGCCGAGTTTCTTCACGTAGTCGGAGAAGAACACGAAGGCGATGGTCGCGAGGATGAAGATGGCGGAGAGGGCGTTCAGCATTGGATTCAGGCCGACCTTGGCCATGCCAAACACGCGGATGGGCAGCGTCGCCGAGGCCGCGTTGGTGGTGAAGAAGGTCACGATGAGCTCGTCCCACGACAGCGTGAAGGCCATCAGCGCGCCCGCGACGATGGCGGGCCGCAGGCACGGCACGATCACCAGCCAGAACGCCTGCAGCGGCGTCGCCCCCAGGTCCTGCGCCGCCTCCTCCATCGCGGGGTCGAGGCCCTTGAGCCGGGCCTGCACCGCGACGAGGACAAACGGGAAGCTGAAGGTGACGTGGCCGATGATCACCGCGGAGAAGCCCAGGCCCATGCCGACCGTGGCGAACAGGATCAGCAGGCTGATGCCCATGAGGATCTCGGGCATGACCATCGGCACCGCCACCAGCGTCTGGAGGCCGCGCGCGCCGCGGAAGCGGTAGCGGTGCAGCAGCCAGGCACCGACCGTGCCGAGCAGCACCGAGAGCAGCGTCGAGACACCGGCGACGACGAGGCTGTTCTGCGCGGCGCGCAGCAGGGGGCCGTTCTCCCAGACGCGGCGGTACCAGTCCGCCGTGAAGCCCGACCAGACGATGTTCAGCCGCGAGCGGTTGAACGAGTAGGCCACCAACACGAGGATCGGCAGGTACAGGAACAGCATCACCAGCGCCGTCCAGCCCGACAATGTGGAGTCCAGCAGCTGGATACCCGAGGGCCAGCGGCGGCGGGAGGCAGGGGTCAGGGTGGCGGACATCGCGGGGGAAACACTGCAGGATTTGTGCGAGCCGCGGCTCCAGCGCAAGGAAAGCCTCACGCGCGCTCCGCCCGCCCCTGCCGCCGCCGGCCGCTATTTCCCCATCAGGCTGTCGAGCAGGCCGCTCCGCTCGAGGGCGGAGTTGAGCAGCGCGGTGCGGATATCGTTCGTGTCGGGATTGCCGAGGGTGCCGCCGATGTGGAGCGGCACGGCGAACGGCGCATAGCCGAGACTGTCCTGGGTCTTCTCCAGCAGGCCGGCGCGCCGGATCAGGTCGCCCAGCTTCCCGCGCGCGGCCAGGCTCAGCTGCATGTCGAGCGGCTGCGCGAGCAGCGGCACGCCGTCGATCTGCCGCACGGCCCCCACCCCGCCGAGGCGGATCTCGGGGGAGATCAGCGAGAAATCCTTCAGCTGCAGGTTCAGGGCCGCGTCGCGCGTCGCCGTCACGCTCAGCTGGTCAAAGGGAATCTCCGCGAGCGCCCGGGCGATGTCGCCGAGGATGCGGGTCTTGTTCACGTAGTCGTCGGGCACCACGCCGAGGAAGCTGGCAATGGCGGTCACCCGCGACTGGGTCTTCTGGATCCGGTCGGTGAGGTCGGCGGACAGGCCGCGGAAGATTCCACCCTTGCTCGTGATGACGAGGTCCCCGTGCGTGCCGGCCGCCAAGTCCCCAAGCGTGGCGCCGTTGCCAACGAGGCGGCTCGTGAGATCGATGCGGGCCTCCACGGTGGGCGGCTTGGTGGCATCAATGGCGTGGAAGGCCGGTGCCGTGGCAAAATTGCGGAGTGCGAAGTCCGCCGCCAGCGCGTACGGCTGAGGCTGGCCGGCCTGATAGGTCACACGGCCCGCGAGGCGGACATCGCTGTCGGCGTCGAAGCCGGCGTGGACATCCACCAGCTGGAGCGAGGCGGAATCGAGCAGCAGCCGCCCGGTGAAGCCCGTGACCTGCAGCTGCCCGCGATAGGCCACGCGCTGCAGCGCGAGCGCCACCTGGCCCGACACGCCGCCCCAGGCGGGCGCCGCCGGTGCCGGCCCGCGCAGGATCAAGGCCGGCTCGGCCGGCGCGACCAAACCGGAGAACGGCGCGGCGAGCAGCTGCGCGTCCTCGATCGCGAGGAAATCGCCCGTGACCCGGGCGTCGAGCGCCCAGCCCGCCGCCTGCGGGCGGGCGGTGCCGGCGACGGTAAGGTCGGACTGCCGGCCATCGCGCTCGAGCCGGACGGGCACGCTGAAGGTCACTGCGCCGTCGCGCGCGAGGTCCAGGCGGAGGTCGACGCTGACCGCGGGGAGCGCCGGAGCGGAGGGCGCGGCGAGATTGGATAGAGCCGCGCGGAACTGGAACTCGCGCTTGTCGTCCAGATTGGCCGCGAAATCGCCCTGGGCCGCGCCGCTCGTGAACATGTCGGCGCCAAGCACGCCGGGCTGCGCGCAGAGCGCCGGCAGCTGGCCGCTCCACTTGCCGGCGGCCTTGACCGGCTGGTGCGCGCCCGCGAGCTGCCCCACCCGGCCCTCGACCGTGAGCAGGGTGACGCCCTGCCGGCGGAGCGTGAAGGGCCGGAGCTCGAGCTGCCAGCCCTGCGGCGTGTAGTCGGCCGCCAGCGCGAGGGAAACGTCCACCCCGGACAGCAGCCGCCGGCCATCGGCCCGCGCCAGGTCAAAGTGCGTGAGGGTCAGCGGCGACTTGGGCCGGAGGGCGAAGCCGCCGTTGCGCGCGCTGGCCGCGAACTCGCCCTGCAGGTCGTCGCCGCGCGCGCGGTAGCCCAGCTGCGCGAGGGGCAGGCCCACCCACGCGAGCGGCAGGCCCTGGAGCCGGACGCCGAGGAGATCCTTCGCCGGGTCGGCGACATTGAGCTCGCCGGTCCGGAGGTTGAACTCAAACGCCTGCAGCGCCTGCACGGTGGCCACGGGCCGGGCGCCCTCCACCGTCACATCGAGCCGGTCCACCCGCGTGGCCCCGGCCCGCTGCGCAAAGTCGAAGTCGGCGGTGAGGTGCACCGCGCTCAGGCCGGCGAGCTGCTCGTGGATGACGCTGAGCCGGTCGACCGTCGCGTTCAGCCGGCCGCTCGCCCGCAGCTCGGCAAAACCGGTGTCGAGGTCGAACCGGCCCTCGCCCGCCGCGGTGAAGGACGGGAGCGCCTCGCCGAAGGCGAACGGCGCCAGGTCGGTGTCGCGCATGTCGAGGCGCCAGTTGCCGGCGAGATGACTCGCCCCCGCCGGATAGACTGTCTCGAGCGCGGCCAGCTGCTTCTCACCGGACGAGACGCTCACGGCGTACGTCTCGCCGTTCGCGGCACGCTGGGCGGAAACGTCGAGGGCCAGCTGCACGCCGCCGGGAAACTTCGGCCCGAGGGCGTTGGCCTGGGTGGAGACCACGAAGCGGGAGACGGACCGCGGGCTGTCCATGATGACACCGAGGGTGCCGTGCACCGTGAGCTCGCGGACCGCCACGTCGTCGCCGGCGAAGGTCACCACCGCCGTGTAGTCGAACCGGCCCGGCCGGCCTGCGGCGAGTCCGCCGCCGGTGAAGGTGATCGCGATGCGCGCGGCCGGGCGATCGGGCCCCTTCGGCAGGATCACCTCGCCGGCGAGGTCGAGCCCGTCGAGGGAGCAGTCCACCGGCAGGCGCAGCGCATGGAAGATGCCGGTGAAGACCGCCGGGGCCGCGGCGGCCACCACCGGGGCGGCGCCCTCGTCGGCATAGGCGGTGGTTAGCAGGGAGAATCCGCGGGATACGGCCGGGGCCGGGACGGCGGCGGCCGGGGCCGCATGGGCGGCGGTGAGGTCGAGGGTCCAGCCGCGGGCCACGAGCCGGCGGATGAGGAACTGCCGGTGCCAGACGGCGCCGAGGACCGGCAGCTCGGCCTCCGCGGCGGGCAGCGTGAGCACGGCGCCGGCATGGATGACGCGGGCATCCTCGACCCGCACGCGGTGCAGGCCGGCGTCGAGCCGCCCGAGCGTGAGGCCCAGCGCGGGCCGGCCGGCGAGCCAGCGCTGCGCCGCCCAGGTCTGGACGCGGGCATCCAGCGAAGCGCCGGCGGCCAGCAGCACGGCGAGGATTGCCGCCAGCAGGCCGAACAGGAGCAGGCGACCGGATTTCATGCGCGAGGGAGGATTTTCCGGGATGCCGTGGAGGACGGCGCGGGAAACTGGATCCGGGCAAACGTCGCGGCCGCGGCCGCCGGGGGCGGCCGGGCCGCGGGCGCTCAGTTCGTCACGAATTCATCCGCCAGGCCCATGGCCTTGCGGAGCGTGGCGACCGCGATGTTGTAGGAATAATAGGCCTGCAGCTGGTTGGTGCGGGCGGTGGTGAGGTCCACCTGGGCCTGCAGCACGTCGAGCTGGGTGGCGGTGCCCGCATCGTAGCGGGCCGTGGCCAGGCGCACGGCCTCCTCGGCCTGCTCCACGACCTTCTTGGAGGCGTCGGCCAGCTCGGTGGCCTCCTGCCACGTCGAGAAGGCGCGGCGCACCTCGACCTCGACGTCGAGCTCGGCCTCGGTCAGCGAGAGCTTGGCCTGCTCCAGGACGGAGCGGGCCTGGGCGACGCGGCCGGCGGTGGCGCGGCCGTCGAACAGCGCCCAGTTCGACTGCACGCCGACGAGCCAGCCGTCGTTCGAGTCCGAGTAGGAATTGGTGAAGCCCTTGCGCAGCTGCCAGCCGCCGAAGGCCTGAAGCGTGGGGTAATAGTTGGCCTTGGCCGTGGTGACGGACTCGGCGCGGGCGGCGGACAGCTTGGCGAGGCGCTGCAGGTCCGGGCGGTTGGCCTGGGCGGCGTCAAAGGCGGTCTGGAGGTCGAACGTGGCCGGCGTGTAGGCGAGCGTGCCGGCAAAGATGGGCTGGTGGCGGACGTCCCCCGACTTGTCGGTGGTGAAGCCGAGCGACTGGCGCAGCGACTCGATCGCGAGGCGGTAGTCGTTGCGGGCGGTGATGAGCGGGACCTGGGCGTTGGCGACGGCGACCTCGGCGCGGAGCTTGTCGAAGGAGGAGACGGTGCCGGCCTCGTAGCGGTTGGTGACGTTCTTCAGCTGCTGCTGGAGCAGCTCGAGGTTCTTTTCCTGCACGACGATCTTCTCGCGGGCGAGCAGGACGCCGTAGTAGGCGGTGCGGACGCCGAGCAGGGCGTCGTTGATGACCGCCTTGAGGTCGAGCAGCGCGGACTCGCGGCTGAGGTCGGCGCTCTTGACGGACGAGCGCACGCCGCCGCCGGCGAAGAGGGTCTGCGTGGCCGTGAGGCTGATGCTCCAGTAGCGGTCGCTGGCCGGGGACATCGAGGTGATCTCGAGGTCGTTGCGCTGGTACGCGCCGGTGGCGGCGATGTTGGGGATGGCGCGGGCGGTGACCTCGACCACGATGCCCTCCTGCTGCTTGATCCGCTCGCGGGCCTGCCGGATGGCGTAGTTGCCCTGGAGGGCGTAGCCGATGGCGGCCTTGAGATCGAGGGTGCCCGGCTCGAACGGCGCGGGGTCGGCCCGCAGGACCGGGGAGGCAAGCGTCGCGAGCGCCAGCGCGGCGGCCGCGAGGGGGGAGAATCGGACGGAGTGCATAAAAGAAAATCCTACTTGGCGGGGGCGCCGGAGGCAAGGCCGACGGCGGAGGGGGCGGTGACCGGGGCCAGGGCGTGGTCGCTGGCGATCAGCATGTAGAACGCCGGCACCACGAAGAGCGTGAAGACGGTGCCGACGGCCATGCCGACGACGAGCACCCAGCCGATGCTGTTGCGCGCGGCCGCGCCGGGGCCGGTCACGAAGATCAGCATCAGGTGGCCGAACACCGTCGCCGCGGAGGTCATCAGCACCGGCCGCAGCCGGGTGGCCGCGGCGCGCCGGATGGCGTCGGCCTTGGCCACGCCCTGCTCCTGGAGCTTGTTCGCGAACTCGACGATCAGGATGCCGTTCTTGGCCACGAGGCCGACCAGCGTGATCAGGCCGATCTGCGAGTAGATGTTGAGCGAGGTCTTCCAGAGGAAGATCGGGAGCAGCGCGCCGACGATGGCGAGCGGCACGGAGCCGAGCAGGATGATGAACGGGTCGCGGAAGCTGTTGAACTGCGCGGCGAGGACCAGGAAGATCAGCACGAGCGCGAGCACGGCGGCCTTCCACAGGGCGCCGCCCTCGACGCGGAGCTGGCGCGACTGCCCGCCGTAGTCGACCGAGTAGCCCGGCGGCAGGATCTCGGCCGCCTTGGCCTCGAGCTTGCGGAGGGCGACGTCGATGCTGGGGCCGACGCCGGTGATCTTGACCGAGTTGAGCTGCTGGAAGCGGTTCAGCTCGCGCGGCTGCACGGTGTGGCGCAGCGTGGCGATGGTGGAGAGCGGGATCAGCTGCCCGTTGGGGCCGCGGACGTGGTAGTCGAGCAGCTGCTCGGCGTTGAGGCGCGAGGAGCGCTGGACCTGCGGGATGACCCGGTAGCTGCGGCCGTCGTTGACGAAGCGATTGACGTAGCCGCCGCCGAGCATGGAGCCGAGGTCGCGGGCCACGGCGCTGAGGTTGAGGCCCATGGAGGCGACCTTGTCCTTGTCGATCTCCACCTCGACCTGCGGGAGGTCGTACTTCAGGTCGGTGTCGGCGAAGTAGAACGTCGGCGCGCCGCCGCCGGCGTTGGCCTCGGTGTTGGCGTAGAGCGCGAGCTTCTGGGCAAACTCCATCATCTCGCGGTGGTCGGCGGTGGAGCGGACCACGAACTCGATCGGGAAGTTGCCGCCGGACGGCAGGGGCTCGGGCGTGGTGACGATCACGTTCAGGCCGGCGATGGTGGCCGCCGGGCCCTGCAGGGAGTCCTGGATCTGGATCGCGTTGCGCTTGCGCTCCGACCACGGCTTCAGGATCACGCCGGAGAAGCCGAACTGGTCGCTCGTGACCTGGAAGGAGTTCTCATACTCGGGGAGGCCGGCGAAGAGCTTCTGGACCTCCTTCGCGTAGATCACGTTCTGGTCGATCGTCGCGGTGGGCGACGGCTGGAGGATGCTGAAGACCACGCCCTGGTCCTCCTTGGGCGCGAGCTCGTGCTGCGCGAACATGAAGAACGGCACGGCCAGCAGCGTGAACAGCACCGCCACGGTGAGGGTGACCGGCACCCAGTTCAGGCTGGCGCCGATGGTGCGCTCGTAGAGGCCGCGCAGCCGGTCGAAGTCGCGGTTGATCCGGCCGCTGAGGCCCTCCTCCTCGTGCTCGTGGTCCTTGAGCAGGTAGGCGCTCATCATCGGGGAGAGCGTGAGGGCGACGAAACCCGACACGGCGACCGCGCCGGCGAGGGTCATGGCGAACTCCCGGAACAGCGCCCCGGTCAGGCCGCCCTGGAAGGCGATCGGCGCATAGACCGCGGAGAGCGTGATGGTCATGGAGATGACCGGCCCGACCAGCTCGCGGGCGCCGAGGATGGCGGCGTCCACCGGCGTCTCGCCCTGGCGGATGTGGCGCTCGATGTTCTCGACGACGACGATGGCGTCGTCGACCACGATGCCGACCGCCAGCACGATCGCGAGCAGCGTGAGCAGGTTGATGGTGAACCCGAAGGCGAGCATCAGCGCCATGGCGCCGATGAGGGACAGCGGCATGGCGACGATCGGGATCAGCACCGAGCGCAGCGAGCCCATGAAGAGGAAGATGACGACCGTGACGATGAGCAGCGTCTCCATCAGGGTGCCGAGGATCTCGCGCAGGGCGTCCTCGATGTACTTGGTGCCGTCGTAGGCGAGCTTCAGGTGGAGGCCGGAGGGCAGGCCGCGCTCGATGTCGGGCAGGACCTCGCGGACGCGCTTGATGACCTCGACGGTGCTCTCGGTGGGCAGCACCCAGAGGCCCATGAAGGTGGCGGTCTGGCCGCCGAAGCGGACCTCGGTGTTGTAGTCCTCGGCGCCGAGCTCGACGTCGGCGACGTCGGAGAGGCGGATGATGGCGCCGTTGCGCTCGGCGACGACGAGCTTCTTGAACTCGTCCACGTTCTTCAGGTCGGTGTTGGCGACGAGGCTGACGCTCATCATCGAGCCCTTGGTGGCGCCGACGGCGGCCAGCGCGTTGTTGGCCTGGAGGGAGGCGCGCACGTCCGCCGGGCTGAGGCCGCGGGCGGCGAGCTCCCCGGGCTTGAGCCAGACGCGCATCGCGAACACCCGGCCGCCCAGCACGTCGGCGCGCTGCACGCCCTTCACGGACGACAGGCGCGGCTGCACCATGCGGTTGAGGTAGTCGGTGATCTGGTTCTGGTCGAGCGTCTCGGAGTAGAAGCTGAGGTAGGCGGAGGCGAACTGGTTGTCGGCCGTCTCCACGCTGGTGGTCGGCGTCTCGGCCTCGGGCGGGAGCTCGTTGCGCACCTGGTCGATCTTCGAGCTGATCTGCGCGAGGGCGGCGTTGGTGTCGTAGTTGAGCCGGAGATAGACGCTGATGGTGCTGATGCCGGCGCTGCTGGAGGACTCGATGTAGTCGATGCCGTCGGCGCTGGCGATGGCGCGCTCCAGCTGCGTGGTGATGTAGCCGCGCACCGTGTCGGCGCTGGCGCCGTAGTAGAGGGTGGTGACCTTGACCACCGCGCTGTCGCTGCGCGGGTACTGGCGCGTGTTGAGCTTCGTGTACGACACGAGGCCCACCACGAGGATGATGACGTTCACCACCAGCGCGATGACCGGCTTGCGGATGAACAGATCGGTGAAGCTCTTGGATAGCATGGCGGGTCGGCCGGAACGGCGCTCAGGTGTTGGCCGGCTTGGGCGTCGGGTTGGCGGTCGGCTGGACGGTGTTGTTGACCTCCACGTGCGCCCCGTTGCGGAGCTTGAACACGCCGCCGGTCACGACCTGCTCGCCGGGCTGCACGCCCAACTCGATCGCGACGAGGTCGCCGCGGGCGGTGCCCACGCGGACAATCTGCTGGCGGACGCCGAGGTACTCGACGCCGTCGGGGCCCTTCAGGTTCTCGACGATGAAGACGGAGTTGCCGTACGGGGCGTAGGAGATGGCGGTCGCGGGCACGACGACGAGCGGCGGGCCCTGCGGCAGCTCGACCTCGACCTGCACGAACATGCCCGCGCGGAGGTGCTCCTCGGGATTGGCGAGCAGCGCCTGCACCGACACGTTGCGCGTCTCGGCGTCGACCTCGGAGTTGATGGCGGTGATGGTGCCGCGGTACGGCACCGGCACGGAGTCCGTGTGGACGATGACCGGCTGGCCGAGGACCAGCGAACCGAGCTGGCGCTGCGGGACGGTGAAGTTGACGTAGACCGGGTCGAGCTTCTGCAGCGGCACGAGGGCGCGGCCGCGGGCGACGAACTGGCCGAGGTTGACGAGGCGGATGCCGACGCGGCCGTCAAAGGGCGCGCGCACGTGCTTCTTGTCGATGGTGGCCTGGATCGCCGCCACGTCCGCCGTGGCCTGGTTCAGCTCGGCGATGGCGGTGTCCTGCTCGGAGGCGCTGATGGTGTTCTTGGCTGCCAGCTCGGCGGCGCGCGCACGCTGGAGCTTCGCGAGCTCCAGCCGGGCCTGGGCCGCGGCGAGCTGGGCCTGCTCCACCGTGGTGTCGAGCTCGACGATGAGGTCGCCCGCCTTCACCGCGGCGCCGCTGTCCGCGGCGATCTTCACGATCGTGCCGTCGGCGTCGGGCGCGAGCGTCACGCCCTCGACCGGCGCGAGCGAGCCGATGGCGTTGATCATGGGCTGCCACGCCACGGACTTCGCGACATAGGTCGTGACCGCGGTCGGCGGCGGCACGTGCGACATGGACGAGAGCTGCTTGATCTGGGAGGCCTTGACCGCGACCAGGATGATCACGACGACCACGAAACCGGCGATGGCGATGAGGAACTTTTTAAGCATGGATAGCAGGTAGTTGAATTAAAGGAAAAGCGGGGGGGACCGAAACCGAGGCTGCCGCCGCCGGGCTCAGCCGGTGGAGGCGAGATGCGCGGCGGCTGGCGGGGCCAGCTTGGCGG
Organism: uncultured Opitutia bacterium; assembly: GCA_903825285.1. GTDB lineage: Bacteria > Verrucomicrobiota > Verrucomicrobiia > Opitutales > Opitutaceae > Opi-474. The sequence goes on along the minus strand of CAIJZY010000017.1, from coordinate 34,356 downwards.
CCTGCTCCTTGATCTTGTGGAGCAGGCGGACGAGCGTCTTGCGCTCGGGCTCGCTGAGCGTGTGCATCAGGATGGCCATGCGCTGAAAATGCTCGGGCAGGATTTCATGGAGCAGCTGCCGGCCCTTCGCGGTCAGCGAGACCACCATCATGCGGCGATCCTCCTGGTCCGGCGCCCGCGTCACGAGGCCGTCGCGCTCCAAGGTGTCCACCAACCCGGTCATGGTCGCGCGCGTCACACCGGCGCGATCCGCCAGCTCGGCCGGACTCAGCGCCGCGTCCACCCCGTCGGAGCGGCACTGGCTCATCAGGCACATCAGAACCCCGAAACGCCCCTGCGAAATGTTGTGCCGGCCCAGGTTCAGCTCGATCGCCCGGAAGCACTCATCGCCGGCGTGCAGCAGATGCAGAAAAGCCTCGCAGGCAGAAGGATCCAAGTCAGGAAACTCCTTCGAGGCCTCGAGCAGGCACTCGTAACGAGGGAGGTTCTTGAGCATTAGCATCGGCATGACTGGGAGGAGATTAAAACTATCAGGAGGCTGATAGTTAGGCAGCTAACCATGGAGACAAGGAAAAGCCATCCGGCCTATCGGAATCATGCGTTTCTAATGCTCAACCGATCCAACGCGAAGACCGGCTAATGCTGCGAGCGTGTAGGGCGGGGTCGCTGACCCCGCCTGATGGACTTTTTCGTGGCACTCTAATGAGGCGGGGTCGGCGACTCCGCCCTACACACTCACGGCTCAGAGGCTCTGGGCGGCGGCGACGATGGCCTCAGCGGTGATGCCGAGCTCCTTGAACACGATCGGCGCGGGGGCGCTGATGCCGAAGCGGTCAATGCCAACCACCTTGCCGTCGAGACCGACGTACTTCGACCAGAAGCTGGTGACACCCGCCTCGACGGCGACGCGTTTCCGGCAGGCGGACGGAAGGATGGCCTCGCGGTACTCGGCGGACTGGCGGTCAAAGCGCGAGGTGCAGGGCATCGAGACGACGCGGACGCCGGCGCCGAGGGTCTTCGCCGCGGCCAGCGCGAGGGCCAGCTCGCTGCCGGTGGCGATCAGGATATGGGTGAGCGGCGCGGTTTCCTGCAGCGCGACATATCCGCCCTTGAGCACGCCCGCGCGGCGGATGTGCGGCGGGATCTCGTTGAGGTTTGGGACCGCCTGCCGCGTCAGCGCCAGCAGCGTCGGGCCGTCGGCGCGCTCGAGCGCCGCGGCGTAAGCCCCGGCGGTCTCCTCGAGGTCCGCCGGGCGGATGACGTCGAAATTCGGGATCAGCCGCAGCGCGGAGATCGTCTCCACGGGCTGGTGCGTCGGGCCGTCCTCGCCCACGCCGACGGAGTCATGCGTGTAGATGTAGATGACCGGGAGCTTCGCGAGCGCGGCGAGGCGCATGGAGGGGCGGGAATAGTCGGCGAACACGAGGAACGTCGCGCACGAGGGCCGGAACAGGCCGTCGTAGGCGACGCCGTTGCAGATCGCGGCCATGGCGTGCTCGCGGATGCCGAAGCGGATGTTGCGGCCCGACCGGTTGGTGGGGTCGAAATCCTTGTCGGCATTGATGTAGTTGTACGTCGAGCCGTGGAGGTCGGCCGAGCCGCTGATGAGCAGCGGCAGCTCGGCCGCGAGCGGCTGGAGCACCTCGCGGCCGGAGCCGCGCGTGCCGGGATGCTTCGCATCGGCGGGGAAGACGGGGATCTTCTCCAGCAGGTGCGCGGCACTGGGCGCGCGGGCAGCGGAGTCGAGCAGCGTGGCCTTCTCGGGGTTGGCCCCGCGCCATGCCTGGTAGGATTTCGACCAGCGCTTCCACACGCGCGCGAGCCGCTGGCGGTGGGCGTCGAAGTAGGCCCGGACCTCCGGGCTCACGTAGAAATGCTGGTCCGCCGGCAGGCCGAGGCCGGCGCGGGCCGAGTCCGAGAACTTCGCCCCACCCTCGCCGTGACCCTTGGCCGTGCCCTGCACCTCGGCGATGCCCTTGCCGATGATCGTGCGCGCGATGATGAGCTGCGGCTTTCCGCTCTTGGCCTTTTTCGCCTTGTTGAACGCCTTGAGGAACAGCGCGAGATCGTGGCCGTCCACCGTCTGCACATCCCAGCCGATCGCCTTGAACCGCCCGGCGGTGTTCTCGCTCTGCGTCTTGCTCGCCATGGCGTCGAGCGTCACGTCGTTCGAGTCATAGATCAGGATCAGGTTATCCAGGCGCTGGTGCCCGGCAAACTCCACCGCCTCCATCGCCACGCCCTCCTGCATGCAGCCGTCGCCCGCGAGGCAGACGACATGGTAGTCGAAGATCGGGTGCTCCGCGGTGTTGAAGCGCGCCGCGGCCATCTGGCCGGCGACCGCCATGCCGACGGCGTTGCCGATGCCCTGGCCGAGCGGGCCCGTCGTGGCCTCGACCCCGGGGGTCTCGCGAAACTCGGGATGGCCGGGCGTGTGGCTGTGCAGGACGCGGAATTTTTTCACCTGCTCCAGCGGCAGGTCGAAGCCGCTCAGGTGGAGCCAACTGTAGAGGAACATGCTGCCGTGGCCGGCGGAGAGGACAAAGCGGTCGCGGTTGATCCAGCGCGGCTGCGCGGGGTTCACCGACAGGGCGTGGCCGAAGAGCACGGCGCCGATCTCGGCGCACCCGAGCGGCAGGCCCAGGTGTCCGGAGGAACAGGCATGGACGGCGTCAATGGCAAGGCCGCGGGCCTGGTTGGCAGCTTGGGCGAGGAGAGGCGTCTGCAGGGTCATGGAGAAAGGAGGAAGGCGCTAAGGACTAGGCTTCCTCCCGCACCCGGGGAAGCCGAAAACAGGTGGTGCGTCAGAAAGCCGGGGACTGGCTTTGCCCGTAGTTCAACGCCAAACCGCCCAGCACCCATCAAGCTGCGGATTCAATGGCTCGACCGCGCGCCACCCGAGGCGGGATTGCTCTGTGGGAGCACGGTGGGAGCGAGCTTGCTCGCGACCGTGCGGCGGAAAGTCGCGAGCAAGCTCGCTCCCACCCGGGACAGCCTGTGGGCCAACAAAAAAGCGAGTCCCGGGTGGGACTCGCTTTGGAAGTGATGCTGGCGCGTGGCTCAGCTGGCGGCCGGGGCGGCAGCCTCGGTGCGATTCTCGCGCGTCTTGACGGCGACGGCGGCCTTGCCGGTGCGGTCGCGGAGGTAGTAAAGGCGGGCCTTCATGTTCTCCGACTCGCGCTCGACCTCGATCTTCTCGATGTTCGGGGAGTTGACCGGGAAAACGCGCTCGACGCCCTCGCCGTAGCTGATGCGGCGGACGGTGAACGTCTCATGGATGCCATGACCCTTCCGGGCGATGACGATGCCGGAATAGATCTGCACGCGTTCCTTGTCGCCCTCGCGGACCTTGGTGTGCACGCGCACGCCGTCGCCCACCTTGAAGGGCGTGATGTCTTTCTTCACCTGGGCTGCGGTGATTTCGGAGATGATCGGGTTCATGGCTGGTTATTTGAGTAAATCGGGTCGGACTGAGCGGGTCTTTTCCACCTGCCTCGCGTGCCGCCATTTCTCGATTTCGGCATGGTTTCCGGAAAGCAGGACCTCCGGAACGGACATGCCGCGATATTCGGCGGGACGCGTGTATTGAGGAAAGTCGAGCAACTTGCTGGTGAAGGATTCGTGCGTCAATGACTTTTCCTCCCCGAGGACACCCGGGATAAAACGGGCCAGCGCGTCGATCAGGACCGCCGCCGCGAGGGTGCCGTTGGTGAGCACGTAGTCGCCGATGCTGACCTCCTGGTCGATCACTGTGTCGCGGATCCGCTGGTCGATCCCCTCGTAATGCCCGCTCAGCAGGATAAGGTGCTGCTGGCGTGACAGTTCTTCGGCCAGGGCGGGCGACAGCGGCACGCCGTCGGGCGTGAGGTAGATGCGGCGGCACCCGGGGCTCTGCAGCTGCTCGATGGCGGCGATGGCGGGCTCCGGCTTCATGACCATGCCCGCGCCGCCCCCGAACGGGCGATCGTCCGCCGTGCGGTGCTTGTCGGTCGTCCACGCCCGCAGGTCATGGACCGCCACGCCCAGCTTGCCCGAGGCAATGCCCTTGCCCAGGATGCTTTCGGCGAGCACGCCGTCGAGCATCCGCGGGAAGAGCGTCAGGACATCAATGCGGAGCATGGCAGGGAGTTAACCACGAAGCCCACGAAGGGCACGAAGCATTTTCCGGAAATGAAAAAGCCCCGGAAGATCCGAGGCTTGGAGCCGAAGCAACCACCTTGGTGGGCTTCGTGCGCTTCGTGGTGGGCCGAAATCAGGCCGGGGCGGCCGCGCGGCGCGCCTTCTTGATCATGGCGTGCACCGTGTCGGTCGGCTTCGCGCCCTTGCCGAGCCAATACTCGACGCGGTCGAGCTTCAGCTTGACGGTCTCGCCCTTGAGGCGGGGATCGTAAATGCCAACCACTTCAACGGGATCCCCGTCACGGCGCGAACGGGCTTCGGCGATGACGAAGCGGTAGTGCGGCTGGTGCGTGGTGCCAATGCGGGTGAGGCGGATTTTGAGAGCCATGACAGGTAGTTTGCGGAGCGATTCTTGCTTGGAAAAGCGATGACAACACCGGTGGGGAAATGGCTTGTCAAGCCCCGACTCCCCCGGGGTGGCGGGAGCCAGGCGGACGCCGAACATCGAACGCCCAACGCCGAACATCGAAGGTGACTCCAGACTGGGGACCAGGGGACTGGGGTTAGGATCGGTTAGCTGGCCTGCGCGGGGCGCTTAGATGATTTTTTGACACCTCAGCTAGGACCTGCAGCATCTCCTCCCAGATGAGCATGGCCCCGCCCCAGGTTAAGCGCATCAGCCCGATGCTCGCCGTGGCCGACATGGAGGCCACGCTTGGATTCTACACGAAGGTGCTCGGGTTCGAGGTTTCCCTGAAGTCGCCGGGCTATTCCATCGTTTCCCGGGATGGAGCCACGATTCACTTCATGAAAGCCGCCAGCGATGCGGTCATGAAGGCCGTCCGGGGTCACACCGAGATCTACATCGAGGTCGCGGACATTGCTCCGCTCTGGGCCCACGTGAGCCGCTTGAAAAATGAATACCGGATTCGCGACCTCTTCGACCGCGACTACGGCATGCGCGAGTTTCACATCAGCGATCCCAACGACTGCCTGGTGTTTGTCGGCCAGAGAATCCCTAGATGGGAGAGTTGAATCAGCGCTTCGGCCACGGGCCTTCGCTGACCATTTTCTGAACGACCCCACCCCATGAAATCCATCCTACGCTTCATCCTGGCCGTGATTGTCGGCCTGCTCGTCGGCGGCATTGTGAATATGGCGCTCGTCCTGACCGGTCCCCATGTGTTTCCGCCTCCGGCTGGGGTGGACATGAGCGACGCGAAGAACCTGGCCGCCAACATCCACCTACTGACGCCCCGTCACTTCGTTTTCCCCTTTCTCGCCCACGCCGTCGGCACGCTGGTCGGCGCCATGGTCGGCCACCTGATCGCCTCCACGCGCCGCGCGGGCGTCGCGGGCGTGATCGGCGTGTTCTTCCTCGTCGGCGGCATCACCGCCGCCCGGATGATCCCCGCCCCGACCTGGTTCATCGCGCTCGACCTCATCGCCGCCTATCTCCCCATGGCCTGGCTCGGCGCCCGCTTCGGCAACTGCCTCCGCCCCCAGCCCATGCCGGTCCCGCCTGCCTGACCGCCGCGGCCGCAGTAGCGAATATGAGCGCGCATTAGCGGTTCCCGTTCGCGCCCGGCTTTTCCGTTGACCGCCCCCGCCGCCCCGGCGACGGTTCCCGACCTTATGCTCAAAGCCGGCATCGTCGGTCTGCCCAACGTGGGCAAGTCCACCCTCTTCAACGCCCTCACCCGCTCCCGCAAGGCCGAGGCTGCGAATTACCCGTTCTGCACCATCGACCCCAACGTCGGTGTGGTGGTCGTGCCCGATGAGCGCGCCTACGTCCTCCAGAAGATCGCCAAGACCAACGTCGTCATCCCCGCCGCCATCGAGTTCGTGGACATCGCGGGCCTGGTCGCCGGCGCCAGCAAGGGCGAGGGTCTCGGCAACCAGTTCCTCGCCAACATCCGCGAGGTCGACGCCATCGTGCAGGTCGTCCGCTGCTTTGAGGACACCGACATCATTCACACCATGGGCAGCGTGGACCCGGTGCGCGACATCGAGGTCATCACCACCGAGCTCGTCCTCGCCGACCTCGAGGCCGTGGCCAAGCGCATCGACAAGACCCAGAAGAAGGCCAAGTCGGGCGACAAGGAGGCCATCATCGAGATGGCCCTCCTCGAGAAGCTCACGCCGCACCTCAACTCCGGCAAGACCGCCAACCTCCTCACCGTCACGCCCGAGGAGGCCGCGCTGATGAAGCTCTTTCAGCTCCTCACCGCCAAGCCGGTCCTCTTCGCCTGCAACGTCGCCGAGGGCGACCTCGCCACCGCCGAGCAGAATCCGTTCGTCCAGAAGGTCGCCGGCTACGTCCGCACCCACCACGACGCCGCCTACGTGCCGATCAGCGCGAAGATCGAGTCCGAGCTCATCGACCTGCCGCCCGAGGAGGCCAAGGCGTTCCTCAAGGACCTCGGCGTCGACGACTCCGGCGTCTCCGCCCTGATCAAGGGCACCTACGCGCTGCTCGGGCTCCAGACCTACTTCACCGCGGGCGAGAAGGAAGTCCGGGCCTGGACCATCAAGAAGGGCTGGAAGGCCCCGCAGGCCGCCGGCGTGATCCACACCGATTTCGAGAAGGGCTTCATCAAGGCCGAGGTTGTCTCCTACGCCGACCTCACCACGCTCGGCAGCATCGCCGCCGCCCGCGAGGCCGGCAAATACCGGCTCGAGGGCAAGGAATACCTCTTCCAGGACGGCGACGTCGCGCTCTTCCGCTTCAACAACTGAGCGGCCGAGAATTTTTCGCCGCGGATGGCGCGGATGCTCGCGGATTTCGGAGCATCCATTCGCGTCATCCGCGGGAAGGATTGTAAGCCATCCCCGGCCGGGAACCTGCGTCGCAGTCGGACCCGACGCACGCGCTACGCTGTCTTTCCTTCCGCCAGGCGGGTGTCGCGCCGCACGGTGGCGGCGACGCCGGCGGCGATTGCGACGGCCTCGACCATTGTGGGCAGCGGCAGGCTCGGCTGGCCGCGCTTCGCCTGCTCCGGGAGCCACGGCACGTGGATGAAGCCGCCGCGTCCAACGCGCCGTCGCAGGGCGTGCATCAGGCCGTAGAAGACGTGATTGCAGACAAACGTGCCGGCCGTCTGGGACACGGATGCGGGAATCTCGTGCGCGCGCAGCGCGGTGACGATCGCCTTGATGGGCAGCGTGCTCCAGTACGCCGCCGGCCCGCCCGCCACGATGCGGCGGTCCACGGGTTGGACCCCGGCGTTGTCGGGGATGCGCGCGTCGTCCACGTTGATCGCCACTCGTTCCGGCGTGATGTCCGCTCGGCCGTCGCCCTGCCCCACGGCGAGGACAATCTCGGGCTCGAACTCCCGCAGCAGCGCGCGCAGCTCGACATTCGCCGCGCCAAACACGCAGGGCAGAATTCGTCCCACCACGCGCCGGCCCGCGATCACGTGGCCGTTCAGCTGCCGCGCAATTTCCTGGGAAGGATTCAGATCCATTCCCCCGAAGGGCTCGAAACCGGTGATCAGGATGGTCTTCATGTGCTCACCGCCTGAAGGCGAATGCCGGCGTCCGCCAGCTCAGACCGCAATCGCCGCGCGAACGCCACGGCGTGCGGACCGTCGCCGTGCAGGCAGATGGTGTCGGCCGTGAGCGGCACCGCCGTGCCATCCGTCGCCCGGACCACGCCGTCGCGCGCCAGGCGCAGAACCTGCGCGACCGCGGCCACTTCGTCCGCAATCAGCGCGCCGGGGTCACCCCGGGGAGTCAGCGTGCCGTCGCGCCGGTATGTGCGGTCGGCAAAGGCCTCCTCGGCCACGCGCAGGCCACAGCGACGCCCCGCCTGCACGAGTTCGCTGCCCGCCAGCGCGAAGAGCACGAGATCCTTCCCAAAGGATGCCACCGCCTCGGCCACCGCGTCCGCCACTCCGCGGTCCCGCGCCGCAAGCGTGTACAGTGCGCCGTGCGGCTTCACGTGGCGCAGCGGCGCGAGCCGCGCGAGGGCCGCCACCTGCTCGGCAACCAAATGACGCAGCGCATCCGCGGACAGCAGCATTTCCTTCCGGCCGAAATTCGCGCGGTCGGCAAAGCCCGGATGCGCGCCGATCGCGACCCCATGCCGCTGCGCCAGCGCGACCGTCGCGCGCATCGTCGCCTCGTCGCCGGCGTGCGCGCCGCAGGCAATGCTCGCCGACGTAACCAGCGGCATGAGCTCCGCATCATGGCCCGCGCCCTCGCCGAGGTCGCAGTTGAGGTCGAGCGTGCGCATGGCAGACGGCGGGGCTTACGTCAGCTTCTGCTTCAGCCCCTCGCGCAGCATCCCGATCACCCGTTCGCGGTCCAGCAGCAGCTGCTGCGCCTCGGTCAGCGGGATCTCCTCGAAGCGCATGCGGTCGCCGGGACGCGTCTGGGCAACCAGCGGCAAATCCACGCTCACGACATTGGCCGCCTGCGGGTAGCCCCCGATGGTCTGCGCGTCCGCCATGAGCACGATCGGCTGGCCGTCGGGCGGCACCTGGATCGTGCCCGGCGCGACGGCGGAGGACACCAGCTCGTCGGCGCCGCCGATGCGCACCAGCCGCGGTCCGCCGAGGCGGACGCCCATCCGGTCGGACTGCGCAAGGATGCGGTATTCGACCTTGGCCAGCCGGCCGCCAAATTCATCCGCCTGCGCGCCGCTCACGATGCGCACCGTCGGCGAGCGGGAATAGGCCGGCAGGATCCGCGGGTCGATCCGCCAGTGCTCCGCAAACCGGCGCGGCTGCCCGTAGGCCGGCACGACGTCACCGTCGCGGAGCGCCCGGCCGGCAAACCCGCCCAGGCCCGCGCGCAGGTAGGTGCTCCGGCTGCCCAGCACCGGTGGAATCCTCAAACCGCCCGCGATCGCGATGTAACCGCGGCTGCCCGTCAGGGTCGGCCCCAGCTTCAGCGGCACACCCGCCGCCACCGGAAAGGGCTGCCACGACGGCGCCGCGGCAAAGGCCGCGCCGCCGATGGCCACCACCGTGTCCGTCGAGAATACCAGCTCCGGCCCGACGAGCGTGCATTCCAGCACCGCGGCGTCCTCCGGATTTCCCACCAGCAGGTTGGCAATGCGCAGCGCAAACGGGTCCATCGCCCCGCTCAGCGGCACGCCCGCGGCGCGCCAGCCGCGGCGGCCCAGGTCCTGGACCGTCGTGAGCATGCCGGCGCGGATGACGGTCACTTCCATAGGCCAAACTCCTCCGAGCTGATGGACTTGAACTTCACGCGGTCGCCCACGCGCAATCGCGCGGGCTCGGCCTCGCCGGGCTGGAACAGCGCCAGCGGGGTTCGCCCGATCAGCTGCCAACCGCCGGGCGTGGAGAGTGGATAGACGCCGGTCTGCGCGCCGCCGATGCCCACGGAGCCCGCGGGCACGGTCGGCCGCGGCGTCGCCCGCCGCGGCATGTGCAGGGGCTTCGGCAGGCCGCCGAGGTAGCAGAAGCCCGGCGCAAACCCGATGGCGTGCACGCGGTAGTCCGCGCCCTGGTGGCGCTTGATCACCTCGGCCGGATCGATCCCGCAGTGCCGCGCGAGCAGCTCGAGGTCGGGCCCGAATTCCCCGCCGTAGCTCACCGGGATCTCGACCGTCCGCGCCGGCGAGGTGAATTTCTTCTTGGCCACGGCGTCGAGGTTGCGCGCGCGCTCCGTGAGCAGCCGGCAGACGCGCTCATAGGGCCGGCCGCCCTCGCCCTCGAGCCGCAGGGGGTCGTAAAAGACCGTGACGCTCGCGTAGGCCGGCACGACGTCCAGAATGCCCGCGGGCCGGTCCGTCTCGAGCGCCGCCGTCAACGCCCGCACCCGCGCCAGCACCGCCTCGTCGATGTCGGTGCCGAGCACGGCCACGACAGCGGAGTCGCCCAGCGCGGAGAGAGTCATGTTTCCGTTATCCCGACCCGCCGAAATTTTGGCAAGAATCCAAACGGCCGCGCACCGCTTTAAGTTGCGGTTTTGGGCGAATCGGCCTGCTGTTTGCCCCTTCATGCGCCGCCGCCTCACCCTCGTCCCACTCGTGCTGCTCCTCGCGGCCGGCGGCTGCCGTGAGCCCAAAATCAGCGCCTACCGCGTGCCCAAGGAACCCGTCGAGGAGCCGGCCACCACCCCCGCCGACATGGCCGCGTCCACCGTGCCCACCGCGGACGGCACCGACCTCACCTGGACCGCGCCGGCGGCCTGGCAAGCGAAGACCGCCGGCGCCATGCGCAAGGCCAGCTACACCGTCCCGGGCCCCGGTGGCACGGAGGCGGACCTCTCCGTCACCGCGTTCCCGGGCGACGTCGGCGGCGAGCTGGCCAACCTCAACCGCTGGCGCGGCCAGATCCAGCTGCCGCCGCTCGCGGCCGGCGAGGTCCCCGGCGCCGTGACGCGCACGACCCACCACGGCCTGGACTTCGTGATCGCCGACTTCGCCAACCCGGCCGGACCCAAGCCGCAGCGCATCCTCGGCGCCATCGTGCCGCATGGCAGCGCGACCTGGTTCTTCAAGCTCTCCGGCCCCGACGCCCTCGTCGCGGCGCAGAAGCCCGCCTTCCTCGCCTTCCTCGAGACCGTCTCGGCCCCGGGACCCGCCAAGCCGTGAACCCCTCCTTCCGCCAGCTGCGCGACTTCTTTGTCTCCCTGCGACTCACCGTCGCGCTGCTCGCGCTGTCCGGCCTGCTCGTCTTCGGGGCCACGCTTGACCAGGTCAACCTCGGCATCTGGGCCATCCAGGAAAAGTGGTTCCGGAGCCTCTTCGTGCTGTGGACCATCCCCGACACCGGCATTCCCGTCCCGGTGTTCCCCGGCGGCTACCTGCTCGGCGGCCTGCTGCTGCTCAATCTGCTCTTCGCCCACGTCTACCGCTTCCGTTTCGCCTGGAAGAAATCCGGCATCCTGCTCACGCACCTCGGCCTGATCCTGCTCCTCGTCGGCGAGCTGCTCACCGGGCTCTGGCAGGAGGAGTTCAAGCTGCCGCTCAAGGAGGGCGTGGCGCGCAACTACGCCGAGAGCTACCGGCAGAACGAACTGGCGATCATCGACGGCACCGACCCGAAGTTCGACGACGTCGTGGCCGTGCCCGAGGCGCTGCTGGCGCCGGGCCGCGACCTCCAGGATCCCCGGCTGCCCTTCCGCCTCGTGGTGCGGTCCTATCATCCCAACGCCGCGCTCCGCCTGCGCGCCGAGGGCGACCCGGCCGCCGGCGCCACCGTGGGTGTCGGCCCGCGCATCCAGGTCTCGCCCGAGCCGCCCACCTACAAGCAGGACGAGCGCAACTGGCCCTCCGCGCTGGTCGAACTCGTCGGCCCCGAGGGCACGCTCGGCGTCTGGCTGGTCTCGACCCAGCTGGAATCCGCCCAGCGCTTTGACTACGCCGGCCGCCAGTGGCGGATCGCGCTGCGCCCGCAGCGCGCCTACCAGCCCTACGCGCTCACGTTGCTGGAGGCGCGGCACGATCTCTACGCCGGCACGGACATCCCGAAGAATTTCTCCAGCCGCGTCCGGCTGACCACGCCCGACGGCCACGTCGACCGCGAGGTGCTGATCTACATGAACAACCCGCTGCGCTACGGCGGGCTGACGTTCTACCAGTACCAGATGGACAGCGAGCACGCCACGTCGGTGCTCCAGGTCGTGCGCAACCCGAGCTGGCTGCTGCCCTACATCGCCTGCGCCCTCGCCACCCTCGGCCTCGTGATCCAGTTCGGCATCCATCTTTTCGGCTTCATCACCCGCCGGAAGTCGCCGGCCCCCGCCGCGAAGCCCAACCACCTCCCCGTCCCGCCGCCCGCGGCCGAGCCCACTCATCCCCTGCTGCGCCACCTCCCGCTGGCCGTCCTCGCCGCCGGCGTGGCGGCCGTGGTCGTCGCGCTGCTGCCGGTGCGCAACCCGGGCGCGTACGATGTCACCGGCTTCAGCCGTCTGCCCGTGCTCGTCAACGGCCGCGTGAAGCCCCTCGACACCGTCGCCCGCACCACCCTGCTCGTGCTGCAGAACCGGCAGCGCGTCGGCGCGCCGGACCGCGACCTCGACCTGACGCCGGACGAGTGGCTGCTCGATGTGCTGTTCGACTCCGCGCGGGCCGACACCTATCCCACCTTCGCCATCGACAACCCGGAGCTGCTGGGCCTGCTCCAGCTCAGCGACGACAAGCTCGCCATCCACTACGCGGAGTCCGGGAAGCGCGTGCTGGCGCTCTTCGGCTTCCTGCCCAGCCGCTATCGGCGCTTCGCCTACACCGACCTGGCGCCGCACCTGGACGAGCTGCAGCGCCAGGCCAAGCTCGTCGAGCCGGTCGAGCCCGCGGCGCGCACGCCGTTCCAGCAGGCGGTGATGCGCCTCCAGGAGAACCTCGCGCTCTATCAGCGCCTGAAGCTGAGCCTGGTCGATCCCGCCAGCCCGGATTTCCTCGGCGAGCTCATCACCTTCCAGCGGGCGCTGCCCGCGGGCATCGCGGCGGTGCGCGCCAAGGAGGCCGGCCAGCCCCACGACGAGGCCGCGCTCCGGCAGCTGCTGGACGCCGGCCAGCGCTACGAGCGCATGGAACAGTTTGGCTACCTGCTCGCCGTGCCGCCCGACCGCGACGCGCCGGCGGGCACCGGCTGGCACAACGCCGGCGGCGCCCTGCTGGCGGGCATCCCGACCGGCGGCATCAACCCGCACGTGCTCGCGTATGCCGGCCTCGCCCACACCTGGCGCGCGCACCGGCCCACCGAGTTCAACGAGATCATCCGCCTGTACCGGCTTGAGCTGGAGCGGCGGTTCCCCGCCGTGCTCGCGCGGTGCGACGCCGAGCGGCGCTTCAACGCCGCGGAGCCGTTCTACCTCAGCATGACGCTCTACGCCGTCGCGTTCCTGCTCGCGATCTTCTCCTGGCTGCGCTGGCCCGGGCCGCTCGGCCGCGCGGCGTTCGGGCTGGTCGCGCTGGCCTGGCTGCTCTCGACCGCCGGCATCGGCACGCGCATGTGGCTCGAGGCGCGGCCGCCGGTCACCAACCTCTACTCGTCCGCGCTCTTCGTCGGCTGGGGCGCGGTCGCGCTCTGCCTCGGGCTGGAGCGTGCGTACCGCAACGCCATCGGCAGCGTCGCGGCGGGGGTCATCGGCTTCGCCACCCTCCTGATCGCCCACCATCTCGCGCTGGGCGGCGACACGCTCGAGATGATGCGCGCGGTGCTCGACTCCAACTTCTGGCTCGCGACCCATGTCGTGGTCGTGACCGCCGGCTACGCCGCGACTTTCCTCGCCGGGTTCCTGGCGTTGATCTACGTCGTGCGCGGCGTGTTCACGAAGTCGCTCGACCCGGCCACGGCCGACTCCCTCGCGCGCATGGTTTATGGCATCGTCTGCTTCGCCACGCTGTTCAGCCTGACCGGCACCGTGCTCGGCGGCATCTGGGCCGACCAGTCCTGGGGTCGGTTCTGGGGCTGGGACCCGAAGGAGAACGGCGCGCTCATCATCGTGATCTGGAACGCCGTGATTCTCCACGCCCGCTGGGGCGGGCTGGTCCGGACGCGCGGCCTGATGGGCCTCGCGATCGGCGGGAACATCGTGACGAGCTGGAGCTGGTTCGGCGTGAACATGCTCGGCGTCGGCCTGCACAGCTACGGCTTCATGGACGCCGCCTTCTGGTGGCTGCTGGCCTTCGTCGCCAGCCAACTGGCCTTCATCGCGCTCGCGTGCCTGCCGCTCAACCGCTGGCGGAGCTTTCAGGCAGGGGCAGTCGAAAGTTGAGGGTTGAAAGTTGAAAGTCCGAATCAGCCGGCCCCGTCAGAGGTGAGCGGCTTTCAACGTTCAACTCCCAACCTTCAACTAGTGAAGGCAGCGGCCTTCACTTCAGCAGTTCCTCGGCGTGGGCCAGCGCGCTCTTGGCCTTGCTGTCGCCGAGCATGCGGGCGATCTCGGTCACGCGGGCCTTCCGGCTCGCCTGGATCGGCTCGATCGTGACCACCGCGCGGTCCTTCGACTGGTCCTTCGTGACCACCAGATGACATGTCGCCTGCGCGGCCACCTGCGGGAGGTGCGTGACGCAGAGCACCTGGTGATTGCGCGCGATCGCGGCCATCTTCTCGCCCACGACCCGGCCGATCTCGCCGCCGACGTTGGCGTCCACCTCGTCGAACACCAGCAGCGGCACCTCGTCGAGGTCCGCCAGCACGGTCTTCAGCGCGAGCATCACGCGGGCGAGCTCGCCGCTCGACGCCACGCGATTGAGGGGCAGCGGCGCCTCGCCGACATTCGGGGAGAACAGGAACTCCACGCCGCAGTCGCCAAAGGGCCCGAGCGCGGCCTGCGGGACGATCCTCACCTGAAAATCCGCCTTCTTGAAGCCGAGCTGGGCAATGCCCTTGGCCGCCACCTTGGCCAGCTCCTTCGCCGCCTTCTCCCGCGCGCCACGCAGCGCCGTCGCCGCCGTCTGCGCGCCGCGCAGGGCCGCGGCGATCTGCTGGTCGAGCCGCGCGAGCGTGCCCGCCAGGTCGCCCTGCACCGCGAGGCGCCGGCGCAGTTCCTCGCGCGCGACCACCACGGCATCCAGCTGGCCGCCGTGCTTCCGCTTCACCTCGAGCCAGGTGTTCATCCGCGCGGTGATCTGCTCGGCCTGCTCCGGGTCGAACTGCAGCTGCCCGCCCAGCGCGGAGAACTCCGCCCCGAGGTCGGCCAATTCCACCGCGGCGGACGAAAGCCGCTCGGCCAGCGGCCGGCTCGCGGCGTCGATCTGCTCGAGCTGGCGGGCCTCCCGCAGCAGCAGCGCGAGGCGCGACTGCACGCCCTCCTCGCCCGTCAGGCCGCCGGCCAGGGTGTCCGTGAGCTGGATGAGCTCCTGGGCACGGCTCAGCCGCGCGAAGTCCCGCTCGAGCGCCTCGATGGCACCCGCGCTGAGGTCGAGGGCGTCGAGCTTGGCCAGTTGGTTCTCCAGAAATTCAATCTGATCGGGGGCCAGCCGGGCCTCGCCCGCGAGCCGCTCGCGCTCCGCCCCGAGCCCGACCCAGTCGCGATACTTAACCTGATAGGCCGCCAGGGCGGGATTGGCCCGGCCAAAGAGGTCGAGCAGCTCGCGCTGGCAGGCTTCCTTGAGCAGCCGGCGCGGTTCGCTGGGGCCGTGGAAATCCACCCAATGCTCGCCGAGCTGCTGCAGGGCGGCGAGCGTGGCCAGGGCGCCGTTCACCGTGATCTTCGGCGGCTTGTCGCGGGCCAGGCTGCGCTTGAGCAGGAGGAGCCCTTCCTCGCAGGGCGGCAGTTCGAGCGCGGCGAGCACCGCGTCGATCCGCTGCGCGTCGGGGAAAAACAGCGAGGCCTCGGCCTCGCACGCCGCCGCGCCCTGGCGGATGATCGTCTTGTCGGCGCGCTCGCCGGCCAGCAGGCTGAGCGCCCCGAGCAGGATGCTCTTGCCGGCCCCGGTCTCGCCGGTGACGGCGGTGAATCCGGCCTCGAAATCGAGGGCGACCTCCTCGAGCAGGGCGAGATTCCGGATGCGCAGCGACTGGAGCATGGCGGTTAGCGATGAACGGGCGGCGCGCGTTCGTCAAAGCCAAGGTGGGCCGGGTCCGGCCGGCATGCGCACTTTCCGTATTGGACGCGGGCGAAAATGAGCCTAGTTTCAAGGCGATGACCGCGGACGAGCTCAAAGTCGGCAACTGGTACCGCATCGAGCATGTGGGGGGAAAGGCCCTCGATGCCTACAGCGGCGTCGCACAGTTTCTCGGCGTGGACCCGCCGGGGTACCCCAAGGGCTCCCTCGATTTTCTCTGCCATGACGGCGTGGCCGGCGTGTTCCCGATCCACTCGGTCGTCGGCACGGCGAAATCCCCGGAGGAGCTGGTGGACGTACGCACCGCGCTGAAGGACGCCATGACGCAGATGTACGCCTTGAACCACGACAAGCACGTGGACTTCGTCCTCGAGCGGCTGAAGCCGTACCTGAAGGATCCGGTCGAGTAACCCGCCGGGCCGGCCGGGCCCCGGCGCTAGCCAATGAAACGCCTCCTCCTGGTCCTGTTCGCCCTCGCCGCGCAGCTGCCTGCGGAGGTGGATCTCAACCGCGCGTTGCCCGAGGTGACGCTGAAGGATGGCCGTGTGCTGCGGGAGGTCGCGATCGTGGGGTATTCGGAGCACGCCGTGATGGCCCGCTGGGCGGGCGACCAGGGCACGCTGGCGTACGCGGACCTGCCGGTCTGGCTGAACACCGCGATCGACCACGGAAATCTCCGCCCTATCCCGAAGCCCAAGCCTCAGCCGCCGCCGGCACCGGCACCCGTCGTGGCCGTGCCTCCGGTGGAGCAGCCGCACCGGGGGACGCTCGTGCAGGATCTCAAGCCGGGCTCGCGGACCGTCCTGCACGGCCGCCGGCAGGGCAGCCAGCTGTTCCTCCGCGTGAACATCGAGGCCAACGGCGGCAACTACCTCTGCGAATGCCTGGTTGATACCGGCGCGACCATGACCACCGTCGCGAAGGCCCAGGTGCCGCTCGAGCCCACCGGCCGGAACGATTTCACGACCGCCAACGGCCAGATCTCGATGCCCTTCACGAAGGCCGCGGTGACCGTCGGCGACATCACGAAGGAGATCGGCGTCGCGGTCGCCCCGACGCTGCGGGTGAACCTGCTCGGCGCGAATTTCTTCGAGGATTTCGTCTACACCATCGATCTGGAAAACGGCGCGATGTACCTCGTGAAGCGCTGAGGGATGAGACCCATGGATTACGCCCGAAACGAGCCAGACGAAGGTCTTGGATTTTTACTTGCGCTGAAGCGGTGGGGTCGCGTTACTCGCCGACCTTAGATTTGGGACCTTTAGCTCAGTTGGTTAGAGCGTTTCGTTGACATCGAAAAGGTCACTGGTTCGAGTCCAGTAAGGTCCACCATCCCGGAAAGGTTTTTAGCTCTCCACAGAGGGGAAATTAAGGTTTTACCCTGTGGTTGCATGGTTGCAGATGTGCCTTGATGTTCCGGGATGTTCCGGTAGGTTTGCAACCGTGATGCGACCAAATTCGCAACCAGGCGTGCAACCAGGGGACCGAGTCCTCCCCCGGATCAACGTAGACACGGTCACCGGCGTCCGCTTACTCCCGATCAAGCAGCCCCGTGCGCCAGGAAGGCCACTTCCGAAGAAACCGTATGGCGTCGAGTGGGACAACCCGGGCGGCATACCCCGCCGGCCGTCGGCATTCTTCGAGAGCACCGAGTTATTGGAGCGGAAGGTCATCGAACTGAACGCGGCTAAGAAACAAGGCAACGTGGCCCTGGTTCCGACCTCTGACGAGATCGCAGAATGGCGAGTGTTCAAGGCAAAGATCGGGAAAGTCACACCCCTCGAGGTCTACGCTGGATGGCGCGCCTGGACGGAGAAGACCGGGCACGCACCTTGCGCGCTGCGTGTCGACAAGGCTGTTGATGACTACCTCGCTGAGGAGAAGAAGCGTCTAGGCTCCGGTGAGCCCGATGCGGTTACGAAGAAAAGGAAAGGTCAAACCCTCGACGCCAACTCTTACCGGCAGAAGCGATGCAAGCTGCTCCGGTTCAAGGCCGAGTTCGGGCTGGCGATGATGGACGAACCAACGGGTCCGGGCATCGAGGACTGGCTTGATAGCCTCGAGATGGTCAAAGCCAGCGACACCTTTAACGACCACGTGAAACAAATCAGGTCACTCTACTACCACTACCCTAAGGTGGTGGCGAATTCCCCAACCAGCGACATCAAGATGCGGGACGACATGACGGACAAGGTGCGCGTGATCCCGGTGAAGGACATCGCCAAGCTGCTTGTCTTCGCGAAGGATAAGATGCCTTACCTGCTGCCGCGGCTGGCATGCGAGGTGTTCTGCGGGCTGCGGTTCACCAGCGCCTCAAAGCTCACGCGCGACCTGATCAAGCTCGATACCAAGACCCTCGTGCTGCCGAAATGGATCATGAAGACCAAGAGCGAACACCGGCTCCAATGCGTGCCCGAGAACTTCTGGGACTGGGCGGCGATAGGACATGACGATGACCGGTGCTGGGAGATGACCCCGTCCGACTATATGCACGCGAAATCCTCCCTGTTCGAGTCTGCGGAGGTGGTCAACCCAGGCAATGGATTGAGGCACACAATGCCTAGCCGGCACGTAGCGGCCTACAACGATCCAGGTCTTATTGCCCGCATTCTATGTCACCGGGACCAACAGAAACTCTGGGACACGTATCTCGGCGTATCGACCCCGGAGGAAGGATGGCAGCACTTCATGTTGCGTCCGGGCAACGCAGCGCGAGCAGCAGCTGGCGAACGTCTTCCTGTCCCAGCCCGAACTTCTCGGCCTCGCGCACGTGAATCAAGTAGGGCCGGCCAGAGGCGGTGATCTCCCCTCGCCGGATCATGCGCGTCACCACCTTGGGCGTCTTGCGCACTAGGTAGCTGCAGACCAGGATAATGCAGATGCACTCTGCAATTTATGCGTCATCTATGAGGGCAAATGGGGTGACCCCAAAGACGGGAAGAAGGCGGTGGATTTGGCGCGATTGGCAGCGAATTTAGGCTACGCAAGAGGGCAGAATATTCTGGGAGCAATGTATGCAAGTGGCGAGTTACTAACTCGGGACGCCGATGAAGCTGTGCGGCTTTTCCGTCTCTCAGCAGAGCAGGGCTATGACTGGTCCCAGCTGAAGTTGGGCGAGTCGGGACTCCACCCAGCACACTCGTCGGACAAAATCAGCGGAGGACAAAACCCGTGAGCAAGCGCACCAACTTGGATCAGCACCTGGACATCCGGATGAGCGAGGACCAGATGACGAAACTCCTGCAACGTGTCCCTGTGGGACTGGGAACGGCGGACTGGGTTCGGGCCACGCTCCTCGCCGAGCCCGTGCAGCGTGGGCGGATCGTGCGCCGGAAAACCTATCGCGATACCACCCCCTACGCTGAACGCCTTCGCCTGGACGCGCTCCTGTCCATCGCGGCTACCCTGGGTCGGTTGGCTGGCTCTCCACCCTCCGCGTCGAACCTCCGCGACATTCACCAGCTGCTCGGATTAGTCCGCCACGAAATCCTCAAAAAGGAGCCGTCATGTTAATCTCCTGGTTTGCTCCTGGCACGCGTGCGCATGGTGTCCCCTATGCGGCCGGCTTCGGTGTCACCAATGACCCCCGCCGTCCTACGCCTTACGATGGGGACCCCGAGCTGTTCCATCATCACGCGCAGCACAGTCCCTACGCGCAGAGCCACATTGCCTACGCCTTGTGTTTCGACCATCTCGTCCCCACGAAGGAGCTAATTGCCGTCCATGAGCAGGTGCTCAACGCGATGATGCCCGCCCGTGTCGAGGGCTCGGTCATGACCTTGGGTCTTCAGCATACTGAACCCGGCCCGTTCGGCATGCGTGACCGCACCGCGGGCCATGCGTGCGTCTCGTGCCTTGACCTGCTGCGGGGCCGGTTCTTTCAACCGGTCTTCAGGGCCGAGGGTCAATACCGCCTCGAATTAGCGCAGGAGCTTATCAACCAGAGCTCCCCCTACAACTCGCCCAAGGACCCTGAGCATGCCCGCTCCATCAGCGTGACCACGCGGCCCCGGGCTGGCGGCCAGTCTGAGACCCTGCGCAACATTCGCTCGGCCATTCGCCTGGTCGGGGACGACTTGCTTTCCGCCGATTCGTTGCGTGCCACGCTGCACGCCTGCGGGGCTCTGGACGCGGAGATTGATGGCAGTCGCCCCGGACGGTTCGCGGCCTCGTTTTCATTCGTGGCCGATGACGGCGACATCACGCGGGCCCGGTTGGTAGTCCGTCCCGGCCAAGTCGAGAAGCTCATGCGTGGCAGTTCGCTCCGGCGTCTTCTTGGAGACCGTTACGTGCGTTCGCCCCAGGTTTTCGAGGTGATGCGCACCGAATTCTTGACCCAGATCGCCATTGCGACCGCCAAGTGGGGCCTGAAGCACGACACTGACTTCGACCGTTTTGAACAGGTCCTGGAATGGGCTCACCGCCTGTCCTTCGCCCCGTTGGAGAAGACGCTGCCGGGCCCGGTGACGGAGGTCTTCAAGCACATGCCCAACCTGGCAGCACCCAAGATTTCTGGACCTCAGGTTCGCGAAAACAGTTTCGGTATCCGCCCGCTGTCGCCTCCTCACTTAGAGACTTGATCCGGACGGAAGCAATGACCCCTATGTTAGAAAATGCTTCTCAAGCCGATGAAATGGGCCCTTCGGTTGTAAAACGACAGGGACTCATGCCGTTTGGAGTGGGAACCCATGCCAATGGATTTACCGAGAGGGGCTCGGACTCATGCCGATGGATTCGCGATGGCCCCGCAGGGGACCGTTAGCTTATCCCCATGAGGATTGCCATCGACTGCAACGCGTGGTCCAAGCTGGAACTTGACGAATTCCGCTGCCCGTCGTCGTGCGCGGCGCGAGCCCGGCGAGGCCCGGCACTTAGGGCAATATATGCACAGTGCCGGCAGACGCTAAGACCTTGCTAATGCGGGGGTGGTAACCAACTTACTAGATGTAACGTTACGCTTCCTCCCTTCGCTGCCCTCTCGGCGAGCGCTGCCTTCTGACCAAGCGCATGTTAGCGGATGTGCGGATGCCTTGCGGCGTTCGTCGACCACGACCAGCAGGCCGCCATGAAAAAAAAGCCCAAAGCCCTTCCCACTCGGAGCAAAAACATATCGGTGGCTATCTCGCCTGCCCCGGTCGCATCTCCCGTCCCGCCCCAGTCATTCCCCATCGTCGGTATCGGCGCCTCTGCCGGCGGCTTGGCGGCGTTCGAGGCGTTTTTTTCCGGCCTGCCCGCCGCGGCCGACCCGGCCATGGCCTTCGTGCTCGTCCAGCACCTGGCCCCGGACCATGAGAGTCTGCTGACCGAACTGGTCCGGCGCTACACGCGTATGAAGGTCTTCCTGATCACCGACGGCCTGGTGGTTCAGCCCGGCTGTGTCTACATCATCCCGCCGGGCTGCAACCTGGCCTTTCTGAACGGCGCGTTGCACCTGCTGGAGCCCGACTCGCCGCGTGGGCAGCGCCTCCCGATCGACTATTTCTTCAGCTCCCTCGCGCAGGATCAGCACGAGCGGGCCATCGGCATCGTGCTCTCCGGCACCGGCAGCGATGGCACCCTTGGGGTGAGGGCAATCAAGGACGAGGGCGGCATGGTCATGGTGCAGACTCCCGGCACGACCGAGTTTGCCGGGATGCCACAGAGTGCCATCGCGACAGGCCTGGTGGACTATGAACTGCCCCCGGCGGCAATGCCCGCGCAGCTGATCGCCTACGCCGCGCACGCTTTCGGCAAGCCCCATGCGCCATCCACCGTGCCGGCCCCGAAGGTTGATCATGCGCGCAAGCGGATCTTCATTTTGCTGCGGGCGCAGACCGGGCATGATTTTTCACTCTACAAACCCAGCACGATTGACCGGCGCATCGAGCGGCGAATGGCCGTCCACCAGATCGATAATCTGGAGGCCTATGCCCGATACCTGCAACAGACCCCGGCGGAGGTGGAAAAGCTCTTTCGCGACCTGCTGATCGGCGTGACCCAGTTCTTCCGCGACCCGGAGCTTTTTTCGGTGCTGGAGACGCAGGTCATCGCGGCGCTCGTGGCCGGCAAACCCGAAGGCGGCACGATCCGGATTTGGGTCCCGGGGTGCTCCACCGGCGAGGAAGCCTATTCGATCGCGATATTGGTGGCGGAGCGCATGGAAGCGCTCAAGGTCAGCCTGCCGGTGCAGGTCTTCGCGACCGACATCGATAGTCAGGCGATCACCACCGCCCGGGCGGGTCGCTATCCGGCCGGGATTGCCGCCCACCTCTCACCAGAGCGACTGGCGCGTTTCTATACCGCCAAACCCGCCGGCAGCGGCTACCGCATCAACAAGAACATCCGCGATCTGCTGGTGTTTTCCGAGCAGGACGTGGGCAAGGATCCGCCATTTTCCAAGCTCGACCTCATCAGCTGCCGGAATCTCCTGATCTATCTGGGGTCGGAGTTGCAGCGGAAGCTCATCGCGCTCTTCCACTACGCGCTGCTCCCCGGGGGAGCGCTTTTCCTGGGCAGTTCCGAGACGGTGGGCGAGTTTCTCGATCTGTTCCACCCCGTGGACCGCAAGGCCAGGCTGTATCAACGGCGGGAGTTGCAGCCGGGAGCAAGGGCCGCGCACCTAACCTTGGCGAGGCTTCCGACCAACCCGCCAATGCTGCCGGTTGCGGCCAAGGCGGTCGTCCCCGTCAAACGCACCGTGCGCGAGCTGACGGAGCGGGCGCTTCTGCAGCAAGCCAGCCCCGGCAGTGTCATGGTCAATGGGCAGGGCGACATCCTCTACGTGCATGGCCGGGCCGGGAAGTTCCTGGAAGTGGCGGCGGGTGAGCCCGGTCCCCACAACATCCTCAAGATGGCACGCGCGGGCCTGCGGCGCAGCCTGGTGGGTGCCCTGCACGAAGCGGTGCGCACCAACGAAATCGTCCGCTATCCCGGCGTCCGGGTGGAAGCCGAGGACCGCGTCCTCACCGTCAACCTGACGATCCATCCGGTGACGCTGGATCGGGACGTTACGCCGGAATCGCGCCCCTACCTGGTCGTCCTCGACGAAATGCCGTCCGCCGATCCCGTCCCGGCGCCGACGGCAGGGTCGGCCCCGCCTTCGGACCAGGGTCCCGCCAGGGAAGACCGGGCCGAGTTCGCCGCCCTCAAGGAAACCCTGCTCGCGAAGGAGGAATACCTGCAGAGCGCCAACGAGGAACTGCAGAGTTCCACCGAGGAACTAAAATCCTCCAACGAGGAGATGCAGTCGGTGAACGAGGAACTGCAGTCCACCAACGAGGAACTCGAAACCTCCAAGGAGGAGCTGCAGTCGCTCAACGAGGAGCTGGCCACGGTGAACACGGAGCTGAACATCAAGGTGACCGACCTGTCGTTGGCCAACAACGACATGAACAACCTGATCGCCGGCACGGGCATTGCGACGATCTTCCTGGATTTCCAGTTGCGCATCTTGCGCTTCACGCCGACCGCCAGCGGCATCGTCAATCTGATCCCCGGCGATGTGGGGCTGCCGATCGCTCACTTTGTGTCGAACTTGGTGGGCTACAACCGTCTGGTCGAGGACACGCAGGCGGTCCTGGATACGCTGGTGCCCCGGGAGGTCGAGGTGCAGAACAAGGCGGGGGAGTGGTATGCGATGCGGTTGCAGCCCTACCGCACGCTCGACAACGTGATCAAGGGGGCGGTGATCTCCTTTATTTCCATCACGGAAATTGTGCGGGCGCGCGCCGCGCTCCAGCAGGCCAACCAGGTCATGCGGATGGCGGTGGTCGTGCGGGACTCCCACGATGCCATCACGGTCCATGACCTCGAGGGTCGCATTCTCGCCTGGAATCCGAGCGCCGTCCGGATGTATGGCTGGAGCGAAGCCGAGGCCCTGCAGCTCAATGTCCGCGAGCGCATTCCGGTGGCGTTGCGGGCGAGCGAGCTGAGCAAAACCAAGCAGCTCGGTGAGGCAGAAATCATCGAACCCTACCGCACCCAGCGCCTGACCAAGGCCGCGAAGACGGTGGAGGTGTGGATCACCGCCACGGCCCTGATGAACGAGTCCGGCCAAATGTATGCGGTGGCCACCACGGAACGGGCGAGTCGTGCCCCGTCGGATAAGCCGGAGAGGACCGCATCATGAAAAAGCTGGATCGACCCAGTCCGGACGCCGAGCCGTCGCTGCGCCAGCGGGCCGAGGCAGCCTATCAGGCGAAAGGCGCGACCGCCAAAGGGGCGCTCGGGAAACCCTCGTCCCCCGAGGCCGCCCAGCTGGTCATCCACGAGCTGCGGGTGCATCAGATCGAGCTCGAGATGCAGGCCGAGGAACTGCGCCGGGCGCAGTTGGAACTGGAGGCCTCGCGCGGCCGCTATTTCGACCTCTATGATCTGGCCCCGAACGGGTATTGCACCATTAGTGGCGAGGGGCTGATCCAGGAAGCCAATCTTACGCTTGCCACCATGCTGGGTGTGCCCCGCGTCTCACTCCTGAAGCAGGCGTTTTCGCGCTACCTCCTCAAGGAAGATGCCGGTCGTTTTTACGCATTCCATCACGAACTGATCAAAACGGGCTCGTCGAAGTCGGCCGAATTGCGGCTGCTCCGGCCCGACCACGACCCGCGCTGGGTGCAGGTCACGGCGACCACCATCCTGGACGACCACGGCGCCCCGGTGATTCATTTCGCCCTGGCCGATATTTCCGAGCTGAAGCTGGCTAATCGCAACTTGCTGGAGGAAAACCAGGAAAGAATTAAGGTGCAGCACTTATCGCACGAATTCTTGGCGCGGCTCCAGATTGCCACTCGCGCCGGGCGCATCGGCATCTGGGACTGGAACGTTGTTGATAACACTCAGCTCTGGGATGACACGATCTGTGATATCTATGGCGTCCCTCACGGAGGTTTCACCGGCGGCGTCACGCAGTGGAGCGATCATCTCCATCCCGACGACCGGGTCCGGGTTGACCATGACCTGCAGGCGGCCCTGCGCGGCGAGCGCGAATATGCGCCCGAATTCCGCGTCATTAGGCCGGATGGCTCCATCCGTCACGTCAAGGCGAACTCGCAGACATTCTTTGACGCGAACGGCAAGCCCCTCCGCATGGTGGGCACCAACATTGACATCACCGGAATCAAACAGGCGGAGGAGAAACTGCGCGAATTGGGCCAGATTATCGAACAGGCGCCATTGTCCGTCGTCATCACTGACCTGACGGGCAAGATCGAATATGTTAATCCCCGGTTTTGTGCGGTGACGGGCTATATGTTCGCGGAGGCCATCGGACTAAACCCCCGGGTGTTGAAGTCGGGCGAGACGCCACCAGAAACCTACCGCGACCTGTGGCAGACCATCAGCGGCGGAACGGTGTGGACCGGCACATTGATAAATCGAAAGAAGAACGGCGAAATTTATCACGAAATCGCCACTATCGCCCCGGTGGTCGACAATAACGGCCACCGAACCCATTACGTCGCACTGAAGGACGACCTCACCGTCCCAAAACGCCTGGCCGACGAAGCCGCCGCCAAGCTGGAGCACCAGCGCCTGCTCCTAGAGATGAAGTCCCGCTTTATTTCCGTCACCTCCCATGAATTCCGCACGCCCATGTCGGCCGCCATGGGCTCAGTGGAGATCCTGACCCATCACTTGGACCAATTGGCGCCGGCCAAGCGCATCGAACTGTTGACCCGCATCACGTCTTCGCTGCAGCACATGACCACGATGCTCGATGAAATCCTGATGCTCAACCGAATGGATGCGGATAGGGTTGAAGTGAAGCCCGTCCCAGTCGATCTCACTCGGTTTTTGCAGGACCTAATAGAGGAGACCCGGCTGGGTGATCGCGAGGCACACTCGCTTGTCCTCCTCACCCGCGAAGCCCCGGCACCCTTCATCACTGACCCCACGCTATTGCGCCAGATCCTATCCAATCTCATCAGCAACGCCGTGCGTTATTCGCCCGTCGGCACGGTCGTCACCCTGCGAGTGGAGCTGGACGCAAAGCGGGCGCTGGTCGCGGTGGAGGATCAGGGGATCGGAGTGCCGGAGGCGGACCGCGTGCGGATCTTTGAACCGTTCGAGCGCGGCTCCAATGTCGGCCCCGTCAAGGGTTCGGGCCTCGGGCTCAGTATCGTCAAGCGCATGACCGAATTGCTGGGCGGGACGATTGCCTACGAGGTCCCGCCCGGCGGCGGCAGCTGCTTCACGCTCACTCTGCCCGTCACCTCCGCCAACCCGCCGTCCGCCTAACGTCCTCGAGGAATCTTACCACCATCCCCGTGCCCACCGGCGACCTCTCCATTTTCATAGCGGCGGTCGCCCACCGTGACCCTCAAGAGACTCGCGATGCCGGGCATTGGGCAAGACAGGCGGGGCGCGTTCCTGGCGGGAAAAGTAAACTGCATCAACGCTAGGCGACCCCGCCACGGTCACTATGGACATTCCCACCGATCCCTCGCCGGCCACGTTTCACGCCCCGCCCGAAAGGCTTCCCGTCGATCGGATCTTGGAGCAGTCGTCCGCCCTCGGCGACCTGACCGGTCTCGCGACCCTGCTGGATAGCATGCCCGACTTCGTGATGCTCCTGAACGAACAGCGGCAGATCGTCTTCGGCAACCGCGCCCTGCGGGACTTCGCAGAGCAGGGCACCCGCCGCCCCCTGCTCGGCCTGCGCCCCGGCGAACTATTCGACTGCCGGCAGGCGGCCGTCGCCCCGGCCGGTTGCGGCACCGGGCAGGCCTGTCGCACTTGCGGCGCCGTCAACGCCATCCTCGGCGCGCTTGCCGGGCACAGCGTGACGCACGAATGCCGCATCTCCAGTCGCGCGGCCGAGGATTACGATTTGCGCATCTGGGCCAGCCCATTCCGCTGGCCGGCCGGCCACTTCGTGCTCGTGATCGCGGTGGACATCAGCAACGAGAAGCGCCGCCAGGTGCTCGAGCGGATCGGTTTCCTGCATGCCGACTATTCCATCGATGAGGGCAAGACTTGGAACCCAGCCTGCTACGCCGTAAATTCCGGCCCTGATCTGTCTCGCCAAGTCAGCTTCGCGATCAACGCGAAGGGCGGAAAGGCCATTATCCGGGTCCGCGTGGCCTTCCGCGGCGGCGCGGCCGGGGACGTCGACTGCAAAGGCGGCGCCATTAAATGGGACGACAGCTGGCAGAAGTGGCGCTCACCAACGACAAAGTACGCCATTATCTACTCGCCGAAGTCCTGACGACAGGGCGCGACTCAGACTCGGCAAGCCCATCGAGCCCCAAGGTTCTCGCCCTGGTTAACTGCGACCGAATATCTTGCCATGCAGCCGAAGGCTCCGGCACGGTGGTACTCCGCCTGGGCGGCGTGCATGTCGTCGGGCGATTCGCCGATGCTGCCGACTCCTCCCCCCAACCTGGCTTCCTCTCCCCGGCAACGCGCGTTCCGCGCCCGGACCCGCGCCGCAACAATCATCGCGCTGCTCGTCTTGGCCGGGGCCACGGCCTGGTCCGCGGCACCCCGCTATGATTTCGAGGGAAAATATTTTGCCGGCCAAGGCGACCGAGAATACCTGGAACTCCTCAACACCGCGCGGCGGATGTTCGAGCCGATTCCGGACCTGCAGAACATGGCGATGTTCTACCATCCGTCCTGGAACGGCCTGGTCGAAGGGCCGACGTGGGATGCCTGGTGGATCCAGAACAGCTACGGCCCGACCTACTGCGCCCTGCCGTTCTGGCAGGAGCCATTCCTGACCTTCGTCCAGAACTCGCAGGACCTCTGGTTCGACCAGATGGGCGACGGCCACCATGTCGGCGCCCCGCCCTGGAACTTCGTGGCGCCGGACGGCGCCCTCTGCGACTGCGCCCGTCCAGGATTCATCATCTACAAGCAGGGCGACGGCCGCTCCGAACTTCACGACTGGGGCATGGAATTCACCGCGGCCGGCCTGGTGCTGCAGAGCGAGACGCTCCTCATCAGCCGCGACGCCGCCGCAATCGCCCACTACCTGCCCAAGCTCGAGCGCTGCGCCGACTTCCTCGAGACGCGGCGCGATCCCAGCAACAACCTCTACCTCGCCGGCGCCGCGGGCAACCTCCTCGCGCCAAGTTTCGCCGGCTGGCACAAGCCCGACGGCACCTACGGCCAGGCCTACCTCGCCGGGCTCTCCGTCACCACCCTCGCCGCGCTCGACCGACTCATTGAGCTGGAGAAGCTGGCCGGCCGGCCCGAGCGCGCCAAGGCCCTCGCCACGCGCCGCGAGCTCACGCGCCAGGGCCTGCCCCTCCTCACGACCCGCGGGGGCTATTTCCTGAAGTCGCTCGACCCGAACGGCACGCCGCACGGTCTCTACGGCGCCGCGCGGCACGGCTATTTCGAGAGCATCGTCAACCACGACGCGGTGTGCTTCCGCGTGGCCGACGACACGCAGTCCCGGAAAATCTACGCGCAGATCGCCGCCATCCCGGAGCTGCGGCCCTACGACCTGATCATCACCAACTACCCTTCGCTCGACGACCTCTACACCGAGCCCAAGGGCCTCTGGGAGTACGGACACTGGGTGAACGGCGGACACTGGTCCACCTGTGAGGCGCGCATGATCATGGCGTACTACCGCCTGGGCCACACCGACGACGCCCGCCGCTCCATGAAGCGCATCCTGACCTTCGCCCGGCAGTTCAAGATGGACAACAACCTGACGCACTTCGGCCGCGATCTCTACCAGCCGAAGCTGCCGATCAACTGTGTCTACGACAACTGGGGCATCCCCGCCGCCTTCATCCGCGGGTTGTTCGAATATCTCTACCAGGCCGATCGGCTCGTCATTCTGCCCCATCTCCCGACCGGCATCACCCGTCTCGAGCAGCGCTTCCCCATCCGCTTCGGCTCAAAATCCCTCTTCCTTTCCACCACCGGGGGCGGCGCCATCACCGGCGTGCGGCTCAACGGCCAGCGCTGGACGCAGTTTGATGCGCAACAGGTGTTCCTGCCGTACGCCGGGATTCCGGCGAAGGTGAACCTTGAGATCCTCCTTGGCGGCGCCGAGCCGTCCAAGGTCGATGTCGCGTTGTCCGACGTCGGGCAACTCGCCGCGAACCACCCGAGTCCGGCCGGGCCGCCGCCCGAGCTCGAATCCCTGGCCCGGCGCGTGGCGCCGATTGCCCGCTGGCACGCCAAACTCGCAGCCGCCGGCCTCGGCCAGGGCTACGAGGCGGCCCATGCCCAGCTGGCCATCGATTGCTTCGAGGCCTGCCGCGCCCGCCTGGCGGCCGTCGCCGCGGGCACGCTGGCGCGGCTGCCGGACGCGTCGCAGGTCGCGGCCGATCAGTCGTATGTCCAGACCACCGAGCGCCTCTGCGAGGGACTCGAAACCCTTCTTGCCGGCTACGCCCACTCCGACCAACCCACGCAGCGCCGGATGGCCGCCCTCTGGGCAGAGGCCCTGGCCGAGTGACGCACCCATCAAACTAAGTGCGTTCGAATCCACTTCCCTGTGAACCAATCCCGACGCCAGTTTCTCAAATCCACCAGCGCCGGCCTCGGCGCCCTCGCCGTCCTCCCGCGCACGTGGTCCGATCCGGCGGCGAGATCCGCCGCGGCGTCCGGGCCCCGCCTGATGTTTGACGCCTCCGACCTGCCGCGGATCCGCGCCACACTGGACCGGCCGGAGTTCGCAGCGTTCTGGCAGTCCAGCAAAGACGCCGACCTCGCCGCCGACGAACATTTCCTGCGCGAGGAGCTCAATCCCGCCAATCTCCTGGTCGATCTCCATCGGGCCAGCACGATCCTGCAGCGCTCGGCGTTCGTCCATCTTATGGCGCCCGATCCTCGCCATCTCCGCCTCGCCCTGCTGGCGTGGGAACGGATCATGAACGTCCCACGATGGGACTGGTTCTTCGAGGCGGGCACGCTGACGGTCGGCATCATGCGGTGCCCAATGCTCTGCCTGGCGACGATCCTCGCCTGTGACTGGCTCGGCGATGCGCTCAACCCCGGGGAACGCGAACGGTTGGTGCGCCGACTCGGCGAGGAGCACGGTCCCGCCTGCCACCGCGCCGTGCTTGGCATGACCCATCACGACCAGGTGGTCGGCTGGACCATGGGCCCGCCCGCGCCGGGCATGGACATCCTCGACGTGAGCCGCTGGCCGGCCACCCTCGACCAGACCAACCTCCGCGTCATCGCCACCTCTGGCCTGGCGGCGGTGGCCGCCTTCCTCAAGGACCAGCACCCGGCCTCCGGGCAGTGGGCGGAGGAGAGCCGGGCGAGCCTGCGCCTGTTCGCCTCACGCATGCCGGCCGATATGTCGTTTGCCGAGGGCATCAGCTATTGGGATTTCACCTGGACCTACTACTTCGCGGCGCTCGAGTTGCTGCGCCGGACCCACGGCTTCGACGAGCGCGGCGTCCTCGATTTCCCCGCCATGGCACGCTACGCCCTGGCCATGGCCGCCCCCACGCGGGGACAGGTCCACGACTGCATCAATGTCGGCGACGCCTTCACGTCCGGCTCCGCCACCCCCTTGGCGTGGATCGGCCGGGAATTTCGCGACGGCACCGCGCAGGCCCTGGTGGCCCGGCCCGGGGCCGTGGCGGACGCAGCGAACAGCTGCTGGGCTGCCATCTGGTTCGACGCGAGCGTGCCAGCCCGCCTGGCCGGGGACATTCGCCTCGACCGCCAGGTCGCGCCCGGTCTCGTCCTCTCGCGCTCCGGCTGGGAACCGGCGGACAGCGTGGTCAGCCTGCGCAGCGGAGGTCCCGCCAACCACGAGCATGCCGACCGCAACAGCGTGATCTTCATCGCCCATGGCGAACGGCTCCTCCACGACCCATTTCACGCCAGTTATTCCAACCGCGACCCGCGGTGGCTACTGCGCCAGACCGCCGCGCACACGGCGGTCCTGATCGACGGCCGGGGCCACGTCTACATCGACGGCACCGCCGGCACCCACGATTCGCCGGCCAAGGCCACCCTCCTCGACTACGACGTCGGCCTCGACTGGATGCGCGCGACCAGCGACGCCACGGATGCCTACCGGCGCGCCGGCCTGCCCGTCCGCCGGGTGTGGCGCACCGTCGTGTTCCTGAAGCCGGAGATCATCGTGTTCTTCGACGAGATCTCACTCGAGAAACCCCTGGCCGTGCAGACGCGCTTCCAGGTGATGAACGAGGACGGCCTGGGTCGCCTGGCCACCAATGATCGCGGCTTCCGGATTGACCGGCCCGGGGCGGCCTTTGAGGCGCGTGTCGCCTCCCTTGCGCTCGCCACGATCAGCGCGGGGCGGCTCGACCTGCCTGCGGCCGGGGGCATCTATCCCTATGCCGAGGTGACCGCCGCCGCGGCGCTGGAGCACCGGATCCTCACGGTTGGCACCGCGGCCCCAGCGGGCGCGGAGCACGGCCGGATCGAGCTGGTGGCCGGCGCGGCGGAGTTCACCGCCCAGGGATCGCACCGTGGACGCGAGTTCCTCCTGAAGCTGGCCCGCGCCGCGAACGGACGGACGAGTGTCGTCTTTTAGGAGGCCGGCCGGGCTCAGCTCAGCTCAGCTCAGCTGGAAGTCCGCGGCGGCCGCCGCGCGGTCGCGGGCGATCTGCGCGCGCAGTTCCTCCACGCCGGCGAACTTCTGCTCGGGCCGCAGGAAGCGCAGCCACTTCACGGTGACCACGTCCCCGGTCGTGAAGGGACATTCCCCGAGCAGGTGCGCCTCCAGCAGCGGCTGGGCGGCGTTCTCGAGCGTCGGCCGCAGGCCGTAGTTGGCGACGCCCGGCAGGGCGGTGACCGCCTTCGCGCCGGCCACGCGCACCACGTAGACGCCGAAGCGCGGGCGCAGGTCGGGCGCCCAGGCCACGTTGAGCGTGGGAAACCCGATCGTGCGGCCCAGCCGCTTGCCGGCGACCACCGGGCCCTCGGCGAAATAGCTGTAGCCGAGCAGCGCGTTGGCGCCCGCGACATTGCCGTCGGCCAGCAGCGTGCGGATCCGCGTGCTGCTGATGGGCTCCCCGTCGTAATTGACCCGCGGGGCGCTGAAGACCGTCACGCCGTGCTTCCGGCCCTCGGCCACGAGCAGCGTGATGTCGCCCCGCCGGCCGCGGCCGAAACGAAAGTTCTCCCCGACATAGATCGCGGCCAGCTGGGGCGCGCGCTGCCGGAGCCAGGGCAGGAACTCCTCGGCGGGCAGCTGGGCAAACTCGGACGTGAACGGCTGCGCCACGAGCGCGTCAACGCCGAGCCGGTGGAGCACGCGGCCCTTGTTGGCCAGGTCCATGATCAGCCGCGTGGGCTGCTCCGGACGGAACAGCACGCTGGGGTGCGGCGCGAACGTCAGGACCGCGGCGGTGCCGCCGCTGCGCCGGGCGGACTGCACGGCGGCCTCGATCACCGCGCGGTGGCCGAGGTGGACGCCGTCGAACATGCCGATCGCCAGGTGGAGCGGCGCGGACGGCAGCGTCGCGTGCTCCAGGCCGGCAAACTGTTGGATCGGGTTCACAGGGCCACGCTGGGCGCCGCCGCATGCACCGGGATCAGGCGCTTCTCGATTTCCGGGATGGAGAGCGCCTCGATCGCATCGAGCGTCAGCGCCTGGGAGATGTTGAACCGGTCCGTCGCGGTCCGGCGCAGCGCCGTGAGATGCGCGCCACAGCCGAGCTTCTGGCCCAGGTCGTGGGCGATCGTGCGCACGTAGGTGCCCTTGCTGCTGCGCAGGCGGAAATCCAGGTGCGGCAGCGCGAAGCGCGTGAGCTCGAACTGCATCACGCGGATGAACCGCGGCTCGCGCGCGACCTCCTCGCCCTTCCGCGCGCTCTTGTAGAGCGGCACACCGCCGATCTTGATCGCGGAGAACATCGGCGGGGTCTGGTACTGGTCGCCGAGGAAGCCCTGCATCGCGGTCTTCACCTCCGCCTCGGTCAGCGGCGGCACGGGACGCGTCTCGAGCACCTCGCCGTCGGCGTCCTGCGAGTCGGTCGTCTTGCCCAGCTCGATCGTGCCCTCGTATTCCTTGTCGAGGCTGATGAGGTACTGGGAAATCCGCGTGGCCTTCCCGATGAGCATGATCAGCAGGCCCGTCGCCATGGGGTCGAGGGTGCCGGCGTGGCCGATGCGGCGCATGTTGAGCTTGCGGCGCAGGCGGGCGACGACGTCATGCGACGTGTGGTCCGTGGGCTTGTCCACGAGCAGCACGCCCTCGAGCTCCTTGGCCTGTCCGATCACGGCGCGGCCTTTCCCTGGGCGTCCACGACGGCGATCTGCTTGGCCAGCGCGGCGACGAGCCGCGCGTAGAAATTCTCGGTGTCCTTCTTCAGGTTGAGCCCGGCGGCACAGGCATGGCCGCCGCCGTTGAACTGCGCCGCGATCCGGTCGAGGCGGTAGGCCGCGTCGCGGGCGCGCAGGCTGGCCTTCACGGTGCCATCGGTCCGCTCCTCGATCAGCACGCCCACGTCCACGCCGTCGATCGAGCGGGCGTAGTCCACCAGCCCCTCCGTGTCCTCCACAGTGGTGCCGGTCTGGGCGAAGATGCCGTTGGCGAGCGTGCCGATGCAGACGCGGCCGTCGCACTCCAGGCGGAGCGACGCGAGGTAGTGCTGCAGCAGGGCGAGCTTGCCGGTGGACTCCCGCTCGTAGAGCTCAAAGCCGACCTCGGGCGGATGCGCGCCGCAGGCCAGCAGCTCGGCCGCCAGCAGGAAGGTGCGGCGCGTGGTGGAGGCGTAGCGGAACTGACCCGTGTCCGTGACGATGCCGGTGTAGAAACCCTGCGCGGCCTGGGCGTCCACCGGGAGTCCCAGGTCAAAGGCAAGACCGGCGAGGATCTCGGACGTGGCGGCGGCGCCGCTGTCGACGATGTTCACCTCGGCGTAGCCCACGTTGGACAGGTGGTGGTCGATGTTGCCCACGGGGGCCGGAAACCGCGCGCGGAGCCGCTCGCCCGGGCGGGCGTGGTCGGCGGAATCGACGAACACCGCGGCGTAGTCGCAGGTGTCGCGGAGCATGTCGTCGGCACGGACAAACGTCATGCCCTTGGCGAGGAACTCCAGGCGCCGCGGCACGGCGTCGGCGTTGACGCAGGTCACGTCGAGCCCGGTGCCGGCCAGCAGGCGGGCGAGGCCGACCTGGGAGCCGATGCAGTCGCCATCGGGCCGGGCATGGCCCACGACGGCGACCCGGCGGCCCTGCAGGCGGGCGAGGAGCCGCTGGAAGTCGGCGGCGAGATGCGGGAAGAAGGGGGTCACGGTTGGTCGGGAGGTGGCGGCGACGCCGGCGCCGTGTGGTCCACGGCGTCGAGCAGGCTGAGGATGCGGGAGCCGCGGACGGCGGACTGGTCGCGGACGTAGGTGAAGCGCGGCAGGTACTTCAGGACGATGCGGCGGCCCAGTTCCTGGTGGAGGTCCTTCGCGCAGGTGCGGAGCCAGCGCAGCTTCTGCTCCACGGTGTCGTCGTCGCCGACAATGGAGACGAACACGCGGGCGTCCCGCAGGTCGGGCGAGACCCGGACCTCGGTGAGCGTGATGGCGACCGCCTCGCTCTGGTAGCGCTGGCGGAGGATGGCGCTCAGCTCGCGCTGGATGAGCTCGTTGACCCGAAGCGTGCGGTTGGACATTGGGTTTGTCTCCGGACTCCGACGCGGCGGCGGGCCGCCGCGGTCAGAGCGACGCGCGGACCTTCTGGATCTCGTAGCACTCGATGAGGTCGCCGGCCTGGTAGCCGTTGAAGTCGTCGAGCTTGATGCCGCACTCGAGGCCGGCGCGGACTTCGTTGGCGTCGTCCTTGAAGCGCTTGAGCGTGGCGATCTTGCCCTCGTGCACGGTCTC